>JAEINP010000068.1 GCA_016342355.1 Desulfatibacillum sp.
TCGTCAAGGGCCTTGCCAGCCACGACCTTGGGTCCGCCGCCGTGCATTTTCAGAGCGCGGATGGTGGTGGTGAGAACGGAAACGTGGGGCTTGAGGCCGGAGAAGCGGCACTTCACGTTCCAGAACTTTTCGAATCCGATGTCAGCGGCAAAGCCGGACTCGGTTACGTGGTAATCAAACAGTTTCAGGGCAACGCGGTCGGCGATGATGGAGCTCTGACCCACGGCGATGTTGGCGAAGGGGCCAGCATGCACGAAGCAGGGCTGATATTCAGCGGTGCACATGAGGGTGGGGTTGATGGTGTTGCGCATGAAGGCAGCCATGGCGTTGCCTACTTCCAGATCGCCGCAGGTGACTGGTTTGCCGCTCTTGTCAAAAGCCACGGTGATGTTGTTGATGCGCTCCTTCAGGTCGGCCAGGTCGGTAGCCACGGCCAGGATGGCCATGAGCTCGGAACCGACGGCGATGCCGAACTTGCTCTGCATGGTGTAACCATCGGTGCGGCCGCCAAGGCCGATGACGATGTTACGCAGGGCCTGTGCGCAGAAGTCGATGATCCAGCCGAACTCCACGCGGGTGGGGTCAATGTCCAGGCGGCGCATGCCGGTCAGGCGCTTGAGCTGCTCGTCGTTGTAGTTGCGCTCATGCTGCATACGGGCAGTCATGGCCACCATGCCCAGGTTGTGGGCGTTCATGATGTCGTTGATGTCGCCGGTGAGACCCAGAGAGAACTCGGTCATGGGGATGAGCAGCGAGTTGCCGCCGCCGGCTGCGGTTCCCTTGACGTTCATGGTGGGTCCGCCGGAAGGTTGACGCAGAGCGCCGCCGACGTTTTTACCGCGCTTGCCGAGGCCTTCCATGAGGCCGACGGAGGTGGTGCTTTTACCTTCGCCCAGAGGGGTAGGGGTAATGGCGGTGACTTCGATGTACTTGCCATCGGGTTTGTCTTTCAGCCGGTTGATGATTTTCAGGAAATCAACTTTTGCCAGACGCCCCATGGCGAGCATCTCGTCATCCTGGAGTCCAAGTTTTTCTGCCCATTGTTTGGGTGTGGGCATGTTTTCTTCAGCAGCTTCAGAAATCTGCCAGTCCTTCATTTCCACTGCATTGTAAGCCATCTTGTTTCCTCCTTAAAGGTTTTTTGTGCACATTGCGAGCTTGGGCAAACCTGTACCCTGGCTCGGTATCTGACCATAATCCGTAGGTTTTTCACCTTACTTAATGTCTCGGGAAAATTCCATACCATGGCAAATGGGGCTTTGCAACGCTATTTTATTAAGATGTGGGGTCGATCGTACTCGGAAGCATAGCTTTAATTGACTTTCCCCGTGCCGGTTGTTATGTTCTGATTAAACATGGAACTTGGAACTCTAATAGAATATATCGACCGGAAAAAAGTAATTTGCGCGGTCATAATGCAAGCCAAAAAACAAAAGGTGCGCCTGCTCACCGAAGCTAACCGCGAGGTGAGTGTGTCGGAGCATCGTTTGTTTTGCGTATCCGGACGCTTGGACCCGGGGATGGGACGGGACCGCCTTGTTGCGCTGATCAACGAAGTCGCCCAGAAGCGCGAGGCTCTTAAGGCGCATGTGGATGTCTACGAACTGTGGGAGGTGGTCCACGAGGAGGAGCAGTGGGTCGATGCCGAAACCATGGCAGGCCTTGCTTTTGGGGCCGCACCGGATCCGGACCATGAGTCCGCGGTTATCAGGGCTTTTTTTGAGGACAGCATTTATTTTAAATTCGATGTAAACCGTTTTTTGCCAAATAGCCCGGAAAAGGTTGAGCAAATTCAGGTCCAGGCCCTGGAAGATGCCCGCCGCGAAAAGATTATCCAGGAAGGGGGAGAATGGCTGAAGCAGGTTTATGCCCAGGATAATCCGGAGGTCCCGCCGGACAAGAAGCAATTTGTTTCCGTTATCAGGGACCTGTACCTTTTTGAAAGAGAGAGCCCTTCCTACGAATTGGGCCGACAAATGGCCGTTAATGCCGGGATTGACCTCAATAACGGGCTCTTTGAGTTTCTTATTCGCCTGGGAGTGTGGGACCAGCATGCGAACCTGGACCTTTATCGCCTGGGCGTTCCTGTGGATTTCCCCTCTGAAACCATTCAGGAAGCCAAAGCCCTGGCAAGCGGATCGGGCTTTAGAACCGACACCAGCAAGCGTCGGGATTTTACCGGACTGCCGGTGCTCACCATAGACGGCCAGGCCACCCTGGATTACGACGACGCCCTGAGCCTGGAGACCGACGGCGATTACTACCGGGTGGGCATTCATATTTCCGACGTTTCCCACTATGTGGAACGGGACAGCTTTCTGGATAAGGAAGCTCTTGGCCGTTCCAGCTCCATATATATGCCGGATGATAAAATCCCCATGTTCCCCCCGCTTTTGGCGGAGGGCCTGTTGAGCCTCAAGGCGGATCAGGTGCGGCCAGCCATAAGCGTTATGGTCCGCCTGGACCGGGATGCCGTGGTCATGGACTTCGAGATTTGTCCAAGCCTTGTAAGGGTGCGCCGCCAGCTTACATATCATGAGGTCAACCTCATGGCTGACGACGACAAGGAAATTATCGCCCTTTCAGCCCTGTCGGAAAAACTGCG
Organism: Desulfatibacillum sp.; assembly: GCA_016342355.1. Taxonomy (GTDB): domain Bacteria; phylum Desulfobacterota; class Desulfobacteria; order Desulfobacterales; family Desulfatibacillaceae; genus Desulfatibacillum. The sequence continues at coordinate 2,606 of JAEINP010000068.1, forward strand.
CGAAAAGCGACTGGACGACGGAGCGGTTCTCATTTCACTGCCCGAAATCAATATCTGGCTGGACGAAGAAAGGAACGTAACCCTTCACAAGGTCAACCGGGAAAGCCGTTCCCGTATTTTGGTTTCAGAGTTCATGATACTGGCCAACCGGCTCATGGCGAGTTTTCTGGCAGACAACAGATGTCCGGCGGTTTTTCGGGCTCAACCTGAGCCTCGCCTGCGCCTTTTTGAACGGGACGACGGCACCTTGTATCAAAACTGGATGCAAAGGAGGCACCTCTCCCGGTTTATGCTCGTTCCCAAACCGGAACCCCATTCAGGCCTGGGAGTGGATGCCTATGTGACCTCCACATCCCCCATACGCAAGTATTTTGACCTGGTGGTGCAAAGGCAACTCAAGGGAGTTCTGGGGCTGGACAAGCTCTATACCCGGACCGAGGTGGAAAATATTATCGCCAATTCCGAGGCGCCATTATCCAAGGTGTCCCGTGTTCAATTTGTGCGCAACCGGTACTGGATTTTGCGTTACCTGGAGACCCGTAAAGGACAGGCCGAGCCCGGCATGATTCTGGAGCGCAGGAAAGACCGGTATGTGGTGTTGCTCACGGATTGCCTGGTGGAGTGCACATTGCCTGTAGCTTCCAACCCCAGCCTGTCAGCCCAGGATTTGGTTCAACTGCGGATTGTCAAAGTGGACCCACGGGAGCAATTCCTGACGGTGGAGCTGGCCTGACCTCCTGCTGCTCAGGACCCTCCGCATAAATCTCTTGATAATTCCTGATTCAGGTGGTACGTATAAACATTTGGCTTATTTGTAGATTTGCGAAGTTTGCTTGCTGAAGGTGACATATGAATTTTCTGACTGCCATCCATGGTTTGTTTTCAAATGACTTGGCCATTGATCTGGGTACGGCCAACACGCTGGTTTACGTCAAGGGCAAGGGGATTGTTCTTTCCGAACCCTCGGTTGTCGCTGTTCGCTATGATCCCCGCAGGCACCGGGAAGAGGTGCTGAAAGTGGGCACCGAAGCTAAGCGCACCCTTGGAAGGACCCCGGGCAATATCCGCGCCATCCGACCCATGCGGGACGGCGTGATTGCGGATTTTGACGTTACAGAGGCCATGCTGAGTCATTTTATCAAAAAGGTGCATAACCGGCGCTGGTGGCCTGTGCGGCCGCGCATAGTGGTGGCTGTGCCTTCGGGTATTACCCAGGTGGAAAAGCGGGCTGTGGAGGAATCTGCGCGCCAGGCCGGAGCCAGGGAAGTCTATCTCATCGAAGAACCCATGGCGGCCGCTATCGGCGCAGGCCTTCCCATTACCGAGCCTACCTGCAACATGGTGGTGGATATCGGCGGAGGCACCACCGAAGTGGCTGTCATATCCATGGCCGGGATTGTTTACAAGCGCAGTCTCCGTGTGGCCGGGGATAAAATGGACCGGGCCATCATCCAGTATATCAAACGCAAATACAACCTGCTCATCGGCGACCGAACGGCAGAGGCCATCAAGACCATGATTGGCAACGCCTATCCGGACCCGGAAAACATTGAAACCATTGAAGTCAAGGGGCGGGACCTGGTGTCCGGCATTCCCAAGATTCTGGCCATAGATTCCGAAGAGGTGCGGGTAGCTATTTCAGAGCAGATTGACGCCATTGTGGAAACAGTCAAAATCGCCCTGGAACAAACACCCCCGGAGCTGGCGGCGGACATTGTAGACAGGGGCATTACCCTGACTGGCGGCGGCGCCCTTTTAAAGAATCTGGACAAGCTCCTGCGCGAAGAGACCAGCTTGCCCATCACTGTCTGTGACGATCCCCTGTCCACGGTAGCCCTGGGCTCCGGCAGGGCTTTGGACGACATTGAAATTCTCAGGCAGGTGGTCATCAACTAAACCGGGCTCATAATATGTTTTCCAAGAAGATGGGCACAGCGCTGGCTTTGATTCTTTTTTTTATGTTTACAGCCGTCCTTCTTCCCACGTTTGGTTCCAAGGACACGCAGGAGCATCCTGCCGGCAGCCTTTTTCAAATTCTGGTGGCCCCTTTTCAGGAAGGGGTGACCAGAACCACATCCTTTGCGTCTTCCATATGGACCACTTATTTTTCCCTGATTGACACTGCCCGGGAAAATGAAGACCTCAAGCGAGAAGTGGAGTCCCTGCAACATAGGCTCCATGAATACGGAGAAACCCAGCGGCAGAACACCCGGCTAAAAAACCTGTTGGGCTTTGCCCAGGACGAGGGCGCTAAAGTGGTGACCGCCCTGGTTGTGGCGGAGGACCCTTCGGACACCTTTCAGGCCATCTTCATCAACCGCGGCAGTTCCCATGGGGTTCGGAATGGGTTGGCCGTGGCCACTCCCCTTGGAGTCGTGGGCAGGGTCATTGGCGTCAGTCCTTACCAGAGTAAGGTTCTGCTCATTACAGACCCAAACTTCGCCATGGATGCCAGGGTTGCCCGCACACGGGCCCGTGGTGTCTTGGAAGGCAACGCGGATGGCCCTTGCCAGTTCCAATATGTCATGCAGCAAGATGACGTGAGCTTGGGAGATACAGTGGTCACCTCGGGCATGGATCGGGTCTTTCCCCCTGGTTTGGCCGTGGGCGTGGTTTCAAGGGTCAGGAAGGGCGAACAGGGTATGTTCCAGGGAATCGTGGTGACGCCGTTTGTGGATTTCTCCCGGTTGGAAGAGGTGTTGGTTCTCCTTCCCCTGGACCTTCCTCCAGACCAGGAGATGCCATGACCTATGCCATTCAAATAGTGTTGGGACTCCTTTTGGTCGTGTTCCGTACCACTTTCCCCGGGCATGCGATTCCGCTTTTTTCAGCATATGACCTTATGGTGCCTTTTGTGCTTGGTGTGGGCCTTTTCAGACCCATGAAAGAAGGCATTATCATTGTCATCTTTTGCGGTCTGGCCATGGATGTGTATTCGGGCGCCCCTCCCTGGTATTATTTTGTGACCTATTTCTGGCTGTTTGTGGTGTCCCGATGGCTTCCCTCCTTTCTCCATGCCGATAATATTTTTTTTTTGGCGGCCTTTTGCGGAGGCGGTGCTCTTTTTCAAGAAATATTCATGCACTTGTGCGTGTTTTTCCTGAAATCTCAGACATTCGCCTTCTTAGAGATCCTGAAACAGTCCGGCTTGGCAGCTTTCTGTGGCGCCATTACCGGACCTTTGCTCATCATGGTGCAAAACAGTATTCTGGATTGGGAAATCAAGCGCCAGGACAGGAGAGAGCGCTTTGTCTGATATCACCTCCAGGGAGGTTTGGACCGAGTGGTGCAAGCAACGGGTGACCTATGCCATGCTGCTTATGGCAGTGGCTTTCGGGGTGCTGGCGCTCCGCCTCGTCTATCTCCAGGTGCTCCAGGGCGATCGTCTGCACCGGCTCTCGGAAAATAACGCGATCCGTCTGGAGAGTTTGGATCCCACCAGGGGCCTGATCCTGGATTCCGGGGGGGTGATCCTGGCGGACAATCGACCCCGTTTTGACATTTGCCTGGTGCCCAGGGACGCCAAACCCCGAGAAACCATACTGCCTCTCCTGGCCTGCCTGCTGGGTATGGATCAGAAAGAAATTGAAGACAAAATCGGCAAGGCAGCGTCGTTCCAACCTGTGCTCATAAAAGACGATGTGGGCAGGGATGTGCTAGGGATCGTGGAAGCCCGCAGATACGAATTGCCCGGCGTGGTGGTGCGCGTCAAGCCTCAGCGTCATTTTCCAGGGAAGGGAACCACGGCTCATATTGTGGGCTACTTGAGCGAAATTTCCCTGGACGAATTGCGTAGCAGCCAGTATCCCAATCGAAAGTCGGGGGATTTCATAGGAAAATACGGCATTGAAAAGGAATTTGAGCCATACTTGGCAGGCAAACATGGAGGCCGCCAGGTGGAGGCTGACGCCCGGGGCAGAACCGTCCGCATCATGGATACGGTTTTTCCTGAGCCGGGGAATAACGTCTATCTCACTCTGGACATGGACCTCCAGAAAAAGGCGGAAGAACTGCTGGAGGGGCGGGCAGGAGCTTTGGTTGCAATGGAAGCCCAAACCGGAAAAATACTTGCCATGGTGTCCAGTCCGTCCTACGATCCAAATCTCTTTGTGGACGGTATGACCCGCAAGCAGTGGAATGAGCTGGTGAAAGACCCTGATAATCCCTTGGAAAATAAGGCGATCCACGGCGGCTATGCCCCAGGGTCCATCTACAAAATGATTACGGCCATGGCTGGACTGGAAAACGGAGTCCTTACCCAGCACACTCAGTATAACTGCCCGGGACGCCTTAAGTTCGGGGACAGGTATTTCAGGTGTTGGAAGCATTACGGTCACGGAACCCTGGAAGTGACAGAGGCCATAGCCCAGTCCTGCGATGTATTTTTTTATAAGGTTGGCCTTGACGTGGGAGTGGATAAGATCGCGGAGTTCGCCCGCGGTTGCGGTCTGGGACAGGTTACAGGCCTTGGCCTGGGGAACGAGTCCCCCGGGGTTGTTCCGGACAAGGCCTGGAAACAAAAAGTGTATAATAAACCATGGTACCAGGGGGAAACCCTTTCCGTGGCAATCGGACAGGGCGCGAACTTGGTGACCCCCTTGCAGATGGCCCGTTTTGCGGCAGCCATAGGCAACGGTGGCGCCCTGTATCAGTCCATGCTCGTGGACCGGGTGGAAGATCCCGAAGGGATCTTGGTGGAAAAATTCACACCCAAGATGGTTGGGGAACTTCCCGTGAGCCCCGAAAATCTGGAGCTTATCCGGGAAGGCATGTGGGGGGCAGTGAATGGGCCGCGGGGAACGGCCAGGGGAATCTGTCCTTCAGATCTGGATATATCGGGCAAAACCGGCACGGCCCAGGTAGTTGGCCGAAAAGACCGCGACAAGTTCATGAACGAATTAAGCGACAAGATTATGTTCCAGGATCACGCCTGGTTCATCGCTTACGCCCCCCGGGAAAACTGTCAGATTGCTGTGGCGGTCTTTATAAAAAACGGGGAGCATGGAACGGCCTGCGCTCCGTTGGCCAGGGATCTTATTGAGGCTTACATGGATGAGAAAAAGGAAATCCTGCCAGGGACTGTGGCCTCCCGGGAACAGGCAAAGAACGGCGACTGAAAATCGGATGCCGTAGCACGAGGGGAAAACCGGTCCATGTTCGACAGAAGACTGCTTCAATATTTTGATTGGGGGCTTTTACTCCTCATCCTGGTGATCATGGGGGTGGGGTTGCTTACCTTATACAGCGCGGTGGCTTCCGACACAAATCCAGCAGAAATGCGTCTCTATTACAAGCAGTTAACATGGTTCGGTACGGGCCTCGTAGCCATGATTATTTGCTTTTTCCCCCACTATCACTTGCTAGACCGTTGGGTTTGGGTGGTGTACGCTGTTGGCCTTTTTCTTCTGATTCTGGTATTGCTTGTGGGGAAAAAAATTTCCGGCTCTGTGCGATGGCTGAGCCTGGGACCCTTTACATATCAACCTTCTGAATTCGCCAAACTGGCTATCATGGTGGTTTTGGCCCATCATTATTCCCAGAACATACGCACAGGCGGCCTGGGTTTGATTGATCTCTTAAAGCCTTTCATATATATGTCCATTCCTTTTGTGCTGGTTTTCATGGAGCCGGACCTTGGAACCGGGCTTCTGGTGCTTCTGATAGGCGGGGCCATGACACTTTTTGTGGGCATTGGAAGGCGGACTATGGCTTGGCTTGCCGCACTTTGCGCCGCCATTGGCCCTTTGGCCTGGTTCTATGTATTGAAGCCTTATCAAAAAGAGCGTATTTTTACCTTCCTGGACCCCGATAGAGATCCTTTGGGGGCGGGGTATCATATAATACAATCCAAAATAGCTATTGGGTCGGGTATGCTGACAGGGAAAGGGTACCTGGAAGGGAGTCAGAAATCCCTGGCCTTTTTGCCGGAACAGCACACGGACTTCATTTTTTCCGTGTTCGCCGAGGAATGGGGACTGGCAGGGTCCTTGGTACTCTTGTTTCTCTTCCTCATGCTCATCATATGGGGGCTGAATATTGCCTACCGCTCACGGGACCCCTTCGGGGCACTTTTGGCCATAGGCGTCACCTCCATGATCTTCTGGCAGGTCTTCATTAATGTAGGGATGGTCATGGGCCTCATGCCGGTGGTGGGAGTTCCCCTGCCCCTGGTAAGTTACGGTGGATCCTCGGTACTCACCATTATGATGGGACTGGGGCTGTTGCTTAACATCAGCATGCGCAGGTTTTTGTTCGAATGAATTGGCAGGATACTAAGGAGGGTTTCATGAAACAGAAAAAACACGGAATGCCCATGAACACCTTTATTGGAGCGGGTTTCAAATTTGAAGGGGAGTTGACCTTTGAAGGAACCATCCGGGTGGACGGAGAGGTAAACGGTCGCATTAAAAGCACGGACGGGGAAATCGTGGTGGGCGAGAAGGCCGTGGTGGAAGGTGATCTCCAGGTGGGCAAAGTGGTGGTGGCGGGAACCCTGCGCGGGACGATCCAGGCGTCCTCTTGTGTGGAGATTCAAAAAAGCGGTCGCGTGGAAGGAGACATTGTTGCCCCCGTGGTAACCATAGAAAGCGGGGCTCTTTTTCATGGGAATTGTTCCATGAAAAACAAGGATTCCAGGTCCGACAAGACTGTGGAGTTGCCCTTGAAAAAAAACGCACTCCATGGGTGAGAACGGGTTTCAAAAAAAAACTTTTGACAATTCCTGACTCACGGTGTTATACATCCGCGTCTTTAATTGGGTAGTGGAAATTTTCACGAGCATGGCCTGTGCGGGACGCTGCAAGGGGTAAGCTCTTGAATTTTAGTTGATTTCTTAACTAGCTGCGGGCAAGAAGGAAATTCGTATGATTAAAGTTATCCCAGACATGACTGTCGTATGGCAGATCGTTAATTTCCTGGTCTTGGTATTGGTTCTCAATCTGGTTCTTTTCAAGCCTATTCGCAAAGGGCTCCAGGAACGGAGAGAGAAATTCTCCGGCTTGACCAAGGGAATCGAAACGGATCGGGGCAAGGCGGCAGAGCAGGAAAAATCGCTCTCCGCAAGTCTTTTGAAGGCCAAGAACGAGGGGGCCAGTAAAAAAGAGGCGATTGTCGCCGAGGCAACGGACCAAGAACAGGGTATCATCAGTGAGATCAATGATAAGGCTGCCAAAGATCTGGACGAACTGCGTGCAAAAATTGCCGGGGAGGTAAGGGCTGCGGAAACCGCCTTGGAAAAGGAAGTGGACGCCTTTGCCGCAACCATTGGTGAAAAGATTTTAGGGAGGGCTTTATCATGAATTTGTTTAGGGCTTTACCACAGAAAAAAACAGTGTGGTTGGGGCTTTGCCTTGCAGCCATGTTGATTTTTTCTCCGGTGGTGTTGGCCAGCGGCGGCGAAGGCGGCCATGGTTCAGACGACTGGAAAACCTGGAAGGACATCGATTACCAAAAGGTTCTTAATTTTGCGATTCTGTTCGGTGGGCTTTTCTATTTGGTTCGCAAGCCTGCGGCCAATGCCCTGGCAGGACGCATTGAGGATATCCAAAAGGAACTGGATGATTTGGAAACCCGGAGGAAGTCAGCTTCCCAAGAGGTCTCCAAGATCAACGCCAGGCTCCAGGATTTGGAAGGCGAAGCGCAAAAAATCGTGGATGATTATGTGCGCCAGGGAGAGGCTGCCAGGGAGAAAATCCTTGCCGAAGCCAGGAAAGCCGCTGACCGGCTTACCGACCAGGCCCAGCGACACATGGAGCACGAGATTACCGATGCTAAAAAAAGGCTCAGGACGGACATCCTGGAAAAGGCCATTGCCATGGGTGAACAACTCATTGCAAAAAATATTACCGAGCAGGATCAAGACAGACTCGTGGGTGAATACTTAGACAAGGTGGTGACTCAGTGAAGAATCTAAAGGTGGCAAGACGTTACGCAAAGGCCCTGCTCCTGATTGGCAAGGAGGACGGGCAAGCAGAGGTCTATCGCGAGGAATTGGAAGCATTTTCATCCTTGTTTAAGGCCAACCCGGATTTGGAAGCCGCCATCAGCAACCCCATTTACGAAGGCAAGGCCCGTAAAGCGGTGTTGAAGCAGGTGGTGGATAAATCAGGGGTTTCCGTGGTGATAGCATCCTTCCTTCTCCTGCTTTTTGATAAGGGACGCATTAGCTTTCTGGACGTCATTACCGGTGCATATAAGGAGATGGCCGACGAACTCAAAGGGATCGCTCGCGCCAGTGTTTCGGCAGCGACTGTGTTGCCGGACGAGACCATAGAGAAGATACGTTCGGGACTGGGCCGGCTAACGGGCAAAGAGGTCGTTCTTACGGTCTCGCAAGACCCCACTCTCATTGGCGGCATTGTGACCAAAATAGGGGACTTGGTCCTTGATGGGAGTATCCGGACACAGTTACTCAACTTAAAAGAAACTTTAAAAAGGAGTGAGGCGGTCTGATGGAAATTAGAGCCGAGGAAATCAGTCAGATTATTAAGGAGCAAATCAAGGATTACGACAAGAAAGTGGATCTTAGCGAGACTGGGACCGTGCTTTCCGTCGGCGACGGGATTGCCCGTGTCTACGGCCTTGAAAAGGCCATGGCCCTGGAGTTGGTGGAATTTCCCGGGGGCATCCTTGGTTTGGTGTTGAACCTGGAAGAGGACAACGTTGGTATCGCCGTTATGGGTGAAGTAACCCATATCAAGGAAGGCGATATGGTCAAGCGGACCGGGCGGATTGCCCAGGTGCCCGTTGGCGAGGCAGTTCTTGGCCGTGTTGTGGACGGCGTGGGCGCTCCCATTGACGGCAAGGGTCCCCTGGATGCCAAGGAAACCCGCCTCGTTGAAATGGTCGCTCCCGGCGTTATCGCCAGGAAGTCCGTGCATGAGCCCTGCTACACCGGCCTGAAGGCGGTTGACGCCATGACCCCGGTGGGACGCGGCCAGCGCGAACTCATCATTGGCGACCGTCAGATTGGTAAAACCGCTGTGGCGGTTGATGCCATCCTTGCACAGAAAAACACCGACATCTATTGCATCTATGTGGCCTGCGGACAGAAAAAATCCACAGTCGCTCAGGTTGTGGCCATTTTGGAAAAACACGGCGCCATGGAGTACACCACCGTGGTTTCCGCGTGCGCTTCCGACCCTGCAACCCTCCAGTATCTGGCTCCTTATGCCGGTTGCGCCATGGGTGAATACTTCCGCGATAAGGGCCAACACGCTCTCATCATTTACGACGATCTTTCCAAGCAGGCTGTCGCTTACCGTCAGATCTCCCTGCTGCTTAGGCGTCCACCAGGACGTGAGGCCTACCCTGGCGACATTTTCTACAATCACTCCAGGCTGCTGGAACGTTCCGCAAAGCTGAGCGACGATCTGGGCGCCGGTTCACTTACCGCCCTGCCCATCATTGAAACCCAGGCTGGCGACGTTTCCGCCTACATCCCCACCAACGTTATTTCCATTACAGATGGTCAGATATATCTGGAGCCCGGCCTGTTCTTCGCCGGTGTTCGCCCTGCCATCAACGTTGGTTTGTCCGTCTCCCGCGTCGGCGGCGCCGCTCAGGAAAAAGCCATGAAACAGGTGGCCGGCACCCTGCGTATGGACCTTGCCCAGTTCCGTGAATTGGAAGCCTTCGCAGCTTTCGGATCCGACCTGGATGCAGCAACCCAGAGGCAGCTCAAGCGTGGAGAGCGCCTGGTGCAAATCCTTAAGCAACCCCAGTATTCTCCGCTTCCGTTGGAAAAACAGGTCGCTATCCTGTTCGCGGGCGCCAAAGGCTTCCTGGATGCTTTCCCGGCAAACATGATGGCCAAATACGAAGCCGGCATGTATTCCTTCCTGGAGAGCAAATATCCTGATGCCATGGGCAACATCGCCAAGGAACGCAAGATTTCCGACGAAACCGATGCGCTTTTGAAAAAGGCTTTGGAGGAATATGGCAAGGAATTCAAGGATACCATCCAGTAAAAATGACCCTTGCCTGGGCCATAAGGCCTGGAACGGGAAGAAGGTGTATATATGCCAAGCTTAAAGGATGTTCAAAACAAAATATCCGGCGTTAAAAAGACCAGGCAGATCACCAAGGCAATGAACATGGTGGCAGCCTCCAGGCTGCGGGGCGCCCAACTCAAGATGGAAGCCTTCAGGCCTTACGCCGATAAGTTCGGGCAGGTTCTGGGTAGCCTTGCCGAACGGGCCGGAGAAGACGCCAGTCCTCTCCTTACGCCCAAGGATAAGGTAAAGAAAATCCTTCTTGTCTTGTGCACGTCTGACCGCGGTCTTTGCGGTGGGTTCAACTTCAACCTCATTCAAAAGGCCCAAAATTATATGGCCGGGTTGGAATCCGACGTTGCCGTGGACATGGTCAATTTCGGTAAAAGAGGACGGGATTGGGCCAGAAAAGAAGGACTAAACAGAGTCCAGGAACACATCGGCATCGTGGGAGCCCGGTTTGGTTTTAACGTGGCCTCTGATTCCGGCGCCTTTTTTATCAAAGGATTCCTGGAAGGGGAATATGATGAAGTGCACATCATCTACTCCCAATTCATCAGCATGGGTAAGCAAGTGCCTGTACTTCAACAGTTGGTACCTATTCCTCCCATTGAGGTGGAAGGGACAGTCGAAGAAGATGGGCAGGAATATCTGCCTGAGCACATTTGCGAACCCTCTGCGGATGCCCTGCTGGCAGATTTGCTGCCCCGCAATGTTTATGTGCAGATATATAAGGCGCTGCTGGAGACTTCCACCAGTGAACAAGCCGCTCGTATGACAGCTATGGACAACGCCACCAAGGCGTGCAATGACATGCTGGACGAGTTGACCCTACTGTACAACAAGGCGAGGCAGTCCGCCGTTACCACGGAACTTATGGATATCGTTGGTGGCGCCGAGGCCCTTAAGGGATAACCTTTTAATATTATACCAAACGGTTTTCCAATAGACTTTAGGAGGTCTTTTGATGGGAGAGAACATAGGAAAAATCACACAGGTTATGGGGCCGGTGGTTGACGTGGAGTTTGAGCAGGGAAACCTGCCCAACATTCTGACCGCGCTTCTTATCACCAACCCGACCATTAACGATGAACCAGACAACCTGGTCGTCGAAGTTGCGCAGCATTTGGGCGACAACGTGGTCCGGACTATTGCTATGGACGTTACTGACGGTCTTGTCCGGGGCATGCCGGTAAAAGACACCGGCGACCCCATTATGATGCCCGTTGGCGAAGCGGTTTTGGGCCGCGTGCTGAACGTCGTGGGTCGTCCCGTGGACGGTCTGGGTCCTGTCAGCCAGGAAAAAATGCTGCCTATTCATAGGTTGGCGCCCAAGTTCACCGAGCAGGACACCACCGTTCGCGTTCTGGAAACCGGCGTCAAGGTTATCGACTTGCTGGTTCCCTTCCCGCGTGGTGGGAAAATGGGCATGTTCGGCGGCGCTGGCGTTGGCAAGACCGTTATCATGATGGAAATGGTCCACAACATCGCCATGCAGCACGGTGGTATTTCCGTGTTTGCAGGCGTGGGTGAGAGAACTCGTGAAGGCAACGACCTTTACCACGAAATGAAGGAAGGCGGCGTTCTTCCCAAGGCTTCCCTGGTCTACGGCCAGATGACTGAGCCCCCTGGAGCCCGCGCCCGCGTGGCCCTGTCCGCCCTGACCTCTGCGGAATATTTCCGTGATCAGGAAGGCCAGGACGTGCTGATCTTCATTGACAATATTTTCCGTTTCACCCAGGCAGGATCCGAGGTTTCCGCTCTTCTGGGACGGATGCCTTCCGCGGTGGGTTACCAACCTACCCTGGCAGTCGACCTTGGGGAACTCCAGGAACGCATCACCTCCACGGACAAGGGCTCCATTACAGCTGTCCAGTGCGTGTATGTGCCTGCCGACGACTTGACAGACCCCGCCCCTGCAACTACCTTTGCCCACTTGGACGGAACCGTGGTTCTCTCCCGGCAAATCGTGGAATTGGGGATTTATCCCGCTGTGGACCCCCTGGACTCTTCTTCCCGTATTCTGGACCCGGGCTACCTGGGCGACGAGCACTATGATGTTGCTCGTACCGTGCAACAGATGCTCCAGAAATATAAGGAACTCCAGGACATCATTGCCATTCTGGGTATGGACGAGCTGGCCGACGAAGACAAAATCACCGTTGCCAGGGCCCGTAAAATCCAAAGATTCCTGTCCCAGCCCTTCTTTGTGGCGGAAAACTTCACGGGCAAGCCTGGCAAATATGTCAAGCTGGAAGATACGGTCCGTGGGTTCAAGGAAATCGTGGATGGCAAACATGACGATCTGCCGGAACGCGCATTCTACATGGTCGGCGGTATTGAAGAAGCTATCGAAAACGCCAAGAACATGTCTGAAGCCGCGTAGCGGTGTGACCGCATAAAATGAGGATATTATGGCTGGCAATATATTTCTTGAAGTAGTCACGCCCGAGAAGATCGTGGTAAGTGAGACGATTCAGTCCGTAACCGCCCCCGGAAGCGAGGGAGAATTCGGCGTTCTGGTCGGTCATACCCCTTTTCTCGCCACCTTGAAATTAGGAACACTGCATTTCAAGGATGAGGCAGGAAAAGAACGCGCGGTCTTTATCAACGGCGGATTTGCAGAAACTTTGCCCAACAAGGTCACAGTCCTGGCCGAATCTGCAGAACGGCGCTCTGATATTGATGCCGCTCGGAGTAAGGCTGCCCTGGAAAGAGCCCAAAAACGACTTGAATCCAAGGAAACGACGGTTGACTTTGATCGGGCAAAACTTGCTCTTGCTCGGGCCCAGGCCCGCTTGAGCCTTGCTGAATCCCGTAAAATGGACGGCTTTCAATAAAAAAATCTGCCAGGCTTTGTTTAACATGGCAGTAATAATCAAGGGGGTTGGTTACCAATGCGTGGCCGCCCCCTTTTTATGTTTCTGACCGGCCGTGGGGGCATGTAACAAAAACCGCTTGACTTATATTTGCGGTGCTCGTTATACTCCGCCCATGCTCGACAGAAGAGGAGGCACTTTGGACGAGGAAAGCATCTTTCAAGAATTCGATAGGTTAGAAAGCAAACTCAATGGACTCATACTGCAATGCGAGACCTTGAGAGCTCAAAACACGCAACTAGAGGCTCAAACCGGCGCCTTGGAAGAGGAGTTGCGGCAAAAGACTGCAAACGAACTAAAGCTCACAGAAGAAAGGAGCATGGTGCGGTCCCGGATTGACGGCCTCCTGGCTCGGGTTAACGAAACCATAGGCACGGAACAGGAAGATTATAATATAGAATAGGCGAGAAAAAAAGGAGCCGACAGCTTCGTTGGATGGGCAGCTACATATAGAGATCCTGGGACAAAGTTTTACCTTCGAAACCCAGGGAGACCGGGAAAAGGCCCAAAAGGCCGCGCAATTCCTGTCCGAAAAGGTCCAGGCAGCAAGCAGGGCTCTGGATGGGCCAAGCACGGCCACCAATAAAATGGGCATTATAGTACTGGCCGCCCTGGATATGGCTCACTCATACTTGGAACTCAAGGAGTCCTACGAAGGGTTTCTGGATCAGATAGGGTCCCGCTCCGAAAAGCTGATACAGCGCATGGAGCACCAGGGGCCTGGAGGGGAAGACTGAAGGGGTTGATAACGCCGGATGGAATGTGACCGACGGGGGGTAGCAACAAAAAGCATGGGTGGCAGTCGTTTCTTAGATACTTAATAGGAGGAAAGCCCCTGCCGTGTGCGTGATCGGCAATAATCCCTTGCTCCAACATTTTACCTAAAGGGAGCCAAAACCCATGCTCGGTGTGCACGTTCCGCAAAGTGCGGAAAAGCCTAAAGAGGTTGGGAGGCGCCCACCTGTTCATAACAGGTTCAAGGATTCTGTCTACACGGCAATGTGCGGGGGCTTTTCTCTTTGCAAAATCACTTATTTTTGCAATGTGTCCCTATTCGCCTAATCCTTCGGTCTATCAGCACTAATTTGGCTCGCCTGTCCCATTTCTTGACTCTTCCAGATTTTTACCGGCGCCTCAACTACCTTATCACCAGCGGGTGCGCGTACTGGGGGCATGTGTCCCTCAAAGGACGCATGGCACAATAAGTCTTGTGCAATGACTTACGCAAAAACCTGCTTGGGAGGAAACCATATGGATCCTAATACATTTGTTGTACTGCTTGTGGCCCTTGGCGGCGTGGCCGTGGGTATTGTTATTTATGCCCTTTTGCGCAAAAAAGCCGCCTCAGACAAATTGGGGAGGGCCAAGGCAAAGGCGGAGCAAATTTTGGATGACGCCCGTCTTGCCGCCGAAAACACCATCAAAGCCGCAAAGGTGGAAGCAAAGGATGTAATCCTTCAAGCCAAAGCTGATTTTGAGACCGAAGCCAAGGAAGCTCGCAAGGAAATCAAGCAGCTTGAAATACGCATGCTCCAAAAAGAGGAACACCTGGACAGGAAAGCCGACCTGATTGACAAAAAGGAAAACGATGTCGCAGGCAGGGAAAAGGGTTTGCTAAAGCGGGAACAGAAAATTGTTGTTCAGGAAGAACAAGCCCAGGAACTGCTTGATGCCAGGACTCAGGAGCTGGAAAGAATCGCCGGGCTTACCGCTGAACAAGCTAAGGACACGCTGGTCCAAGCCATGGAAAGCGAGGCCAGGCATGAAGGCGCCAAGCTCATTAAGCGTATTGAAGTGGAAACCAACGAAATTGCCGATAAAAAGGCCAAGGAAATAATCTCCACCGCCATTCAGCGTTACGCCGGAGACTATGTGGCGGAACGCACGGTTTCTGTTGTGGATTTGCCTTCCGAAGAAATGAAGGGCCGGATCATCGGCAGAGAAGGCCGCAACATTCGCGCCCTGGAAGCTGCCACAGGCATCGATCTGATAGTGGATGACACCCCGGAAGCGGTCATTCTTTCCGGTTTCAACCCGGTAAGACGCGAAGTGGCCAGGCTGTCCCTGCTTCGCCTGATTGCAGACGGCAGGATACACCCCGCCCGTATTGAAGAGGTGGTTAAAAAGGTGGAAACCGAAGTGGATACCACCATTCGGGAGGCCGGAGAGCAGGCCACCTTTGACTTGGGAGTTCACGGCATACACCCGGAACTGATTAAGTATCTCGGCCGCCTGAAATACAGGACCAGCTACGCCCAAAACATGCTGCAGCATTCCATTGAAGTGGGTTTTCTGTGCGGTATGATGGCGTCGGAGCTGAACTTGAATGTGAAGCAGGCTCGCAGGGCCGGGCTTTTACACGATATCGGCAAGGCTGTGGACCATGAAGAGGAAGGTCCCCATGCCCTGATTGGTCAGCGTTTATGTAAAAAATGCGGGGAATCCCCCAAGATCATCCATGCAGTGGGGGCTCACCATGAGGATATCCCCCCGAGCTCTGTGTTGGCCGTGCTGGTCCAGGCTGCCGACGGTCTGTCAGGAGCCCGCCCGGGCGCCAGGCGCGAGATGTTCGAAAGTTACATCAAACGACTGGAAGATCTTGAAAAAATTGCAAATTCTTTTGAAGGGGTGAGCAATACCTTTGCCATACAGGCGGGCCGGGAGTTGCGCATCATTGTTCAAGGAGAGAAGATTTCGGACGAGCAATCCGTTCTTCTGTCCCGGGACGTGGCTAAGAAAATTGAGGATAGTCTCACCTTCCCTGGTCAGATCAAGGTCTGTGTTATCAGAGAAACCAGGGCGGTAAGCTACGCCAGCAAATAGAGCAGGAACCAAGGCGCAGGTACAAAAAAATGAATGTGTTGGATACCCTGAAAAGCAGGGGCTTTGTCGAGCAAACCACCCATGAGCAGGAACTTGTGGACCTTTTGTCCGGGGAACAGGTGTCTTGCTATATCGGGTTTGACCCCACGGCTTCATCCCTCCATGTGGGTAGTTTGGTGCCCATCATGTCCCTGGCTCATATGCAGCGGGCAGGGCACAAACCCATTGCACTAGTGGGAGGGGGCACAGGTCTGGTGGGCGATCCCAGCGGTAAGACCGAAATGCGCAAACTCCTCACTCTCGAAGACGTGGAGCAAAATGCCCGGGGAATTCGCGCCCAGCTTGCCCGATTTATTGATTTTGACAAAGGCGCTATCCTGGAAAATAACGCCGACTGGCTGACGAAGCTCAACTACATCGAGTTTTTAAGGGATTTTGGTCGCCATTTTTCCGTCAACAGGATGATTAAGGCGGAATCCTACAGAATGAGACTGGAATCCGAGGAGGGGCTGAATTTCATCGAATTCAATTATATGCTTCTCCAGGCTTACGATTTTTTGCACTTGTTCAACGAATACGGCTGCCAACTCCAGATGGGGGGTAGCGATCAGTGGGGAAACATAGTCGCAGGAGTGGAATTGGTTCGAAGGGCCAAGGGTGGCTCAGCCTATGGTATCACCTTCCCTCTCATAACCACCTCGGCGGGCATTAAAATGGGCAAGACTCACAAAGGCGCAGTCTGGCTCGATCCGGACCGGACTTCGCCTTACGAGTACTTTCAGTTTTGGGTGAACACCCATGATGACGATGTGCCGCGGTTTCTTGCCCTGTTCACCTTTTTGCCCATGGACCAGATTAACGTGGTCAAGGGATTGGATGGCGTGGACCTGAACTTGGCCAAAACCATCCTGGCCTTTGAGGCCACCAGCCTTGCCCACGGGCGGGATCAAGCCGTGGGCGCCCTGGAAGCGTCTTATAATATGTTTGGGGCCAGAGACATTCCCGAAGTTTTATTACCGGAAAGCACCATACCTCGGAAAGGGAGGGTAAAGGCCGATGATTCGGTGCCCACTACCGCCTTGGACGAAACCCGATTGGCCCAAGGCCTCCCGGCTTTCGAATTGTTTTTCGAGATAGGGCTTTGCGATTCCAAGGGGGCTGCCAGGAGACTTCTTGGCCAGGGCGGCGGCTACATGAACAACCAAAGGATTGAGTCTTTTGATTCCAAAATTTCGATGGTTGACATGAAGAATAACGAGATTATCTTAAGAGTAGGAAAAAAGAACTACCATCGCCTTGTTGTGGCCGAAAAATAAGTTCGGGCTGCTTAAAAAGGGGATTGACAAGTTTGTTCAAATAGTGTTTAACACGACTTTCTCGAACAGGCAAAACCGCGGCCTGGGAAAAACATCCTGGCCGCGGTTTTGTTCCTGCAGAGCGCACAAGCTGAACGGAATTGTGACATTGGAGACATCGTCTCCTGACAGCCGGTTGGCTAAACCAATTATTTGGATGCGCTCTTTTTTACTGGCGCCTATTTAGCAGCCTTAGGGCTTGCGGCAATACGGAAAAAGTAAAATCTAAAAGCAGGAAACGAGAACGGGAGGATAAAAACTCCCCAAGGCTTGATTACATATGAAAATGAGAGAGCAGGAAGGTTTTTAACCTTGTTGCTTGCTGACCCCAGTAATCAGGTCCCTCATAGCAATTTCGACAGGCGGCAGGTTATAGTAGCACTTCATGCCGAACCACCGAGAGATAAACGAAACAAGGGGCATACCCATCCATGGAGGTCTGATCTTATACTGATTAGACAATAGATGGGTTTGTGTCTGGTTTTGAGTAAATTGGCGATAAGCTCGCTGGGAATGAGTTTTTCCTGACTGGCCGCCGAAGGATGCTTTGGCCCTTTTGTAGTGGGAGCGTATAACAGTTGGATAGTGACATAGCAGTATGGTCGGCATAATTAAGGTCCTTGAAAAACGCCTTGACACGCCGATCAGCACAGGCTAAACAGTGCCTCACTCAATGCGGGGATGTAAGCCGCATAGCGAGGAAAGAACGAAAGTTCTTGGCATTACAGAAGTCAACATAGCAGTACCGGGCACGCTGAAAAGAATTTGAAAAATGCCTTGACAGCAGCGCCCGACACGGGCTAAACATTGCCCCACTCGACACGAAGGCATTGAGCTTGAAGGTTGGGTAAGAAGCAACTTATTGGAATTACAGAAGTAACGAAGTCAACATAGCAGTACCGGGCACGCTGAAAAGAATTTGAAAAATGCCTTGACAGCAGCGCCTGACACGGGCTAAACATTGCCCGGTTGGACAACTCGGAGCGGCGACTTCGGGGACGAAAAAAAAATAGGCAAGCAAAATAATGGTTGACCAGGGTGTAACAACTCTGCTAAACAATGGGGCTTGTCAGCGGGAGAAAAGAAACCCGCAGCAGGGCTTGGCTCTGCGAGTTTGATCTTTGAAAACTAAATAGCGAAAAACAGTCATACGGGCCTTTGTATGAAAAACTAACTGTCTTCGGACAGTACGGATCATAATTCAATTGGAGAGTTTGATCCTGGCTCAGAATGAACGCTGGCGGCGTGCTTAACACATGCAAGTCGTACGAGAAATCCCGGGCTTGCTCGGGAGAGTAAAGTGGCGCACGGGTGAGTAACGCGTGGGTAATCTACCCTCGGTTTCGGGATAACATTGCGAAAGCGGTGCTAATACCGGATAATATTCAGATGTCTTAGGGCGTTTGGATCAAAGGTGGCCTCTACATGTAAGCTACTGTCTGAGGAGGAGCTCGCGTACCATTAGCTTGTTGGTGGGGTAATGGCCCACCAAGGCTCCGATGGTTAGCTGGTCTGAGAGGATGATCAGCCACACTGGAACTGACACACGGTCCAGACTCCTACGGGAGGCAGCA
>JAEINP010000069.1 GCA_016342355.1 Desulfatibacillum sp.
GATGAACCATAACCATCGCCAAAAGAAGGACGTGCGGACCACTAAACAATTTTACAGAAAGAATCTTGCTCTATCATGCCCATGGCCTTGGCTTTTTGGGCGTCAAGAAAATCGCTAAAACCCGTGCAGATTATGACAGGTATATCCGATCGAATCTTTCGCATTTCTATGGTCAATTGGGCTCCGGTCATATCCGGCATGGTCATGTCCGTAATGATTAAATCAAAGGATTGAGGATTTTCCTTAAAAAGCTCAAGCGCCTCCGGACTGGATGTCCGGGCCGTTACCCGGTAGCCCATTCTTTCCAAAATCTTCTGTTCCATGTGCGCTACAGACAACTCGTCATCCACCAGCAAAATGCGTTCGTTTCCTCCGGCAATTGGCTCCAGGTTTGCCTGTTTGAGGATCTCGGGAGTCCGTTCCTTGATGGGAAGCAAAATGCGAAACTCCGCGCCTTTGCCCTCCTCGCTGTAAACCCGGATGGCGCCCTTGGCTTTGGTGACTATTCCGTGGACCACGGAAAGCCCCAACCCGGTTCCTTTGCCCCTGGGCTTGGTCGTATAATAAGGATCAAAAACCCTGTCCAGAGTCTCCTCGCCAATCCCTTTTCCCGTGTCAGACACTGTCAGCCGGGCGTATCTTCCTCCACACAATTCAGGATACGCCAACTCACCCGAATCAATG
This sequence comes from Desulfatibacillum sp., assembly GCA_016342355.1. Lineage (GTDB taxonomy): Bacteria > Desulfobacterota > Desulfobacteria > Desulfobacterales > Desulfatibacillaceae > Desulfatibacillum. The sequence continues at coordinate 685 of JAEINP010000069.1, forward strand.
ACGACCTCTTTCAGACTCAGAGAAAGCGTTCCTCCTGTCACTTCCATGGCATGATAGGCGTTGGTCGCCAAATTCATGACGATCTGGTGAATCTGAGTGGGATCGGCAATCACAATGCCGCAATCCTTGTCGATATCCAAGTGGAAGGCAATGGTCGTGGGAATACTGGACCGGAGTAGTTTCATAGCCTCTTTGATAACCGGCTGGAGCCTGAGAGGCCGCATTTCCTGCCCGTCCTGACGGCTGAAAGTCAGGATTTGCTTGACCAGGTCCCGGGCCCGCACGGCCGCATGAAAAACCTCCTCCACATGCCCTTGCATGGGGCTGTCCGGTGCAATGTCTTCCCGGAGCATTTCCATAAAACCGAAAATCGGTGTCAAAATGTTATTGAAATCATGGGCGATCCCTCCGGCCAGGGTGCCAATAGCCTCCATTTTCTGGGACTGGGACAACCGTTCCTCCAGCCGGATCTCCCCGGTGATATCCCGTTTAACGCCAATATAATTGGTAATAACGCCATCCTTGTTCACAACTGGTGAAATGGTGGCATTTTCCGTAAACAAGCTCCCATTCTTGTGCCTGTTAACTATGCGGCCTTCCCATGTTTTCCCGCTGGAAATGGTTTCCCACAGAGTGGCGTAAAAGTCTTCATCGTGCTCCCCGCTTTTGAGGATGCTGGGCTTGTTCCCCAGAGCCTCCTGCCGAGAGTAGCCCGTAATGTTTTCAAAGGCGGGATTCACATACTGGATAACCCCGGCCTCATCCGTAATGACAATCGTCTCCCCGCTTTGTTCTATTGCCTGGATGAGCCGCTCCCGGTCTGCTTCCGCCTGCTTTTTTTCAGTGGTATCCACAAAAATACAGGCGAATTGCCCCGGGCCGGGCCGGTAGGCGGCCACAGTGAAATGTCGATCCAACTCACTGGAGTAATCTTCAAAGGATACGGGCTGTCCCGTAAGAGCCACCTTGCCGTAAGTCTCTATCCAGGATGGTTCGGTGTTGGGCATGATTTCCAACACGCTTTTGCCAATAATGTCGTCCGCCTTCAATCCAGTCAAATTCTCAAAGGCGGGGTTGACAGCCAAAAACCGGTAATCCACAGGCTTGCCGTCGGCGTCGCAAATTATTTCGTGCAAGGCAAAGCCGTCCAGCATCTTATTAAAAAGGGATTTAAAATCCTTCTCCACCTTTTTGTATTCTGTAATGTCCCTGCAAATACAAATTGTGGAAAGAACCTGTCCCTTGGCGCCGTGCACTGGAACAAATCGGGTATTATAAATTTTTGTTGTTTTGGGCCCGGAAAGGACAAATTCAGTCTCATAAGCCTGGCCGTTATTCAACACCTTGTCCACGGAATTCTCCAAAAAACGGCACTGATATTCCGGAAATCCCAATTCCCTATGGGTTTTACCTATGGCGGCTTCCGGGACAAGGCCCATGGCCTCCCCGGCGTTGTCGGAGATAAAAAGATATCGGCCCTGGCTGTCCAACCGAAGAAGCAGATCCGGTAGTCCCCCTAATAGAGCCCGATGCTTTTCTTCGCTTTCACGTAGGGCTTCTTCCATGCGGATACGCTCCGCAACCTTGCCAAGCCCATCCGCCAGCGCCTGTATGAGGTCCATCTCCTCAGGCAGGAACAAGCTCTCCGTTTCAAAGGACGGCTTTTCCAGGTATCCCACTTCCAGACATCCTCCCACCTTGCCGCCAACCTCTATGAGATGGGAAATTTTCCAGGGAGTGTCTTTATGGTTTTTCGTGGCGTAGGTCTGTTCGCCAAAAACGAGATTGATCCAGACCAGGGCTGGCAGTCGCCATCCCCGGGATATATGATCCAGACTTCCCCGAAATATCTCCTCCAAAGTGATTCCCGGTGTTTCAATAAGGCGCCCCAGCCCATACAGGCAATGGAGCTCGCTCACCCTTTTCCGCAAGGCGTCCTCAGCCAGTTTCCGATCAGTTATGTCTGAAAAAACATTCTGAACCTGGACGGGAATCCCCCCCCCATGGGAGAACCTGGGCATGGAACTGACCAAAAGCCACCGGCGCTGTTTGTCGCGAGGATTGACCATGCCCCATAAGGCGTTGAGCACAGGCTTGCCGGTTTTTAGGGCTCTTAAACTTGGCAACTCATCCGGTTTCCATGCTTCTCCTCCCCCCTTGATCATGTTCCAGGCAGGGTCGGACACAAACCGGCCCACCAACTCATTGCGTGAAAATCCCAAAATTTCGCAGGCGGCCGGATTAACATCCCTGATCACTCCGCTGGAATCCACCAGCGTCATTCCCTGGCCCATGTTTTCAATCAAATGCTTATAACTCTCCTGACTCTCCTTCAACGATCTGAACAGGGTCTCAAAAGGCCTGGTGAGCCCGGAATGGATCAGGCTCCTATATATGAGATAGAAGGAGATAATCTTGAAAAAATGCCCTATGATATTGGATAATCCATAAACGCTCACGTAAAACGTGAATGCCACTTCCGCCACGATAGTGGTCAAAATGGACAGGATCATCAGCCTGTAAATCACGGAATCCAAATGGGAACGCTTTTTCCAAAGCAAACCCATGGACAGGGTAAGAATCAGACAAATAACATACTCACTATACACCTTGAAGGCAGTGAGACCGGCGCCCTCCACAAAACAGTCCGGAAATACCCGCCACCAAAAAATGGACATTATGACAAGGGACGTTACAGCGGCATACCCCAGCAAGCCTTGCTTTTCCCGAATCTGTTTTCCCAAAAGCACTCAGCAATTTCCGGTTAGGAAATTGCTGAATTTCATTAAAATTCAGTATGAAATCAAACTACGCGCCCGCACCGTATGATTTTCTGGAAACAAGTGAGCATCAACTTTGCAAAATCGGCGCCTACTGCGATGCCAAAAGGGATTGGGCAATGTGAATCAACAGCAAAAAAAGGTGGGGCGGTTTAAAACCGTATTGAAACCAATGGTCATGTTTTTTCATTCAAAAGGCCCGAAAGCCATTACGCCCTTTTACTGCTCACCCAAAAAATGCTATGGCATTCCAGGAAAAAAATTGAAAAGGTCTGGAGACTATTCTTGAACGATTTTAGCTTTAAATTAGACGCTGTGTGCGAACAAACCGGAGCCAGAGCAGGCGTTATCACAACGCCCCATGGCGCAATCAAAACCCCGGTGTTCATGCCGGTGGGAACCCTGGGCACGGTCAAGTCCCTGGCCCCCGAGGACCTATATGGACTTAACGCCCAAATCATCCTGGGCAACACATACCATTTGTACCTGCGCCCGGGCTGCGACGTCATTGAGGAATTTGACGGTCTGCACCGTTTTATGAACTGGGACAGGCCCCTGCTTACGGACAGCGGCGGCTTTCAAATATTTTCTCTTGCGAAGTTGCAGAAAATGACCGAGGAGGGCGCCCATTTCCAATCCCATATCGATGGTTCCAAGCACCTCCTTACCCCGGAGAAAGCCATGGAAATCCAGGCGTGCCTGGGTTCGGACATCGCCATGTGCCTGGACGAATGCATCCCCTACCCTGCTTCCCATGATCAGGCCCTGGAATCCCTGGGTCTTACCACTCGCTGGGGTTTGAGGAGCAAAGAGGCCTGGGAGAAGATTAAGAGGCCGGGCCACGCATTGTTCGGCATAGTCCAGGGGGGCATGTACGCCGACCTTCGCAGGCAATCCGCCGAAGAATTGCAGGAAATCGGCTTTGACGGCTACGCCCTGGGCGGCCTTTCCGTGGGAGAGCCCCGGGATTTGATGTTGGAAATGGCCGGGGTGTCCCTGCCCTTTTTACCCAAAGACAAACCCCGATACATTATGGGCGTGGGCAAGCCCCAGGACCTGGTGGACATGGTCAACCTGGGGGCGGACATGTTCGACTGCGTGCTCCCCACCCGCAACGCCCGGAACGGCCAGCTTTTCACCAGCAAGGGCGCTCTGAACATTTGCAACGCCCAGCACAAGGCCAGCACCCTGCCCGTGGATGAGGAATGCTCCTGCTACACCTGCCGTAATTATTCCAGGGCCTATTTACGGCATTTGTACATGGCCAGGGAACTCCTGTCCTATAGGCTCAACACCATCCATAACATTGCGTTTTTTGTTTCCTTGATGGAAAAGGCCCGGGAGGCCATCCTGGAAAACAATTACCAATCTTTTTATAGGGATTTTTTCCAAAAGATTGCAATAACCCCCTAATGGGCCTATATTTTATAAAGAATGCTGGTTTGCCGAGGCGACTTGGCGGTTTGCCTAATCATCAATAAAAGATTCAGGGTATTGCCCGCATATTTAAGGAGACGTAAAGATGAAGGAAAAAGTACAAGCAGCAATTGACCAAATTCGGCCCACCCTGCAAAGGGACGGCGGTGACGTGGAACTGGTGGACGTAACGGACGGGTTTGTGAAGGTTCGCCTTACAGGCGCTTGCAAAGGATGTCCCATGAGCCAGAAGACTTTGAAAAACGGGATCGAAAAATTCCTGAAAAAAGAAATTCCCGGCATCAAATCCGTGGATGGCGTGGACTAAGGTTTTAAATGGCCCAGGATATGACCGAGGCGCCCCAGGTGATGCCTGCGCCAAAGGTCACCATCAAGATCAGGTCCCCCTTGCGGAGTTTGCCTAGACGATGGGCTTCGTCCAGGGCGATGGGTATGGAACCGGACGAGGTGTTGCCAAAACGGTCGATGTTGGTGTAAACCCGATCCATGCCGATGTCCACCCGTTCCGCCAGGGCGGAAATAATGCGCATATTGGCCTGATGGGGAAAGAGCATGGTGATGTCCTTTCCTGTCAGGCCATTGTGTTCCAGGGCTTTCTGAGAAAGGGCGGTCATACTGGATACCGCCTTCTTGAAAACTTTGTTCCCCTCCATAACCACATGAAAAGGCTTGGGCGTCATGGGTTCCAAACCCGGATGCACATAGGGTGTGCCGTACTCGCCGTACAGCATGTCCCAGCACTCGCCGTCGGACCGGATATGGGTGGATAAAATCCTATTGGGGCCTTCCCCGGCAGTGACCACCACGGCCCCTGCCCCGTCCCCGAACAACACGCAATTGGCCCGGTCCTTCCAGTCCAGCATCACGGAAATCCTGTCCACCCCCACCACAAGAATGGTGTCGCACTGGCCTGCCTTGATCAGGTTTTCGGCCATGGATAGGGAATAAACAAACCCCGAACATCCGGCGGAAATATCAAAGGCGGCAGCCCGGCTGGCTTTGATTTTTTTTTGCACCAGACAGGCGCAGGCGGGAAAGGGTCTGTCTCCGGTAACGGTCCCCACTATGACCATATCCAGATCATCGGGACTTTTTCCGGCCATTTCAAGGGCGGCAAGGGAGGCTGCAGCCGAAAGATCAGAGGTTTCCTCGTTGCGATCAGCTCGGGCAATGTAGCGCTGGCGAATTCCTGTTCTCCGGGTGATCCACTCGTCCGAGGTGTCCACAATCTCTTGCAGATCCTGATTCGTCACCGCCCGTTGGGGCCATGCTGACCCGGTGCCTATGATGACAGGCGCCCTCCCTGAAGAAATTTCCATATATCTGCTTGCTCCAGCCTGAAATGAATTGCCGGGCCACTGCCACACCAGAGTAAAATGCTTCCTGTTCTTGACGCGCCCTGAAAAAAGTGTAAGGACAGCCATAGCATATAGTCAAAAGGGTGTCACTGAATTTGTCCCTGATTTTCACCCTCTGGTTACTGAAAAATGTTAACCTGACAGTTTACTTTTATCTGTCACTTCAAATATCGGCGGAGGCGACCATGTCCATTGCAAAAATGATCCAGGAAAGCGTTGAAAAATCCTCGTGGATTCGTAAAATGTTTGAAGAAGGCCCAAAAATGAAAGCGCAGTTCGGGGCGGAAAACGTGTTTGATTTCTCCCTTGGCAACCCAAACCTCCAGGCGCCCGCGGAATTTCATAAGGCTCTGGCCAAAGTTACCGCTGAATCCGTGGAGTTCGGCCACGGATATACGCCCAACCCGGGCTATCCCTTTGTCCGCAAGGCCGTGGCCGACTTCATCCGCCAGGAACAGGGGATCGCCGCCACCGAAGAGGAAGTGATCATGACCTGTGGCGCCGCTGGCGCCCTGAACGTCATCCTCAAGGCCATCCTGGATCCGGGCGACGAAGTCCTGTGCCCGGCCCCCTATTTTGTGGAATACGGTTTTTATGCTCAAAACCATGGCGGCGTCCTGAAAACCGCCCCCACCAACGAGGATTTCACCCTGGACCTGGACGCCATGGCCCGGGCAATCACCGACAAAACCAAGGCGGTCCTGGTGAACTCCCCTAACAACCCCACGGGCCAAGTCTACTCCGAAGAAAGCCTCAAGGCCCTGGGTAAAATCCTGGAAGATAAGAGCAAGCAATACAACAAGACCATCTACCTGCTTTCCGACGAGCCATACCGTAAGATCGTCTTCGACAGCATCCAGGTTCCCAGCCTGTTCTCCTGCTACAAGGAAAGCATTGTGGCCACTTCCTATTCCAAGGATCTTTCCATACCCGGGGAACGCATCGGCTGGCTGTGCGTGCACCCCGAAGCCACCTATAAGGCCCAACTGGTCGGGGCCATGGCCATGGCCAACCGCATCCTGGGTTTTGTAAACGCACCCGGCCTTATGCAGCGGGCCGTGGCCGCATCCATAGGGGCCACGGTGGACGTAAGCCAATACGCCGAAAAAAGGGAACTAATCTGCAACGGCCTGAAAGAAGCGGGATATACATTCACCAAGCCCGCCGGCGCCTTTTACCTGTTCCCCAAAACCCCCACAGAAGATGACGTGGCTTTTGTGCGCGCCCTTCAAAAGGAAAGAATCCTGGTGGTTCCAGGCAGAGGATTCGGCGCGCCCGGCTATTTCCGCATAGCCTTTTGCATGGACAACGCCACCATCACAAACTCCCTGCCTGGCTTTGCAAAGGCCCTCAAGGAATTCAAATAGCCTTTTCTGTGTCTGGCGATGCGTGATGGCAGCAGTCTGAAATATAAAGGGGAACCCTGGTATGGGGTTCCCCTTTTTAGTGTCTTACTAAAAGCAATATGGAATCAGCTCTTCCTGAGAATAACGGCAACCATACACATAGCAGATTGATAAACAGTTCCAAGATGCACTAAGGTCTTGTAATAGTTTTCAAATTTGCTATTTGGGAGAAAGAGCATCATGCCGCTCCGTACCAGGGCTTTTGTTGCACTATAGCCGGCCATAAAAACTAAGTTGGGAAAAAACAAATGTTTGCCTACCTGGTATTTAAGCATTAGGACTTTGCTTCTCCCTGCACCAAATCCCTGCCGCTTCCAATAGCGTTTGCTTTCCTTAAACGGCGACAATACATGTATTACTTCTATATCCGGAACATATATCCCTTTGAATCCTTTTTGAAACGCCTTCCAAAAAAACAGAGTTTCTTCTCCTCCAAGCAATTCCTTCCCCTTTCTTCCGAGTTCTTCCCGAAAAGGGCCACAAAATTCAAATACAGACCTTCGAAAACACATACACGCTCCAATGGGAATTTTTACTTTATTTCCTAACTCAACGATTTTATCTCTAAAGTCATATTGGCCAATCCCGGATTTCAGGCGTTCTGTTAACCAAGCAGGAAAGTCTTTCTGAATTGGAGTTATCATTCTGGGGCATATTATATCTGCACCAGAACTTTCGATCAAATCCAATATTTTACGAATAAAACTGTTGCCCAACCTTAAATCATCATCCAGGAAAAGTACCCATTCTCCTGTGGATAAGAAAATAGCTGTATTGCGAGCTATTGAAATACCGGTCCTGGGTTCATGGCTATAAACCACGGGCAATCCTTGCTCCACATATTTGTCACAGACTCTTTTGGTTTGGGAATCACCTGCGTTATCAACAACAATAAGTTCGATATGTTCTATAAATTCCAAGATGGATTTCAGGAGGTCTTCCAGAAGCAAATCCAATTTCTCCGGACGCCGATATGTACATATTAAAACAGATAATTTCATAAAATTATGCACCATAAAGATTTATAAAATGGGCCACGGAAAAAATCTTGGCGCCTGTTCCGTGGCCCTTAATAATAACGACAAGCAGGTAGCGTTTACTCGCATCCTCAGTGGGTTGTCAACGGCAATCAACTACCACCCCAAAAAGGGGCGTCAGGCGATGGAACCCGGCGCAAAAATATTCAGCCGTTTACTTAAAATTTCGAGCCATCCTTCATGGTTCCTTCATCCCAATGGTTTATTATCCTAACCAGGAATCAGGAATAGCCTGTGAGCTGTGCCGGTTCGTCAGTTGGCTTGAAATCGAAGAAATCCATCCTCAGCCTTCCCGGGAAGGCTGAGGCCAGGACAGACAAGGAGGCGAAAATGGCTTTAAGAGAAAAAATGGCGCAAGAGGGAAAATGGCTCTTTAAACGGAGGGGGCATCTTCCACTGCTGCTTCTCGTGATCGTTTTTTTGGGGCTGGGGCAATTTAAAATGCCCGACGATCCCCGCTGGGACCAAGTATGGGAAATCATCTGCCTGGCCATTGCGTTCCTTGGCCTGGCTGTCCGGATACTCACCATCGGATACATTCCCAAAGGCACCTCGGGCAGAGGCACCTCGGCCATTGCGGCAGCGTCCCTCAATACCAAAGGCATGTATTCCGTTGTCCGCAATCCTCTTTATCTGGGCAACGCCCTGATCTGGCTGGGCGTTTCCATGCTTCTCCGGCAATGGTGGGTTTCCTTGGTTTTCCTTATGATATTTTGGGTTTATTATGAACGAATCATCTATGCGGAAGAAGAATTTTTACGGGATAAATTTGGAGATGAATTCCTGGACTGGGCGGCAAAAACCCCGGCTTTTTTCCCGCATTTTAAAAACTGGGAGCCTCCATGCCAGCCCTTTTCCACCAGAAGGGTTCTCCGCAGGGACTACTCCGCCTTCTTCGCCATCATAGCAGCCTTCACCGTCATGGAGTTCCTGTGCGATTGGAAAGCTATGGGAAAACCCGAAGTGGATCTTATGTGGCTGGTCATTTTTTCCGCCGGTGCGATCATTTACCTTACCCTGAGAACCTTGAAAAAAAAAACCACCTTTCTGGATGCCCCCACCGATCGTAACCCGGGGAATACTGCAATGCCAATATCAGGAGGCAGGGGTTGCTCCGAATTGAAAGATATGAGAAATTCATGAGTGGTTGCTTGGCGCCCGCCCTTTTCAACCCTCGCATAAAAAGGAGCATATCGTGCGTATTCTTGTCGTGGATGACGAACCAAACCTCCTGGACCAGGTCACCCGGGTCCTGCGCGAACAAAAATACGAAGCGGACGCGGTCCTGGACGGAGAGGCAGCCCTGGACCGGATTTTCGACAATCCCTACGACCTGATTCTCCTGGACATCATGTTGCCTAAAAAGGACGGCATGACCGTGCTGCGGGAAATCCGCGAAGCCGGAATTAAAACCCCGGTCCTCATGCTGACCGCTAAAGGGGAAGTGGACGACAGGATTAAGGGCCTTGACGGAGGCGCGGACGACTACCTGGCCAAGCCTTTTTCCGTGGCCGAACTCCTGGCCCGAATCCGTGCGCTTTTAAGGCGATCCACGGAAAACTCCCTGCCGGATATGGAAGCGGGAAACGTCGCTCTCAATACGGTCACTCGGGAGGCGACATCCAACAGCGTCCCTGTCAAGCTGACTCCCAAAGAATTTTCCATCCTGGAGTTCCTGTTCTATAACAAGAACAGGGCGGTTTCCCGCTTCAACCTGGCGGAGCATGTATGGGGCGAAGACTTTGACCCCTTTACCATGTCCAACTACATGGATGTACACGTTAAGAACCTGCGGAAAAAAATCGGCGATGGGGACGGAAGCCTCATTCAAACCATCCGAGGCGTGGGCTATATCGTAAAGGATTAAGTATATTGAATATCCGACGCAAAATTACCCTTTGGGTGGCGGGTGCGGGCCTTTTCACCAGCCTTGTGTCGTCCCTGGTCGTCTTCATGGAAATGAGAGAACAACCCTTTGAGTTGCTTGACCAGGAACTCGGGTCAACCGCCCAGGCCATTGCCAGTCAAATTACCATGGACAATAATTGCCTGATAGATGGAAACACCCTGACTCCTGGCATCCCCGGAACCCGCTACTGGATAAAGGTTTTGGACACCACCCTGAAACCGGTCTGCCAATCCGGTGTTTCGGGACTGGGAGACATCCCCCTTTATGACAAAGGGGACGACGGGTATACGGTTCAGGTCCGCCTTGCCGAAAATTCCCTTTCTCCGGACCAGGAAAACGACGAAGAAGTTCCCTTTCGGGTCCGGGCCGTGCCAGTCCAAATCCGGGGCACAGACCACATCGTACAAATCGCCAAACCCATTGAGGGGCTGGAAGATGAAATTTCGGAGCTGGTCGTCGCCCTCGTCACCGGTCTGTTTGTGTCCTTTGCTTTTCTTTGTGTTCTGTCCAACTATGTGGCTGGAAAAATAGTAAAACCCATTTCCGACATCAATCGGCTTTCCAAGGAAATCAACGAACGCACCCTTGAAAAAAGAATCCCCATGGGAAAATGCCGGGACGAAATTTACGAGCTTTCCCAATCCCTCAACAGCATGTTCGACCGGCTCCAGTTTTCGTTCCGACGGCAAAAAGAATTTCTTGCCAGCGCCTCCCACGAATTAAAAAGTCCCACCGCCATGCTCAAACTCTTTTTCGAGGAAGCCGCCCGCCAGGAATGCCTGCCTGAATCTTTCCGTAAGGATCTGATGCAACAGTCCAAAAATGCGTTGAGGATGGAACGCCTGGCAAAGACCCTCCTGGAACTCTCCGCCCTGGAACTTGCGCCCTCGGTTGACAAAGATCTCTTTTCCCTGACTCAACTTATCCAGGACCTGCTGGAGGATTTTTCCGTGGTTTTCAGGGCGAATAACATGCAAGTCAGCCTGGATTCTCCTGAAAACCTCAAAATCTCCGGGGATAGAAACAAAATCCGACGCATGCTCATCAATCTTTTGGACAACGCCGTAAAATACAACGACGAAAATGGCGAGATAAAGATAGAGGCCTTCCCAAAAAACAATGCGGTGCATCTTTCTGTCTTCAACACAGGACCGGGAATCCCGGAGGATGAACTGGTAAATGTGTTTGACCAGTTCCACCGGGTGGAAAAATCCCGCTCCATGCAATACGGAGGGGCGGGCCTGGGCCTTTCCATCGTCCGGCAGATAGTCCAACTCCATGGCGGCCATGTTCGGATGGAAAGCCAATCCGGGCAATGGGCCAGGGTCCATGTGACTTTCCCTTGCGATCGGTGTCTGTCAAGATAGTTGACGCAAAAAGTGGATTTAGAGTATCCGGTCAAAAATCCACGGCGAAGGCGTTTTCAAGCAAGGACAAAAGCGATAGCAAAAGATAAAAATACTCTCTTGGGAGATCCGGGATTTTATCCGTCTGCATGGGGCGTTGGAGCCGTGATAAACAGCAACCGCATCCCCCGGTGTCTCAACCCATTGTCCAGACTCAGCCATTCCATGGGCATGAAATCAATCACTGGATATTGCCCAAAATAAATAATGCGTCAGGCATTCCAGCTTTTGAATCGCTGTTGGTGTCGCCTTCCAAGTTGAGGCTTGGGGACGGTTGCTCGCCTGTCATGACCTTGATGCATAGAATGGCGTCTTCCAGGGTTACCCTGGAATCGCCGTTCAGGTCTCCGGGAATTTTTTCCACATTCACGGTCACTGTGTCCGGGTCCCGCTCCGTAACCAATTGGTCCGTGACAGTCACCGTGAACGTGCCGGTGTCTCCCGTGGAGGTCACCCGGCAGGTTGTGTTGGAGTCCGACAAAGTGGCCAAGGGCGTGTCCAAAAGGCTCCAGGCATAGAACCCGCTGCCTCCCATAACTTGCAAGTCAAGATATCCGCTTTTCTGAAGCATATAAGGCCCGCCAGGAGAGATGCCAAAGGTTTCGGACACCACGTTCAACCCCACTGCATTGGAAACCAGGCCGATAAAGACCGTGTCGCGGGCGGTGACGCTCACCAAACCCGGGACCAAGCCCGTGACCTGCCCCTGGGAATCCACCGAGGCCGCCAAGGCGACATCCACCTCAAAGCTGTACGCCCCCGAACCACCGCTCACAGTCAGGTCCATGGTCTGCCCCACCGCCACATCCGCACCAGGAGCCATAAGGGCTATGGGCGTAACGTCCTTGACGGAGGGATCCATACCCCGGGCTATCTCCACGCCGTCAGGGGCAAAGTCGCCGTCCGTATCGGTTAGAAGGGGATTGGAGTTCAGGACCGCTTCCTGCGCGTTGGTCAGTCCGTCATGGTCCGGGTCATCTCCTGCATCCTGGGCCAGGGAACTGAAATAGAGCATTTCCCAGCCGTCATTCAGCCCGTCTTGGTCATCCAGTATTACCGGGCCATATGGTTCCACCAGCTTAGCTTCGGTCCCGTTCGCTGCAACCGGTGTCACCGCATAATAAGCAGCAACGCCAAAGGCCACCTGAGTGTCTGTATAAGATTTTCCCTGCTGGGTAGCCAGGGGTGTCATCCCGTCCACCGTGAAAAAGGGCAGGGAGGAGGAGTATACGCGGAAGCTGGCCGCGTTGTTGTCAGCGTACGAAGACCAGTCCAGGGTTGCAGACGCCGTGCTGTTTGTGGACGTGTTGCTGACCTGTATGTGCACAGGATCAGGCCCGGTCTGGCCCGGGGTTTCCAGGAAGTCCATGGGAAAGGCTGGCATACCACCGCTGATGGAGCTGATGGTGGATATGGACCGATTGGCCAGGTTGACCACATAAGCGCCCATGGTGTTTTGGGTTTCTATCCCCATGACCGGGATCACTAGGCGTGTTTCATCGGAAGTCCAAAACAGGCGCACCGTGCCCATGCTTGCGAGGAAACAGGCCAGGACGTCCTCCTGGTTTCCTGTGGACAGGCTCACCAGGGACAACCCGTTGGGTGAAAAGTACGCCAGGAATCTTCCTGTGGGTGAAATGGCGGATTGAGAGGTTGCATCCACGGAGGCGATCTTTGTGAAAGAAGACAGGTCCGTTGACAACCTTACTACAGCCCAGGCATAGCCTGTATCCGAGGACTTGGCGAATGCGTAGATGGCATTGCCGTCAGGCGCCCAATGAGGTACGTCACCGCCTATATAAGTTTTCACCTGCTGGGTCGTCACTGTAAACACCCGGACCTCTGTAGGCACGGAAAATCCCTTGCTCACGGCATAAACGATCATGGTACCGTCCGGGGAAATCTCCAGGGAGGTTATGGTTCCGTCAGGCGCTGCAACCAGTACCTGCGGGTCGTCTCCGGCCAGGGAATTGCTGACAATTTCCATGCCAGCCAAGCCGTCGCGATTCCTGGCGTATATAATCCGGGTTCCGTCCGGGCTAAAATCCGGGGTAAACCGCCAAGGAAAAGAACTCTCCACGGTGGTGATTGCTTGGGTCTGCCTGTTCCAAACTTGGAGGTTGCCCGACATAAAATACAGGTGCGAGCCGTCCGGGCTGCTGACCACGTCCTGCCCGCTGGAGCTTAACTGCACTTCTCCGCCACCGGGCATGGTGACTTCGTACACCCCGCCCATCATCGCATTGGCGTAGACAAGTTTTCCGGTTACATCCAGGGCTGCACTGGCCATGGTGGTGAAGGTGATGACCTTGGGAGTGGTCAAGGCATTGCCTGCGAGGTCCTGGATGCCAGCATTGACTTCCACCCTGTACGTTGTGGATGGATCAAGCGGATTCGTGGGCGAAACCGTAAGGGTTCCGTCCCCGCCGCCGTAAGCGGAGAACGGAACGGCGTTGTCGCTTTTGACAAGGGTATCACCTTTATAAACGAGCACGCCATTGGGGCCGGAAGCTGTATCAATGGCTTCGTCAAACACCAGCCTGATGCTGCCGCCCACGGGCATGGCTGTTGAGCCGGATGCAGGTACGGATCTAAGCAATTCAGGGCCGACCACGTCCTGGGTTTGAAAATTCCAATAGATGGGGGCGCCCAGCACCGCGCCGTTGGCGTCCCGTATTTGTCCGCCGATGAACACGCGGTAATTCGCTACGGAAACCAACTCTCCCGGACTCAGTGTCAGTGTTTTTGTTGGGGCGTCATAGGAAATGGCTACGGAATCCCTGGCTATGAAATTTCCGTCCTCGTCCACCCGGGTCAGGGCGATCCATTCGTTGGTGAGGCTGTCCGGGTCCATGTCGCCGGAAAAAGTGGCGGTAATGGCTGTGGAAACCGGCACATCCTGGGCATCGCTGGCGGGCTGCTTGTCCGTTACTGTGACGGAACTGGTAGCAGGCCCCAGGGCCACAATGCGCGGGGTGGTATCGTCGCTGATGAGGTAATCGCCAAACAGGGAAAAATGCGCCGAAACGGCCCCAAGGTCCACAGCGTATGTCCGGTGGGTAAACAGGTCATAGGCCGTACGGATCATGTCCGCGGAAGTGGGGGCGGCAGACAGAGAATAGGGCGGAGCGTTGACCCGCTCCATATAGTAAACCAGGCTCTCGGACACCTGAAAATCCCACACCTGAGGCTTGGTGCTTACTGTGAAAATCGCCTGGGAATCCAGATGATACACAAGCAGCTTGCTGCTATCGCAGATGTCGTCCCAGAAAATGCCGTTGATATTGCTGTGCATGGAATAAACCAACGCCACGGCGCGGCCTGAGACCACTCCGGCATCATGGATGCGCACGGGATTGTCAGCATCACGGGTAACCAGATCGATTACTTCCAGGGTTCGCATATCCAGGGCATGGAGGCTTTCACCCATGGGCACCCGATAGTCCGCGCCACCGACTCCGTCGGTATTCGTGGAAATATAATCGTCACCGTCGCCGATTTCGAACACCACATGGTCCCCGTCAAATCCCATAATGGCGGGAACCTGCCAGTATTCCAGGCTGGACAGGGTATGAAGATCCGTGGGCTGGGAAGCACCGATTTTCCAGGCGCGGATAACCGGGTCCGCGCCGCTGGAGTCCAGCCACACCACGGTTTCCTCCTGCAACTGGCCCGCGGTTACACTGGCAGTACCCGTGGGGACAGCCGTGGTGGCCTGGGTTTCGGTATTGTAAAGAAACAGGGAGAAGGTCTTGTCCGCCGGGTCCATTCCAAGCCCTTCGGCTCCTGTGCTTTTGACGTACAGAATCCAGGGTTCGTCCACGTCCAGGAAGGAACAATAGGTTGTGGGCGCTACATTCACTCCGCCAACGCTGGTGTAATACTCTCCAAGTTCAAAAAGCAGGGTGTCTTCACCTGTGAGCATGTCGAATAAATAAACCTTGCCGCTATTGGCGTAATAGAAATTCATGCCCACAACCATGTAGCGAAGGCCAATCCCCAAGTACTCATTGGAAGCAATGGCGCGAGGCCGGGCCGGAGCAGCATATTCCTCTGCAATGTCCATGGCCGCGTCTTCCATGGGAATTTCCACAGTAAAGGAAAGCCTGCGGGAGCCTCCCTGAGTAGCGGTCACCAGCAAGTCGAACCTGCCCCTGACGGAAACCACTGCTCCGTCTATGATCGATTGCGGGGCCTCTCCGTTATGCCACAAAGCGGCTGTATATCCTCCGGCGGAAACCTGAATGCCCACGGTAACTGCTTCGGGATAGGAACCTCCGTCCTCCACGCCTGTAATGTCAATGGCCACCGGCAGCGTGCCGACTGCAAAGGACTCCGTGGTAAAGGACCAGGATTCTTCCACCAGGGCATTGCCCGCCAGGTCGGTGCATCCCTCGTTGAGGGTTACGGTATAGACGGCGCCCGGCAGCATGCGACCCGGGTAAAGATACAAAGTGCGTGTGGCGGCGTCATAACGCCCTTGGCTGGGTTTGGAGATGCCTCCAGCCCGGATGGTCACGTTGGGAGAAACCAGCGTGGATTCGTCCATGGGCTCGTTAAACGATACGCGGATGGTCTGGTATACGGACACGCCTTCGCTGTTCATGCCAGGGGTGTGGTGGATGGCGTTGGGCCTTATTTCGTCGCCCGAGGTCTCAGGCCAGTTGGTTTGCAATTCCTGCTTTGCCCAGGCAGCCCACCCGGGAAATCCATCCAGGGCGTTTTGCATGTACATATCGCTGTAAATACCCACTTCGTCTATCAGGTCCTGGAAGGCGTCGAGATTTTCGGGCATGACGCAGTAGGGATTGTTCCGCTGCATCCAGCCATTCAAGGAGGAAGGATCGGCATAGACCTGTTGGAAAAGCTCCTTGGCTTCGGAGCGCAGGCCCATGACCCGCGCAAGATCGCTCAGGTTATAAAAGGCTTCCAGATATTCCAGTTCCTTCAGAAAATCCAGGTAGCCCTGTTCCGAGGGCAGGGCAGGCAGGGTGGTGTAGTCTCCAATAATGAAGTTAAGCAGCGTCCGAAGCGTCTTGTCATTTTTCATGCGCTGCAGGAGTTCGCCGGAGGCCGCCAAATCCTGATTGAAGCTGTCCTGACCCTGGATATAATCGATGGCCCCGTCAATGGTCCGCTGAGCGATGGTTGCGCCAAAGTCATAATCCAAATCCGCCAGCAAAACAGCAAAGTGGAGGGAATCCCAGGTGGTTTGGGCATCGCCCCGGATAGCGTCGCCGGTGGTGCAGAGATAAATCCAATTGGCGTCCGCATGAACGGCCAGGGCCTCCGCGGCGGTTTCCCAGGCGGTCTGTTTACTTTCGATGTCGGCCAGGATGTCGTGCTTGTCTGCCATGAAGTTTCTGTAATGGGTTGCTTGGGTGTCCAGGGCGTCCAGGTTGTCCGAAACCACGTCCATGAGACTCTGGCTAAGGGGGCTCACGGCAAAATATGCCACCGGGGAGCCGGACCCGGAGTACACCCGAGTGGACTCTGTTTCCAGCCCGACATGGCCCATGTCCAGATAGGCGGCAGCCAGCTTTTGCAGGCCTTCCGGGTAGGTACGGTAGGTGTAGTCGTCTATTTCCGGGGCGGTATCCGGCATTTCGTAGGAGGAAGACAAGGCGGACAATGGGAAGTAGGGGGAGTAATCCCGCATCAGGTAATAAGGGCTTTCGCCGGAAAAGGACGGCAGATTGACCTGGACGATGCCTTCTGCGTCCTCGTCAAAGATGTCCAGGCTTTCGACCACAAAACCCTGAGTGTCCCAATAGGAGTTATACAAGGCGCGGATTTGCGCTTCCAGAGTATCGGTCGCATTGGATAGGGTGTCGTGATCTGCCTGGGCCTGCTGGCGGGCCGCGTCGTAGCCGTCCCACATGGCCTGGGCATAGTCCGACAACCAGCCCCAGTTGTAGGCCACGTCAAGCAGGTATACGTTTTTGTTTTCATCAGGTTCCGGGGATCCATTGATATTGCTGACAACCTGGGTTTTTTCCTCCAGGGCCTGGGCCATGACGCCGTCATACACCTTGTGGAACTGGGTCCAACAGAATTCTTCCTGCAAAAAGCTGGCGGACAGGCGGTCCAGGGCGTTCTTATAAGGATCGGTGTTGAAGATGTAGTCCGTGTTGCTGAAATCCAGTGGCCAGACCGGGTCGCTGGTGGCGCTCTGGGTATAGTGGGCGATGTTCTTTAAATGGTAGTTGAAGGTTTCAATATCGTGCTTGTACACGATAAATTTGCTTTTGGCGTCCTTCATCAGTTCCAGGGTTTTTTTGGCCTTTTTGATGAGGACCTCCACCCGGGCTTTGAAGACTTGGGTATTCATTGCTTGGAGGTTGGCATTCTCGACGGCCGTGTAATCTTCGATAAAGGTGTTCAGGCCTTCCCAAGTGTCTTTAATAAGCCCAGCCAGGTCAAAGCTCACTGCATCCTTGATGACGCTTCCCACGTTCTGGAAGGTGTTCTTTACACCATTGAGCGAGGCAAAGGCCTGCTCGTGAAAATCCAGCATTTTCATGGCGGGGATGCCCTTGAGCCCGCCTTCGGCATTGGCCAGGGAATTGGTGGCAGTCTGGATCATGCCGTCCCAATAGGCGGTGGTGAACTTCTCACCCAGGTCGATCTGGATCTGGGGCGGAGTGTAAGTCGGATCCTCCCGCAGCACTTCCTGGACCTTGTCGTAGAAGGTTGTCTGGAGGTTGTCCTCAATATAAGTGTTCAATGCTTCGAGCTTATCAAAGGCCTGTTGCAGGTTTTTGGCATGAGTCAGGCTTTTGATTTCGTTTGCCCGTGCGTCGATCTCTGCGCAAACCGCGTTGATCTGAATGCGAGCGGAAGCGGCGTCTGCGAGAGCAGGTTGAACCGGGATCATCAGTAAAGCAGCCCAAACTGCCACCATCACACCCAATGGAAAATGTAATCTCATTAGATTTGGCACCTTATAGTAATGTTGTTGTAGTCAATCAAGGGGTTAAAGCGATTATTCAGAGGTGATACATATACACGATAATTGGCACATTATCAAACATCAAATACTATTATTGTAGACAATATACCATTTTTAGTGACTCATCCCTAATTGCTTTTCAGGTCAAACTGTAGGATGGATTTCAACGCAGCAGCCAAAGTTGCTGGGGATTGCCCTTGTCCGGCAGCTTACACCTGATCTTGTACTCTGCCCATTCTCCCAGGCTGCCCCACATGTCGATCATCTCGTTGTTAAAAATCTTCATCCGGGTGGAACAGGATAACCCCTTGCCAGATAGTCCCCCATAGGCCGCCTTGTGCCGCTGGATCTCTACCCTCAGGCCTTGGAGCAGGCACCTGTGCAGGAAATAGGATCGGGGCATATGCCGATCATGGGTCACAAGGATCACCTTTTCCCAGCCTTTCCATTGGACGAGTTCCCCGCACAAAAGGGTTTTCTCAAAGGTGGTCCGGTCCTTGGGCTCCAACGCGTGCCGGACTGTATCCGGCAGGCCGTAGCGCTTGTCGTATTTTTCCAGGCGCCGTGCGCCAAGCCATATGCTGCCTTCACCCTGGGAATGGACTTGTTGAACACCACAAATGCCTGCCCTGCTCTTCTCCATGGTATAGTTGTCCAAGTTCCCAAAATCCTCCTCAATGGAGAAATTCGCCACAGCTCTGTCAAGGCCTCATATACCAAATTGCTGTTAACCGAGTAAGTTCCACGAATTGGGCATTGCAAAAGAAATGGACTGGGGGTCCATGGGCAAATTGGAGCGTATTTCTGCCTATGCAATTTTATCCAGCCCCAAAATAACAAAAATTCTCAAGACCAACAATTTCTTACAAGAAATACCCAACTCTTCCATTAACACACCCTCGCCTGTGATGTATTTCACATAAAAACGCAGTTCAGTTAGTACTAATAACTACTTATAACAGACTATATCAAATCTAACAAAAAATATATGGTTCTAACCACCACCTTTTTAAAAGGCAAAAATCTACTGATATTTCAAATAATTGCTTAAAAATGTGCAAAATTTTAACAGCATTTTGTACTAATCAGTATGAATTTACGCATTGACACTCCCCAAAATTTTCATTATTCCTTTTCATTCATTAAATGTACATTTTTATATGATTCCACACTATTTAGAGGGAGCAATGTATAGGATAGGAAACATCAAAAAGTGGTATGCCTTATATACAAAGAGCCGTCACGAAAACAGTGTAAATAATTATCTCCTGGGAAAGTCCATTGAAAGTTTTTTTCCTCAAATGCGGTTACTAAGCCGCAGAAAAGACAGGAGAAAAATGATTGATGTTCCCATGTTTCCAGGGTATCTTTTTGTCAAAACCAATCTCAATTCAGAAGATCATATAAATATCCTTAAGACTCCTGGCGCTGTTGCTCTGATAGGCAACCAGCAAGGAGCCATAGCGATTCCCGACGATAACATTGCCTCTTTGAGGGTGCTTTCACAGAAGGAGTTGTTGGAAACAGGGCCCTGCTATCATGAAGGAGATATGGTACTGGTAATTTCAGGACCTTTTGCCGGAGTGACGGGAATATTTTTCCGCAAAAAAGGGGTGGAGAAAATCCTAGTGAATATTGATGGTCCGGCAAAAAGTAATCAGAAGCTATAATATCATTTAAATAACTAAATATTTTATGTTAGTTAGTATTTT
>JAEINP010000070.1 GCA_016342355.1 Desulfatibacillum sp.
TGATTTCAGGGTCCAACTTACCGACTCAGGCGCGGGCGGTGACATAACCGTCAGCGGCCCCATCGTTTCCGGGGCAGGTACGGGCGCAGACGGTGCCAAGGGCTCTGTTTTGATCCGGTCCACTCAGGGCGACATTACTGTAAACGGGAGCATTGACATCAACCCCGTGGATGACGCAGCTACAGGCTTGGTCAGCCAGGGTGTGGGATCTGTAACTATTACCACCCAGGGCGGTTCTGCCGCCAATATCACCTTAAATTGGCCTATAACCGTGGACGCCAAATCCGGATCCATCCAGATTCTGGCTGGCAACAATGTGACCATGGCCGCTGCAGGGGACATCACGGTCAATGGTGGTATTGGTGGACGTAATGTGCCGGTTAAAATAACGGCCGGGGGTAACGACATCACCATGGCTGGCACAGCTAGAATCGACGCGGATGCAGGCTATATAGAGTTGCGCGCTGCACAAGACATTGTCCTGGGCCAGTTGGTGACCGACCATACAGGCAGCGTAGGGGCCGGAACCGTGGCCGTGGACATTTATGCGGGAATGGGAACTATAACCGATGCCGGGGCAGGGGACGTGGACGTGGACGCCGCAGCAGGCGGAGTCATCTTTGATGCCGACTATGCCATTGGCACACTGCTCAACCCCATTGAAACCACGGTGGCCAACCTGGACGCCAACCTGGGCCTTAACGGTGACATCCATATCGTGGAAACCGACAGCGTGGCTGTGGGGCTGGTAGAGATCCAGGGCGCTTCGGGTGATATTTACCTCACCGCAGGCACAAATATTACAGATTTCGACGCTGGCGCGGGGCTGGATATTGTCACAGCCAATGGAAAAGCCACGTTGACTGCAGGCGGCAGCATTGGCGTTGCAGGCCAGCCCCTTGAAACCGAAATCGCCACCTTGGTGGCTGATAGCACGGGCACGGGCGACATCTACCTGGATGAAAAGAACGGCATCACTTATGAGAACGTAGACACCAACAAGGGCGACATCGTCCTCACTTACGGTAATGGAACAGCAGGCAAGGCCACGGCCACAGCCGTGGACGCCCTGGACGGCTTTGTCTCCATCATTGGCGCGGGCGACTTGGTCGCCACCCATGTGTACGCTCTGGATTCAGCGGCCGTGGGCAGCTTTGACGTCACCCTCACCTCCACCACCGGAAACATCACCCTGGGCGATGTGAAGGCCGATTACGACGTGACCATCCTGGCTTCGGGAACCCCGAACCTGGCGGGCACGGGCAACGTGGTTGACGACGGCGACGGAGTGAACGGCGCCGCCTACACCCAGGTGGAAGCCGGGCATGACATTTCCATCACCGCATCCGGCGCGTCCGGGTTTATCGGTTCCTCCGCGGATATCAACCCCACCATAGCCAATAACCACTGGAAGGCCGTGGACGTGCTCCCGGGCAACGAGCTTAACCTGGTTTCCAATGGAAACATTCAGGTGTATCAGCAGGGCGACCTGGGGTCCCTTAAGATCAACACCCTGAATTCGGGCGGCGGGTCCGACGACCAGATTTTCATCGGCGCGGGCGGTTCCCTCACCATCGCAGGCAGTTTTTCCGAAAACGACGACAACATCACCCTGGCGGCCATGGGCTCCTTTACGGCAGGTCCTAACGACCTGACCATCGACCCCGTGTTCAGCGTCACCGGGTCGGACGGCAGCGTGTGGCTGTACGCAGGCACGGGCGACGTGAATCTCAATGGGCTGGTCTTTGCCGGAGCCAATGCGGCGGGCTCCAAGAGCGTGACAATCAATGCGGACGCCGGGTCCATAAACGCCTCCATGGATCTCACGGAAATCACGGCCGCCTCGGGCGTCAGCGGCATTGTGGTCCTTACCGCCTCATCCGGCATAGGCTCCACAGGCGTAGGCTTCCTGCGCATAGACGCCACCACGGTCAACGCCCATACGGACAACGGCGACATTTATATTGAAACCGCAGGCCAGGGCGGGGTCGGCATTTCCGCCGAAAACGACGGGGCAGGGGATATCTTCCTGAACGGCGGCAATGAAACCATGACCCTCACGGACATCGACGCCAACAACGGGTCCATCACCGTCACCCGCTCGGGCGTCCTTGGCGACGCCATTGTGGTGGTGAGCGTGGAGTCCGACACCGGCGTAACGGGAACCCATAGTGTTTCCATCACCAACCAGACCGGCGACATCAACTTTGGCGGAACTCTTTCCACAGTCGGCCATGTGACCGGCGACGACGACATCACCCTTACAGCTTCCGGCGGGTCCATTGTGAGCGCCACGGGCACGGCAGCCATCGACATCACCAGCCTCAGCACGGGCGATACCGGGCATCTGGCCCTGTATGCCGACGACAGCATTGGCGGATCAACCGCCAATCAGGTCCTCATGACAGAAGTTGACAGCCTGGAAGGCCTGTTTGGTCAGGACAATGTCGGTAATGAAGTCTTTTACCTGGACAACAACGGCGCCCTGACCCTGAGATCCGGTGGAGGGGTGCCTATTAATGCAGGTGCAGGAACCGCCACCTTGGCGGGAAACGCCACGGTTGACATCACGGCGGACTCCCTGACTTTGGCGGGATTAGTGCAAGCCACCGTGGCTGGCTCTAGCAGAATCGCCATCATCAACCTGACAGCGGACGGAACCGGTGCAGGCACGGCGGACATTACCTGGGTTGCAGGCGGGGCTGTTTTGGCGCAGGCCACAGGTTCCAAGGGCTCGGCAGCCATTACACTGGACGCTAACGACGACGTGAGCATAGGCTCAGGCGGATTTGGGGCTGTTGCCAAGGTCGGGGGCGGCACGGGCGCAAGCAAAGCCAAGGCCACCGTTGATATCACAGCCAACGGCTCCACAGGAGACATAAACATAGGCCTTATTACCGGCGCCGTGGCCCTCAGTACTGGCTCCAATGCGGTGGACACGGTTAACATCAGTGCGGGCAGGGACGTTACGGCCAGTGCAGCAAATGCTGTAAAGGCGTTTGGCTCAGGGTCTACCGCCGACACCGCCACCGTGAACATCGATGCCGGAAGAAATGTTTCCATTGCCGCCACCAACGCCGTGGCGGCCATGTTTGCCGATGTTGCCCTGGTGAACATAGACGCCGCCACCGGCAATGTGACCATTGACGGAAAACAGGCCGTGGTCTCTGCTGGCGCCGCAGCCGACGTTCAGGTCAAGGCTGCTGGTGGTTCTGTCAATATCAAGGGCGGAAGCGCTACGGGCCTTGGGGACGCAGGAATTGCAGCCAGCGGCGGCACCTCTGCTAATGTGCTTATTGAAGCAGGGACCGATGTGACAGTCCTGGCCAATGGCGGAACCGGCTCTTACGGAGTTGTGGCTGTAGCAGGCGCGAACCTGGGTATTGATATCAGCGCTGGAACCGCAGCGGCAACCAGTGGAAGCGTGGTCATCAGTTCCGGGGTGTTCGGGCAGAGTTTAGGCGACGCCACCGTCAATATCGACGCCGCAGGCGGCACTGGCGGGACAACCGGCGCGGACGTGATCGTGAACGCCGCAGGCTCAGTCCAGGCCGTGGCCGGTAATGGCGCCGGGGATGATGGACGTGTCACCATTACGGCGGATGCGGATGTCACCATCGCCGGTGACGTAAAAGCAAGCGCAGGCGGCGTGACTGGCGACGACGCCTATGTGAACATAGGAACCACCGGGGATCACATTGGCGGCGACGTGACCATTTCCGGGTCTGTCCAGGCCACTGCGGGAACAGGCGCGGGCGATACCGCCGAGGTGAACGTTTACACAGACGGGAACCTGCTGATCAACGGCGGAACCATCGCGGCCTCCGTGGGCGCCGGTTCTGGCGCAGCCCAGGTGAACCTGGGCGGCACAGGCGCCAACCAAATCGGTGGAACCGCCACAGGCAGCATCAAGATTTATAACGGCGGCCTTGTGACCGCCACCGGCGGCACGGGCGCTTCGGATTATGTAAAAGCCTATGCGGCCGACGCCATCATCGTGGGCGTGAACGGCTCCGGCGCTGGCGCCATCAACGTGGCCTCGGCCACGGGCACGGCCACCCTCAGCGGGACCACCGTGGTGATCGGTTCCGGTACGGCGGCAGGGTCGGTTAAGGCCTCCGGTTCCGTGCTGGCCACCGTGAATATTACTGCCACGGCCGCCGCCGGCGATGGAATCGTGGTGGGGGGCAGCGGTGTTGTCCAGGCGGTTTCCTCCGGGGACGCATACATTGGCTTTGGCGCGGACAGCTCCAATGTGGTGGTGGACGGTTCCATCAAGGCTGACGCGGAAACCAAGGGCGGATCAACCGCCGTCGTTTCCATCGGCAGCGCCTGGGGCGGCGTGCCGGTTATCGGCGGCTCTGTTATCGGCGGTTCTATTGACATCAACACAGGCGCCTCCGTGCAGGCTTTGGGAGGTTCGGCAGGTTCGGCCTGGGTTTCCTTGGGCGCAGCCGGCGATATTGCCATTGACGCTCCCATCCTTGCTCAAGGCAGCGGTTCTGCCGTCCAGGTCGGCATTACATCGTACAGCGGCAATGTCGCAATAGGACCTGTAACAAATGGTACGGGAGCAATTGTTGAAACGCTTCACGCTATTGCAGGCAACGGACTTGGTACAGGCTACGCCCAGGTTGGCGTCTTTGCTTTAGGGAGCGGCTCCGCCTTGGACACCGGTAATGTGACCATCAACGGCCTGATCCGGGCTGACTCGAGAACCAACGGCGGCTCCCTTGCCGCGGTTGGAATCGGCTACTCAGCCTGGCCAACGGGATTCGCAACAGTTCCGGTGGCTGGTGATGTATCATTGGGATCTCTGGCCGACATCACCGCCACAGGCGGGTCCGGCGACGCCTGGATTGATATTTTATCCGCCGGAGATGTTGATATCCACGGGGACGTCAACATATTGGCGGACGGCGCCACCGGAGGTTCGAAAAGCACCTATGTATACATCGTATCTGAAAGCGCTTCCGTATCCATTGACGCAGCCAAGGCAGGCGCCGGAACCATCCAGGCCCTGGGCGGTCCGGACTCAACCGGTTCCGTGACCCTGACGGCCAGCGGCGGCGACCTCATCGTGTATAACGATATCTTTGCCAGTTCCGCGGCCGGCGGCAGCGGCGGCGCTAAAATAGGGCTGTTCGCTTCGGGCGACCTTCATCTGGACGCCCAGGTGATAGCCGACGCCAGCGCTTCCACGGGCAGCGTTGCAGCAGGGTGGATCAACGGCAGCGTGGACGGAAATATCATTATATACGGAAACAGCGACCTCCAGGCCCTGGCCGGCAGCGGCGCCACTGCTTTTGCAGGGATTGACCTGCATGCCGGCGTCGACGTCACCGTGGAAGGGAACGCCGACATCCTGGCTGATGCGTTTACCGGAAGCGGCAGCAGCGCGTACGTGGATATGTTCGCCGTAGGGAACCTAACCATTGACTCCGGTACGGGAACGATAATCGCCCACGGGCTGGGATCAGGTGTGGCGGGAACCTCCATGCCCGACGGATATGCTACTCCGGGAACCGGCTTTCCCTATCCGGCTTATGTCGCTATTGGCGCTTCCGGAAGCGTGGACATCGGCGCCAACTCCGGCATATCCGTCATAAACGACGGCACGGGCGATTCGGTGATGTTCATCGCCGCGGGTACGGGCAACTTGACCGTGGATGCCGCTTTGACCTCCACCGCGTCGAGCGGCGGCTCCGCCTACGTGACCATCCTGGGCAGCGGAACAGGCGCCAAGAAGGTGGATGTGGGCGGAAGCGTTACAGCGGCCAGCGTAAGCGGCGCAGCCCAGATAGATATCATTTCCCACGGAACCGGCGCCAGCGCATTGGTCGTGGGCGGCTCCGTAACGGCCGGAGGCTCGGGCGGCGACTTCATGGTTTACCTGGATTCCAGGGGAACCGGCGGCTCCGTGGTTATTGACGGCGCCATCACCGCCGGTTCGGGTTCGGGAAGCTCGGGCGCCTCGGGCTCGGTGCTCATCCAGTCCCTTGAGGGGGACATCACAGTCAACGGCTCCATAAACATCAATCCCGTGGATGATGCAGCCTCGGCTCTGGTCAGCCAGGGCGTGGTAAATGCCATCATTGACACCCAGGGCGGCTCCTCGGCGAACGTCGCCCTGAACGGCGCCATGAACCTGGCAGGATCCAGCGGGTTCGTAGACATCACTGCCGGCAACAACGTGAGCATGAGCGCTTCCGGCGACATTATTGTGAACGGCGGATCAGGCACGGGCGCCGTAAATGTAAGCATTACGGCCGGTACGGGAGCCCTTGCAACCAGCGGTTCAATCAATATGACGGACGGCGCCATGGCGGACGCGGGCTCCGGCCAGATCAGCCTGGACGCCCTGGACGACATCATCCTGGGCCAGTTGATCACCACCATGGCTTCGGGCACGGCGGTGGCCATCATGGCCAACGGCGCGGTGATTGACGGCGGCGATTCCGTGGGAACGGCGGGCCGCACAGCCACGGCGGACATCATTGCGAATTCGGGTACGGCCCTGACTTACATTGCAACCGGTTCGGGCATCGGCTCTTCGGGCGATTTCATTGAAACCCGAATTTACGACCTGGACGGCAGCGTGGGCTCCTCGGGCTCCGTGTATATTGATGAATACGACGGAATTATCCTGACGAGCGTCCTCGCCCAAACCGGAGACATCGTCATAACCGCAGGCAACAGCGCGGCGGGAGATATTCAGGTGGGCCTGGTCCGGACCAACAGCGGGAACATCACCCTGGATTCCAAGTCCGGTTCCATCACGGATCTGGACCTTGATACGGCGGCGGACATCGTCACTGTTAATGGAACAGCTTATCTTACAGCCACCGGAAGCATAGGCACAGGGACCGCTTCGACCGCAGCCATTAACACCGAAGTGTCTGCCATCACAGGCAACTCCACGGTTCTGGGCGACATCAACATCCGGGAAGTGGACGACATCACCCTGCAGAGCGTGGTCACAAACTCCGGCGACATCTTTGTGGACGCCAACGACGGCGACATCACGGTCATGACAGTCACGGCCGGAGGAGCCCCTGCGGGCGAGTTCGGCAACGTGACCATTTATGCCCTGGGCGCAGACAAGAGCGTTTTTGACGACGGAAACACGGCCACCGTTATCTCCGGCGGAGATCCCAATTCCGGACCGGGCAGCGCAGGCGCCACCCTGGACATCCAGGCTGGGATGCATGTTGGCGGCACGGCTGCCGACCCGTCCCCCATCGACGTGAAGGATTCCTCCGACGCTGTCAGGGCTCTGGATGTGGACGTGAGCACCTTTAACGCCGTGACGGTCAGCTCCGCTCAGAACCTGAGCGGCCTGAACGGGTCAAACGGCCATATTCAGCTTTATGACAGCGACGCCTTTGACCTTTCCGGCGCGTTGACCCTGAACCTGGGAACCGATGGCAACCAGGTCTACCTGGGCGCCGGAACCTCCATGAACCTGAACGTGCCCTTTACCGCAGGCAGCAATGATCTGGCCCTGGCTCTGTACAACACCACCGGTACGCTGACCATTGGCGCCAGCGGGCAGGCGGCGGCTTCCGGCGGATACAAGGTGGAGGTGTACTCCTCCGGGGATGTGTCTTTGGGCGGCACCGGCGTAGCCGGTGGAGGCGGCGCCATCAACACCACCGGAATCGTGAACATTTGGGCAAAGGGGGATGTTATTGACGCCGGCTCGGACACCACGGTGGATATCGAAGCCCAAACCCTGAACATCTACGCAGGTTGGGACAGCGGCAAGGGGGAAATCGGCGTGGGCGCCCATACCGCCAATGTGGCTATTGATACGGACGCGGCGACCATCACCGCCCAAAGCCGCGGAAGCGTGGGCTCGGCACAGGATATCGTGTTGAATGACGTGAGCACAGGAGACGTCTCCCTCACCGCTTACGCGGAAATCAAGGGCGATATCTGGTTCAACGGAACAGGCCACACCAGCGATACGGTCACTCTGGTGGATCTGAAGACCGACAGCGGCGCCATCACTGTCAATGTCGCAGGGTCCAATACGGATGTG
This sequence comes from Desulfatibacillum sp., assembly GCA_016342355.1. Taxonomy (GTDB): domain Bacteria; phylum Desulfobacterota; class Desulfobacteria; order Desulfobacterales; family Desulfatibacillaceae; genus Desulfatibacillum. The sequence continues at coordinate 8,045 of JAEINP010000070.1, forward strand.
ACGGTGCAATCCGTGGTGTCTGACGACGGCTCCGCCGCCTCCAATGACGTTATCATCACCGCCAAGTCCGGCGACATTTTGTTTGACGGCGGCAATGCAAGCACGGGCGCTGTCAGCAGCCTGGGAACGGTGTATCTCACAGCCGGGACGGGAACCGGAAACGGAACTGTTTCCAGCAAAGCAAATATAGGCAATCTGGACGTCCAGGCCGCCAATTTAGTGATTACGGCCCGGGAAAGCGTAGGCGCGGCAGGCGTTAACATCCTGGAAACCAAGGTCAACAACCTGGAAGCCAACTTTGGCACAGGCAACGGAACCGCCGGCTTCTACCTGGATAACAGCGGCGCCCTGACCATCGGCGATGTTTCCGCTATGATCGGCATTTCCGCAGGCTCCGGCGTGGGTACTTCCATTGGAAACCTGACCATCGACATCACGGCGGACTCCATCACTGTTAACGAGGACATCAACGCCGCCATCGCAGGGACCGGCAACACCGCCCTCATCACCCTGGACGCAGACGGCGCAGGCGCAGGCACGGCGGATGTGGTGGTTAATACCGGAGTCGGCGTTACTGCCTCCGCCGGTATCAACAGCCAGGCCCAAATCACCATCCTGGCCAACAGCGACGTGGATATCAACGGCGGGTCCGTTAAAGCCACCGTAGGCAATCTGGCTGCGCCGGGCACAGGCGCGGTCGTCACAATCGGCACAGGGGCCGATAAGATCGGCGGCAATGTCTCGGTGCGGAACAGCGGGTCTGTGTCCGTTACGGGCGGCTCAAACGCCAAGGACATGGTTAACGTTTACGCCGCCGGGAATATCACTCTGGCCCCCAACGGTTTCGGAACAGGAAAAATCCAGGCCCACTCCAAGACCGGCTCCGTCCTTCTTAGCGGCGCCAGCATCGTGGTGGGTTCGGGCACGGCGGCAGGCTCTGTCCTGGCCACGGGCTCGGTGAACGCAAAGGTGACCCTCAATGCCACAGGCGCTGCTGGAATATCCATAGGACTCAACGGAAGCGTCCTGGCCTACGGCTCTGCCGGGATAGGCGCCTCCACAGTATCCCTGACAACCACAGACGCCGCAGGCGATGTGACCATCAACGGCGTAATCGAGGCAGGAGCCGGAGGCGGGGCAGGCCAAGCCTCTCTGAATATCAACTCCAGCGATGAAGTGGGCATGGGCTCCGCCGGAAGCATCGGCGCTTATGGGGGAACCGGAAACGGCGCGGTGAGCATCGTCGCCAACGGCCTGATCGCCCTGGACAACAAGGTATACGCCAGCACATTCACAGGCTCCAACGTTTCCGTGACAGCCACCTCCAACGGCGGCGACATCACCCTGGGCAGCCACGGGACAGGCATTCACGCCACCGGCGCAACCGCCGTGGCGACCATCACTCTGGATGCAGATCCGGGCGGGTCCGTAACCCTGGATAACACTGTGAAGGCTGAGGCAAATAATTCGGCCACGGTGCAGGTGACTGCAGCAGGCGATATTGTTGTAGATCCCAGCCTGAACGGGTCTTTTGTCAGAGGAGTTTTCGCTACCGGTGCAGTCAGCGCCCAGATCATCCTGGACGCCAATAATGGCGGCGACGTCACATTGAACAACATACTCCAGGCAAACGGCACGGCAAGTGGAGCAGTCGCCATCGACGCTGAGGGTAACGTGACCCTGACCAGCGTGGGTTCCGGCATCTTCGCCTCTGGCGCCATCGCCGCCATCGACATTGACGCCACAGGCAATGTCTCCCTGGATGAAGACGTCATGGCCTCAGGCGCCGTTGCGACGGTGAATGTCTACGCCGACGGCACCGCAGGCATCACCATCGGCCCGAACGTGGACATTTACGTGGGCGCTTCCGGCTCCACAACAGCCAGCGTCACCCTGGACACCACTGGCGGCGCGGGCGATGTCATCGTGCACGACCGGGTTGTGGCCTTTAGCACTGGCGGTTCCGCCAAGGTTCTGGTGGACTCTGCAAAGGACGTCACCGTGAACCAGGGCGGAACCCTGGAAGCCACGGGCGCTACCTTGGGCTCCGTGAATGTTGAAGCAGCAGGCGACGTAGCCATTGGCGTTGCAACTGCCGGTACTGTAACGGCATCCGGCGCCAAGGCCGTCATTGCCATAGGCACTGGAACTCTCATTGGCGGAACCTTTACCCTGGGCGCCTCAGGAAGCATTAACGCCTCCGCAACAACGCAAGCCGCCTTGGTGGACATCAACGCCGGCGGCGAGATCACTCTGGATGGCGGCGGGGCGACAGTCCTGGCCACCTCCACCGCCAACAATGCCGAAATTTATCTAATGTCCCCAAGCGATGGCATTACTATCCAGGACGGCACAGGCTCCATCGTGGCTTCGGGATCAGGCGCCCGTTCCACGGTCTGGTTTGTGGGTAACGGCGGAGATGTCAGCATAGGAACCGGTTTGACCATTGAAGCCACGGATGCCGCAGGACACGCTGATATCCTGGTCCATTCCCATGGAGTGGCCACGGTCGAATCGGCCTTCAGCGCCAATGCGGGTAACGGGGGATCAAAAAATGCCAGCATTATAGTGGACGGCTCAGCAGGCGTTGTGATCAATAACAACCTGACCTCCACCGCAGGCGTTTTGGGGTATGCTACGATAACCATTCTTTCGGATCCCGGAAGCGTGAAGATAGGCACCGGCGCAACCGCAATACTGACGGCGGACGCCGCCACCAATACCGGTGATGCGGCTATTGTGAACATCGGAACTGGCGGCGCCGCCATCGGCGGCGGAATCACCTTGGGAAACGGCGCCGACGTGTACGCCAACGCAGGCACGGGCAACGCCGCAGTCAATATGTATTCTGACGGCGCCATCAGCATTGACGGCGCGGTGAACATCCTGGCGGATTCCGACACCAAAAACGGCGATGACGCCACCATCACCATCGTTTCCAATAACAGCAGCGTTTCCATTGACGCCGCCGACACCGGCGCCGGAACCATTACGGCGGACGCTGAGGATAATGCGACCGTTACCATTACCGCAGCACCAACCGCCGCAGGGCATGTAACCTTAAACAACAACGTTCTGGCACAGGCCAGAGGCTGGTCCGGAACAGCAGTTGTCACCATCATGGGCGGCGGAAACGCCAGCATCAACGCCCAGATCAAGGCTGATTCCCAGACCGATTTCGGATCAGGCGCCTATATCAGCATCGGCAGCTCAGGCTCGGTGATCGGCGGAAGCATAACCCTGGGTTCCAACGCCGACATCCAGGCGTTGGCTGATGGGTCCAGCGGCACCATCGCTGATACGAATATATACGCACAGGGGAATATCACCATCCGTGGCAATGCTGACATCCTGTCCAGTAACACGGGCAGCAGCGGAGCGGATGCCACGGTGACCATCCAGTCCGATGGCGGAAACATCAGCATTGGCTCGGGCAATGGCGCCATCACTGCAATGGGCTCCGGCTCCGGCGCTGCGGGAACCTCATTTCCCAGTGGATACGCCACGCCCGGCAACGCCGTGTATGTAGACATCAATGCGGCAGGCGCCGTGGACATCGGTTCGAATTCCGGCATTTCCGCCACGAACGTCAGCGGCTCAGGACATTCCGTGGTTTATATCGAGGCTGGCACGGGCAGTTTAACCCTAGACGCAGACATTACTTCCACCGCTTCCGGAAGTTCCGCCTATGTGACCATTTTAGGCAACGGAGCGGGAACAAAGGACGTTATTGTGGGAGGCAGCGTCACCGCAAGCGGCGACGTGGCTCAGATTGACATCATCGCCCATGGTACGGACTCCGGCGCGTTGCAGGTTAGCGGATCGGTATCAGCCATAGGCTCCGGCACGGATTTCATGGTGTATCTTGATTCCAAGGGCGTCGGTGGCTATGTGACCGTAACCGGCAGCATCAATGCCGGAACAGGTTCAGGCAGCGCCTTCTCTTCCGGGTCCGTACAGATTTTGTCCAATGAGGGCGATATCACCATTGACGGCGCCATCAACATTGATCCGACCGCCGGAGCTTCGGGCAACGGCGCGGTGCTCATCACCACCCAGGGCGGCGCCGCCGATATAGCCCTGAACCAGGCTATCAATGTAAGCGCCGCAACAGGCTCTGTGCAAATTCTGGCTGGCAATGATGTGACCATGGGTTCTTCCGGCGCCATCATTGTCAACGGCGGTTCGGGTTTTGGTACGGGGACAGGCGACGTGCCTGTGACGGTCATCGCCATGAACGGTTCCATCACAATGGACGCCAATTCGCTCATTGATGCGGGTTCCGGAACCATCTATTTGTATGGCTGGAGCGGTATTGACCTGGGCGTGCTGTCCACCAGCAACCCCACTAATATAAACCCCGGCTTTATAGCCACGGGGGCTATCATCCTTGAATCCTACGGAGCGATCACGGATGCAGGCTCTGACGAGGTGGATATTATTGCTCCCAACGCGGGAGTGATTATCGGCAATCCCATAGGCTTTGGAACCACGGGCAATCCCATCGAAACCACCGTGGGCAGCATTCAGGCCACCACTTCCGGCATAGGAGACTTTGTAGTGGTGGAAACCGACAACATCCTGGTGGATTTCGTGGACGTCAACAACGGCGACATTTACCTCACCGCCACGGCAGGCGCCATCAACGATCTGTCCTTGGGGGATTCTGCGTCGGATTTTATCGCAATCAACGGTACGGCAACGCTCATCGCCAGGGATGAAATCGGTACATTGGCGCAGCCAATAGAAACCCAGATCGCCAAATTGTACGCCTCGGGTTCCACCATTACTATTGATGAAGTGGACGGCATCATTCTTGGTGACCCCCAGGCAGTAGATCCGGGGGTAAGGGGCACGGGTATAGTGAAGGCAACCGGTCTCAATGGTTCCGTGGACATTGAGGCGGGCGGCCATATTTACGCCTATAATGTATTGGCTTCCGGCGGTCTATCCCTGGTTAATATTGAATCCACGGGGGGCAGCATTACTTTGGGCGAGGTGATCGGCGCTCATGACGTCACCATCACGGCCCTGAAAAATGTGTTGGATGACCAGGACGGCGGCTCTGGCATGCCCTATTACACCAAAACCCAGGCAGGGAACAATTTATCCATCACTGCTGACTCTGCGGGTGTGGGTGGAGATGATTATTATATAGGCACAGGGAACGGAAGTTTTACCAAGGTCAATTACATTGATCCCCGCATCGGATCCCAGTTGCCCCTTGCCGTGGACATCCAGATAGGAGTTGGCGCCACCACCCTCACTTCCAGTGACAACATTCAAATCTATCAGCAGGGGAACTTGAGCCTGACCGACATTTTTACTTCAGGCGGCGGTTCGGGCGACCAGATTCTGGCGGTGGCAGGCGGCAGCCTGACGGTTTCCGGCAGCATTCCCGAAGGCGATGACACGGTTTGGTTGGCCGCCATGAACGGCAACCTGACAATAGATGCCGGGTTTACTGTGGAAGCCACCATTGGTAGCGTGGACCTCTATGCTGACGGCAATGTGATCCTGGCTGGACAGGCGGTTGGTGGTACAACGGTGCAGGTGGAAGCCACAGATCAGATACTGGATGGCGCCGGAGCAGGGGACACCGGTGTGGACATCACAGCGGGCACGAGTGTGTATCTTAAGGCTGAACACGGCATTGGTTTTTACAACGCCGTCACACCGCTCAACCCGGCAATCGATATCATCACTCCGGTGGTGGATGCTGATAACCTGACCAGCGGGGGCATTCACCTGAACATGTTGGGTAGTTTGGGCGTAGGTACTGGTGCGGTCAACATCCGCACCGCCCATTCCCTGGGCGCGGGCAATATCTGGATTAATTCCGGAACTGACGGCGGCATTACACTCACCGATGTGGATACGGAAACCGGCAACATCACGGTCCAGCAGACAGTCGCAGGCAATGTGACCGTCATTAACGTGGAATCAGATATTGCCGCGGGAACCGGTGCCAGCGATGTTACCATTTCCACCACTTCTGGCGACATTGTCTTTAACGGCCACATTACTTCCGAAGACCGGGCGACCCTGACGGCCAACGGCGGAAGCATCATCAGCACGGCGGGCGCCGCCACGGACGTCACGGCCAGGGAACTGGTCCTGTACGCGGACAACAACATCGGCTCCAACGCCAACAACCTTGTTACCCAGGCCAGCTTACTGGAAGCCATTTACTCAGGCGACAATGCGGGCGACGAAGGCATCTGGCTGGACAACTCGGGCATGGCTCTGACCATCGGCGGCATTACGGCCATGGACGGCGTCACCACCGGCTTGGGAGCGGGCAACGGCAACCTGCAACTGGATATTAAAGCCGACAGTATAACGGTCAATGAAAATGTTACGGCCTATACCAGCGGTTCTTTTGCTGTGGTTGAACTTACAGCCCTTGTCGGCGGTATCACCGTCTATGGCGGCGGCGGAATTGGCGGCGACACATATGTATTCGCCGTAGCGGATGACAAATCTGAGACCTACGTGACGGCAGTAGGCGATATTCTGGTTCAGGGAGGTTTGGCCGGCGCCGCTTATGTTGGCGCCTTGGCGGATAATTCCGGCTCTGCAATCGTAAATGTCACGTCAAATGGCGGCGGTGTCACCGTGGACGCAAACGACAGTGATGCCTTCATAGCCACCAGGGTTGGCTCTGGATTGGGTAACGGCTCCGTGTCCATGGTCACCGTCAATGCCAATGGAGGAGATGTCACCGTGCTGGGAGGAGACTCCCATGGATCGGGCGCCATCCAGGCCTGGACCACTGGGAACAATGCAACACAGACAATAAACGTAACAGCCAAGGACAACATTCTGATTAATGCGGAAATGGGCGATTTGGCTGAAATCTGGCTTTACGGAAGCGGATCTGCCGCAGCTATTTCCAACCTCACCGCCAATATGAACGTGACGGCGACAAACGGGAGCATCCGGGTGTTGGGCGGTTCGTCAGGCGCAGGAACTGGCAATGATGCATGGTTGGGCGCATTCGCGGGGGGCGACAGCGCCTCTGTCTCCCTGGATGTAACCGCCAAGGGAGATATCATTGTTGAACAGCGCGGCGGCGGAGATGCAGGCTTGGGTGGGTCCAACTGGGGCGGCAGCAATTCCACGGTGGATGTTGAGGTGGTTTCCACCAGCGGAAACGTATCCGTGTCCGGATCCAGTGGTTCTATCTACGCCTTGGGCGGCGGGACTGGATTAGTAGGCACCACCGTGGATTTGTCCGTCACGGCCGCGGGCAATGTAACCGTATTGAATTCCGGCGCCATATACGCCAAAACATCGAGCAGCGTCGGTATATTGCCTGCTGGAACTACTGGCGCGAAGGCGGTGGTTAACGGCGCCAATATTTCGGTAATTGACAACGCAGCAATCTACGCCAGCGGCGGCGTGGGCTACAAGGACATTGTAGACGTCAACGCCGCAGGCACGGTCCTGGTGGACACTAACGGCGCAATTTACGCCCATTCCCAAACCGGCTCGGTGGATATTTCCGGTAAGGATATCACCATCGGCAACCTGGGTATTGGTAACGTGTCAGCCAGTGGTTCGGTCAAGGCTCTGGTCACCATCACCAGCGCCGGAGGAACTTCCGGCATTACCGTAGGCGCCAGCGGAACAGTGATTACGCTTGGAGGAAATACCTCCACCATCAACATGTTCTCCGATGCCAATGTCATCAACCAGGGCTCTATCAAAGCCGAATCCACCAGCGGCGACGCCACGGTGAACGTGACGGCCAGCGGCGCAGTGGGCATCACAGTGGGCGGAACCATCCTATCGGAAAATGGCAACACAGCCGCAGATACCGGCCTCATCGTGTTGGACTCCAAGGGAGTGGGCGGCGATGTGATCATCACCGGATTGGTCCAGGCGGGCGGTACAGGCCATGGCGTCGCCAAGGTCAATATCAACTCTGTTGACATGGTCTCCGTCAACCAGGGCGGCTCCGTCAAGGCTCTTGGTCAGAATTACGGCTCGGTGAATATCCAGGCCACGGGCGACGTCTCCATCGGCGCCTCCGGCGCTGGCTTGGTGTGGGGAACCGCCGCTGATACGGCGACAGTGTTTATTTCTGCATCAGATATCACCATTGGCGGGGCTGTTGCCGGAAACGCGGGCTCGGTCGGCGCTGCGGGCGGCAAGGGCGTGACCACCACCCTCATCAGTACGGCAGGCGATACAGGTATCACCATCGGCTCTTTCGGCACCGTGGCGGCCACGCTGATGGCGGCGGACAATACCCAATCCGCAACCGTGGATATGGACGTCTTCAATGGCGGCCTTATCATCAACGGAACAGTGGGCGCTTTCGCTAACCAGGGCTCGGCAAATGTCCTGGCGGATGTCTGGAACGGCGCTGGCGGCGTGAATGTGGGAACCAACGCCACAATTACGACCAGCGGAACCACCACAGCCGCCATCGCAGTCAACGCCAATGGGGGCGACGCTACGGGCGAGGTATATATTGACGGCAGCCTGTACGCCGACGGAGGCAGTGCCAAAATTGACGTCAATTCCCTGAATACGGGCTCCAACGCCCTGGTCGTGGACTCCAACGCTTCACTGACCTCGGAAGGGAATGCCTTGGTGCTATTGAATTCCAAAGGCGTAGGTGGCGACATAGTAATTAACGGGGATATCTTGGCTCATTATTGGGGCATGACTTCCTTAATCGATGTCAAATCCCTTGATGATGTAACCATGGGTTCTTCGGCCTCCATGCAGGCTTTGGTTTACCAGGGGTATTCCAGCATCCAGATTAATGCGGGCGGAGATGTGATCCTGGATAATCTGGTCAAGGCCTATACTGAATCTGAAGGAGAGGCCAATGTGGAAGTCCACGCCAATGGCGCCCAAGGCATTACCGTCAGGGACAATAATGGAACCGGCCAGGAGGAAGTCCAGGCCATGGGCATGTGGAACACATATATCTGGCTGGATTCCGCGGGAGCAGACGCTGACGTAACCATTTATGGAGACGTTTTGTCCGGCAAAGGCAGTCAAGACGCCTCGGTGCTTGTCAATTCGGCGGATCAGGTCATCCTGCGAGACGGCGCCAGTATTACGGCTCAGGCCGGCAGTACGGGTCAGGTGGTAATCGACGCTTCCGGCAACGTGGTCATCGGCCAGACCGGCACGGCAGGTATCGAGGTTTACGGCTCCGGATGGGGATACTCTGTGGTCGACATCGACGCATGGGGCAACGCCGGAATCACCCTGGGAACCAATGGCCATATTACAGGCAGTTTTGTAGGAACCGGTTATACCTTGATTACCATTAATGGTTCCTCTTTAATCAGAGGCTCCGGCGGTTCAAATATTGATGTGGCCGGTACAGGCATAGGCCCGGTTTATATTGACGGCGACATCCGGGCCACACAAACCGGCGGTGCGGGGACCGCTTCGGCAGCCATTGACATCAACTCCAACAACACGGGCGCCCAGGCTATTGTTATCGATTCCAACGGATCCCTGTCTACCACTGCGGACGCCACTGCGGCCATTTTCCTGGATTCCAACGGAGTAGGCGGCGGCGTTATTAATCGCGGCTTTGTTCAGGCGGGATCGGGCGCCGGTTTTGTTGCCCTGGTGGACATTGAGGCCAACGACGGGAACATCACCCAGGCCGCTTCGGGAACCATTACCGGCTCGGCCGCCAACACCGTGTCCATCACCCTGAACACCGGCTCCAATACAGGAAACATTGACCTTCAGGGCCGGATCAGCGCCAACGGCGGTCCCGGCATTACCGGAAGTGTCGCTTTAGCGGCTGCCCAAAACATCACCATAGGCGTGGGCGGCGATATCATCGTCAACAACGGCTCGGGCAAGGGCGATGTGGACGTGGCGGTCATAGCCGACGTCAAGGCGGGCTCCAACCTAGGGGCGATCACCATGGTGGACGGCGCCCTCATCGACGCGGGCTCCGGCACTATAACCATGCGGGCCGACGGCGACATCCTCCTGAGCGGTCTGGTGACCACCGGAACCGGCGGCACGGTTGTGGACATCACTTCCCACAGCAAGGGAATCCTGGATAACGGCGATACCTACACGGAGATCACGGCCATAGGCGCAGGCGCCTGGGTCAGCCTCCAGGCTTCCGACTTCATAGGCCGCGTCAAGAACGACGAAGTCATTGAAGATCCCGAAGCATTTACAGGCGCTACAGGCCGCCCCGAGACTCACATCAAGGGCGACGCCATTGAAACCAGCCTCCATAACCTCATTGCCGTAACCGTGGAAGAAGGCGGTGAAATCGCCATCGATAACACCGGCAACTTCGCCCTCACCTTGGGCCAGACGGTTCCCAATAACCCCATCATTCCTTCTGCGGGCGAAGATGCCTCCATGTGGATTCGCAATGATGAGGACATCACCGTGGCCAACTGGACCGTGGACGGTAACGACAACGTGGCCCTCATCGCCACCACAGGCAACGTCACCATCCCGGATAGCGGCTTCACCGCAGATACGGCCCTGGACGCCAACTTTGTCTTGGATGAAACCAAGGTGGACATCAGCGTGGGCACCGGTACGGTCCGTCTCGAAGCCTCCACAAAGGTCGGTACAGGCTCGGTGAGGGATAGTGCAGGCCAAGCCATCACGGTCATTGCCCATAACCTGATCATCAAAACCGAATCCCTTAGTTCGGAACTCATTACAGACGCCTCACGCTTTGGCAGCGGAACCTACGCCTACAACCAGACTTACGATCCTGGCGCGTCCCTCACGCCTCTCACCAACGCCACCCCCTTCCACGTGGTGGCAAGGCTGGTGGAAGATTCGACCGGTGAAGCAGGCCAAGTGGACGCCGAAGTCCGCGGCTCGGGCGAAAGTTTTAGCCTGCTTCAAACCAATGGCGCGGCAGGAAACGCGTTGGACTTGACTATAACCGATATCGACGGAGACGGTGACGCTCTGGTCATCAACGGCGATAACGCCGGGGTCGCGGGAGCCGGTGGCATGATCCTGGTCTATGTTGCCAATGGGCATGACAATAATACGGATGGCAGTGTGCTTACCGTGGATGGCGCAGTCTCTGCTAACAATGGCGACATCGTCCTGTGGGTGGATAACACCAACGGCAAGCGGGACGGCGAAATTACCTTTGCCGGTTCTTCATCCATCACGACAGACCCCAGTGGCGACGAACTGGGAGCACTGTTTATCTACGGTAATACGAAAATTTCCGGGGTCACAGTCCAGGCCAATAAACATGACATGATCATCCTGTCCTCCACCGCCAACCATATCATCATCGATGATGCCCAGGTGGGTGCAGGTACGGTTACCCTTAACCCCGGCGGAAGCAACGAATGGGATATCATTATCACCAAGAATGGTTCTCTTACCGTTAACGGAGGAGATCTGTTCATTCAGAACGCCGACGAATTCCGTATGGAGTCCGATCAGGGACTGTATGCAGGAGTCCAGGTGAACGACGGCTCAGTGAACATCAACGACGTAAATGTCATGCTCATGCAGCCTGGCACATTCATTAATGCGGATAAGGGCATTAATGTAGGCCAGAATACCGGGTCGGTTTACGCTATGTACATGGCGCCCACAGCTACCATGAACGCCGGAGCCGGAATCAACATCTCTGTGAAGGGCGACATCCTCCTGGGTAACTTGAATTCCGACGTGGACGGCATTGGGGGCGGGGATATTACCATCACCTCCACTCAGGGTCCCAATTCCCATCCCCATTACATCAACCCCACCGGCACCGGCTCAGCCTACAACATGTCATGGGGCAGTGAAGAAAATGGCGCATCAGGCACCCCCATGATTCAACAGTTCGGCAGTATCACCGTCAACGGGGTGATCAACCCCAACGAAAACAACGTGTCTATCACAGCTACCAACAGCCGTATATTGAATGGCGGCGGTCAGGTGGTGAACACGAACATGTTCACGGCCACGGCTTTGGACGGCATTGGCGTGAACGGCACCGGCAAGGTGAACGCCATGAGCATCGACGCCAGAGGTCTGGACATCGAGACCACCGGCGCAGGCGCGGACGTCTACATCACCAACACCCCCACGGGCGGCTCGGACGTACAGGCCGAGTTCAATACAGTGAACGGCGACGTGGTTTACAGCCAGGCGGGCGGCAACCTGATCCTGGTGGACTGGGGCGCGGACGCGGACGGCAAGTCGGTCAGCCTGGGCAGCGGCAATGGGCTGATTGATCCTCCGGACAACGTGACCATCGCAGCGGACGTGGCGGCAGGCAATTTCACGGTGGAGGCCAACGGTTCCATCACCCAGGGTCCGGCGGCGGCCATCGTCACCGTCAACGGGGATCTGACCCTCACGGCTGCGTCCGTGGGCGCAGGCGGCAACGCCTACCAGATCGTGATCAATAATGTGCTTGGCACCGGGGCGGTGAACGTGGCCTCGGTGGTTGGCAACGTGATCATGGTGAACGTGGACTCCACCAACGCAGCCCATACCAACGCAGTGGTTGCAGCGGCCATCAACGGCACCCCCGCAGCCGCAGCCCTGGTGTCGGCGGTGGGCGGCACGGGCCAGGCCCAGGCTGTCGCAGCCACCAATTTGGCGGGCGGCGGGGCAGGCGGGACCATCACGGCCAC
>JAEINP010000009.1 GCA_016342355.1 Desulfatibacillum sp.
CATATTTTTTAGGGTGTAATTATTGGTGAAAGGATTCTACAAAGGCCCATCAAAAGCCCAGGCAAGATAGGGGCCGTCGTGGCTGAGACTAAGGGTGACGGGTAGGGGTTTATCCTTGCAATGGACCACAGGCGGACCCAGGCCATGTGGGCCATTTTTTCTGCGGATTTCCATGGTGGAATAGTCCAGTTTTGAAAATTGTGAGATGTCTTTCAGGGCCAGCCGCCTGACCATGGCCGAGGAATCTGAGGGGTGAATTCCTGGCTTCCTGTAATCCAACGCAAAGTTTTCTCTCGTTTCCACGGTCGGGGCGGGAACGCCTGCCCGGGTTTCCGTTTTTATCTCGTTCCCATGCTCTGCGTGGGAATGCATACCCTGAAATATAATTTCGGTGGCAGCATCTTCTGATAGGTCTTCTGCGATTGGAGGAAGGGCGGTTAACCGCGCAACATGCTGGCACGGAAATGTTCGGAGGCCGGCGGCCTGCAATCTTCGTCCCTTCCCCCCTTGCGGGGGAAGGACAGGATGGGGGGTAAGGGTTTTCTTGTTCCCATGCTCCGGATGGTAACCCGGAAGGACACTAGGTCCCCGCGTTCCCGGGGATGACGGCATGTGTGGGCGCTGGCTTCGCCATGGGTTGATTCCATCGTCACCCCCACCCCGGCCCTCCCCCGTCAAGGGGAAGGGAGGCAACGGCGCGGCATTCCAGGCCATTGGAATGCCTTCCCCGGGCCAGGATATGTAAGGACAGGCCGTAGGTTCGGTCACGAAGCTCGCCCGTGGATCAGAAGCCCAACAACAACGATTTTGAACTTCGGATCCAACATCCAACGCCCGTATGCATTCCCACGCAGAGCATGGGAACGAGACGTGGGGCGTCCGCCTGGACGAGGGGATCACCCCCCTGCGATAGGCGGGCACATGGGCCGGGGTTTGTTGGATTTCGCGGGGCTCTACCCAACCTACGGAGGGCGGCAACCCCTGCGGCATGTATTTGTAGGGGCAGGGCTTGCCTTGCCCAATGGGCAGGGGGACCCTGCCCCTACACAGGGCGCAGCAAGCAGCGCCCCTGCGTGTAATCGAAATCCAAGCCGATTTGCAGGCCCCTATGCCTGCCCTCGCGGAGCTTGGGAACAAGGGGAAGTGACCGTATTCCGCATCCTTAGGAATCTCCGACTCCAGCCCTGCGTCCTCATTTACCACCCCATCGTCGCAACCCGGCACCATGACGATGCCAAACCTGACCCTATCCAAATCCTCCGGGTCCATGGCTCCGATCGCATGAACGAACTTTTCCTGAAAAATCACCCGCACATACACTACGCCTGCGGGGGTTGTCACCCAACCCGCGCCTTTGTTTCCTTGTTTGTCCAATTCCACTTCGTATTTTTTGGGCCAGGAACTGACCCCGGGATTGTTTCGACTGACGGCCTTGTACGCGGCCTCTTTGCACGCCCACAGAGCCCAAAGCATAGGGCCGGGCTTCCGGGAACTGTGGATCGTGTCCTGTTCCCGTGGAGTAAAAGCCCGGCCCACAAACCGCTGATCCAAATGTTTGTCCCTGGCTTCGGGCGCCAGGATGTCTACAATGTCGTTACCAATGCTCATAATGGCAGGAATTTTTGTTTTAGAGTGGATAAATTCCCCGCACCCTGCTGTGTCTTTTCTCTAAGATACTTCTCAGCATGCTGCGGGAAGCCTCATCCGGCAGGGAAGGCGGTGAGGGGGGACCGCCCTCCCTGCCTGTCCTACTAACTCGGGTTGAGGGCGGGAGCCATTTTGCCCATGATGACCCTTACTGCGTCGCCGATGGTTTCGATGGAATCGGCCTCGTCGTCATCAATCTCCACCTGAAACACGTCTTCCGATTCGATGATGATGTCCACCATGCGGGCCGAATTGACCTTCAGATCATCGATCAAATGGGTGTCCTTGGTGGCCCTTGCCAGGGCGCCGCGATCCTTGACAAAAGGGGTGAGTATTTCCAACATCTTATCAAATACCTGTTGAAGTTCCATGTGTAATCTCCTTTCCTATTCATTCCATTTGGTGAACACTAAACAACTGTTCACGTCCCCGAAACCAAAGCTGGCTTTCGCCAGGCATTGCAGTTCCGGGTAGTCCATGTATGTTCTGACGACTCTTTCCTCAAATGCAGCAATTTCCGGATGGATATCTTCACAATTGACCGATGGATGCAAAAACCCGTGATACATCTCCAGGGCCGCCGCAATGCTTTCCACAGCGCCCGCCGCGCCCAGGCAATGCCCGGTCATGGACTTGACGGAGTTGATAAGGGGAAAATCGCCCGGTTCGAGTCCCAGGGCTTTGCTCCAGTTTTGCACTTCAATGGGGTCCGCAAAGGTGGCGGTCAGATGGCCGGATATGGAGTCCACATCGCGGGGGTGCACGCCCGCGTCCTGTAACGCCCCGGCAATGCACCGCAACACCCCTTCGTTATTGGGAGCGGTCATGGTGCCGCCGCTCCGTTGTCCGCCGCAATTTGCATAAGCCCCGGAAACCCTGGCGTAGATGCGGGCGCCCCGGGCCACGGCGGTTTGTTCATCTTCCAGGACAAGGATTCCCGCCCCGGCGCCGGGCACAAAACCGCTTGCCGTGGCGCTCATGGGCCGGGAGGCTTGCTCCGGGCAGTCGTTAAACTTTTTGGGCAACACCCGCATGGCGTCGAACCCGCTCCAGGTGTAGGGGGACGGGCCTTCGGTGCCGCCCACCACCATGCGCTTGGCAAGGCCTGCGCGAATGCGCCAGACCGCCTCGGCCACGGCCTCGGCGCCTGTGCTGCACGCCGAGGAATTTGCCGTCGCCTGGTTGCCCAGGCCCAAAAGCCCCGACACCCTGGCGCAGGCCCCGGAGTTCATGACCTGTTCCACGATCCGGCTGCCCATGCGCCGCACGTTTTTTCCGTTGACCATAGGCACGATCCGCTGGGCGATGGTTTCCATATCGCCGATGCCCGTGCCGATGATGGCCCCGGTATCCCAGTCCACCGGGCTGTCCTCGTTGGGAACATCCAGGCCCGCGTCGCGCCATGCGTCCAGGGCGGCCACGGCAGCGTAGGCCGTGGCTTCGGTCATGACCGAGGACTCGTGGGAGGAAAAATACTGGGCCCGCACTGCGTTAAAATCCTTGGGAACCCCGGCGACGCAGCAGGAAAAATTCAATTCTTCCAGTTCCGGGATAAACCGGATGCCGGACCGGCCTGTTTTCAGGGATTCCATGAATTCTTCCACCCCGTGGCCGATGGGGCTGACAACCCCCAATCCTGTGATAACAACTCCGTTATTTTTCATTGAACCGCACTCCCGTTCCCGTAAGAATTCCCCGGCAGACAGGCCTGCCGTCCTCCAAAGTCATGGACACGTTGGACCGCAAGCTGCCCCGGCGATAGAAAACCTTTTCCCCGGTGACCATCACCCGCGTTCCAGGGGGAACCATGGTAAAAAACTCAATTTCGTCCGCCAGGGAAAACAGGGTCACTTGCTTTTGAATTTCCTCCATGGGCATGCCTTTTTGCATCATGAGAAAGATGCCATGGCCCACGGCCCCGGTCTGAGCCATGGTTTCCACCAAAATCACGCCCGGCGTGACGGGATTGCCCGGAAAATGGCCGGGATAAAAAAACTCGTCTTCCTTGAACCGATAGGTCCCCACAATCCTGTCCTCGTCCACTTCCAGTATTTCATCCACAAACCTAAACGGCGACTGCTGGGGGATGAGTTCCAATATTTGTTCCGGCATGTGTTTGTCAGGATGCATAGTAATCTCCTTGCTCCCCTAAACCGGCTGCCTGAAGCATGGCGTGTCCGTAGGTAAGGCCCCCGCCCACCACCACCATGGCAACATGGTCCCCGGGCATGAGATTGTCCCAGTTCTGGCTCAGGACCGAAGGAGCGCCGCTGCATCCGGTGTTGCCGAATTCCCGCACACTGTGCCAATGGTCCGCATCTTCAATGCCGCAACGCTGGGCCACATGGGAAAGCATCATGTAGTTGGCCTGATGCCCCACAAAGCGCATGCGGGGGGCTTCGGGGCCATATTTGGATTGCAAATGTTTAAGCGAATCCGTGGTCTTACGGATGGCGTATCCCTGGACCGCTCGGCCTTCCTGGTAAAAATGACCTCCTTGGGGGATGACGGCCTTGTCCCAGGAACCGGGGATGGAAAAAAACTCCGCGCCAAAGAATTCCAGTGGGGAAGATTCCTCCATGGAAACCACCGCCGCCGCTGCGCCGTCTCCGAACAATGGAGCGGAATTTCTGTCCGAATAGTCCACCGAATGGGTTACGTGCTCCAGGTTTACCACCAGAACAAACCGGGGCAAGGTGTCCAGGCGCATGGAGGCCAGGGTGCCCAATTGCACAATGAAGGTGCTGCATGCGGAATTGATGTCAAAGCAGGGCACTTCCAGACCCAGTTCCGCCGCAATGGTTGCGGCTTCCGCCGGGCACACCACAAGGGGGCTGGAAGAGCCGGAAATCACCAAACCCAGGTCTTCCTTTTTCAAGCCTGCCCGGTCCAGGGCCATTTGGGAGGCCTGTGCGCCGCACCAGGCTCGGGTGCATATGCTGGCTTGCGCCGCGTCCCGGGGATCCCGGTTCAAGGTAAGCCGGATGTAATCCAGGTCCAGGGTGGTGCGCCGTTCCTCGATGCCCACCCGCTCCATGATCCATTTTTCGTCGCTGCCAATATCCAAATCGCTTAAAAAACGATTGGTTATGACGTTTTCAGGATGGTAATGGCCCATGCCATGCACATAAAGCATATCAGGCTATCCTTTCCCCGCCGTCCACGGGAATCAACGAGCCGTTCACCCAGCCCGCCTCGTCCAGGCACAGCAAAAAGACCAGGTTGGCCACGTCTTGGGGGGTGGTAAGACGCCCCATGGGGTTGCGCATGACAGCCCGAGCCTCGATCTGCCGGTTTCCGGGAATGGCCCGAAAAGCTGGAGTGTCGGTCACGCCCGGTTGGATGACGTTGCACCGGATACCGTAAGGGGCGAATTCCACGGCGATGGCCCGTGAAACCGCTTCCAAAGCCGCCTTGGCCGCTGAAACCGCCGCGTATCCCCGCCATGCCACAGCGTTGCCTTCGCTGGTAAGGCTCAGCACCCGGGCGTCTGCTGCGAACATTTTGCGATTAAACACGTCCTGGACCCATTCCACCAAACTGGTGCCCATGGCGTGGATAGTCCGGGAAAAATCGTCCTCTTCCAGCAAAAACCGGTTATTGAACTCGGCCTCGTCCGCCAGGGAGTGGAGCGCCGGACATCCTTCCTTAAAAAGGCCTTCCACAGTCTGATTAATCGCCTCAGGCATTACGGCCAAAAGATCGGCCAGTTTCTCCCTGGCGCGGGAGGGCTCCGCCGACCTTTCATAAGGCGCCAAGAGTTTGAGGTTGCCAAAAGCCAGGGAATGCATGAGCAGCCGCACCCGGCCTGTTTCGCCCAAGCGGTTGGACAAATCGTCCAGGGCAGTGGCGCGACCTTCCGGTGACAATGCGTCCAGGTTGAAGGTCAGCATTTCAACCCCGGTCGCCGCGATTTCGTCAAACGCGGGCTGGATGTTCTTCATGGAACCCCGCCGATCCCGATGGACCAGACACAGGTTCATGCCGTGGCTGGCCAATTTTTTGGCTGTCGCCAGACCAAACCCGCTGGATGCTCCTATAATGATTGCCCAATATCCTGGTTCGAATTTCATATTTTATCCTCTGTCGTGTTTTTCAGTATTTGCCTTGCCGCATTTTTCTTGTTTGCTGACAAAAAGCAGGGCAAGCCCTGCGGCTACACTTCCGGGCAGGGAGACCCTGCCCCTACGGAGGGCGCAGCAAGCAGCGCCCCTATATATTCTGAATGCGGGGCAAGGAGCGTCCCTGCATATTCTGAATGCGCGGCAAGCAGCGCCAATACTTATGCGGCAAACAGTTTGTTAACAGCCGCCGGATCTTGCCACATGGAATTTGTGGCTATACAATCGCTTAATTGGCGGCCATTCATAGGCCCAAGCCCTTCAATCTTCGTCCCTTCCCCCCTTGCGGGGGAAGGACAGGATGGGGGGTAAGTTTCTGGAAAAATATAAAAATATCACCCCCACCCCGGCCCTCCCCCGTCAAGGGGGAGGGAGAAAAACCACCGTCTCCTTGGCCGAGGGTATGTGTTGCAGCACAGCCTGGGCGCATGGAATGAGAAAAGTACTTCACCATTTATCCTTTGCGATTTCTGCATGTTGGTTCATGCCGCAAACCGTTTGTGCGCCGCCGCCAAGCCGGTGATGGATTGGCATTCCACGCCCATGGCCTTGAAAAAACCCCGCAAGGGCCGGTTCGCCCCCAGCTCCACAATGTCGTCCACTGCCTTTGCCAGCAAACCCATGTTTTGGGTCCATTGAACGGGGTTGCTTAACTGGGCCACCAGGGCGTCCAGGATCGCGGAGGCTTCCGGGATGTGGAATCCCCCCGTGTAGTTGCATGCCACCCGGGCTGCGCCTTCCGCCCTGATCTCCCCGGCTTCCTGCTCCAGAACCTGCCGGAAAGATTTTTCAATGCCTTTCATGAACCGGCTGTGAAAGGGTGCGCTTACGTTCAAGGGAACAAATCGTGGAGCGCCGCCGTTCAATGCGTCTTCTATGCGTTTTTGGGCCTGATCCATAAATTTTGCCTGGCCGCTGATGACCACTTGGTCCGGGGAATTGATATTGGCCAAGTCCACGGGCAAATCCCCCATGGCATGGGCCAGAACCTTTGCGTCCAGATCCTTGCCGATGATGGCGGCCATGGCGCCCATGCCAACGGGACAGGCAGCCTGCATAAGCCTTCCCCGGGCCTGGACAATCTTTACCGCCGCGCTCAGGGGCAATACTTCCGCTCCCACCAGGGCCGTGTATTCTCCCAGGCTGTGGCCTCCCCAGAAATCCGGGCTCAGGTCGAATTCACTTTTCAAAGCCCGCAGCATGGCGATTTCCGTGGTCACTATGCAGGGTTGGGCGAACTCCGTGAGGTTCAACTTTTCATCATCTCCGAAACACAGTTCCGCCACGTCCCATCCCAATGCCTGGGAGGCTTCGTCATAAACCATGGCGCTTTCCTCGCATTGTTCAAAAAAATCCTTGCCCATGCCCGGCCTTTGGGATCCTTGTCCTGGAAAAACTATGGCTGTAATCGCTTTTTTCATGCTTCCTCCGTAAAAATCCGGGCATTGTTTTGCCTGCCTTTGTCACTGTTATTAATCAAGATGCGTGCCGGATTGACCAATATTTTTTAACCATCTAATTTAACAGGATATAAAAATATTTTGCTTTTACAGCTTCCCTGTGGCAATGCTCTGGAACACGCATACTGTGCACAGGCCATGTACATGGAGTGTATTTGCTCCCAATCACTCGAACCCGACAGGTATTGATCCTGGATGTTCAAGGGGAAGTTGAATGACGAAAGAAAACAACCTTACCGCCCAGGAGCGGGAATTCTTTGTACTGGTGCAGGAGGCTGCCTTTGCCAATCCCTTTGGAGAACAAAGACTTAGCCTGGATTCGCGGATTGCTTCCGGAGAGGAAGCCGCCTCGGGGAATCATCAGATAGAAAAAACCCTTCGGGTGCTGGAAAACCAGTTACAAGTCCTGAGCGACTCTAACAGGGATAATTTGAACGCGTTTACGGGGGAAGACAGGGACCTTTTGGAGTCGGTTTTCCTGTTTGATTTTTTCTACAGATTCCGCAAGAAATTCGACGATCATATCCGCGCCCAAATTGCAGCGGACGACAAGCCGGTCAAACTGCTCTTTGCGGGGGAGGCAATCGCCGGACTTCAGAACAGGGGCTTTGACATCCCGGGCATCACACATGCCATTGAAATGGGGTACCAGCTAAGGCGGGCATTTTATTTCATCAACCAAAGCCTTATCGGCCGCAGCCCCATTATGAAAGGACTCCGCCGCGATCTGTGGAATAATATTTTCACCCACAACCTTAATTTGTACGATACCTACCTGCGGGGCCGCATGGAGGATTTCTCCACCCTCTTATTGGGAGAAACCGGCACGGGAAAAGGCACTGTGGCGGGGGCTATCGGTCGGTCCGGGTATATCCCGTTTAATATGAAAAAACGGATATTCACCGATAGTTTTACCAGTAATTTCAAGTCCATCAATCTTTCCCAATATGCCGAAAACCTCATTGAGTCGGAACTGTTCGGACACAAAAAGGGGTCCTTTACAGGCGCGGTGGAAAACTACTCGGGGGCGTTGGAAAATTGCAGCCCCCACGGGTCCATCCTCCTGGATGAAATCGGAGAAATCAGCAACCCCGTCCAGATCAAACTGCTTCAGGTGCTCCAGGAGCGCTTTTTCTACCCCGTGGGCAGCCACATCAAGGTGCCCTTCCATGGCCGGGTGATCGGCGCCACCAACCGAAAAATCGATGAACTCCGCACCAGCGGCCAGTTCCGGGACGATTTTTTCTACCGACTGTGCTCGGACGTGATAACCGTCCCGCCCCTGCGCCAACGCATTAGGGAAGACTCGCGGGAACTGGACGACCTCCTTTCCCATATCGTGAGCAAAACCGTGGGCAAACCCTCCCCGGAACTGGTGGACATGGTCAAGAAGGTCATAGACAAAAACCTGGGCAGGGAATATCCTTGGTACGGTAATGTGCGGGAGCTGGAGCAGTGTGTCCGCAGGGTGCTGTTAAAAAGGGATTACGGCGGAGACAAAAAATATGTGGCCCCGGACCTCCGCTCCAAGCTGGCGGCTACCCTGGAAAGCGGCGACATGCCCGCCCAAAAGCTCATGGCAGGCTATTGCAAACTCCTGTACCGCCGCCACGGCACCTTTGAGGAAGTGGCCCGCCGCACATGTCTGGACCGGAGAACCGTCACCAAGTACATCAGCGAGTGGGACGACCAAGAGCACGATTGATCCCGCTACCGTAAAACATGGAGTTTTCTTTTGAAATTTTATACGGATTGTTACGCCTGTTTTGTTCGCCAGACCATCAACGCCGCCCGTCATGCCGGTTGCGGCGAGGAACTCCAGCACACCCTCATCAACAAGGTCCTGGGTCTGCTTCAAAGTCTTGAACCCGGAATTACGCCCCCGGAAGTAGCCCGAAAGGTTCACGGCCTGATCCGCCAATTCAGCAATAATCCGGATCCCTACAAACAGGCCAAAACCCAATGCACCCAGGCCGCCCTGGCCCTGTATGACGACATGAAGGCCCTCATCCAAAAAAGCCCGGACCCTCTGGGCACGGCCCTGCGTTTGAGCATTGCCGGTAATATCATTGACCTTGGAATATCGGACGAACACGAAGACCTGTGGCATACCGTGGACCGGGTATTGGTCCAGGACTATGCCGTGGATCATGAGGCCATCCTGCGCCAGGCCTTGGAAAAGGCGGACCATGTCCTGTATCTGGGGGATAACGCCGGAGAAACCGTGTTTGACCGACTGCTCATTGAAGTCCTGGATAAACCCGTAATCTACGCGGTGCGGGGTATGCCCATCCTCAACGATGCGGTTATGGAAGACGCCCTGGAAGCAGGCCTGGACAAGGTGGCGACCCTGATAGACAACGGCGCGGACGCCCCCGGCACCATCCTGTCCCTGTGTAAGCCGGAATTCGTGGAGATTTACAACGCCGCTCCCGTGATCATCGCAAAAGGCCAGGGCAACTACGAAACCCTGAACGACGCAGGCCCCAAGGTGTTTTGCCTGTTGCAGGTCAAGTGCCCGGTCATTGAACGGGATATGGGCGCGTCCATGGGCGGGATTATTCTGCGGCAGAGTTCACCCCAATAAGCCTTTCCCTATCCCGCCGGACAACGTTCCCTGATAAAATCCCCCCCCTTGCCAAGGAGGTTGCGAATCCTGCCGGAAAACGGGGCCAGGGCCTGGAGCACATGGACAGGGCTTCGGTACGGCTTGTAGGTCACGTCCAACCCGGATTGCCGCGCTTTTTCCACCAATAAATCCGACTGCCTACGCAGGGGCTCGTTCTTTCCCACCGCTACAAACAGGGGGGGCAGGCCGGAAAGATCCCCGAAAACAGGCGAGATGAACGGATGGGCGGGATCGCTGGAGCCCACATACATCTCGGCCATAAAATCCGAAAACCAATCCGCAACATCGGTCCGTTTGTATAGGGGCACGGAAAAACGCAGGTCGCTGCAACTCAAATCCACCCACGGGCTCATGAGATAGGCGCAGGAAGGCAGGGGTTGGCCCATGGCCTTCAGGGCCAGCAGCAATGCCACGGTCAGGCCGCCTCCGGCGGAATCTCCTGACAGGGCGATCCGGCTGGGGTCAATCCCTTCGTCCAGCAGAGAAAGATAGGCCTTGTAGGCATCCTCCAGGGCTGCAGGAAAAGGATGTTCCGGGGACCTGCGGTAATGGGGCACAATGGAATCAGCCCGGGCAATGCAGGCCAAGTGGGCGGCCAGGGACTTGTGGGTGCGTTGGGACCCCACCATGTACCCGCCGCCATGTAAATATAGAATCATCCGCCCGGCGCTGTCCTGGTGTCCGGTAATCCGTTTGCACGGCACACCGCTACGGACTGTGCTGGTTACCAGGGTCCCTCGGGGTACGCCAAATAACGCGCTGCCCCCGTCCAGGGCGGCCCTATGCAGGGTAATATTTATGGGATGATTGCTCAATATGGCCCGGCACAAAGGCCCGGGTTTTCCATGGATGGGATGTTCGCGCATATTTCCTCCGAGTCAAACAGGCAAGGCTCCGATGTCCGAAACGACCTACCCATAACACAACGAAGGCGCTAACGCAACGCGTCATTTCATCGAACGGGTTAATCTTTTCCCACCCGCTCAATAGCCCGAATCCTGTCCAATACCGGGGGGTGGGAGTAATTGAGAAATACATAAAAAGGATGGGGCCACAGATTGCTCAGGTTATCGCGGGAGAGTTTTTTCAGGGCGTCCACCATGGCCCGGGGATTTCCGGTGGTGGTGACGGCGAAACGGTCGGCCTCGTACTCATTTTTCCGGGAAAGCATGCTCAAACCAATCCCCAGGACGGTTTCCACCGGCGTGTACAACAGCCCGAAAAACAACAACCCTGCGTAAACCGAAGCCTGCTCCATAAAAAAGGCGTCAAAAAGCCCCTGACGCGAAATAAACAGGGAAAGCAAAAAGAACATAAAACCCAAATGCAAAATGCTGATGCCCATGTTCACAATAATATGCTTTTTCTTGTAATGTCCCACCTCGTGGGCCACCACGGCCACCAGTTCCTCGATGGTATGTTTTTCAATGAGGGTGTCAAACAGGGCGATGCGACGGCGTTTGCCGAATCCTGCAAAAAAAGCGTTGGACTTGGCCGAGCGTTTGGATCCGTCCATCATGAACAGGTTGTCCAGGGGAAAATCCACGCTCCTGGTATAGCCAAGCACGGCTTCTTTGATTTCCTCGTTTTCCAGGGGCAGGAATTTGTTGAACAGGGGCATAATCCATGTGGGCGCGACCATTTGGATCAGCAGGATAAACACGGTGACGCCCATCCAGCAGTATATCCAGGCATGGGGACCGGCCTGTCCCAGGAAAAACAATATGCCGCCGATGATGGGGCCTCCCAGGACCACTGCCAGGGCCAACATTTTTATCCGGTCCAGGATATAGGTCTTAAGGGTGGTCTTATTGAACCCGAACCGTTCCTCGATCACAAAGGTGGAATAGAGGGAAAATCCTGTGGAGAGAAAATTGCTCAATATCGCCAGGATGGCGTAAAAAACCAGACCAGTGAAAACAGATCCCCAGCCCAGGGACCGGGCCAGGCGGTCGGTGTAATCAAATCCCCCTGCAAACCAGAAGACAAGCATTGCCGCCAGAAACACCGTGGACGCTACCAGACCCAGGCGGGTGGTGGCCGCCAGGTATTGCTGGGACGCGGCGTACCGTTCCTTGTCCCAGACGTTGGCGAATTCCTCGGGCAACTCGTCCCGGATGTTTTTCAGGTTCAGGACATCGGCTGCCGTGCCCAACACATAGTCCAGCAGCAAAAAAGCCAGAATGATCCAAGCGTAAGAATTCAACGGGTTCCTCTTTCAAAAAAAACACCCAAACCGCACGTGCTAACAGATCCGGGGCAATTGCTCGCCGGTAAGCATGTCCACAATACGGGCGCCGCCAATGGCGGTTTTCATAACCACTGTGCCTGGATGCTCCGAAACCACCTCGCCGATAATGCACGCGTTCTCGCCATGGGCATCCTTGCGGCATGCTTCCAGGGCTGCTTGGGCCTGATCCGGGGGCACGATTGCCAGGAGTTTGCCCTCGTTGGCCACATACAGGGGGTCCAGGCCCAGAAGGTCGCAAAGCCCCATGACGGCCTGGCTTACCGGTATGGCCTGCTCAATGAGTTTCATGCCCACCATGGATTTTTGGGCGATTTCGCATAAAGTAGTGCCTACCCCGCCCCGGGTGGGGTCCCTCAGCACATGCATGTCGGGAGCTGCCCGGAACATGGCTGCCGTCATTTTGTTGAGGGCTGCCGAGTCGCTTTGGATGGGAGTGTCAAACTCCAGGTTTTCCCGCAGGGTGAGAATGGTGACTCCGTGGTCGGCGATGTTGCCGCTGAGGATGATTTGATCCCCCGGTTTGGCCAGGGAGGAACTCACTTCAATGCCCTCGGGAATAAACCCAAAGCCCGAGGTGTTGATGAATATCTTGTCGCAGGCCCCCTTGGGCACCACCTTGGTGTCTCCGGTGACGATTTTCACCCCGGCCGCAGCCGCAGCCTTTGCCATGGTGGAAACGATTTCCTTGAGCTTATTGATGGAAAAGCCTTCCTCAATAATCAGGCCCACGCTCAGGTACTGGGGCACGCCGCCGCACATGGCTATGTCGTTGACCGTGCCATGGACTGCCAAGTCGCCTATGTTTCCCCCGGGAAAAAAAATGGGGTCCACCACAAAGGTGTCCGTGGAAAATGCCAACCGGCCCTTATTGACGGAAATCACTGCTCCGTCATCCTGGGCGTTTAAGAAGGAGTTATCAAAAGCGGGAACTATAATCCGGCTTACCAGTTCGTTGGAAAGCTTACCTCCGCTGCCGTGATCCAGGAGAATGCTTTGGTCAGTCATGCGTCCCTTTCTATGGGCGAACATAGTTGGTTAATCTTGTCTTTGGTCACAGAATAAAACATGCTGTCCGCACGATCAATATATCTTGGTCGAGGCTCCATGGTACCTGTAATAAGCTGCGCAGGTGCCTTCCGAGGATACCATACAGGGGCCCAGAGGGTCCGTGGGGGTGCATTCAATCTTGTACTTGGGACACTCTAAAGGAATTTTCTTGCCTGTAAGAATGGCGCCACAGATACACCCCTTGAAAGCTGCAGTACGCGCCGCGGGCAGTTCAAAGGCCTTGGAGGCGTCAAAACGTTCATATTCTTCCCGGATGGACAGGCCGCTTTCGGGAATAACGCCCAGGCCCCTCCATGTGGCGTCCACGCATTCAAACACCTGGCCCATGACATCCCGGGCCTTTAGGTTGCCCTCGGGCGAAACAGCCCTGGCGTAGGTATTTTCTAAACGCGATTCCCCTGCTTCCTTTTGCTGGACCAGGGTGAGGATGGAGGACAGGATATCGTTGGGTTCAAACCCGGCTATGGCGCAGGGTATATTGAATTTTTCCACAAGGGGAAGATAGGCGTTGGCGCCAATGATAACAGACACATGCCCGGGCATCATAAAGCCGTCGGTTATATTGTCCATGGACATAAGGGCGTCCAGGGCCGGAGGCACGGTCTTATGGGCCGAGTAAACGTAAAAATTCTTCAGACCTTGTTTGTCCGCCTCCAGGATGCAGGCCCCCACGGTGGGGGCGGTGGTTTCGAACCCCACCCCGCAGAACACGATTTTTTTCTTGGGATTATTGGCAGCCAAGGACAGGGCGTCAAAGGCGGAATAAACCACCTTGACCTTGCGCCCCTGAGCCCGTTGCTTCTGGAGGGAAGACTGGGTGCCTGGCACCCGCAGCAAATCCCCGAAGGTAGCCAGGATAACACTCTTCTGCCTGGAAAGCTGGATGAAGTCGTCTATCTCTTTCTGGTCCGTGACGCACACAGGGCATCCCGGCCCTGAAACCAACGTAATGTTCTCGGGCAGCATATCGCGGATACCATTGCGAAAAATGGATACCGTATGGGTGCCGCAAACCTCCATGATGCGCATGGGGCCTTGACAGGAATCCGCAATGAGACCGGACAAGGTTTTAGCCATCTCAGGATCCCTAAACGAATCCAGGTTTTGGTAAGACATGGTTCCCCCTTATTAGAATTGCCCGCCTGAGTAATGCCAAGCCTGCCGGTTATTGATCCATGGAAGCCGCAGCAACCATGGCCTGTCCCAGACTAAGGCCTCCGTCGTTTGTGGGGCAAATTTTATGAGTGATGACTTCAAAGCCCCTGCCTTCCAATTCCCTGGTCAGCCCTGTCAGCAACAGAACGTTCTGGAAGGAGCCTCCGGAAAGGGCCACCCGGTTCAACCGGGTTTTTGTTCTCAGAACCTGGCACACATGGACAAAGACCTGGACCAAGGTGGCATGAAATCGTCCTGCCACTTCGGAAACCGGCCTGCCCTGCTCCACATCCCTTGCCACCCCGCGAATGATGGGGGCTGTCAATAATACCATGGGATCCTCCCCCTCC
This sequence comes from Desulfatibacillum sp., assembly GCA_016342355.1. Lineage (GTDB taxonomy): Bacteria > Desulfobacterota > Desulfobacteria > Desulfobacterales > Desulfatibacillaceae > Desulfatibacillum. Next base: position 14,682 of record JAEINP010000009.1, read on the forward strand.
AACGCCCACTCATAGGGTCTGTCCTCCCCGGGGTCGGCAGCCATCTCCAATTCCATGGCAGCCTGTCCGTCGTAAGAGGCGACATTTCGCAAACCGGCAATGGCGGCTACTGCGTCAAAAAGCCTTCCGGTGCTGGATGTGGGGGGCGCGTTGATGCTCCGGGTGATCATTTGGTCGATAGTTTGGATCCCGGCATAATCTACAGTATCCACTAAAGGGAGCTTTATGTCCAGAAAAGCCTTGCCAAAGGCATTTTTCAGGTGGCTGATGGCCATGCGCCAGGGCTCCCTCACCGCCATGTTCCCCCCGGGCATGGCCACGTAGGAAAAATGTGCGGCCCGCGTAAAATCCCGCATTCCGCAAATCAATACCTCACCGCCCCATATGGCCCTGTCCGTGCCCAGGCCGGTGCCGTCCAGAGCCAGGCCAATAACCTCGCCTTCCACCTGATTTTCAGCCATACAGGACACAATATGGGCGTGATGGTGCTGGACCGCCACCTTGGGCAGGTCAAGTTCCTTGGCAAAGACCGTGCTCAAATAGTCCGGGTGCAGGTCATGGGCCACCACCCGGGGTTTGATATCCAGGATCCGTTGCAAATGGTTGATAGTCAGGCGGAAAAAATCCAGGGTCTCCAGATTTTCCAGGTCCCCGATGTGTTGGCTCACAAAAGCCTGATCCCCCCTGGTGAGGCAAACGGTATTTTTCAGCAAAGCCCCACAGGCCAAAATCGGCGGCGCTTTGGCTTTCAGGAAAACCGGCACAGGAACATAACCCCTGCTGCGGCGCATGAATCGGGTGTCCCCTGCACTGTGGCGCACGATGGAATCGTCGCTCCTCAGGTAGATATCCCGGTTATGGACCAGGAAAAAGTCCGCAATATGGCCCAGCCGGGCAAAGGCGTCCTGGTTGTCGATGCAAATGGGCTCATCGCTCAGGTTACCGGAGGTCATGACCAGGGCCTTTGGACTGTGTTCCATGAGTACGTAATGCAGGGGCGTGTAAGGCAGCATGAGGCCAATGTAACGATTATTTGGGGCCGTTTCCGGGGCCAGGGCTTCAGGCAACCGTTTTCGCAACAACACGATGGGACGGCGAAACCCGGTCAGCAGGGCTTCTTCTTCCGGGCTGATTTTCGCCAGTTCCCGGGCAGCGTCCATATCCGGGACCATGACGGCCAGGGGTTTTTCCTCCCGATGCTTGCGTCGCCGCAGCAGGCTTACGGCCCGGGAGTTGTTGGCGTCCGCCGCCAGGTGAAAGCCGCCCAACCCCTTGATGGCCGCAATATGCCCCTGCTTCAAAAGCTCCCCTGTATGGGCCAAAGGATCCGGATGGAAAATTGCGTTGCCCTGGTTATCCAGCAACTGCACTTGGGGACCACACACAGGGCAGGCATTGGGCTGGGCATGAAAGCGCCTGTCCGCCGGGCGTTCATATTCCCCCTGGCATTGGGGACACATGGTAAAACCGGCCATGCTGGTTTTGGGCCGGTCATAGGGGATGTCGTTGATGATGGTATAACGCGGGCCGCAATTGGTGCAATTGATGAACGGATATCTATATCGCCGGTCCCGGGGGTCAAAAAGCTCTTTAAGGCAGTCCAGGCAGACGGAGACATCGGGAGAAATAAGGGTGGCCCGGGCTGGACCCGCCTCACTTTTTATAATGGAAAATTGTTTAAAGCCCTTGGGGACCGTGTCCGTGGCTTCCACATAGGTGATGATAGCCAGGACAGGCGGCTTGGTTTGCAGGTCATGGAGAAAGGCGTCCAGGTTTTCGGACAGGCCTTCCAGGAAGATATACACCCCTGTGGAGGTATTGGAGACCTCCCCGGCCAAGCCGAAATGCTCAGCCAGTTGGTAGATAAAGGGGCGAAAGCCAATACCCTGGACAATGCCGCCTACGGCGATTTCTTTGGCTACTACGGTTTTGGCCATGCAAAACCTGTCGGGAGATCAGCCATCCTCCAGGGAGGCCTCTACCAATTCACGGATGTAATCCAGGGACACGGCCGCTTCCACCTCATCAATCACGCTGATGGCAAAGCCGGCATGGACCAGCACATAATCCCCGATCCGGGCATTGTCCAACAGGGCCATGTTGATGATTCGGGTGACCCCTTCCAGGTCAATGGTGCCCACATCGCCTTGGATGTCCACAATTCTTGATGGTATTGCCAAACACATGAGTGTAATTTCCTGGCCCTTTTACGGCAGCGGGTTAGGAGGCGCCCACTCTGTGAAAAACAATTTGCAAGAGTAAGCAGCCCAGCTGACCATGGACCTCATTTTTGTATCCTATCATAAACATTGTATTTTTGCACGATATATCCTCAGGGCCAAATATTCAGCCCTTAAAAAGCTCAAGTATGGGCCAACAATTGCACGGGGGCGTGCCAAAAATCGCGAGAATGAAACAAGACCGGGAAGATAAGGTTAAAAACTGAAAATAGAAAGTATCTCCAGGCCACTAAAAAGGGCGAAATCAAAAAATCTGTCCTGGTCAGGCTGAGTGACTCCTTGACAAGCCGGTCCGCAGGAAATAAGTTTCCGCCAGAAGCGGATTCAAAGGAGCAGTCAATGAAAAATCCCCATTATATCTATGCGAAGGCCTTTAAAGGCTATAAAACCCTGGCTGCCCAGGGGAACCCCGATAGTCAGCGTTACTTGGGCATGATGTACGAGAACGGACAGGGTGTGCCTAAAAACTGCCTGGAAGCCTCGCGCTGGTATGAAAAGGCGGCATCCCAAGGGGATGTGGGAGCGGTCGTGCGGCTGGGCCTCCTTTTTGCCAATGGCCGGGGCGTCACCAAAAATTTTGTGGAAGCATACAAGCTGTTTTTGGTGGCCAGGGAACTGGGATACGAAAACGCCCAATCCCTGTTGGACCAGTTGACGCCCAAAATGACCCGGGAACAACTGGACCAGTCCACGGAATTGGCAGGGGAATGGTCGCCCACCCGGCCAACCGAATAGTGCACATCATCCGTTAATTGCCGTCTATGCACAAAAACAAGCCGGCTTGGAAAAGGGCGCCCCACTTTTTCGCTGCATTTGGTCAGGCAGGAGCCTTCAAATCCCCGTCCGAAACCTTGCCGTTGGCCCTTTCCTTTACCACGGAAACCACGGCCGCCGCAAATATCACCAGGGCCAGGGCTATCAAGGCCAGGCTGATTATCGCCAAACCCACGTCCCTGCCCGCCCCTGCTCCCAGGTAACCGTTCCCGCTGAACACGGACCAGCCCAAAGCGCCTATGGTGGTGGCCAGCATAAAAAAGGCCGAAAAAATAACCGGCGTAATGGCGCGCCGCCGTTGCGCCAACCATGCCGTAATAACAAACAGGCCGATAGCCGCAATCAACTGGTTGGAGGCGCCAAATAGTTTCCAGATGGTTTTCCAATTACCCGTGGCAGCCAAATAATAAGCAGGCAGCAGGGTAACCAGGGTAGCCGCCAAGCTATTCTTTAAAAGGGGGATTTTTGGAAACAGGGTTTCCATAAAAATAAAACGCCCCAGCCGGGTGGAGGTGTCCAGGGATGTCATGATAAAGGTTTTGACCATGACGCCGCCCAAAAGGGCAGCCACCCCCGCGCTAAGATAGGGCAGTCCTGCATCACCTACAATTCGGCCAAAGCCGTTGCTGAAAGCCACAATCCAGCCCTGAGCCAGGGAGGAGGCGAAATACGCGCCCACGGCTTCTCCGGCCGGAGCCTGTCCCCATTTCAGCCCGGCGCCCACTACTATGACCACCAGGGCGGCAAGCACCCCTTCCATAATCATGCCGCCATAGCCCACCACCTTACCGTGGCTTTCCTTATCCAACTGTTTGGAGGTGGTGCCTGTTCCCACCAAACAATGAAAACCGCTAACTGCTCCACATGCCAGGGTAATGAACATGATAGGCCATACCGGCTTGCCTGAATCAAGCACAAAGGCCGGAGCCGAAAATTCAGGTCTGGCGATCAGCACCCCTATGAAACCAAGAGTCAGGCCCACAAAGAGCTTGACCGACGAAATAAAATCCCTGGGTTGGAGCAGCAGCCACACAGGCAGCATGGAGGCAATCAGGCAATACGCCATAAGAAAGCCCAGGAAAAGGCTCACCTTGCCTTCGTGGGTCCACCCATCCAGGGGAAGAGGATTGTGAAAGCCTATATAGATTAAAAAATATGCGAGAATAACAGCCACAACCGATGCAAAAACCACATTGACCTTAAAACGGTACACGGCCAAGCCCAGAAAAAAAGCCACCACACAAACCCCGAATGTGGGGATGACCAGTTCCGGCATATTGGCCAGGGCGTTGGCTGCACTGACGGCAAAAACGGCAATGATGAACACCAGGGTGATCCAGATAAGAATGGCAAAAGAATAGCGGGTTACGTTGCCCAGAGTGTCCCCGGCTACTTCCGAAATTCCCCGGCCGTCATGGCGCACGGAAAGCATAAGGGCCAGGTAATCGTGCACCGCCCCAATAAACACGCACCCCAAGGCGATCCACAGGATACAAGGCGCCCATCCAAACCAGGCCGTCGCCAGAATGGGTCCGATGATGGGTCCGGCCCCGGCGATGGAGGAAAAATGATGCCCCCACAAAAAGCTGACACGGGCCGGGGAATAGTCCACGCCGTCCTCATGCGTATGGGCGGGAGTGGGCCGGGAATCATCCGGCTTAACGAGATTCTTTTCCACCCATTTTCCATAAAACCGGTAGCTCAGGGCAAACCATACCAAGACGCCTGCCATTACAATAAATGCGTTCATTCTCCCCCCCTGTTGGATTGAAGACCTATTGAACGTGCGGAAAGAATAGCGGAGAGTCTAATCTTTGCCGTCACGCAAAGAATTCTCATGTGTAGCGGGGCTTGCCAAGGGCAAGGTCCAATGTTACAAACAAACCATGAAAAATTCCATACCACACAAATGCCTTAATGAGCCACTAATTTTAGCGTCCGCATCACCCAGGCGCAGTTATCTGCTGGAACAGGCAGGCCTGGATTTTGAAGTCATTGTGAGCGAGGTGGACGAAACCTGCCCCGCAGGAGCCTCTCCCGAAGAATGCGTGGCCATGCTGAGCGAAAAAAAGGCCCTGGCCGTGGCGATTGACCACCCTGATTGCTGGGTTTTGGGAGCAGATACCATTGTGGTGGCGGACGGCCGCATCTGCGGCAAGCCAGGCTCCACGAAAGAAGCCAGGGAGATGCTCACCCTTTTGGGCGGGCGCACTCACCACGTTTTAACCGGATGTTGCATACTCCATGAAGCCCGGGGCATCCGTCACACCGAAGTGGTGAGCACCCGGGTGACGTTCAAAAGCCTCACGCCCGACGAGATCGAATGGTACCTGGATACAGGGGAGCCCTTTGACAAAGCCGGGGCTTACGCCATCCAGGGAATCGGGACCTTCCTTGTCAAAAGCATATCCGGGTCTTACACTAATGTTGTTGGTCTGCCAGTGTGCGAGGTCATCGAGTATTTTATGGCTCAAGGCATAATCAACCGAAACAGTGATAGTAATGACTAACGAGATACGGCAAAATTTAACGGAAATTCAAGATCGTATCACCCGGGCTGCGAAACAGTGCGGTCGGGCGCCCGAGTCGGTCCGGCTGGTGGCTGTCTCCAAGACCAAGCCTGCAAAAATGCTCAAAGAGGCTGTGGAAGCGGGCGCGACCATCCTGGGGGAGAATTACATCCAGGAGGCCCTGGAGAAAACCGCCGAACTGGCCGGATTGGACGTGGCATGGCATTTTATCGGGCATTTGCAATCCAACAAGGCTAAGTATGCCGTGCCTCATTTTTCCCTGATTCATTCCGTGGATTCGTTGAAGCTGGCCCGAGAGATCGACAAACAGGCCGCAAAGATAAACAAAATCCAGGACATCCTGGTGCAGGTGAATATTTCCGGCGAAGCCACCAAGTCCGGCGCAACAGACCAGGAGGCCGTGGAACTGGTGGAGGAAATCGCCCGACTGGAAAACGTCCGCATCAAGGGGCTCATGACCATGCCCCCTTATTTTGATGATCCGGACAGGGCCAAGCCCTTTTTCCGGCAATTGAAGGAACTGGCCGGGGAAATCAGGTCCAGAGGCATTGCCAACGTGAGCATGAACGAACTCTCCATGGGCATGACCGGCGATTTTGAGGCCGCCATCGAGGAAGGCGCCACCCTGGTGAGGGTGGGCACGGCCATTTTCGGCGCCAGGAGTTACCAGTGAAAATTCTAATGAACATATGCTGCGGTCCCTGCTCCATTTATCCGGTTAAAGTGCTGCGGGACCAGGGCCACGAGCTTATGGGCTCCTTTTACCGGCACAACATCCATCCTTTTACGGAATGCATGCGCCGGGAGGATACACTGCGGGAATATGCCGCATCCCAGGATCTGAGGATGATCTGGCAGCAAGACTATGAAATGGAGGAATTCCTGAGAAACGTGGCGTTCCGGGAAGCGGATCGGTGCCGGTATTGCTATCATAGTAGGTTGAAAGCCACGGCCATGATCGCAAAAAAAGGCAAGTTCGACGCCTTTACCACCACCCTTTTGTACAGCAAGTTTCAGAAGCACGGGTTGATCCGGGAAATCGGGGAGGCTTTGGGCAAACAGTATTCCGTACCGTTTTATTACCATGATTTCCGGGAAGGATGGAAACATGGCATTGAGGAGTCCAAAAGGCTGGGCATGTACCGGCAGCAATATTGCGGTTGCATATACAGTGAAAAGGACCGTTTCTATAATCCCAAGCAAAACCAGGAGGCCGGTTAACCGCCGTTTATGTTCACCAATCTGATTATTCTAATGGCGGTCCTGGTCAGTTACGAATATGCCCCGGAATCCCGCGACCTGTTGTTCTTCCAGGGCAAGATCTGGCACACAGCCTATCTTGCCGCGCTTTTTTTCGTAATCACCCGATTGCGTTTTTCCGGCTTGATGCGCCGGATTCCGCGCCTTTCCAAAAGCCGCAGCATGGCTGTTGCGGACAGGATGGTGGTCCAGCAAATGCTATTGGCCATCCTGTTTTTTGTGACCTCCTTATTCATGACCCCGTTCAAGCCCGTTCTTTTGGGGCTTCCCCTATTGCGTGAGGTTCCCACCCTGGCGGCGATCCTGGCCATGCTGTTGTTTTTGGCCCATCTTGCCGTGGTGTGGTTTTATTCCCATCCAATATACAAAATCCTTAACCAGACCATTGTTCCCCGCATTGAGTACGTCAAACAGCAGGTGGTGCTGGTTCTGCCCCTGCTTTTGCCCTGGGTGGTGTTTTACGCGGTCCAGGATCTATTGTTGCTGGTTCCGTACCAGCCTTGGCAGGCCGTGCTTATGAGCACTGCCGGACAAATTGGCTACATTGTGGTCATGATGACCTTTCTCATCCTGTTGGGTCCTGTGGCTATATTGAAGTTCTGGGGATGCACGCCGATCCCGCCCGGACCTGTAAGAGCCCGCATGGAAGCCTTGTGCCAAAGGGCAGATTTCACCTGCGCCCAAATCCTGCAATGGCCCTTGTTCGGCGGACACATGATTACGGCTGCCGTGTTCGGCATAGTCAGCCGGTTCCGGTACATCCTCATGACAGACGCCATGTTGCGGGTTGCAACCCCTGAGGAACTGGACGCGGTGCTCACCCATGAAATCGGCCATGCCAAAAAAAAACACATGCTATTGTTCCTGCTCATTGTGGGAACCATGGCCCCGGCTGGATATCTGCTTTGGAGTATTTTCGACTTGGCCATCCTGTATCTGGTGAACCGTTTTACGCCTCCGACCATGGATGGGAACACCATGGCCATGCTGCTAAGGACGACGCAGGGCCTGTTTTTCGTATCCTTCGCCGTGCTGTATTTGCGGTTTGTGTTCGGGTATTTTTTACGAAATTTCGAAAGGCAGGCAGACTTGTACGTCTACGAAGTCCTGCCAAGCGCCCTGCCCCTGGTGACCATGTTCCGCAAGATCGCCTATTATTCGGGCCGGTCTGCTGACGAACCCAACTGGCACCATTTTGGGATTAACCAGCGCATTAACTATATTTTGCAATGCGAATCCAACAAGCAATGGATAGGCATGCATCACGCAAAGGTCAGGAAGTCTCTGGCCGTCCTGGTGGCCTGTCTGGTGGTGGTGCTGGCCAGCCAGGGAGCTTTGGCCTGGAACAACACCCACCAACGCCTTCGGTTGGGTGTGAGTCTGGCAGGCCTGGAAGGCAAGCCGGGTGGAATGGCGGAGCTTACGGGCTCTCCCGGTCTTATCGGGGATTTGTACCTGGACACAAAAATTTTCGACCAGGCCATTGCAGCCTACGAAAGCGCCCTGAAGGAACATCCCAACGACGCCAATCTTCTCAATAATCTGGCATGGACATACGCCACCTGCGAAAAGGAAGAGTTGCGCAATCCCCAACGGGCCTTGGAACTGGCTGCCAGAGCTGCGGAGTTGGAGCCTGCCCCCCATATCCTGGACACCCTGGCGGAGAGCTATTTTGTAAACAGCATGTTTGACCTGGCTGTGGAAACGGAAATCCGGGCCATGGAGGCCATGGGGGATTCCCCGGAAAGCCCGGAATACAGGGAGCATTTGGAAAAGTATAAAGCTGCTCGGGACGGGAAATAGCAATCCGCAAAACCGTTATTCTCCGGTTTAAATCCAGATGCCGCCCCCACAATAAAGCCAAGAGGGTTAGCTCTATTTGGGCTATCCCTGTTTTGGATCAACTCCCCCCCCTAAATGGGGTGGTATGATGGTGACCCTAAAAGGGTCAATATACTTGGGGGAACAGCTGAAGCTGTTCCTGGCTTCGGTCTTTATCCACTTGGCCTCGCATTATGCGGAAACGGTATTTAGGGCGCCTGATTTTTTTGCTTGACTAATTTTTTCCTGTGTGGAATGCTTTTACCCGAACAACGCCATTGTTCTTTTTTTTGGCCCCTTGACCGACCGAGCGTCCGGTCTATAAGCCGGTTGGTCGGTCAAGGCCGCCACACTCCCCTGCAGCCCAATTTCCAACCTCAGGCAAACCCCCGGGCCAAAGGGAAATTTCCAAGACAACAACCTGTCCCCGCAACCATGGAGCGCCCATGCCCCCGATTCCCGAACTGGAAGAAATCCGCCGCAAGCAAATCATCGACGCCACTTTGCTCACCCTGTCCCACAAGGGCTACGCCAAAGCCACCATGGCGGAAATCGCCGCCGCCGCCAACATGTCCAAGGGCGGGCTGGCCCACTATTTTCAGTCCAAGCAAGAGCTGTTCAAGGCGGCTTTCACCGAGTTTTACCGCCTGATCTTTGACCGGGTGGAACGGGAAGCCGATCTCATTGACGATCCCCTGGACAAGCTCCTGGGCTTTGAAAGCCTTTTTGCCGCCGATGATCCCGACGTGGAATGGGGCTATCCCCTTTTATTCGACTGCATGTCCGTGGCGGGCCGGGACCCGGAATACCGCACCCTGTTTTCCCGGTGGGTGGACAACTGGGTGGTCCTTTTGTCCCGGATCATCCGGGAGGGCATGGACGCAGGCCTGTTTTCCCCCCTGGAGCCCGAGCCCATGGCGCGCACCATATCCGCCATTTATCAGGGGGTGGCAACCCGGTGGTTTCTGGCGCCGGAAGATCACAGCTACGAATGGGCATTTCATTCCTATCAAACCGCCATCCGGGGGCTTATGGCCCCTTACATAATCGCCAACCAACCCTGACCCTGCACCTATCGGTTTGGGGGGAGCCAAACCCGCCAACGCTGGCTAAACACAAGGAGGAGACATGGCTGTATTCGAAAGTACGGAAAAAATGTACGAAGTCCTGGGGGGGCTGTTTACCGGCCTGATGAACAACGAGGAGGTGCTTGCAAAAGTCCTTAAAGCCAATATCACCATCATGTTTGACATTACCGAACCCAAAGGCCAGATCTGGCTGGACCCCAATGGGGGCGGGGTGATCTGCGGCAAGGCCGACCTCAAACCGGACGTCACCATGAGCCTTTCCGGCGATACCTGCCACCATTTCTGGCTCAAAAACATATCCCTGCCCGTGGCCATCGCAAAGCGTAAGGTCAAAACCAAGGGGCCCTTGCCCAAGGTGCTCAAACTGCTGCCCCTGCTGAAACCCGCTCACGACGCCTACCCGGAAATCGCCAAGGCCAACGGTCTTCCCCTCAAATAAAAGGAGTCCCTCCATGACTTACAACGACCTCAACATCGACCTTACCGACGAGCAGATCACCTTAAAACGGGAAACCCATAAATTCGCCAAGGAAGTCATGCGGCCCGCAGCCATTGAACTGGACATGCTGGCGGACCCCGAGGCGGTCATCAACAGCCCCATCTATTGGGACGTGATGAAAAAGGGCTACCAACTGGGATACCACTCCGTATTTATCCCCGATACATGGGGCGGCATGGGCCTGGACCCCCTGGACGTGCACATTGTCCTGGAAGAACTGGGCTGGGGCGCGGGCGACCTTGCCATTGGCATGTGCGTGGGATGCTTTCCCGCCTTTTTCAGCTCCATGGTGCCCAACGAAAAACTGATCGACGACATTATTTTGCCCTTTTGCGAATGCGAAGACGCGTCCTTTATAGGATGCTGGGGAATCACCGAGCCCGACCACGGAACCGACACCTTGTCCCCGGGCACGGAAATGTTCACCAACCCCGATATCACCTGCGACGTAAAGGCCCGTCTGGACGGGGACGAATGGGTGATCTCCGGACAAAAATCCGCCTGGGTTTCCAACGGCACCGTGGCCACCCACTGCCTGTGCTTTTTGACCATTGATCCGGCAATGGGCATGGCCGGAGGCGGGATTTGCGTCATTCCCACGGATTTGCCCGGAGTCCGCAAAGGCAAGCCTCTGGACAAAATGGGCCAACGGGCTTTGAACCAGGGCGAATTATTTTTCGACAACGTGCGCATTCCCAAGGATTACATGATGGTGGACCAGGAAGCCTATGACGGCATCCTGGATCTTACCCTGGCAACGGCCAACGCCTCCATGGGCGCTATTTTTACGGGCGTGGCCCGGTCTGCGTTCGATCTGGCCCTGGATTATTCCAAAAAGCGCATCCAGGGCGGCAAGCCCATTTTCGAGCACCAGATGATCAAGCACAAGCTGTTTTCCATGTTCATGAAGGTGGAGGCGGCCCGCGCCCTTTCCCGGGCGGCCTTTGTATACAACCTGAACAACTCGCCGCCCCTGACCCAATACTCCATCGCCTCCAAGGTGTTCTGCACCCAGACCGCCCTGGAAGTAGCCAATGACGCGGTGCAGATTTTCGGCGGCATCGGCCTTAGTAAGGAGTATCCCATTGAAAAGATATTCAGGGACGCACGGGCTTCCCTCATTGAGGACGGCGCCAACGACACCCTGATGATCACGGCGGCCCATCTGTTTTAGGAGCCAATCCATCGGATTAAGGGGACATGACCTTGTCTCAAAAAAGGGATATTGCGCGTCAAACATTACGCGTGAGTTAAGGATCGCGTCTCCCGAAATTGCAAGCTGACACAAGGGGGAAAACATGCCAAGCAACATGGACAACCTGCCCATCTTCCAGATGGTGGGCGCCAAGGACATCAACCCGGACAAAACCGCCTACATTTTCGTCAGAGACGACGGCAGCGACGAAGTCATCTCCTTCGGAAAACTCTTTGAAAACACCAACCGCATGTCCCGGGCCTTGAGCCAGGCAGGGGTGGGCAAGGGGGACGCCTTCGCCCTGATCATGCGCAATCACCCGGAATTCCTGTACGCCCTGTACGGCGCCCTTACCATCGGTGCGGTGGCGGTGCCCGTGGATCCCCGATCCACAGGAAGAAAACTGGCCTTCCAGATCAACAACACCCAATGCAAGGGTATTATTGTGGAGGACAGCCTGGTCAAGGCCCTCCAGGATGTGCAAGACGACATTAAAGGCGTGCCTGTGGTCGGGGTGGTCTACAAAGATCACCACGGCGTGGCCCCCATTGCCGGATATCCCGCCATGCACGAGGTTCTGGAAGCCCAAAGCCCGGAACTGCCCGACAACATGGTTCCCCTGGACTTTGCCGCTCCGGCCCAGATCATCCACACCTCGGGAACCACCGGCGATCCCAAAGGCGTGGTCCTCAAGGCCGACCGCTATATGGTTTACGCCTTGCTTGGCCAAATCATCTGGCAATACGATGACTCCGACGTCCTTTACACCGGCCTTTCCATGTCCCACGGCAACGCCCAGTCCGCCACGGTCATACCCAGTTTAGGCAAGGGCATTCCCGCTGTGGTTTCGGAGCGATTCACCAAAAGCAAGCTGTGGGATATCTGCCGCAAGTACGGTTGCACTTCCTTTTCTTTATTGGGCGGCATGATGGCGGGCATCTACAACGAGCCTCCCAAGGCCAATGACGGGGACAACCCGGTCAAACGGGTTCTTAGCGCAGGCACCCCCCTGGCAATCTGGGAGGATTTTGAAAAACGCTTTAACGTGAAAATCCACGAATGGTACGGGGCCGTGGAAGGGGGCCTGGCCCACCAGCCTCCGGGAACCGGTCCTGCGGGATCGTTCGGCAAGCCGCCTGAAGCCCTCATTGAAATGAAAATCGTGGATGAAAACGATCAGGAAGCGCCCCACGGTCAGATGGGCGAACTCATCTCCCGCATGAAAAGCGGCGAAACCACCGTGGATTATTACGGCAAGAAAGAAGCCTCGGCGGAAAAAACCCGGGGAGGCTGGCTCCGCAGCGGCGACATCTGCCACCGGGATTTGGAAGGCAATTACTACTTTGACTTCCGCAAGGGCGGCGGACTCCGCAGGCAGGGGGATTTTATCCAGCCCGACTATGTGGAGCGGATTATCGGCGAGCACGAAAGCGTGTCCGAAGTCTGCGTGTACGGCATTCCCGCTGCCTCGGGCTCGCCCGGCGAAAGCGACTTGGTGGCGGCCATCGCCCCTTTTGAAGGAGGGGCTGTGGACACGGCGGCGGTCAAGGCCCTGTGCCTGGAAAAGCTGGAAAAAAACTCCGTGCCATCCTATTTTCAATTGGTGGACGAAATCCCCAAGACCATCAGCGAAAAGGCCCTGGACAGGGTTTTGAAAGACAGCTTCGCACCGGACGCGGATAACGTGGTTTCGGTGTTCTGAGCAAAGGAGAAAGCAATGTTTGAGAATTGGAAGCAAGCCTACCTTCCCGACTCCACCTTTCCCAAACGCACGGTGGACAAGGAAAAATGCAGCCGCTGCAAACGCTGCTACGATGCCTGTCCCACCTACGGCTTTGAGTTGGACAAGGACGGCTATCCTGCGCCCATCGGCTACGGAGGCATGGAGCAGGCTTGCCTGAACTGCTGGAACTGCGTGGCCGTATGTCCCACCGGGGCCATGGACATGGACGGGCCGTATCTTGTGGAAAATGGGCCTTTCAAGACCCAACTCCAGGGAACCATGACTTATCCCGACCCCCTGGGGCTAAATGGTACCCGGCCTTACGAGGATTTTCGGGAAGACCTTACCCCCACGGAACGGGTGATCTACGAACGCCGGTCCAACCGCCTGTTCAAGAAGAAGCCCGTGCCCAAGGAAACCATTCTCCGAATCCTGGAGGCGGGACGCTTCGCACCCTCGGCGGGCAATTGCCAGCCATACAAATTCATTGTGGTTACCAACAAGAACGTGATCAAACTCATGGAGCGGGAAGCCATGAAGACGCTCAAGTTCATGAAGAACCTCTACCACAACAAGGACGGCAAAAAGCCCGCATGGAAAACCGCCTTGTTTACCGCCCTGAGCCAGGTTATGGTCAATGAAATGGACCCCCGGCCTTATACGGCGGTGGAAAAGGCCGAACGGTGCGATAACGCCATTTATTGGGACTGCCCGGCCATGATCATGATCTTGAAAAACACCCACGGCATCAGCAACCCGGATCTTGACCTGGGCATTTGCGCCCAGAACATGGTATTGGCGGCTCATTCCCTGGGCGTGGGCACCTGCTATATCAGTTTGTCCATTAAGCCGTTAACCTACCCCCACATGAAGTCGTTTAAACGAAAACTGGGTATTACCCCCCCGTGGGAACCCGTGACCTCCATTGCCTTGGGATACCCCAAAGGCAAGATTGACGCGGCGGTCAAAAGGGATTCCCCACAAGTTGATTGGATTGAATAGGAGGGAAAATCAGTATGGAAAATGTGTACATCATCGGCCTTGGAATGATCCGTTTTCAAAAATATGCGGATCGCACCGTCCGGGACATGGCCCGGGAGGCCACGGAACTGGCCCTGGCGGACGCGGGCATCACCAAGGAAGACCTTACGGCGGCGTATTTCTCCAATACCTTTTGGGGAATGTACACCAACCAGCATTCCATCCGGGGCCAGTGCATCATGCGTTCCATGGGCATTGGCTGCATACCCGTGACCAATGTGGAAAACGCCTGCGCCGGCGCTTCCACCGCGCTGAATATGGCGGTCAATGGCATCCGATCCGGCGCCCACGACGTGGCCCTGGCCCTGGGATCGGAAAAAATCACCCACGAAAACAAGGGATTCGCCCTGGGGGCCTATGCCTCGTGCATGGACTTGGAACGCATCGAGGATTCCATCAAGCTCTTTGAGGAAATGGGCAAACGCCTGAGCCCGGGCAAGGCCGGGGAGGACGGAGCCCCGGGCGAAGGCCGGAGCATTTTTATGGACGCTTACGCCATGGGATGCCGTTGGCATATGCAGACCTTCGGCTCCACTCAGGAGCAACTGGCCCTGATTTGCTCCAAGAATCATTTCCACGGCTCCCTCAACCCTCTGGCCCAATACCAAATGCCCATGACTCCCGAAGAGGTCCTGGCCGACAGAAAGGTGGCCTATCCCCTGACCCGGGCAATGTGCGCGCCCGTGGGCGATGGGGCTGCGGCCGCCATTGTGTGTTCCGAAAGCTATTTGAAAAAGTTGACGGCCCCCCGCCCCGTGAAGATTTTGGCGTCCATCCTGGGAACAGGGCGGGACAGGGAACTGGACGGCGAGGACATCGGCGAAAGGCTGGTGAAAATCGCCTACGCCAAAGCCGGGGTAGGACCCAAGGATATCAGCCTGGCTGAACTCCATGACGCCACCACCTACGGCGAACTCCACCAGACCGAGGCCATGGGATTCTGTCCCATGGGCGAGGGCGGAACCTGGGCCGAAACCGGCGCCACCCGCCTGGGCGGCAAACAGCCCGTGAACACATCCGGGGGCCTGGAATGCCGTGGCCATCCTATTGGCGCGTCCGGCCTGGCCCAGATTTACGAATTGGGCGTTCAGTTGCGGGGCGAGGCTGGCAAACGCCAGGTGGAAGGCGCCCGCCTGGGCCTGGCTGAAAACGGCGGCGGCAACATTGGCGTGGAAGAAGCCGCCATGTGCATCCACATCCTGGAAAAAGCCAATTAGGCTGTCATGAACTAACTTTACAGGCTGGCCGAAGTGCTGAGAACTTTCACCGGGGGAATTCCTTCATAAGGGATTCCCCCGAATTGTTTATAACCCCCATGGCGCTGTTTGTTATGGCGGCCGCCCGTCACCATTGTGGAAAGCGCATACCCACGATTTGTTTGATGGCGGTTTTGTCTTATCCTGTTCAGGCACAATTTGTGCAATATTGGCTTGCACCACTAACTCAAGGGAGAGCACTACGGGAATAACCCTATGATTTCAGAAATGCTTTATACTACGTATTTTGAACATCTTTTGAAGGGCCGGAGAGCCGAGTGCGCCCGGATAGTCCAGAGCCTGCTTGATCAACAAATTGATATTAAAAAACTTTATGAAGATCTATTTCAAAAAAGCCTTTATGAAGTGGGCCGACTTTGGGAAACCAACAGGATTTCTGTCGCCAGGGAGCATTTGGTTACCGCCATGACGGAAGGCCTCCTGAATCTGGTCTATCCTACCTTGTTTCTGGGAAAAAAAATCAATAAGAAAGTCGTGATTTCTTGCGCCGCCAATGAGTTTCATCAGATTGGCGGCAAAATGGCGGCGGACATATTTGAAATCCATGGCTGGGATTCCCATTTTTTGGGCGCCAATACTCCTTTGGATCAACTGCTTACTTTTATAGACGAGGTGAAACCGGATCTTGTTGGCATGTCTTTGAGTGTCTATTTCAACATGCCCTCATTGATAGAGGGCATAGAGGCGATAAGATCTGCGTTTGGCGATCTTGATATCGCCGTGGGCGGACAAGCCCTCAATTGGGGAGGCTTGGACAGAATTGCAAAGTATTCCAATACGGTTTGTATTCGTTCTATGGTGGAACTTGAAGATATTTTTAAATCGTCATGAATCAAAGAGTGTCTGGGGGGGGCAATGAGTTCCGAGACGTTTTATGAGTACATAAATGATTACGCGCCTGTCCTTTTTTTCAGGCTTGACCGCGAAGGACGTATTTTGTCAACGAATCGCTATGCCCGTCAAATTTGTGGCGATCTACCCACTGAAACACGATTCCAGGAAATTCTAATAGATTTTCAAGCGCTGTTTGACTTTAAAAATATGACAGACAATCCTTCGGGCAAAAGGTTATTCAGCATCAAGACCGTTTCCGGTTTTCCGCACAGCTATCTGTTCGTGTTTAAAAATATTGGAGAGGAGACTTTGGCCTTTGGCCATTTTGATCTGGAAGATATTGAATTACTGCGGACTGAGGTCCTTTCGCTAAACCAGGAATTGGGAAATCTGACACGCAGTCTGCATAAAAAAAATGCGGAACTCAAATATGCCCTGGATCACGTGAAAACCCTTCAGGGTATCATTCCTATTTGCATGCACTGCCATAAAATTCGGGACGAAAAGCAAATCTGGGACAGGCTCGAAAAATATTTGACGGAACGTACAAGTGCGGAGTTAAGTCATAGTATATGCCCGGAATGTATGGAAAAATACTATCCTGAGCTACACGATGAAGATTTCTGATTCAGTTGTCTCCGGCTATCTGCCGTTTTTTTGGGTTTAGCATCTAATCTTGCATCGTAAAAATGGAGCATTAATTAGAAATTTTGGAGGGTGTCATGAAAGAGCGGCTTGTAAATACAGCTTCAGAGCTTGTCCAGCCTTCACAATCAGCGGTCCAGGCCTTTTCTCAAAAGCGTGATCAACTGTCCGCCAAGGGAAATCAAATAATGGGAGAACGTCAAGACCTGGAAAAGCTGCTGGGGCCTGGCAATGTGCGGATGGCGGAAGACAATAACCGCAATTTCGCCAGATTTATGGAATCCATGTTTCTGGAATACGACCCAAAGGTATTGGTGGAAACCGTGCTGTGGGTTTTTCGCGCCTATCGGTCTCATGGTTTCCAAACAACCTACTGGGCGGCCAATCTGAATATTTGGGTTGGCATGATCAACCAGGAGCTTCCAAGGGAAACCTTTGAAGCCATTTACCCCTTTTATAACTGGCTGATTGTCAATATTCCGATTTTTGTTAAACTCACCGAGGAAAATTGCGGGGATTGTTCCTCAGAAGGCATCCCCGCACATTGATCGGTATAAACCTGGGGGAGGAATTGCTCCAGGCTTACACAAAATCGCCGTCAAGCAAATGCCTGGCGTATTTTTGCTACAATGTTATCCCGCCATAAGAAAGAAGGCCTGTTTCACCCAAGACCAGCGTCATGGAACTGAAAAACAGGCGTTCTTCCTGCAATCCGGCCATCCCCCCAAACAAAAGACTCTGGACACCGCCTGAAAAAAGCAGTATCCCTAAAGCATGTTCAGAGGCCGAAGAGCAAGGCTCTGACAAGATTGTTCCGCCAGAATCCGTTTTATACAAACAAGATCCATACGGGGGAATTTCAATGAAGCCTCAAAAACAGCATTTGCAACCCACGCCCATTATCAATTCTGATCACAAATCCGTCATAGAATACGCCCATGAACACGCGGGCAGTTCCGCCGATCCCCTGGACCAGGCTGTCAGCCTGTATTTTGCAGTCCGGGACGGAATTCGCTATAATCCCTATAAATTTGTTCTTACTGTGGAAGGCCTCAAGGCGTCTACGACTCTGGAAGTGGGCGAGGCATGGTGCGTGCCCAAGGCCGCGCTTTTGGCGGCCTGTTGCCGGGTGTTGGGCATACCGGCCCGTTTGGGCTATGCCGATGTCCAAAACCATCTGTCCACAAAACGCATGCGGGAGCAAATGCAGACAGACGTATTTCATTGGCACGGGTATACCTCCATTTATCTCAATGAAAAGTGGGTGAAGGCCACGCCGGCCTTCAATGTGGAGTTGTGCGAAAAATTCCGCCTGAGAACCCTGGATTTTGACGGATTGAACGACTCCATCTATCACCCCTTTGACCTGGACGGCAATAAGCACATGGACTACATCCTGCTCCGGGGCGAGTACGACGACGTTCCCCTGGACGAGATGCTGGAGACCTTCAAAAACCTGTATGGCGCCGATGCCTTTGCCAATGAGGACGCCGATTTCCACGAAGACGTCAATAAGGAACAAGCCGGTATTTCCAAATAGATGATGAAGCAATCGGTTTGTACGAAAAGTAAAAGCTCAGGGAAGGGGAGGGGGGAACATGAAAAATCAGGAAAAATACCGGGTGATGTTATTTGACGCCTCATACGAGGACGGGTCTTTACAAGGCGTCATGGACGAGATTTTTCGCCAGTTTCCCCTGGACCTGAACGGAAAGAAAGTCCTGGTCAAGCCCAATATCCTGGCGGGAGAACCGCCGGAAAAAGGCGTGACCACCCATCCCGCGGTGGTGAAAGCCGTGGTGGAAAAGTTAAAGGCGGAAGGCGCTTTGGTCATGGTGGGCGACAATCCGGGAGTGTTTGGCTACGGCAAGTCGGTAAAAGCCGCCGATACAGCCCAAATCTCCCAGGCCGCCGGGGACTCCTTTGTGCACCTGGGGCAACACCCGGTCAAGACCAAGCTCCCGTCCAAGGACATTCCCCATGTCATGATTTCACGAGACGTGCTGGAAGCGGATCTGGTGATCAACCTGCCCAAACTCAAGACCCATGGCCTCACCTTCTACACAGGGGCCATCAAGAATACCTTTGGCTATGTGGTGGGCGGGGATAAAATGCGGGTGCACTCCCAGGCGGTCACCCCCAAACGTTTCGCCCAGGCTTTGGTGGATATCTTTTCGGTCCGCCCCCCGGACCTGACCATCATGGACGCAGTGATTGCCATGGAGGGCAACGGCCCCCATCACGGCAACCTGCGGAATGTGGGAAAAATTCTGGCCAGTTCCAATGCGGTGTGCCTGGACGCCGTGGCCGTCACCATGATCGGCAAAGATCCGAAATCCGTCCTGCACCTGAATATCGCAGCGGAAAAAGGACTGGGAACCCTCGACCTGGACCGGATTTCCCTGAACCGGGAGATCACCCCCATACCCGATTTCAAGATGCCGGTGACCTTTGTGCCGGGAATTGCAGGGATGGTGCTCAACCGTTTCCTGGCCCGGTGGATCAATTGCCTGCCCCAGATCGACCAGGATAAATGCAAGCAATGCGGATTGTGCGTCAAGCACTGCCCCACACAAGCCATGACCATGCAAAAAAAGTCCTATCCCAGCGCGGACAAGAACATTTGCATCAACTGTTATTGCTGTCAGGAAATGTGCCCGGAAGACGCCATCGCCCTCAAAGGCCGCACCCTTAATTTTATCCGTAGAACCTCCAAGAAAAAACCTGCCTGATGGCATGTTGTGCGGTGGACCCGGAGGCGGAATACAGCGGCCGCAAACAGGGGTATCAAGCCCAGGTCAATGGAGACCTACTCCGACTCGGAGCTTGGAGAGGGCGAAATCAAGCCTCTACGCTTGGCCTCCCATGTGGCCGTGGAACCGGCCCACGCCCACGACAGCCAAGCTCTGGTGGTTCCGGCCATCAAGTCGGCCCGGGAAAAAGGCCTGGGGCCACAATCCGTATCGGCCGACACCCATTACGGCGGCGATGAAAACGTGAAAAAGGCCGCGGGTCTGGGCGTGACGTTGATTGCACCGGTTCCTTCGGGCCAGGGCGAAAAAAAGGGGCGGCTTGGGCTCGCCGATTTCACCATCCGGGAAAAGCGGGCGGCTGCCTGTCCCCCGGGCTACGCTCCGGGGAATACGAAAAATGGGAAGAACGGCTTACGCGCACATTTTGATGCGGCGCTCTGTATAATTCGGTTTTGGGGTTGATGAGTATTCAGTTAGCCTAGCCAATGGACCCATCGACGTTGACAGAAGCGGATACAATTATGTTGCGTTCCATTTTGGCTATACACACAGATATAAATGAGATTAAACAATTTAGGCACAATTTAGGCACAATCGGCCATTTTTGAACCAAAAAAGGGTCAGCCCAAAATGAGCTAACCCTCTGATTTCATTGTGGAGGCGGCATCCGGATTTGAACCGGAGAATAACGGATTTGCAGTCCGCTGCCTTACCACTTGGCTATGCCGCCAAAAAAAATGGAGCGGGAAACGGGAATTGAACCCGCGACTTCGACCTTGGCAAGGTCGCACTCTACCGCTGAGTTATTCCCGCTCAGCGACCCCTACTTACTCAGAACAGGGGCCCTTTGTCAACTAAAAAAACGCTAAAAGAAGCCTAAAAATCAACTTCTGATCACTTTTGAGTAATTCCTGAAATACTCCGCGCCCGACCAGATAGTAAAAACCAGAGCAATCCACAAAACCCAGTAGCCCACCTGCCCGAAATCAAGGAAAAAATCCCCCGCAATAATCAATTTGTGGTGCAGCAGCAACGGGATGATGGCACCTATCTGGAATCCCATTTTATACTTCCCCAGTTTTTCAGCGGCAATGACTTTTCCTTGCTCCGCTGCAATGCCCCGCAGTCCGGTCACGGCCAGTTCCCGACCAACGATAATGCAGGCCATCCACCCGGGAATCCATTGATGCCACGTCAACATGGTGAGGGTGGACATTACCAGGAGCTTGTCGGCCAGGGGATCCATGAACTTGCCGAAATTGGATACCAAACCCAGAGATCTGGCGTAATAGCCGTCCAGACCATCACTGATGGCTGCCAAGGAAAACAAAGCGGCGGCGAGCATGCAGAAAAGCCTGCTGGGTTCCGGAGGCAAGAGCAACAGGATAATTCCTGGAATGGTAACCACCCGGAACAACGTCAGGGAATTGGGGTGCAGCACTATGTCCTTGAAAGAGCGACCTGAAGCCATGGGTATTCCTATCGCAGGGCCTTTTGGGCCTACTTTTGGGACTTCGCGTGATCAGCCAAAAAGGCGGCCAGTCCCTTGTCCGTGAGGGGGTGGCTCATCATTTTCTTGATAACGCCAAAGGGGATGGTGGCCACATCCGCACCCATCATGGCTGCTTCCAGCACATGGAGGGGGTTGCGAATGCTGGCGACCAGAACCTCGGCATCAAAGCCGTAGTTATTGAATATGGTCACCATCTGCTCGATCAGGAGCATGCCTTCGCTGGCCAGGTCGTCCAGGCGTCCCACAAAAGGACTGACAAAAGCAGCGCCCGCCTTGGCGGCCACCAGAGCCTGAAGAGGAGAGAAAACCAGGGTCACGTTGACGGGAATGCCTTCCGACGCTAAGGCGCGGGTGGCTTTCATGCCATCGGGGATCATGGGAATCTTGACCACGATATTTTCATGGATGGCGGCCAGTTTTTGGCCTTCTGCGATCATGGCCTTGGCTTCGGTGCTGATGACTTCGGCGCTGATGGGGCCGTCCACTTCCGCGCAGATATCCTTAATGATATCTTCAAAGGGCCTGCCTTCTTTTGCAATCAGGGACGGGTTGGTCGTGACGCCGTCCACCATTCCCATGCTGTTGGCCTCTTTGATTTCGTCGATATTGGCCGTATCTATAAAAAACTTCATCCGCCGCGCTCCTTGTTTGGTTGTTTTGTTATTGTTTGCTGTTTTGTTTGAAATATTTTTCCATGCATTCTTCGCTGCAAAAATGTATAATTTGGCCGTCCACTCTGGCTGTCACCCCTTCCCGCCGGGGGAAATACACCTTGCACACGGGGTCCTGCACCATCACGTCGTCTATCTGTTTGGGCTGGGAACTATCCATCCGGGGCCGGGACTTTTCTGGCCCGGGGCCTGCCAGGGCCTTGTACACCAGATATCCCAAACCTGCAAAAATTATGAATTTAAGCCACATGCGCCAACCCCCTATAGGGCTATAAGGCCTTGCTAAAGAGCCAGGACCTGTGCTGGAATTTCAAGGACTTGATCCAGAATTGTAACGTCCTTGCCGCCGTCATCCAGTTTTTCCAGCAAAGAGCTAACTGTCTTTTTTAAAACCGGATGTTGCAATTCTGGAGCTATATCACAAAGCGGGGCCAAAACAAACCGCCTTTTATGAAGCCGGGGATGGGGTATGTCCAGGTCTCCGTCCTCCATGACAAGCTCGTTATAGAACAGGATATCCATATCCAAGACCCTGGGGCCAAAGCGGGGACCGGAGTTCGTGCGGCCCGCTTCCTTTTCCAGAGATTTCAACAAAGCCAGCAGGTCCCGGGGTTCCAGGCTGGTTTTAATCCGGGCGGCGCCGTTTAAAAAACGGTCTTGGGCTTCGAAATCCACCGGTTCGGTGTCGTACAGCCTGGAAATCTGCTCCACGGCACACAGGCCGGACTGATTCAACCGGTCCATGGCCCACTGGCAGTTTTTTTTAAGATCTCCCATATTGGAGCCGAACCCGATGTATGCTGTATGCTGCAAATCCACTTCCTTACAGGTTCATGCCCTGCATGCGTTTGACCACCTCTGCGATGCGGTACTTGTTCTGGGTGAGGGCCATGCGGAAATAGCCTTCGCCGGGGGCGCCGAACCCGTTGCCGGGGGTGGCCACAATGCCGGCCTCGGTCAGGAGCTTTGTGCAGAAATCGGCCGAGGTATACCCTTTGGGAACTTCCACCCACATATAAAAAGTGGCCTTGGGCGGCGTGCACTTGAGTCCCAATGAGGCAAAACCTTCCATAAGGATGTCCCGTCGTTCCTGGTAGATTTTGGAATTATCCGCCACGCACTGTTGATCCCCGTCCAGGGCTTCGATACCGGCCATTTGCACGGCGTCAAAGGCGCCGGAGTCGATATTGCTTTTGACCTTGCCCAAAGCGCCGATCACCTCGGCGTTGCCCACGGCAAAGCCCAGACGCCAGCCGGTCATGTTGTATGTCTTGGACAGGGAGTGGAATTCGATCCCCACGTCCTTGGCTCCCTCCACTTCCATGAAGCTCATGGGGGAGTAGCCGTCGAAGGACATTTCGGAATAAGCGAGGTCATGACAGACGATGATCTTATATTTTTTGGCGAAAGCAACCACCTTTTGGAAAAAAGCCTTGTCCGCAGTGGCTGCCGTAGGGTTGTTGGGATAATTGATGAACATGAGCTTGGCCTTGGAAGCCACGTCTTCGGGTATGGCGTCCAGGTCCGGAAGAAAGCTGTTTTCCTTGGTCAGGGGCATGATGTGGCATGTTCCGCCGCAAAATTCCACGCCGACCTGATAGACAGGATAGGCCGGGCTTGGCACCAGGGCCACGTCCCCGGGATTGATGTATGCCAGGGGAATGTGGGCGATGCCTTCCTTGGAGCCAATGAGGGTAATGATTTCATTTAACTCCAGACTCACGCCAAACCGTTTTTGATAAAAGCGGGCTACGGCCTTGTTAAAAGCGCCCATGCCGGAGTAGGACGGATAACGGTGGTATCTGGGGTCCTTGGCGGCCTCATTGAGGGCCTGGATAATGTGGTCCGGTGTGGGCAGGTCCGGGTCGCCTACGCCCAGATCGATAATATCCACACCTTTGGCCCGCACTTCTTCCTTTTTCCGGTCAATTTCCGCAAACAGATAGGGAGGGAGTTGTTTGAGCCTGTCCGCCTTTTCAAATGTATCCATGATGCGCTCAATCCTTTCAACTTTTATTTTTGGGCCATTTTCAATGCATCGGGACCCAGTTCGCCTTGGTAAATAATCTGTGCATCCCCTTCCAGATAAATTTGGCCGAAACCGTCCTTGGTTCTGCGGTAGTGGACCAGCAGGTATTGGCCGCTTCGGGTCAGAACCTTCACCGGGGAAAGTGCTGCATCGGCAGCCACACGGGCCAGGGCCGAAGCCACGGCGCCGGTTCCGCATGCCAGGGTTTCGCCTTCCACTCCGCGCTCGTAGGTACGTACTGCCAGTTCGCCGCGGCGGAACTCCACAAAGTTGACATTGGTTCCGGCTGGGGCGAATGCTTTGTGGAATCGGATTTTACGGCCCATTTCTTCCACGTCGGGTTGTTCAATATCTCCCACCAGGAGCACCACATGGGGCACACCCGTGTTCATGCTGGTGATGTTGCACTTTACCCCGTCCACTTCCAGGGGGTAGAAATATTTGACGTCCGTGGGGTCGGTCAACCCGACCTTGACGTTCTCTCCCATGACCTGGGCGTGGATGACGCCCGCCAGGGTTTCAAAGGTCATGTCTTCCCCGGCCATTTTGTTGAGGTAGGCATAGCGGGCCACGCAACGGGCTCCGTTGCCGCACATTTCGGCCTCGCTGCCGTCCGCATTATAAAACTGCCATTTGAAGTCGCACTGGCTGCTGTTTTCCACGAGGATCAGCCCGTCAGCGCCCACGGAAATTTTCCGGGCGCACAGGGCTTTGGCAAGACCCGGCAAATCGTCCTTGGCAATTTTTCCGTCACGATTATCCGCAATAATAAAATCATTGCCGCTTCCGCTCATCTTGTAAAACTGCAAACCAGTCATTGTAATATATTCCTATAGGAAGGTTGGAATATTCTCCCCCCTGGTTAGATCTTCATAAGTTTCTCTGGCCCGGATGACTTCAAAGGCCTGCCCCTTGACCATGACTTCGCAGGCCCTGGGACGGGAATTGTAATTGGAAGACATGGCGAAGCCATAGGCGCCGGAACTCATTACAGCCAAAAAATCCCCGGAAGTGACAGCGCCAATTTCACGGTCCTTGGCCAGGAAGTCCGTGGATTCGCAAATGGGTCCCACCACGTCGCCTGTGATGGGGTTTCCCTCGCGCATATTCACGGGCTGGATCAGGTGGTACGCGTCATAGATGGAAGGCCGCACCAAATCGTTCATGCCGGCATCCACAATAATAAAATTCTTGGTGGTCCCTTCCTTGAGGTACAGAACCTTGGTTACCATAATACCCGCGTTGCCCACCATGGCCCGGCCCGGCTCCAGCACCACGGTGATGGGAAAGTCGGCGATGACCTTACAGATAGCCTTGGCGTACTCATCGGGCTCGGGTGGAGCTTCGTCCTTATAGTTGATGCCCAGGCCGCCGCCCACGTCCAGGTATTTGACATTAATTCCTAGGTCCCTGAGGTCCGAAGCCAGGGCCTTGACGCTTTCCATGGCTTCCACAAAGGGCCCAACCTGGGTGATTTGGGAGCCGATGTGGAAATCAATCCCCACCACGTCCGTGGCTTCCAGGGCGTTGGCTGCTTTGTAGGCCTCCAGGACCGCTTCCTTGGCGATGCCGAACTTGTTCTTTTTCATGCCCGTTGAAATATAGGGATGGGTTTTGGCATCCACGTTGGGATTAACCCGCAAGGAGATAGGAGCCTTTTTTCCAAGAGCCTTGGCCCGGGCGTTTATCGCCTGCAATTCTTCAAAGGATTCCACATTGAACATGAGGATGCCGGAATTGATGGCAAGATCAATTTCATTTTGGGTTTTGCCCACGCCGGCATAGGCGATTTTATTGGCCGGAATCCCCGCCGCCAGTCCCCGATGAAGTTCTCCGCCGGAAACCACGTCCAGGCCGCTTCCCATATTGGCGAAGAGCTTGAGGATAGCGCCGTTGGTGTTGGCCTTGGCGGAATAGCAGATGATGTGATCCACGTTGCCGAAGGCTTTGTCAAAGGCCTGATAATGGCGCGTGAGCGTGGCATGGCTGTATACAAAAAGGGGCGTGCCCAGTTTAGCGGCGATTTGGGCCACGGGCACATCCTCACAATAGAGGTCCTTATCCTTGTACTGAAAATGATTCATTGCAAAACGGTCCTTAATTGACGATACGGTTTTGAATATTCTTTAATCAGGGAGCGGTCCGGTCAACTTCCACAAAAATCCTTTCGGAATCCCGTGCGTCCCCTCCCGGCCCGAATGCCACAACTTTGAATATGTAACGATAGCCTTCCAGTACCGGCTCCATGTGGACGGCCTTATCCGGCTGGGTCTGCCAGGGGTTGGATTTCCCCACATGAACGATGGACACCTGCTGAAAATTCATGGGGCAGTTTTTACAGGCATCCTTATCCAGTCTTTCCCGGGCCATGAACACGTTAAAACCGTCCACCTCGCCTCCGGAGGCGCACACGGTCTGATTCCAGGTGAGACGCGCCCTGCTGTCATCAAGCAATTCAATTGCCAAGCCGCAGGCCGAAGCCGGGGGCTGGGTGTGGGGCGGTCTTGGGGGGCCTTTTTTTCCGCAACCCATGCTCACGGCAAAAAGCAACACCAAGGCCCACATGAAGTATTGTCGCATTCCTGATCTTGTCAAGGTCAGTCTCCCGAAGATTCCGCATGAAGTTGGGTATGAGCCCGTCCAATGGCGGCGATCACATTGGCCGAAGCAGTCCCGCCCGCCGTTCTTCTGCGGTCCACCACATGCTCCACCGTGAGTGCTTCATAAATATCCTTGTCCAGCTTATCCGAGAACTTGCGCAGGTCGTTGAGAGAAATCTCCTGGAGCTCCCTGCCCCGATCCAGAGCATAGGCCACAGCCCGGCCTACGATTCCGTGGGCTTCCCGGAACGGCACGCCCTTTTCCACCAGGTAATCGGCCATATCCGTGGCGTTGAGAAAACCCTTGTTACAGGCGTCGAACATTCTTTTCCGGTCAAACTCCAGCTTGGGAATCATACGAGCGAACATGGCCACGCAAGCCTTTATGGTATCCACTGCGTCAAAAAGTGGAGGCTTGTCTTCCTGCATGTCCCGGTTATACGCCATGGGCAGGGATTTCATGATGGTTAGCATGGTTATGAGGCTGCCGAACACCCTGCCGGTTTTCCCCCGCACCAGTTCCGGCACGTCGGGGTTTTTCTTTTGGGGCATGATGCTGCTTCCCGTGGCAAAGGCGTCGGGCATGTTCAGGAAGGCGAATTCGCTGGAGGACCAGAGGATAAGCTCTTCCGAGAACCTGGAGAAATGAACCATGCAGATGCTGGCGTCGGCCAGAAACTCCATGGCGAAGTCCCGGTCCGAGACGGCGTCCATACTATTCTGTGTAACGCCTTCAAAGCCCAGGAGGGAGGCCGTAAAATCCCTGTCCAGGGGGAAGGTCGTCCCGGCCAGGGCCGCGCTGCCCAGGGGCATGACGTTGATCCTGAACAGGGCGTCCTTGAACCTTTCACAGTCCCGGGTAAACATCTCGTAATAGGCCATGAGATGGTGGGAAAGCAGCACCGGTTGGGCCCTTTGAAGATGGGTGTATCCGGGAACAAAAAAGTCCAGGTGAGCCTGAGCCGTGTCCACCAGCACCTGCCGGAGTTCCTGGAGCATGGCGATGATCTTGCGGGTTTCATCTCGCAAATACAGCCTGCAATCCAGGGCCACCTGATCGTTGCGGCTGCGCCCGGTATGGAGTTTGGACGCCACAGGCCCAAGGATTTGGGAAAGCCTGGACTCGATATGCATGTGGATATCTTCCAGGCTGTCGTTGTATTTAAATTCACCGGTCTCGATTTCGGCCTTAACCTGCCTGAGGCCTTTTTCCAGGGAGTCTGCTTCTTCCTGTGCGATTACTCCAGCTTCCGCCAGGGTCCTGGCATGGGCGATGCTTCCGGCAATATCGTGGGCATAAAGGTGCCTGTCCACCTGAATGGAGGAGGTGAAGGCCTCCACCATGGCATCGGTTTTTTCGGCAAACCTGCCGTCCCAGGGTTTGTGCTCAGCCATCCCCGCGCTCCTATTTTTTCAACATGGACTGAATACGGAGTCTCAGGGAATTGAGCCTGATAAAACCTTCCGCGTCCTTTTGGCGATAGACCTCGTCCTCCTCGAAGGTGGCGAAATCCATGCGGTACAGGGACATATCGGACCTGCGTCCCAAAACCCGGCAATTGCCTTTGTAAAGTTCCAGGCGCACCTCGCCCTGGACGTTCTCCTGTGTGGCGTCGATCATGCCCTGGAGCAGTCGCATTTCCGGGGAGAACCAGAACCCGTTGTACACCAGTTCGGCGTATTTGGGGATCAGGGAATCCCGCATATGGGCCACTTCGCGGTCCATGGTCAGGGTTTCCATGTTCATGTGGGCGATACGCAGGATGGTTCCGCCGGGGGTTTCGTACACGCCCCGGGACTTCATTCCCACGAAACGGTTTTCCACAATATCCATACGGCCTATGCCGTGCTTGCCGCCCAGTTCGTTGAGTTTGGCAAGGAGGTTGGCCGGAGAGAGTTTTTCGCCGTTCACGGCAATGGGGTTTCCCTTTTCGAACTCAATGGTCACTTCCTCGGGCGTATCCGGCGCATTTTGGGGAGACACGGAAAGAAGAAACATGTCCTCTTCCGGCGGCATCCAGGGGTCTTCCAGCACTCCTCCTTCAAAACTGATATGCAGCAGATTCCTGTCCGAGCTGTATGGCTTGGCCTGGGTGGTGGGAACGGGAATGCCGTGCTTTTTGGCGTAGTCCATGAGCTTGGTCCGGGAGTTGAGGTCCCAATCCCTCCAGGGGGCGATGATCTTGATAAAAGGATCAATGGCCAGATAGCTCAGTTCAAAACGCACCTGATCGTTACCCTTGCCGGTCGCTCCGTGGCTGACGGCATCGGCGCCTTCGGCCTTGGCGATTTCCATCTGCCTTTTGGCGATGAGGGGCCGGGCCAGGGATGTGCCCAAAAGGTATTGGCCCTCGTAGATGGCGTTGGCCCGAAAAGCGGGAAACACATAATCCCGCACAAATTCTTCCCGCAGGTCGTCGATATACACGGCGCATGCGCCGCTGGCTTCGGCCTTGCCGCGGACAGGCTCCAGCTCTTCGCCCTGCCCGATATCAGCGGAGAACGCCACCACGTCACACTGATAGGTTTCCACCAGCCATTTAAGAATGACGGAGGTATCCAGTCCGCCGGAATATGCCAGGACGACCTTTTTGATATTTTTTCCCATGAAAACCTCTCCTATTTCCAGAGCCTTATCAAGGCGTCCAAAATCGCCTTGTGCATGTGCATTTTATTTTCCGCCTGATCCCAGACCACCGAATTGGGGCCTTCCAGGACATCTTCAGAAATTTCCTCACCCCGGTGGGCGGGCAGGCAGTGCATCACCATAACATCCTTGGCAGCCAGGTCAACCAGGGTCTGATCCACGGTGTATCCCTGGAAGGCTGTTCTTCTGACGCGGCTTTCCGACTCCTGGCCCATGCTGGCCCACACGTCGGTATAGATCACGTCCGCGCCTTCCACCGCTTTTTTGGGGTCGGAGATCACCCGAATGCTGCCTTTGACCTCGCGCTGGGCTTTTTCCACAATCCAACCCAAAGGCTGATGCTCTTTGGGGCAGGCAAGGACCAGATCAAAACCCAGCACGGAAGCCGCGTTGATCCAGGAATGGGCCACGTTATTGCCATCGCCGACCCAGGCCACCTTAACGCCTTCGTAGCCGCCCTTGACCTCGATGACGGTCAATAGGTCGCTCAAAATCTGGCAGGGATGATAGATGTCCGTAAGGGCATTCACAATGGGAATGCTGGATTCCCTGGCCAGATCGTTCAAGAGTTCCTGGGAATAGGTGCGCACCACCAGGGCGTCCAGATACCGGGAAAGAACCCGGGCCGTATCTTCGATAGGCTCCTTGCGGATGAGCTGGGTGTCCTTGGTATTGATATACATGGGAACTCCGCCAAGTTGAATCATGGCGGCTTCAAAGGAAACCCTTGTGCGTGTGGAGGGTTTGTCAAAAACCAGACCCACGGTTCTTCCCTGGAGTTTGGGTTCCAGGATACCTTGTTTTTGTTTTTTCTTTCCTTCCAGGGCATTGGCAAAGAGGATGTCGATCTGCTCCTTGGACAAATCCGAGAGAGTGGTGATATCAACCTTCATATACTAACCTCCTAAAGCGGATTCCAACCCGCATTGCATTTACTGCTGCTCGGCCAAAATGCTGTCCAAAGCGGCTATCAGGCCGTCCACATCCTTCCGGGTAATTATTAAGGGCGGCACAAACCGCAGGACATTGGCCTGGGTAACATTGAAAATGTACCCCATTTCCATGGCTTTGGCTACTATGGGGCCGCCCTCCATGGACAACTTGAGTCCCAGCAAAAGGCCCAGGCCCCGGACTTCCTCCACGCAGGTGAACTTTTCCTTTAAAAGCAGCAACTGATTCTTGAAGTAGTCCCCTACGGATATGGACATCTCCAGAATGTCCTGATCCTGAAGCGCGACAAGAACGGCCAGTGCCGCAGCCGTCACCAGGGGAGTGCCTCCAAACGTCGTGGCGTGGGAGCCGGGGGTGAACGCTGCGGCCACATCTTCGGTGGCCAGGGCTGCGCCGATGGGCAGGCCGTTGGCCAGTCCTTTGGCCAGGGTCATGATATCGGGGGTGGCGCCCATTTGCTGATGGGCGAACAGGGTGCCTGTCCGGCCCATGCCTGTCTGCACTTCGTCAAAAATCAGGAGGATGCCTTTTTTGTCGCAAAGCTCCCGCAAACCCGGAAGATATCCGGGAAAGGGAACCATAACCCCGCCTTCGGCCTGGATGGGCTCGGTAAGAATGGCGCAGGTTTCGTCCGTAATGGCCTTTTCCACCGCTTCCAGGTCATTGAAAGGCACATGATCGAAGCCGTCCATCATGGGTTCGAAGCCTTTTTTGATTTTATCCTGGCCGGTGGCGGCCATAGTGGCGAAAGTCCGTCCATGGAAGGAATGCTCCATGGAAATGACCCGATACCGCTGGGGCTGGCCATTTTCCTTGAAATATTTCCGGGCCATTTTTATGGCTGCTTCGTTGGCTTCGGCCCCGCTGTTGCAAAAAAACACCCGGTCCGCAAAGCAACTTTTGACCAATTGCTCCGCCAGAAGAGTCTGGGGCTCGGTATAGAATAAATTGGAAACATGGACCAGTTTGGCGGCTTGTTTAGCCACGGCGTCGGTCACGGCGGGATGGGCGTGGCCCAGGATGCACACGGCGATTCCTGCCAAAAAGTCGGTATATTCCTTGCCGTTGGAGTCCCACAGGGTGGCGCCCTGCCCTTTAACCAGGCAAATGGGGTTCCGCGCGTAAGTTTTGGCAAATACCTGGTCTGCAATGTCTTTTATGTTTTTCATGGTTTATCGGCCTTTCGGTTATTTTAGATCACGCTTTGAATTCAGTTCCTATTCCTTTGTCTGTGAGCAGTTCCAGCAATAAAGCGTGTCGTCGTCGGCCATTGATAATATGCACCTTGTTTACGCCCTGGCTGATGGCTTCCAGAGCGCAGTTGACCTTGGGGATCATGCCTCCGGCGATTGTGCCATCCTCAATGAGGGTATTGGCGGTCCGGGCGTCCATGGAGGAAATGAGAGAGCCTTCCTTGTCCTTGACACCGTCCACGTCGGTCACCAGGATCAGGCGGCCCGCCTTGAGAGCCGTTGCAACCCGGGAGGCCACCAGGTCGGCGTTGATATTGAAGGTCTCGCCATTTTCCCCGGCGCCCACGGGAGCGATGATGGGAATAAAGCCTTCCCGGGTGAGGGTGTTGATAATCCTGGGGTCGACCTCGGTCACCTCCCCTACCAGTCCCGGATCTATAATTTCAGGCGGGCTGTCCGCGGTTTCCTGGTGCATGATGGTCATCTTACGGGCCATGATAAGGCCGCCGTCCTTACCGGATAACCCCACGGCCCGACCGCCCTGTTTGTTGATCTGGGCCACTATGGATTTGTTGACCTTGCCGCCCAGGACCATTTCCACCACGTCCATGGTGGGCTCGTCCGTAATGCGCATGCCTTTTACAAAACGG
Organism: Desulfatibacillum sp.; assembly: GCA_016342355.1. Taxonomy (GTDB): domain Bacteria; phylum Desulfobacterota; class Desulfobacteria; order Desulfobacterales; family Desulfatibacillaceae; genus Desulfatibacillum. The sequence continues at coordinate 46,617 of JAEINP010000009.1, forward strand.
GAACAAATGCCCATCTGGTCCAGGACCTTGTTGATCTGGGGACCTCCGCCATGTACCACCACGGGATTGGCCCCTACCAGCTTCAAAAGGGTGATGTCCCGTGCAAAGGCTTCCTTGAGTTCCTCGTCCACCATGGCATGCCCACCATACTTAACCACAATGGTCATGCCAGTGAATTGGCGGATATAGGGAAGGGCTTCCACCAAAATGTCCGCAACAGTTTTTTCCATGACTTCCATGACTCACCCAAGTGTGAGGGACTGGCCCGGTTTCGCCTACAGAATATACCGGGAAAGATCCTCGTCCTCTTTGATGGATTCCAGTTTGGCCCGCACCATTTCAGCCCCTATGACAATGCGTTTTTCCGGTACTTCAGGGGCGTCAAAAAGAATGTCTTCCAGCAGGCATTCCATGACGGTATGAAGCCTGCGGGCGCCTATATTTTCCGTTCTGTCGTTCACTTCCTTGGCAATGGAGGCGATTTCCGCCACCGCGTCGTCCTGGAAGACCAGTTCAACGCCTTCGGTTTTCAGCAATTCACAATATTGCAGGACGATGGCGTTTTTCGGCTCGGTCAGGATGCGCACGAAGTCGTTTTCGGTCAAAGAATCCAGTTCCACCCGAATGGGAAAACGGCCCTGGAGTTCCGGCACCAAATCCGAAGGCTTGGTCATATGAAAAGCCCCGGAAGCAATGAACAGGATATGGTCCGTCTTGACCATGCCGTACTTTGTGTTGACCGTGGTGCCTTCCACAATGGGCAGAAGGTCCCGCTGAACCCCTTCCCGGCTGACGTCCGGCCCTTGGCTTTTGCCGTTGCTCACCGCGATTTTGTCGATCTCGTCCAGGAATATGATACCGGACTCTTCCACGCGGGTGAGGGCCTTTTTGACCACCTTGTCCATGTCAATCAGCCCCTGAGCTTCCTGCTGGGTAAGGATTTCCATGGCTTCGCTGACCTTGACCTTGCGCTTTTTGGTGTTTTTGGGCATGAGACCGCCCAGCATATCCTTAAAGTTAAAGCCCACCTCTTCCATGCCCATGTTGGAGAAAATCTCCACCACCGGGGTGTTGCGCTCGGTCACGTCCAGGTCTACAAACCGGTCGTCCAGCTTGCCGGAATGGAGCATTTTCCGGAGTTTTTCCCTGGTGGAATCCTGGTTGGACCCGTTGCGTGTGACGATTTCCAGAGTGGTTTCCCCGTCGGTATCGGCAAAAGGCTGGGATTCACGCCGGGGAGGCAGGAGGATATCCAGTATGCGTTCCTCGGCGGCCGCCATGGCGGGCCCCAGGACGTCCTCTTCCTCTTTTTCCCGGACCATGTTCACGGTGACCTCAACCAGGTCGCGAATCATGGACTCCACATCCCTGCCCACATAGCCCACTTCCGTGAACTTGGTGGCTTCCACTTTGAGAAAAGGCACTTCGGCCAGTTTGGCAAGCCTTCTGGCGATCTCGGTTTTGCCCACCCCTGTGGGGCCTATGAGGATGATATTTTTGGGAGCGATTTCATCCCGCAATTCCTCGGGGACCTGGCGTCTGCGCCAACGGTTTCTCAAGGCAATGGCCACAAACCGTTTGGCATGGCCCTGCCCTATGATATACTTGTCCAGTTCCTGAACAATCTCCCTGGGTTTTAGGTCTTCCATACCAGTCCTCAAATTTCGTGCAGGGTAACCACCTGATTGGTATAAATGCATATGGAGGCGGCCACGTCCATGGCTGCCGCTGCAATGGCCGAAGCGTCCAGGCTGGAATGCCTGAGCAGACTGGTTGCCGCCGCCTGGGCGTAGGGTCCGCCGGAACCTATGCCGATAACTCCTTCGTCGGGCTCGATGATGTCGCCGTTGCCGGAAATCAAAAACATGCGTTCGCTGTCCACGGCGATCATCATGGCTTCCAGGCGGCGCAGGTATTTGTCTGTGCGCCAGTCCTTGGCCAGTTCCACGGCGGCCCGGGTAAGGTTTCCGTTGTATTGCTCCAGCTTGGCCTCAAACTTGTCAAAGAGGTTCAAGGCGTCGGCAGTGGCCCCTGCAAAGCCCACCACAATTTTATCGTGGTAGATTTTGCGGACTTTCTGGGCCGTGTGTTTGACCACCGTGGCGCCCAGGGTCACCTGTCCGTCTCCCGCGATGGCGGTTTTGCCGTCCTTGCGAACCGCCAGGATGGTGGTTCCCCGAAAATCCAGAGGGTTGCTCATGGTCAAAGGTCCTTTATCAGGCCGTTTTGGGTCAACTTTTTTCGCCCCTCGGGTGCGCCTTGTCATAGGCGGCCATCAGGCGGTCGATGCTCACATGGGTATAACGCCCCGTGGTGGAAAGGCTGGCGTGTCCCAGCAATTCCTGGACCGACCTGAGATCCGCGCCATTGTCCAGCATATGCGTGGCAAAGGTATGGCGCAACCCATGGGGGGAAAGGGGGCGATTCAGGCCCATTTCCCTCACGATTTTTTCCAGGATGCGGCGGATGGACCGGGTGGTGAGGCGTCCCCCGTTTTTATTGAGGAATACCGCCTTGGGGTCTGTCGTTTTTGGGCCTTCCGCTGCCAGCCTGTCTGTATAAACACGAATATGCCCGAGAGCCTTGGCTCCCACTGGCACGATCCGTTCCTTGTTTCCCTTGCCCAAAACCCTAAGGGTTTTGCCCGAAAAATCAATATTACCCAAATCCAGGCCCGCCAGTTCCGAAACCCGGATGCCCGTGGAATACAGGCACTCAAACATGGCCCTGTCCCGAGCCCCTGCCAGGCTGTCATCCAAAATGGAATCCAGCAAGCCAAAGGCTTCGTCCACGGTGAGGTGGGTTGCCACGGTTTTCTTGCGTTTGGGCGTCACCACGGCTTGCGCCGGGTTGACAGCCACACGGCCTCGTTTTTCCAGAAAACGGTAGAAGGATCTGAGGGAGGAGAGTTTCCGGGCCATGGTGCTTTTTTCATTTTTCTTATGCAAAAAGCCCAAATACCCCCGGATGGTGAGGTTGTCCACCCTGCCTACGTCCGCGTTTTCCGGTAGGATTTCTCCCTGGAGGCCCGACCCGGCCACATAGGAAAAAAACTCGCGCAAGTCCTTCCCGTAAGCCAGGCAGGTTGCCGGGGAATACCTTCTTTCCGTGGCAAGAGACTCCAGAAATGTCTCTATCCAAACAAAAGCGCCTTGGGTTTCTAAAGCCCCATGATGCATGGAAGAAGCTCTTCCCAGGACCCTACCTCCTTAAAAGGATGGGGCCTGCGGTTCCACGGCTGTCGGAAAAGGACCGGATTGATCCCTGCGTCCGCCAAAAGGAAGCAGGTTTCCAGCCGGTCCTCCACAAACCAGTTGCGGCCGTGTTGGGCCAGGACATCGATCTTGGCCTCAAAACTGCCCGTGGCTTCTATATGCATGTCGCCGTTACCAATACCCAGCGTTTTGCGAAGCCATGTTTCCACGGGCGATTTTCGGGGCCTGGCCGTGACAAACAAGAGGGGGGCGCCCAAAGCGCGGATACGCCCAAGGGACTCCACAGCCCCCTCGATGGGCGAAAGGATTTCCTTGTGGGTTCCGTTGATGATCTCCTTGATAACATCCAGGATGATCTCGGAATCCATGTCCAGGCAATCCTCCAGCATATAGCTGGTGATGTCCTCTTTGGTAATACCGCTGACGCCATGTTTGTTCCTCGCAATTTCCAGGAACAAAGTCATGGCGTCGGCCACCACACCGTCAATGTCAAAAGCCAGGGCAGCCGGATCAATTTTATCCATTTTCAATAATTCTTTTTGAAAAGAACGGGTCTGACCGAAACCGCTTTTTATGCCGCCCTGCGAGTCTTTTTCTTCAACTTGCTGATTTTGCGGCGCAGGATGGTCATTTGGTCCTTATCCTTGGCCTCAATCGCAGTGCTGCGCGCTGTTTTAAGCGCACCGATTTTTTGTTTAAGAGCCCGGATTACGCCGGTGTCCTTTTTGGGTCCGTCATCCACAATACCCCGGGCTTCCTTAATATCGGATAGAAGCTCCACCTTACTCATGGAATGAACACCATTAATGCCTTGAATTCCCTTTGCCACTTCCCGGAGTTCCTTGGCAGTCATTTTATCCAGGGGTTTTTCCTTGGCCGCTTTTTTCTTGCCACCCATGGTAATCCTCTCTGTGCAAGTTTTGATGAATCATGGTTACTAAAAATGTAACGGAGGCATGAGAAAACACACCTCCGCCCCGGAAACAACACGCTTCCAGTAAAGGGATAACTTATAGGGCAGGCTTCACCACTTTGTCAAGAATTGATTGACTTTTCGGTTTGCCATGGAACCAAATAGTGGTCCTGAGACCAGCGCCCATAGCTTAAAAACCTGTTAAAAGCCTAAAAAATACTCCGGCGCGCAGTCAATAATCCGGAATGCCTTCGTGTCCGTCAGGTGATGGATTCCATACATCCCCTTTGCTCAGACCCTGGAAGCAAAAAACGCTGCCACGGCCACCCTGCGGCAAGTAGCGGCCCCTGCGTGCGGCAGCCAGTCCGTTTGAGGACGTAGGCTGCGGGGCTTGCCCTGCCCGCATTTGTAGTTTGGCCGGAGTACCGTGGGAACCAACAACGCAGGGTTTGCCCTGCTCATTTGGCGCGCTTGAACTGGGCCACCTGACGGGAGACGGCCACCAACTGGTTGTTTTCGTCCCAGACCTCGCCGTCTTCCTGCAAAAAGCCCCGGCTCATGAAATGGGTGCGAAACCGGCATTTGAGCCACTTTGTTTGGGGAACCCGATGCATGTTGATGGAAAGCTCCACCGTGGGCACCCAGGCCACGGCGCCCTGGCTGGCCAGGATGGGCGGGGGAAAGGCGTCGGCCATAAGCAGAACGGACAGGGGATCAAAGGGCCTGTCCTCCTTGAACTTGATCCAGCCTTTCATTTCCGACTTGAGGCTGAGTTTGCCCACAAACCAGCCAGCGCATTCCGGGTCCAGGTACATGTCCACATTATCAAACAAGGTGTATTTGGGCATTTGAGGGACTAAGACGCATTGGTCCATGGGGGCCAGTAGAGGCGGGTCTTTTTCGTAGCGGTCATCGTTCCGGTCCTGGGAGGACTGGCAAAAGGTTCCCATGGCCCGGACGCGTTCCTTGCCATCCTGGATGAGCCGGGTTTCAAACCGGTCCATATTCAGGGAAGCGGCGAAATTCTCCACGGCAAGATCCACAGGGCCGGGACGCAGCCGGGAAAGATAAGCTGCGGTCACCACCACAATGTTGTCGTTTTTGCTTTCCTGGAGCATGGCGTTGGTGAGGAGAGCCATAAGGTACCCGCCGTTGGGAATGCCGTTGATGGACCAATTATCCGAAACATTCCCGGCATATAAAAAATCCCCCTTGGGGGTTATGGCAACATCTTTATCAAATTGAAACATGTCCGGTATTCCTTATTGTATGGATTTCTGTGTTCAGGCCGCAAAACTAAGCCCATCGTACACATTACCGGAGTTATTGGTCAACTTGTGAAGCGCTATCCGATTATTCCTGGTCGTGGATAGGCAACTGGCTGGTGGCCCATGTGTAGGCCAAAAGGCCCATGGAGAGAATCCCCAGAGTGATGAAAATCTCGAAAAAACTGGGATAGTAGGTGTGCCAGCGTTGGACTTCCACACCCACAATGGCCACATTAACACGGTTGACCACCAGACCTGCGACCACCAGGACCGACACCACGGCCAGCCCTGCCCTTTTGCTTATAAGCCCGGGGGCAACATACAGGGCCAAAGGAAGAAAAACGCCCAGGCTCATTTCCACCCACCACATGGCGGCAGGAACATGGGGGGTGAGCAAAATACCGCCCTGGCCCCGGAGCAATATGTCTCCAATTTTCAAGGCCGCGTAAACAATGAGCAAAATCGGGATTTTGTAGGCCAGGGCAAAGAGGGGTTCCAAGGGTGTTTTGTGACCCAGAATGCTTTCCACAGCCAGGGATTCCAGGATGATCATAGCGATACCCGCCACAATGGCCGAAACCAGAAATAAAACGGGCAGGATAGGGCTATGCCATAAGGGATTCAGGGTATGGGGAGTCATAAGGTACAGGCTTCCCAAGGACGATTGGTGGAGAAAGGAAAGCATGACGCCTGCCGCAATGAGCAGGACAGGCGTCTGCCCCTTCCGGCCCATGACGCCGATTTCCATCATCAATTCCCAGCCGAGCAGGATGCTTGCCACGGCCAGGGTCCAGGCCAGGGAAAAGGTCATGGCCCAGGTAAACAGGGAAAGGAGCGCGACGACCAGCCAGGGAGATGTGCGCTGCCAGATTTTATAAGCCCGATCCATGGAAAATCTTTCAAACACGGGGGGCAAAAGTTCCAGCGCCAGCACCAGGGTGTAAAGGAAAGCGCACCAGCCGATTTCATATAGTGGGGACTGGTGATTGCCTATGAATATATAGAACATGTGCCAGGGCCGCCCCATGTCCACAACCAAACCCAGGACAAACATGAGGTAGCCCAGGAAAGCGGTGAGAACCGCGGGCCGCGCCAGCCCGGCGAATTGTTTGCCGCCAAAAATATAAACCAACCCGGCCACCACAAATCCTCCGGCGGCCAGGGCCACCCCTGCCAGGATGTCAATAGCCACCCACAAGCCCCAGGGATATCCGTCGGACAGGTTGGCAACTGCGCCGATTCCTACCCAAAACCGATAAATAATGGCTGCCAGGCCCAAAAAGGCCAGCCCCCTTAGCAGGATAAGTCCGGGAGGGGTGGGGGAGGAGGTTCTGTTCATGATTGTTCCTCAGTGTCTTCCTTGAAAGATTCCAGCCTGCGGTTGATTATCCAGTAAAGGGCTCCCAGAGCCAGGGCGGTTCCTGACAAAGCAAAGGGAATAGCGGCCATGGCCCTGTGGACCTCCTGGGAAAATGGCGTGTTTGGCAGTCCGGTGGTAAAGCCCATTTGTTCAAAAGGGACCTTGGACAGATAAAGCACGCAGGTCCCCCCAACTTCGTGTTCCCCGTAAATATGGGAAACATACCGGTCCGGCCTTTTTGCAATGCGGGTTCGGGCCATTTCCAGGAGTTCATCCCTGTCTCCGAAAATCAGGGCGTTGGAAGAGCATGACTGGGAGCAGGCAGGTTCCTGGCCTAAGGCAAGCCTGTCAACACACAGGGTGCATTTGCGGATTTCCGGGTCTCGTTTGCCCCATTCAAAACGGGGCGCGTTGAAGGGACACACCACCTGGCAATACCGGCAGCCAATGCAGCGGGATTCGTCGTAACAAACAGGCCCTTCGGGAGATTTGGTCAGCGCCGCCACGGGGCAGGCGGACACGCAGGCGGGTTCCAGGCAATGGTTGCACTGGCGTCTGCCAAAGGCCCAGTCCAGGGTATCCTGACGGGAGACCTCGTTGAAGGTGATGAGGTTCCAGGTTTCGGAAGACCGGTGGGGGGGGTTTTGATAGCCGCCGCCCACAAAAAAAACGGTTTGCTCGGCTGGCAGTTGGTTCCATTGTTTGCAGGCCACCTGACAACCCCGGCATGCCACGCAAAATGTGGTGTCCATGAGCAGGGCTTTCATGAGCGGCTCCTTTCGGCTTTATAAACCTGACACAGGAAAGCCTTGAATTCCGGAATCATGGTATTGGCGTCACCCACGTTGGGGGTGAGCAGGTTGGCGCTGTCTCCCTGGGCAAGGCCCTGATATCCGAAATGCCAGATCAGCCCCACCTGATGGGTGGTCCGTCCTTCCAGTTCAAAGGAAGGAATGCGCGGACTAACCAGGGCGTAAACTTCCATTTTGCCCCGGGCGGATTCCACGGTTATCTTGTCGCCGTTTGCTATGCCCTTTTCCCGGGCCAGTACCGGGCTGATTTCGGCGAACACATTGGGCACCAGTTCGGCGAGCCAGGGGGTGTTGCGGGTCATGGCCCCGCCCAGCCAATGCTCGGTCATGCGGTAGGTGGTGGCGATCAGGGGAAAACGGTCCCTGGAGCCAAAAGGGTTATCCTCTCCGGGTTTGTCGCGCCAGATTTTAACCGCCGGGTTATTCTGGCTGCGGGACAAGGGATTGGTCATGGGGCTTTCAAAGGGCTCGTAATGCTCGGGCAGAGGGCCGTCCGCCAGAAACCTTGCCCACAACTGGCCGTGGCCGTCGGGCTGCATGATAAAAGGATGCTTGGCGCCGGGAGGCCAGCCGCCGTCGGGCACGTCCCCTTCCCAGGAGGAAGTGACTGGATTCCATCGGATCACAAAGCGGTCGGGATTCCAGGGGCGACCCTGTTCGTCCACGGAAGCGCGGTTGTACAAAATGCGCCGGTTCACAGGCCAGCACCATGTCCAGTCCGGGAAAAGGCCTATGTTGCTGGCGGCGTCCTCTTTGCCCCTTCGGGCCATGCGGTTGTCTGTTTTTTCCAGCCCGGTGTAGGAATTGCAATAAAGCCAATTGCCCGAGCAGGTGGAGCCGTCGTCCCCAAGGAAGGCGAAGGAGGGAACCTGATCCCCTTTGGCGAACGCCTTGCCCTTGACGGTCACGTCCCTGGTGAAATACCCGTTGACTTCCCGGGCCACCTTATGGGGGTCGGGCTCTCCGTGGGGATCGTCTTTCGGGGTGTAATCCCAATTAAGGTGGAGGATGGGCTCGGGAAATACGCCTCCGGCCTTGTATTCTTCCCGGACAGCCCTGAAAATGGAATCCAGCACATAAAGGTCGGGTCTGGCCTGTCCTGGGGGCTTGACCGCCCTGTACCGCCATTGGGCCCAGCGTCCGCTATTGGTGATGCTCCCTTCCTTTTCCACGGACGCGGCTGCGGGAAGGAGGAACACCTCGGTGGAAATATCCTTGGAGTCCACGCCGGGCCGTTTCCAGAATCCGGCGGTTTCGGTCTCGAACAGGTCCACGGCCACCATCCATTTCAGGTTGGCCAGGGAATTCCGTTCCCTGTTCGCGTGGGGGCCGCTAACAGCCGGATTTTGGCCAAAGAGGATCAGGCCCTGGATATCGCCCTGGTGCATGGCTTCGAATAGGGAAATGTAGGACCGGTTGCCGCTGTACTTGGGCAGGTAATCAAAGGCAAAGCTGGTTTCGGGCGTGGCATGTTCCCCGTACCAAGCCTTGAGGAGCGAAACCACATACTTGGGCGTGTTGCTCCACCAATTGGCGGACTGGGCGTCGTTGCTCACGGGGGTGCAGCGTTTTAAATATTGATCCAAGCTGAGATCGCCGTCCTTGGGGCTTTTCAAATATCCGGGCAGAATATGAAAAAGCAGGGCCATGTCCGTGGAACCCTGGACATTGGACTCTCCCCGGAGGGCGTTGACTCCGCCGCCCGCTATGCCAATGTTGCCTAAAAGAAGTTGGAGAATGGCGTAGGTTCGGATGTTCTGGGTGCCGTGCGTACTTTGGGTGGCGCCCATGGCGTACAGCCAGGTTCCCGCCTTGCCGGGCGTGGCGGACGCGGTATAGAGGTCGCAAGTTTTTTCGTAGGCTTCCCGGGGGGCGCCGGTGATGCTGCACACGGTCTGGGGATCGTAACGGTCAAAGTGCTTTTTGAGCAATTGGAACACGCAGCGATCGTGGGTGAGGCTGAGATCCTTGACAGGATTGTCCGAGGCGTCGGTTTCGTAAACCCACGAGGCTTTTGCATAGGAGCGGGACGCGGGATCGTATCCGGAAAAAAGGCCTTCTTCAAAATCGTAATCTTTGGAGATAATAAAGGAAGCGTTGGTATACCGGGCCACGTACTCATGGTGGATGCGATCGTTTTCCAGGGCGTAGCGGATCATGCCGCCCACAAAGGCGATATCCGTGCCGCTGCGTAAGGGGCAATAATGATCGGCAAAAGCGGAGGTCCGTGTAAACCGGGGGTCCACGGACAATATCACCGCGCCTTTTTCCCTGGCCTTTTGGAGCCACCGGGTTGCTATGGGATGGTTTTCCACCACATTGGACCCGCAAACCATGACCACGTCAGCGTTGGCCATGTCGATCCAGTGGTTTGTCATGGCTCCTCTACCAAAGGTTGCCGCCAGACTGGCGACCGTGGCGCTATGTCAGATACGGGCCTGATGTTCCAGGTAGACGACTCCCAAGGCACGCGCCATCTTGGCGTAGAGGTAGCATTCCTCGTTGTCCAGGGCGGCCCCGCCCAGGCAGGCCATGCCTTCGTTCCGGTTGACGGCGTGGCCGTCCTTTTCCTGCACAAGGGTGGCGTCCCGGGTGTCCTTGATGAGCCGGGCGATTCGCGGCAACGCCCATTCCCAGGATTTTTCCTCCCACTTGTCGCTTCCCGGCGCCCGGTACCGGACGGTTTGTATGCGTCCCGGACTGTTGACGGTCTGGGAAAAAGCCAGGCCCTTGGAGCACAGCGCGCCCTGGTTGATGGGGTGTTCCGGGTCTCCGTCAATATGGACCACCTTTCCATCCAGGGATTTAACGATGGTTCCGCAGCCCACGGCGCAAAACGGGCAGACCGAGGTGGTGGAAGCGGCTCCGGCAAAGGGATCTTCACGGACTGGCAAGGCCGCCAGGGATTGTTTTGCCTGGCCGCCTAAAACGCCGGTAGCCGCCCCTGCCCCGGCTGTCTTAAAAAAGCCCCTGCGAGAAATCTTCATCTACTGCTCCTGTCAAACACCTAACTATTAAATCGGAATTATCTGCTGTGGGATAGTTCCTGATTCTGAACGGTCACCATTTTCTGCGGCGCTGGAACAAGATTAGGAATTATGCCAAATAAACAATATGTTGTCGAGATTGTGCAGCGGGTATGTCAGGCCTGAAACTTCAAATGAATGCATAGCACAAACCCTACCGGTAAGCAATCACTTGCCTGGCACATATTGACTTATCGGCATTCCCGTGGAAAATATGAACCCACGGCAGCCGGATAATTGGTTGTATAGTGGCTGCCATGTTTTGCCAAAGCTCCGCCACTGGCTGATTTTGGAGCAATACCATGGTTTAATTGCGCATGCCTCGCATTGCAGGGAGTTTGAATGAACGCCAATCATAGTTTGAAAGCCGGGTGGATTGTGGACGGCACAGGGGACCCGGCCCGAAAAAATATTTTTATAACCATAAATAAGGGCCGGATTTCCAGCCTGGATACAGCCCTGCCTTTGAAGGCGGAGTCCCCTGCCCTGCTTGATTATTCGGGATGCACGGTGATCCCGGGTTTGGTGGACGCCCATGTGCATCTGGTCATGTCCGGCGCCGTGGACCCGGTAATCCGGGAAGCCCAGCTTTTTGCGTCCTATGAAAAGGCCGCGCCTGTCATAAATCGGCATTTGGATGAAGCCCTGGCAAGCGGCGTGGTAGCCCTCCGGGACGGAGGCGACTGGGGAGGCCATGCCCTGCAGTTTGTGCGGGAGGCAGGGCCAATGCCAGTTATCGCCAAATGCGCGGGCAAGGCGTGGCGGGCCAGTAAAAGATACGGCAAGTTAGTGGGCCGGGCGCCGGTTGAGGGGCAGTCTTTGGCTGAAGCCCTGAAAAATGATGATCAAAGCCCGGATTTCATCAAGGTGGTGGGCTCGGGCTTGAACAGCTTGGTGGAATTCGGCAAGCAGACCCCGCCCCAGTTCTCCCTGGAGGAATTGACCGAGGCGGTGGAAGCTGCCAGGAGCATGGGCCTGGATGTGATGGTCCACGCCAACGGGGACGAGCCGGTGCGCATTGCCGTGGAAGCAGGATGCCAGTCGGTGGAGCACGGTTTTTTCATGGGCCGGGAGAATCTAAAGCGTATGGCCGACAAAGGAACCGTGTGGGTTCCCACGGCGGTCACCATGGAGAGTTACGCCCAATCCCTTCCCATGGAAGATCCCCAAAGAGACGGGGCATTACGGAACCTGGAAGCCCAGGTGAAGCTGATTTCCCTTGCCCGGGAGTTGGGGGTGACTCTGGCTGTTGGCACGGATGCAGGAAGCACCGGGGTGCACCATGGCCGATCCCTATGGCGAGAGATGGCATTATTCATGGAGGCGGGTTTTTCGGTGGAAGAAGTGATTCAGGCGACATGCCGGACCGGCGCGGGGCTCCTGGAATTACCCGATTTGGGGGTTTTGGAGGCAGGAAAGGAAGCCACCCTGGTGGTGGTCAAGGGTTCGCCAAAGGATTTGCCGCAAAGCCTGAAAAACCCTGTGGCGGTCATTGTCCGGGGGGAGGTTCAAACCCCGTGAAACAATCCACCGAAATGTGACGTTTATTTCCTCAGTTCTTCCACCATATCCGCGATGGTTTCCAAAACCGGGCCTGCCTTTTCCCTCACCAGCACATGGCAGGCTTTGTCGTAAGGTGTTTCCGACAAATTGACGATAGCCAAAAAAGCCCCGGCCCGCCGGGCGTATTCAGGCATAAGCGCCGCCGGATGGACCACCAGGGTGGAGCCCACCACCAGAAAAAAATCGCAGGACGCAGAGAGTTCCGTGGCCCGTTCCACTTCGGCATGGGGCATGGCCTGTCCGAATGAGATGGTGTCGGGCTTGAGGTATCCGCCGCAATGGCAATCCGGGGCCGGGTCTCCGTGTTCGATACGTTTTTTTGCCGCAGCCACAGTGGACACCTCGCCGCAAGTCATGCACCGAACCCTGCGGGTATTCCCGTGAAGTTCGATTACTTTATCTCCGGGTATGCCCGATTCCTGATGGAGCCCGTCAATATTCTGTGTGATGACCGCGTCCAGCAATCCCAGGTTGAAAAGTTTTGCCAGGGCCATATGGCCCAGGTTGGGACGGGCTTTTTCCAGCCCGTCCCACATGGCGATTTTCTGGTCCCAATAGCGTATTCTCGCATCCCGGGAGGACATGAACTCATCAAAGTACACGGGCCGGTATTGGTCCCAGATCCCCCCCTGGCTGCGAAAGTCGGGAATACCGGATTCTGTGGATATCCCCGCGCCGGTGAAGACGATGTTCCTGCCTCCCTGTGCGATTTTTTTGGCTATGGTTTCCAGTTTGTCTTGCATGGGTGCTCCATTTACAAAGTATTGAAATAAGCGATGGCGTCGTCCAGGTTCATGGTAACGGGAATACCCATGACCGTCGTGGACACCGTGGGATTTTCGCAGGTGGTCTGTGAAAAGTCAAAGGTCATGCTATTGACCGTAATGGTTCCACCTGTGGGGACGCCGCATGTCTGGTCGATAACCAGGTTGGTTATAGTCAGGGTATAGGTGTCGTCTCCGTACTGGATTTCCATGGTTCCGTTAAAGGTCTGGGCGCCGCCGTTATAGGTCATGCTTTCGCAGGTGACCGTCACCGGCACACCATCCACACTATAGGAGTATACCACATCGGTGAGGGTGACGGACTCCACGGCCATGGTGGCGATATTATAAGTGACGGCGATGGTTCCGTTAAGGGCGGTTCCGCACACCGTAAGATTATCGATATCCTGTGTGATGATCAACTGATTGCCGTTGACTGATACCTTGGTGGTGGACTCGCCGTTGATGGTGCAAGTGGTGGTCTGGAGGTTTTGACACTCCACTTCGAACAGAATACCTGTTTCCGCCGAATAGGTGGGGGTGATGATCAGAACCCCGGAAACGGAATTGCAGGCCGGAGCCCCGGAGAAGGTAAAGGTGAAGGTGTTGACTTCCCGGCTGAATGTTCCGCATTCTGAGGCGGCTGCGAGAATACCACGCAGGCTTTCGGCAACGGCCACAAGTCCGCCTCCGGAAACATCCTGGATTCCCAGTTCAGTAAGCACCTCATTGAGGCTGCCCAGGTCTTCCCATCCGCCCTGGCTGTCCACCAGGGAGGAGGAGGCGAGGTTCAGTAGGTCTTCCACCTTTTGAAATTCCTCCATTTCCTCCTTGGTGAAAAGATGCCCGTGGCCGCCCACGTCCTTGAGGATAAAGAGCGCGTCTTCCAGATTGAGTACGCCGTCCGCGTTGGCGTCTGCAAGGTCCATATCAGGCGCAAAACCAGGATCAATACCATTGAGAATTTGCAGCAAAATCATAGCATCCGCCTCGGTAACGGAGTCATCTCCGTTCACGTCACCCACCTTGGGCGGGATAGGAGCAATGGACTGGCCGCGGACAGCGGTCACATACTGGTCATTGGTTTTGCTGCTGCGGGGAATATTTCCGAAACGCATATTCACGGACCACACACTGGCGGGCGTGGGAGCATAGGTTGTGGAACTCCAATACCAGTTTTGCGCCACGTTGAGGAACGGATGACCAGAGGGAATTACGCAGCTTGCCGTGGGAATGGACCAGTCAATCAGGCTCACCAATTCAGTGCGGTTGGGCAAGCGCCAGTCACCATAATTCGCCGTGTAACTGGTACAGGAGTAAGTGCTGGGCGTGGCATTGAAGTTGTTGATATAAGTCAGAGCTTCATCCCAATGATGATTGCCGGTTCCGCCCAGGCAATTAAAGTCCTGGAGCCACATGAGACCGGTGAGGTTGTCGGTAATGGTGCCGTCACTGTTGTCCGTAAACCGGGGAGAAGGCCATGTAATACCGCGCTGGTATTCCCCGTCTTCGCCGGTGCCCGCGCAGTTGCGCACAGTACCTGCATCATCATAGCAAAGGGTTTGACCTGTTTTTTGTACGTTTGCGGGCCAGGCCGGGTTGTTCGTGCCCGTGGGGCCGCTGCGGACCGCCCAGGTCAGGCAATATCCATTGGTCTTTTGAATTATCATCTGGGAGTTGCTGCCGCTAACATCCGCCTGAAAATCAAATACCCAGGCATCGTTTGTATTCTGGTTATCGGTGGTGGAAGACCAGTATGGATAGGTGCTGACGTTTTCAAAGCCCTGGCTTGTCAGCCAGGCTGTAGGATCGCTTGCACCTGGGTTTAACAGGCTGTTTAATTCGTTCATGTTGGGCAGCCGCCAGTCGGAATAGGATGCCGAATACTCGACGCAGTTCAGACCCAAGTCCGCACAGGAGTCGAGGTCGTAGGTTCCTGCGTTGATCCCTGCTACGAAATCCAGGGCTTCCTGCCATTTCATGTATCCGGAACAAACCTGGGGGAGCAATATACAGTTTCCCACGGGTGCACCGTCCGCGGGGTCCACGGTGGTCATGCCGATATTGGCGTTTTGCAACCACATGAGGCCTGTGAGGTTGTCGGTGATGGTGCCGTCGCCGTTGTTGGTAAAGCGGGCGCCGGGCCAAGCCACGCCCGCCTGAGTTTGTCCGTCCTGCCCTGTCCCGGAGCAGTCAATTATACTACCATCCACCGCGTAGCAGATTTTTTGTCCGGTTTGGGGCAGACCTAAAGCAGAGGCGAAGCAAAACGCGGGCAGGACTAATAGCAGGCACAACGACAGGGAAAGGGTTAATCGGGCTTTCATTGTGGGAACCTCCTTGGTTACGAATTTTTATGGTCAGTCATTTTGGTTTGGCAGGGAATGGACTTGGCTGGTCCAATTATTGCATCTATACTGGCGCTATAATCCACTGGCAGGCAGATTGGGCCGAACAACTCGGGGGAGATGGCGTTCCCCCTCATATTTTTAAAATATTGTGCCCTATAGTACCTATGCGCAAAGGTGGGGTCAATCTTTTTTGTCCATGATTTATCAGACTTTTACCTTGTAATCTTAGTCACTTGGCCATCAAAAAATACTATCAGATCAATATAAGGAGTAAGCTATGAAAATAGCGATTTTAACTTCCCTGATATTCCTGTTGATTCTGCCAGAGGCAAAGGGGGTGGTATTGGGGGATAAGATTGGTTAAGCTGGGATTTAAAAATGCAAAAGGAGGGCCGAAGCCCTCCCTTTTTGTTCATGCAATTCCAGAGTCAAGATTGTTGTCAGGCAACCAACAGGGCATTGTTTGCCAAGTATTTAAGGCTATTTTTAACCACTTCTTTCAGGGTTGTTTCCAGGGCTTTCGGGTCCGTGACGGGCTCCCCTTTTTGTTTGATGGAAAGGGTCCCATCCTTAACCAAGGCTATCATGCCTTCCAGCAATGCTTTCTTGTCCCGGGTTCCGTCCACCAAGGGGATAATATTGACAAGAGCGGCGTCCAGGGGAACGGTTTCGTGGCGCTGGTTGACTGTCCGGGGGTTCATGCGGGCATACTTGACGGCCAGGGGGCTGACCTTGGGTTTCTTACTGATTTCCGATACAAAATCCGCCTGCCAGGTATAGTATTCCACCAGATTGATGGTCAGGCCTTGAAGAAGGTCACCGGCCAGGACCTGTTTGAATTGCTTGTCCGCGACAGCGGCCTGGTCTTTTAGGCCTGCTTCTTCCAGGCGTTTTTTGCTTGCCGCAACGAGTTCATCCAGGGTCATGGCTTGGGGCCAGACTTCCCTGAGAGCCATAAGGGCGGCCTTGGTGAGGGGCCTGTTGGTGGAGATGCTGGGCCCCTTGGGGCTTTTGAAGGTGATACGGGTTTCCGCTGACAAGTCTGTCTTGTCCTCCTCGGGCTTGGCCGCTGTGGCGAAGGAGTAATTGTGGAGCCTGTCCTGGCTGATGTTCCGGTTGATGGCGGCGCCCTTTTTACATAAAAGAGTCTGGCGGAACATGCGGTTGCGGACAAAGTCCATGTACTGCTCGGTCTGTATGATATTTTTACTGATTCTTTTAAGGGTATCGGAGACTTCCTTGGCGAATCCGCTGGTGAGCATGGTGCTGAATTCCGACTCTCCCAGGTACTGGAGGCCATGTTTGTCGGCGCTTTCAGCAAACTGGTGGAAGTACATGGGCAGA
Organism: Desulfatibacillum sp.; assembly: GCA_016342355.1. Lineage (GTDB taxonomy): Bacteria > Desulfobacterota > Desulfobacteria > Desulfobacterales > Desulfatibacillaceae > Desulfatibacillum. The sequence continues at coordinate 63,233 of JAEINP010000009.1, forward strand.
TTTTCTTCTTCCAGATGATCGTGAAACAGATAATAGTCCTTGCTTTTTTTCAGGAGGTCCATTTCATTTTTCAAAATCAAGCCGTAATAATTATTCTCCGTGGGCACGGATTTGGCGAGAAAATCCACCAATGCCCTGGCCTGCTGGACTTTACGGCCCTGTTCCTCGAACTGGGCCGTGTGGTACAACATCATATGGCGGATCATGCCCCGCATATGCCATCCGGGATACACATTGTAGGAAAAGTAGGCCAATCCTTCATCATTAAGGTTTTCCGACGCCACAGCCAGCATTTTTTCCTGAACCTCGGGGGGAACCCACGAAAAAACCCCGTGGGTGATGATGTAGTCGAACTTTCCCCAGGACTGATCAATATCCAGGATACTGGCGTTTTCTATTTTGATATTCGTGAGGCCCAAGTCGGAGATGACCTCACGGCCTACCTTGACCTGTTCCAGGGCCAAGTCCACCCCCACAAATTCGGATTCCGGCAGATGAAAAGCCATGGGAATGATGTTGCCGCCGGACGCGCACCCCATTTCCAAAACCCGGCACTTGTGTATATCAGGCGGATTAACGCCAAAAAGAGAGGCAAGGGCGGCCAGGCGCTGGGGATGGGTCTGGGGAAACGGGTTGCTTTCGTAGGGTACATCATCGTAGGAGGTGCGTTGCACAATTTCCTGAGTCATGTTTTCTGCCTTTCACTCTGAATACTTTTTCTGAGATTGGGAGTGGGAACCAAGCCGGTGAAAAAAAACATGCCGGGCCCGGAGCACAAAAAAAGTTGCCTTTCGCATGGATTTCTTTTAGTAGAATGAATATAAATGGTCAAGTATTTAAAATGCATATGGCGGTTGACCGCAGGGAATCAGTGTGATAGACAATGTCTGATTCCAACCATATTCCATGGGTTTTGCGCAATCGTATTCCAGATGAATTGAAAGGAGAAACCTGGTATGGCAGAACAAGGCATTTACAAAAACCCCATCTTTCTTAACTCCGTCACGCATAAGTCTGTAAAAGTGGCGGCTGTAGAAAAGTACTCTTTTGCTTCCAAGCTCAATTCCGTAGTGATCGTGGGGCAGGAGTTCTTAGAGGCAGCAAAGTTTTTTCCGGTTGTTTTCACACGCGCCGGGGATGATCAGATAGTTCCTGTAGCTATTCTTGGATTGCGGAATGAAGAAAACCTTTTTGTCTCAAAGGATGGCGCATGGAAAGAAGGGACTTACATGCCTGCCTATTTCCGCCGTTATCCTTACGTCCTGGCCGCCAATGTGGGCGAGGATGCTTCCTATGCCGTTTGCGTGGACTCGAATTTCGAGGGCTTTGGCAAAAGCGAAGGCATGGCTCTGTTTGATGACGACGGAAAACAGACCGAAGCGTTCAAGAAGGTGGTTCAGTTCCTCCAGAATTACCAGACCCAGCACGAAGCCACCAAGGAAATGGTGAAGTTGCTGCAGGAATACGAACTGTTCAAAGACGTTTCCGCCAACATCACCTTGCCCAAGGGCGAGAAAATCGGCTTTGGCCGCCTGCTGATGGTGGATGAAATGGGAATTTTCAACCTGGATGACGAAAAGATCGTCAACCTGGTTCGTACGGGCTACCTGGCCTGGATTTATTCCCACCTGTATTCCCTGTCCAACTTCAGGTCCCTCATGAACCTGGCCAAATAGACAGAGAGTGTTTTAAGATTCAAAGGCAGCCTTGCCGGGTTTCATTACCCTGAAAGGCTGCCTTTTTTTTGTATTGTCTCCAAATTCAAAAACAAAAGTTGCTGCTGCAGGCAACCCACTCCCAATCCCAGTAAAAAAAGGGGCCTTCTGAAGAACAGGATTCTGCTCTCCAAAGACCCCATATTAATTGTCTTACTGCAGGCTGATTACCAATGCACGCCCCGCATGATGGTGGCGAACGCCACGGCTTCCGCCGAGGGCACCACTTCCTTGCCTTCCTTGTCCCCCTGAGCAGCCATGGAGTCCGGGAACAGGTGGTAGGAGGTATTCTGGACAATGTCTCCCACTTTTGGCAGGAGCACGCCGATGGCTTGGCCAAAGAGGCCCAAACGGGTCGCTATCCGTTTGGGTTTGTTCACCAAAGCCTTGCAGACCATTTCCGCCGCTTCGCCCGGGTTGAGGGTGGGCACATGGTTGTAAAACTTGGTGGGCCCGATCATGGGAGTGCGGACCAGGGGCATATTGATAATGGTGAAGTGAACATTTTTATCCAAAAACTCCGGCTGGGCGATGAGGGAAAAGGCTTCCAGGGCGGCTTTGGAGGCCACATAGGCCGAAAAACGGGGAGGATGGACCTGGGCGCCGATGGAAGAAATATTGATGATGTGTCCGCTCTGGTTTTCGGTCATTTTGGGTAAAAAACCCAGAATGAGCTTTAAGGCGCCAAAATAATTAATCCTCATGCACCGCTCATAATCATGAAACCGATTATACGACAGGGATATGGAACGCCGGATGGAGCGGCCTGCATTGTTGATCAGGACATCAACCCCCCCGTGCTCCTTCACAACCCTTTCCACCAAACTATCGCAGCTGTGAATATCGGAAAGGTCTGTGGAATAGGCGTAGGCTGTCCCCCCTTTAGCCTCAATTTCCGCTTTGGCTTCTTCCAGCTTGGAAAGAGTCCGGGCCACCAGCAGCACGATGCCTCCGGCTTCGGCCACCTTCATGGCCGTGGCTTTTCCGATCCCCGAGGACGCGCCGGTGATAAGGACCAGCTTGCCCTTCACCGCACCGGCCAGGGTATGGTCTTTGAACAAATCCGGGTCCAGGTGGCGTTCCCAGTAATCCCACAAGACCCAGGCGTAGTCATCCAGCTTGGGACATTTGATGCCCGTGCCTTTGAGTTCCTTGAGGGTGTCGCGGCAGTCAAATTCGGTGGGGTAGTCCAGGTAGGACATGACATGACCGGGAATGGCCAGGTCTTCCAGAATGGAATGGATGATGCGCTGGGTGGGAGGCAGGTTCATGACCGCATCCACCACACCCTTGGGTATGAATTTCAGCATGGCCGCGTCAATGCGCATGGTGAAGTTGGGCGCATGGGCGGCCCGGGCCAAAAGGTTCAGGACCACTCCCACCCGGAAGGGTTTGGGATCGGTAAGGTGAAAGCATTTGCCGTCCAGGTCCGGCTTATGGGCGATATGATCCATGGCGTCCACAACATAATCCACGGGTACGATGTTGATCCGGGCGCCTTCCACCCCCACCAGAGGCACCCACCGTGGAATGGAGTTGCGGACCTTTTGTATGAACTTGAAAAAATAGTAGGGGCCGTCCACCTTGTCCATTTCTCCGGTTTTGGAATGGCCCACCACAATACTGGGGCGATAAATCCTAAAGGGGATCTTGCTTTCCTTGCGCACTACCCCTTCGGAATGGTGTTTGGTGGAAAAATACGGATGATTGAGGCCTTCGGCCTCCTCAAACATATCTTCCCTCCAAAAGCCCTTAAACAAACCGGCGGCTGCAATGGAACTCATATGGTGGAAGCATTTGGCATCCAGTTGATTAGCCAGACTCACAGCTTGACGGGTGCCGTTGATGTTTATCTTTTCCTGGAGGATGTCGTCATCCAGGGTCATGTCGTAAATGGCGGCCAAGTGGAAAAAATGATCCACCTTTCCTTTCAGTTTGGTGATATTGGAGGCGCTAACCCCCAGCTTGCCCTTGGACAAGTCCCCCACAATGGGTTTGACCCTGGCCGCCCCGGGCCCCCAGAAGTCCTTATACTTGTCCAGTTTTCCCTTGGATTCCCTGCGAACCAGCACATATATGGTTCCCTTGCGCTGGAGCAGATTCCTGATCAAAAATCTCCCGATAAAGCCGGTCCCCCCAGTGACAAAATAATTCATACCGCCTCCCTGTGACATTTAATCGTGATTGTTCATTTTGATTGGTTTACAATGAAGGGTATTGAAATAACTGCCTTTAGGAAACACTGGCACGATGGTTCAGGTCAACAAAGAAAATCAGGAATCCGTTTTTTTTCTGCCGCATTGCATGAAAATTGGGAGGGACGAACTTGGAGACACACAAAGATATGCGCCCCCAGGATTCGCGTTACAATACGCCGGACTGGCTGGAGCCAGGAGTGAGGCCGGAAAAGAAATGGAGGGCATGAACAGTCATCCCGCAAGGGGTTGCGGCCGGGTCCGCAGCCCCTTTGTTGGTGGCAGTGCATTTTGCAAGTGACACGGCCTTGCATCCGGGGTATGCTAATGGTAGAATGATTGTTCGGTTTTTGAAAAGCTCATAGTACATAACCAGGAGACAATATGGAAAAATCAACGCCATTCAAGCCCCGGTGTTTGCCGGCTTTAATAGGCAGCCTGCCCATCAGGGACCACGAAAAGGCGGTGGACCTGGTGGCGAAATACACCCCGGACATTCCTTTGTGGGTCCAGCTTCCCGCTTATCGCCAGGAAGGCATGCTCAACCAGTTCGTTCCCGGTCTTCCCGGGCTGGTGGATACAGGGGAAAAGATTTTCGTGGACACCAGCACCCAGGAATTCGAAGACGGCCTCATGGCTTTTTACGAAGAGTACCTGGCTGTTACGGAGGCAGGGCTGCCCATAAATGAGTCGCGTTTCGCCATGGCGCCGGAACATGCGCCGGGCTTTTTCGCCCTCAAGTCGCGCCTGGAAAAATGGCCCGGGGAGTTTGTGGCGGTCAAGGGCCAGGTTACCGGCCCCTTTACCCTGGCCACCACTCTCACGGACCAGGATGGCAGGGCTGCCTTGTATGACGACAGGCTAAGGGACGTGGTCATTAAAATCCTGGCATTGAAAGCCAAATGGCAGGCGCAACAGCTTTCCGGTTTTAACAAACCGGTTATGATCTTTTTGGACGAACCGGCCCTGGCCGGATTCGGGTCTTCCGCTTTTTTAAGCGTCACCAAGGAGGACATCGCCGGGCTTTTTGGCGAGGTCATGGAAGCTATTCACCAGGAAGGCGCTTTGGTGGGAGTGCATATCTGCGCCAATTCCGACTGGTCCCTGATCCTGGACTCCCCGGCCGACGTGGTGAGCTTCGACCAATACGAAGTCTTCGAACAATTTGTCATGTACAAAAAGGAACTCAAGGCCTTCCTGGACGCCGGCAAAATTGTGGCATGGGGGATTGTGCCCACGGCGGATAAAGAAGTAATCATGGGCGAATTCGCCGAGTCCCTGGAAGCCAGATGGCAGTCTGATATGAAACAGGTGGAAGCCCTGGGAATCGACCGGGAAACCCTTTTTTCCCAATCCCTCATCACCCCGGCCTGCGGCACGGGGTCTCTGGATCTGGAAGCAGCCCTGCGGGTTTTGGAACTCACCCAGGATGTTTCCGCCATGATACGATACAAGGAGTAATTGTATGACAGCAGCAACCCAATTTACCGGCGATACAAAATATATCCTGGACGAAGAACTGGCCAAGATCGTCAACATATCCATAGCCCTGGAAATGCCGCTCCTCCTTAAGGGAGAGCCGGGCACGGGCAAGACCATGCTGGCCCACGCCATCGCCAATTCTTTGAATATGCCCCTTTTGGTGCTTAACGTGAAGTCCAGCATGAAGCTGGTGGAATGCCTCTACCAGTATGACACCCTTACCCGGCTCAACGACAGCCGGTTTGGCGACTCCACCCGCAATGTTTCCGATATTGGGGAATACATCCGCATGGGTAAGATCGGCCAGGCATTCACCGCCGATCACAGAACCATCCTTCTCATTGACGAAATAGACAAGGCGGATACAGATTTCCAGGACGACATGCTGGATGTGCTGGACCAAATGGAGTTTGACATCATTGAGGTGGATAAGACCATACGGGCCGAAAACCGCCCCATCATGATCATCACCTCCAACGCCAAAAAGGACTTGTCCGACCCCTTCCTGGGCCGGTGCAACTTCCACCATATCGCCTTTCCCGATCCCAAAATGATGCGTAATATCATCCGGGTCCATTTCCCCCAACTGAGCGATAACCTCATGGAAATGGCCGTGGAAACCTTCTATCGCCTCAGGGAACTGGACGGCATCGAGAAAAAACCCGCCACCCGGGAACTCATCAACTGGGTGCGCGCCCTCCAGGCCGACCCGGACTTTAAGCCCCAAAAGGGCGCCAGTGAAGTTCCTTATCTGGGCGTGTTGTTCAAAAAAAGCGGCGATTACGAACGGGCCTCCAATTCCTCCAGCCGCCGCAGGATGTATTAAATTATGTTTGTGCCTTTTTTTTACATACTCAAAGAGGCGGGGGTTCCGGTAAGCCCGACAGCTTTCCTCACCCTCCAAAAAGCCATGCGCATGGGCCTCATCACCTCCCTGGGCGATTTCTACACCTCGGCCCGGGCTATTCTCGTCAAAAGCGAACGCTATTTCGACATCTTTGATCAAGCCTTCGCCCATCATTTTGAAGGGGCGGATATGCCGGATCTTGAGGGCGTGGAAATCGACGATTTTCTCCGGTCCCTGCTGGAGGACTGGCTCAAGGACCCCGAGGCCGTGGCCGAGGCTTTGGGCCTTACCGAGGAGGAAGCCGCCAAGCTCACCCCCGAGGAATTGCTCGAGTATTTCAAGGAACGCCTTAAAGACCAGGATAGCAGGCACGACGGAGGAAATCGCTGGATAGGCACGGGAGGCACATCTCCCGTAGGGCACTCCGGCACCCACGCGGGCGGCATGCGGGTGGGCGGGGTTTCCAGGAACAAGTCCGCGGTCAAGGTGGCCATGGAGCGCCGCTATAAAGACTACAGCCACCAGGGCCCGCTCCGGGAGGCTCTCATGGGCGAGGCTCTCAAACGCCTTCGCCATTTGGTTCCCGTGGGTCCCAAAGACCAGGTCAACGTGGATGAAACCATCTACCAGACCACCCGCAACGGCGGGGAGATAGACATCATCTTTGAACGGAGCATCAAGGACCGCCTCAAAATCATCCTCTTGATCGACAACGGCGGCTGGTCCATGGATCCCTACATCCCCGTGGTCCAAACCCTCTTTGACTACGCCCGCGCCCAATTTGCGGATATCAAGACCTATTTTTTCCACAACACCATATACAGCGTGGTGTGGGAAGACCCGGGCAGACGGCTCAAGCCCCAAAAAGTGCGGGAAATGACCCGCCTTGATCCGGACACCCGGCTGATTTTGGTGGGGGACGCCAGCATGGCGCCTTACGAACTCATGGCTTCGGACGGCTCCTTATATGTGAATGAACGGAGCGGCTTGGCTTCCGTGGATCAACTTAAATTTTTGGCGGAAACCTTTCCCCACAACTGCTGGTTCAACCCGGTACCCAGCCGCATGTGGCGTTATACCCAAACGATTCACAATATTTCCGGGATTTTTCCCATGTTTGAACTGACATTGGACGGCCTGGACGGAGCGGTGAGCCATCTCATGCAAAAGCACTGATTTTCCAGTAAATAGGCTTTTCGTATTGACTACACCGACCATTCGTGCCATTTTGGCGTAATCATGATAGGAATCTGTTTTCGCCTTCTAATAGATAAAATAGGAGCGTTTTGAATGGACGCACTGGAGATGGTCAGCCATATTCCCATGTTTCGAAGCCTGTCTCCCGAAGACAGGGCGGAACTGGCCGCCCTTTTACGGATTCAGAAAGTTAAGGCCGGTGAGGTTCTGTTTCGCAAAGGGAGCGAAGGCACCACCCTCTATCTGATCCAAAGCGGCGCGGTCAAAATTGTACTCCCCTCCCGCCTGGGGGACGAAATGATTGTCACCATTTTTTCCGAAGGCGACTTCTTTGGAGAAATGGCCCTCCTGGATAATATGCCCAGGTCTGCCGATGCCATTGCCATCGACCCCACGGTCCTCCTGCTTTTAAACAGGAGCGATTTCCTTCACTTCCTCCAAAAGAGCGATGGCGCCATTGAGGCCATCCTGTCCAGCCTGTCCATGCGCCTACGCCGGACCGACGACCTTTTGGAGGACACCAGCTTTCTGAATATTCCTGCCCGGTTCGCTAAAAAGCTCCTGGAACTGGGGGATACCTTTGGACGCCGCGATGGCGAGACTCTGAATATCAGCCTGCGCCTGACCCAAAAGGACTTGGCCGATATGGTGGGCGCCACCCGGGAAAGCATCAACAAGGAACTGCGGGTGCTCCGGGAAAAGGGAATCGTGGCCATCTCGGGGAGTTCTCTCACCATCCAGGATATCAGTCGCCTCAAACGCCGGGTTCGCTGATCCGACGGTCCCTTGTCATCAAAGAGCGGGAAATCCTAAAACGCCTTTTCCACCCCGGTGTGGAAGGTAAAGTCGGAAGCGGACCGGGAAAGGTCCTCTGACAAGGCTACGGTCGCCGCCCAACCGGATTTCCATTGGTATTTCCCTCCGAATGTGATTTCGCCATAATCCCTGTCCAGGACCGGGATGCCCGTGGTCCCATAGGGAGACTCCCAATACACCGACTGAACAAAGCCCGATAAAGCCTCTGTCAATTGGTAGGCTAAACCCAGGCCCCCGAACCAAGTGTCTGAAAAACCTATATCCATCCCCTCAAGGAAATCCGGTCGGGATAGCCATGTATGTCCCCCTGCCAACGAAACTGTCACCCTATTATGGGGTTTCAAATCCACCAGACCCAAAACCTGGGTGTCGGCTCCGCCTGTCCCGAATACCTTGTCCGGGTCTCCGGTGGGGAGTTTCAATACCCCCTTGATGCTGGCGTCCATCCAGGAATTGGAATAAACCAGTTTTTTCAAACCCAGGCGGATGTCAGCCAGCCCTGAGTCCTCTCCGGAATCCTTAAACCAGCCCTGACCGCCGGACCAAATCTGGTATCCAAATTCATTGTCCGGCCTGACGGACCTGCCGTAATTGCCCACGCCCAAGGCATCATGATAACTCCCCAAAAAGGAATCCAAAAAGCCGCCGCTGTAGCTTAAAAAAGTTGCGTCCGCAGAGATTTCCGAATCCAGGAAAAAACCGGCGGAAAAACCCAGGGTAGCCTGAAAACATTCCATATCCGCCAAAAGTTTATAGTCCTTGGATTCCATACTGGCGAATTCGTTGGTATAGGCCAGGTCCAGCTTGGCTTTGTAGGATTTTATCGTCAAGGGTTTGGCCTGATCCAGAGCTGGCATAAGGAAAAACCGATTTACTCCCGAGGCGTTGCCGCCGGGGATCGAAAAGCCATGGACAGGCCCAATCCCAAGGGCCAGGAGCAGGAACACAGATAGAATTTTTTTCATGGATTTCCCCGATAGTACCGGTATAAAAATAAATGGGCAGACCGACCTGAATAAAACGGTATATAGCATAACCGGATGAAAATCCAACGGCCTTCTTCTCATTTGATTCAATTCGGGCAAAAATCCTTTACAAGTGCTTGACATTGTCCTATAAAAATTCACTTCCTTAAGGTTGTGATTTTTTTCACCGGAAAAATCGCAGAACCATTCAGGAAAAAAAGCTCGTCTAATCAAACGGTAATTTCGTGTGACATCAATACTGAAATCGTTGGGTATCGCGGAGGATATGCATGGGAAAGAACAGTCTTATCAAGTCTACTGAAACCGACAAACCTGAGGCAGAAGACAAAGCCGCTCCTAAGCCTGGAAAAAAAGCCAGGGGAAAGAAAGCCGCTGCAAAAACGAAGGAACCTGACAAAAAGGTTACTGCCGAAAAGGATGTGAAAACCAAAACCGCGAAATCGGACGACACAGCCAAGGATGCCGCCGCTACAAAGGCCGCCGCCGATAAGGCCGCTGCCGAGAAAGCCGCTGCTGATAAAGCCGCTGCTGATAAAGCCGCTGCTGATAAGGCCGCTGCAGAGAAGGCCGCTGCTGATAAGGCCGCCGCCGAAAAGAAGGCTGCCGAGAAAGCTGCCGCCGAAAAGGCCGCTGCTGATAAAGCCGCTGCGGAGGCAAAGGCCGCCGCTGAGGCAAAGGCCGCTGCCGAGAAAGCCGCTGCCGAAAAAGCCGCCGCAGAGAAGGCCGCCGCAGAGAAGGCCGCTGCCGAAAAGGCCGCTGCAGAGAAGGCCGCTGCCGAAAAGGCCGCTGCCGAAAAGGCCGCTGCAGAGAAGGCCGCTGCAGAGGCAAAAGCCGCTGCAGAGGCAAAAGCCGCTGCAGAGGCAAAAGCCGCTGCAGAGAAAGCCGCCGCAGAGAAGGCCGCTGCCGAAAAGGCCGCTGCCGAAAAGGCCGCTGCAGAGAAGGCCGCTGCAGAGGCAAAAGCCGCTGCAGAGGCAAAAGCCGCTGCCGAGAAAGCCGCCGCAGAGAAGGCCGCTGCCGAAAAGGCCGCTGCCGAAAAGGCCGCTGCCGAAAAGGCCGCTGCCGAAAAGGCCGCTGCCGAAAAGGCCGCTGCCGAGAAAGCCGCTGCAGAGAAAGCCGCTGCAGAGAAAGCCGCTGCCGAGAAAGCCGCTGCCGAGAAAGCCGCTGCCGATAAGGCCGCTGCAGAGAAGGCCGCTGCCGATAAGGCCGCTGCAGAGGCAAAAGCCGCTGCCGAGAAAGCCGCCGCAGAGAAGGCCGCTGCCGAAAAGGCCGCTGCAGAGAAGGCCGCTGCAGAGGCAAAAGCCGCCGCTGAAAAGGCCGCTGCCGAAAAGGCTGAGGCGGAAAGGATAGCCGCGGAAGAAGCGGCCAAGGCCCAATATCCCCCCTTTGAAGAAGTAGGGGCCTGCCCTGCCCGGAACGGCGTTTTCGCCAAAATTCAAAACGCCACGCTATCCGCGTACGGCGCTGTGGCCGAAGGCATGGACACTGTCAAGCGGGTGGTCAAATCCCAGCCCGATCTGCCCAAGTACCCGGAAGTGCGCATGGGCCTGGTCATCGTTGCGTTGCTCATGGGCTGCCTGATTTTCGCTTCCTTCCTGAATGCCGGGAATTACGCATTCGAACAAAAGGCGCGAGGCGTCATCCTCATGAAAGGCCGCTTCGCACCCGCAGGCATGAAAGCCCTAGCCTTCCTTCCGGGAATGGTCCTGCCTGAGGAGGCAAAGGAAGAATATGCTGCTGTAGAAGCTGCAACCATAACAAGAGAATTTTTCCTGAGCCGTTACGAAGAAGCCATGAACCTTCCTGAAGGCCCCAACGTGGCTGTAGCGCGCGAGTCCCTGGTGAATGCCCTTCCCTTCGCTTTCACCACGGACAACCGGAAACTCATATGGGCCATGATCAACGCCCTGGACTACTTCACCCTCATGAATCAGGCCAAGGTAGCCTTGGATACCCAGGTGGCCGAACAACTGGCCCAGGCAGAGGAAATGCTTGATAGGGCCGCAACCCTGGCCGCCACTGAAGAGGAAGCCGCGGACGTGACAGCTCAGCAGGCGCGACTCGCCGCAGTACAGGATGCCCTGGCCTCCTAAAAGGCCCTGTGCAAAGGGCGAAGGATCGCCCAGACATCAGGATTCAAATACAAAACCCGGGCTGTTTGGCCCGGGTTTTTATTTTCGATCCCATCCGCATTCAGCCAAACACGGCCTGGCAAATTTATCCCACACAACCCAGAGTGGGGTCAGGAACCTCAATCCTTTGGCGTTTGTCGCGTTTTCTTTTTACTTGGCACAACAATGTTTTATAAACGGGAAAGCCCGAAATCTCGTCAAATTGTTCCAGGTCCGTGAGCATATTCACGTTGGCCGCCTGCCATTCTTCCGTACCAAGGGGGCCGCCGCCGCCCACCGGAGCGTAAACAAAGCCTTCCATGATTTTATCCGTGACAAAAGCCCGCATGGTCACGGAACCCCGGGCGGTTTTCAGGGTGATGGAATCCCCGGTTTCTATCCTTCGGCTTGCTGCGTCCAACGGGTTCATCTGGACCGCAGGATAAGGAAATTTTTTCATAAACCTGGGAATGGCCCGAAAGCAGGACTTCATGTCCGGCTTAAACGGCCCGGTCCCTAAAACCAGGGGAAATTTCTTGAATTTTTGGGGATCGCTAAAAGGGGTTTCAAAGGATTCCTCGTATTTGGGAAGTCCGTCATACCCGTATTTTTCCAACACGGTGGATTTGATTTCAAACTTGCCGGAAGGGGTGTCAAATCCTGGCTTTCCGTCACGCCGTAACAAGCCTTTTTCCCACTTTTTGTACTCCATGGGCTTGGTCGGGCTTTTCACCACAAATTTCTCCGCTCCCATCAGATCGTCCAGGGAAAACCCCGAGCCTTCCAAAACCGATTTCAAAAGCTCCTTGGGATCCCGGGGATACAAATGCCCGTAGCCCAGGCGCCCAGCCAGTTCAGCCAAAATCGTATGATTGGGTTTGGCCTCCCCCACGGGGTCGATCATCTTTTCCCGGTATCGGATGGATGTGCCGTAATAACAATAGGATTCCTGCTCAAAGGCAGTGGCGGCTGGCAGCACTATGTCCGCAAAGGCGGCGTCTTTGGTCATTTGCAGATCAATACAAACCAAAAACTCCAGCTCCTCCATGGCCTTTTGCCACACCTTGGGGTCAGGCCAAGCCGTAAGGATGGAGGCGCCCTGGATAAACAGGCCCCTTATCTTGTATGGGTCGCCCTCAATAATGGCCTTGGGCAGGAGGATGGCATGGGGCTCTCCTCCACAATACCCGGAATAAACGGGAAATTTTCCCTTGCCAATGGATTTCTCAAACCCGGGGCTTTCCACCTGGATGGATTTATTCAGAGGAATAAAGGTATCGGGCCGCAAAAAACAGCGTCCCCCTTCCGCGTCCAACTGGCCCGCCAAGGCCCATAAAGCCATGACAGCCCGGATGTTCTGGACTCCGCTTTTGGTGTATTCCAGGCCCGTGTACATCACATAGGTTGCGCCGTCCGCTTCGGCGATGCTTTCGGCCAATTCCTCGATGCGGTCCGCGCTGATCCCCGTAAGCTCCGAAACATGCTCCGGGGTGAATTCCTGCACGTATTCGGCAAACTCGTCAAAGCCCAGGCACCAGTTTTCTGCAAAATCCTGGTCGTACAAATCCTCCCGGATCAATACATGGGCCAGCCCCAAGGCCAATGCCCCGTCCGACCCGGGCCTGATGGGAAGCCATTCAGCGCCATCCAAATCCGCGCATTTGGTGCGGCGTGGATCAATGACCACGATCTCGGCCCCCTCCTCCGCGGCCCGCTTCAGTTTTTGATAGGCGGCGGGGGGAGTGGAAGTGGAGGGGTCCGTGCCCCAGACCAGAATCAGGTCCGCATTGTCCAGGTCGGAGTACATATCAATGTGCAGGCATCCCATGGTCACCTTGGGAGCCAGCACCCCTAAAGAGGTGTAACAGGGCGCCCCCACCCCAAAGGAATTGGGAGATCCGAACGGAAACAAAATGCTGGAGGCCAGGTAAATTTCCGACCCCTTCAACTGAAAGGCGTCTTTATAGGACCTTTCGTAGGTGCCGGTTCCGGCATAAAAACCGACAGACTCCGGCCCGTATTTTTCCTTCAATCCGTTCAGCTTAGTTACGATGGTATCGTAAGCCTCGTCCCAGGTGATGGGCTCGAACTCGTAGGTGCCCTTGGGACCCACACGCTTCAACGGATGAGTCAGGCGCTTGTCGGAATATACGATTTCCCGGGCGCTGGAGGCTATGGGGCACAACACATCCCCCATGGGGACGCTCGGGTCCGGTTTTAGGCTGTCGATCTTTCCATCTTCATCAAAATGCACTGTCACGCCGCAGCCAGGGCTATGAAAACACAGGCCGCAGATACCATGCTTCGCTTCTGTCATAACGTTTTCCTGTCACAGTCGAACTATCTGACACCTATGAGGTACTGGGATCGAATGTGCTCCCACAAATTTTCGGTTTTGCGTATTTTCCAGACCACGTCCCCCTTGTTGCTGACTTCAAAGGGGGGATCAAACACACCCCCTTCCCCCATCAACAACCTTTCCATATTCTCAAAACCCCTGCCCTGGTAGGGTCCGCTGTTTCTGCCGCCCAACCAAAGATCAGGGCCGGAAACCGAGGCATCCCAGGAAAAGGGATCGGAAAAAACAAACATGGAATCCTTTTTTTGCAAAACCCGGTTCACATCCTCCAAATGCTTGATGGGAAAGGGCACCTTTTCCAAAATATTGATGGACGAAGCCGTGGAAAAAAAATCCGGGGGAAAAGGCAAGGCCAGAGCGTCGGCCACAATAAACTCCACCTTGTCAAATCTCCATCTGGGATTGAGCGCGCAGGTCCGCCGCTCGGTGATGTTTCCTTCCAAAATCAAATCAAAATGCAGGCTCTTTTCCTTCATGATCCGCCTGGCCCTTTTGATAAAGGAAAGGGATGTGTCCAGGCCAACCACCTTGGAATGGGTTTTGCTCAACTCAAAGGAAAGCCTTCCCACAGCACACCCTATGTCCACGGCAGGGCCGTTTTTATCCGGAAACAGGGAGGACCAGATGGCATAGGCCTCCGTGGCATTGGGGCCATTGAAAAACTCGGAAAAATGGCTCCACAAATAGGCGGACAACATGCCTTGGGAGTTATACCCGGTTGTTTCAGTTAAAACAGGCAGGGTTTTTTGGGGCAACATAATGGCCACCCCGTCGGAAATTTCGTATTTTGCCCCGCAGGCAGTGCAAACAAGATCGCCTTCGTCAATATCTCCGTTGATTTCTTCTCTGACAATTAAGTCCAGTGGATTTGTATTGGAAAAACATTCCGGGCAGACCAAATCGTTTTGCAACCATTTTTTCATTAAAGAGAGCCTTCCATGCTACCAATTCCATGAGTTAGAATGAGAGATAATCGTTATCAAGTTATAGAAGATATTCCATCAAAGTGGGCTTGGCAACAACCGCAGGAGTATTTATAACTAAATTTTAATAATGCTATAAATTAAAATACTGAATATATTGATAATTTAAATAATATTAACAATCAGTCCTATTTGGTGCATTTTTGTCAAGATCCCCGGGTGAGCCTCGGTCGGGAGCACACCGACCGCTAAACGGGAAACCATTCTGACAAAGGCATTCAGGAATACAAAAATGCCTGCTCATCCGCGTTTAGATCATGGTGGCCGATCATGCCCACGTCTATCTCATCATGGGAATACCCGCTCAGAAGGGCCACGTTGTGGCCCACCATCTGGCGGCATATTTCAAAATGAAAATCCTTGAGGTGGGAATAAAACTGTTCAAAAACAGCATTGGTGGTATCCAGGGAAATTTGGCTTTTTCCATTAAGGTGGTGGGTCTGGGAAAAATGATGGATCATGAGATAAAAGGCCACGGCAGACATGTATTTTGTTTCAGACAGTTTAAACAGCTCCGGATAAAATCGGGACACATGCAGATTGTTGGCAAAGGTGTTTTGCGACAACACCAGGGCGGACGAAATGGTCTGATGGGTGCTTAGGCTTTCGATAAAGTATTCTGTACACAGGTCTTCTTCGTAGCAGGAAAGGCTAAAGCGTTCCAGAAACCTGGGCACCTGCCGGGTCATAAACGGGGAGTGGGGGTCAAAAAATGACTTGCAAAACATGGCAGCCTGCCGGAAAATTGGTTCGGCCCCTGAACAGACTGGAAACTGTAATACGGTTCCCCCTAAGCCGTGGAGAGGTCGTTAAAAAAACCCGATAAATATATGTGACCTGCGTTGCAGCAAGTCAAGGGAAATCATTCCCTTTTCCAGAAAAAGGAAAGGGAAAGGGGCAAAAGCCCCCTTCCCTGCCGTTCCCAATCGCTAAACAGGAGGATGCTGGTAAAGATGCACGTCCCTTTGGGGATAAGGAATGCCTATGCCTTCGGCATCCAGGCGTTTTTTGATATTTTCCATGTAGTCGAAATAAACATTCCAGTAATCTTCGGTTTTCACCCAGGGCCGGACTACCCAATTCACGCTGCTGTCCGCCAGTTCCAGAAGGCCCACAAATACTGCCGGATCTTTCAGCACACGGGTATCTTTTAGGATTTCGTCCATGAGAACCTGTTTGGCATGATCCACATCCGCGTCATAACTTACGCCAATTACAAAATCCACGCGCATGGTTTTCTTTGCGGAATAGTTGATAATATTATCCCCGGTTAAAACGGAGTTGGGCACGATGACCGTCTTATTGTCCACCGTTCTCAGTTGGGTGGTAAAAATATGGATGTCCTCCACAATTCCCGAAACCCCTCCCCCGTCTATGCGGTGCCCCACTTCAAAAGGCCGGAAGATGATCATCAACACCCCAGCCGCAAAATTGGACAAGGACCCCTGGAGAGCCAAACCCACCGCTAAGCCGGCGGCGCCCAGTATGGCGATGAACGAGGTAGTCTGAATGCCCATTTGGTTGAGGGCCGCCACAATCACAAAGGCCAACAGGACAATGTAGGAAATATTGCCCACAAAGGATACCAGTGTGGCGTCCACCTTGGCCTTGGCCATGAGGTTTACAATCATTTTCCTCAGGATTTTGGATACCCAGCGCCCCAAAACAAAAATGAGAAGGGCGGCCAAAATTTTCAGGCCATATAGAGTAACAAGCTCCTGAGCTTTCATAAGTATTGCGTCAATGTCCATAGTATTTACTCCTTTCAATAAAAATGTGTCGGTTCAAATATAGGGTTGAATATATGACAACGAGACTACTCATGAAAAGGAACAAATGAAAAGAGTTAGTTTTTGCCTGTCTCAGCCAATTCAAAGACCCATCCGAATCCTCATTTCCTATCCTCCCTACCCTTTCGTTGCCAGGAAAGAGATTCTGTCAACCATAGTCGAATAATCGTATATGAAAAAAATAATCTTTCCTAACAAAGAGATTCTTGACCTCAGGGGGTGAATCAGAATAGTATATCAGATCACCTTGTGGGAATAAAAAATAAGGAGAGGACAGCAGTTTGGAACGTCTATAATTTTTACGCAAGGTTTGCGTGATTAAAAACATTTGTTTACCCCCCAAACGGTTATGAAGGAGGACTCGTGATGAAAAAATTGATGTGGATGCCGTTGGTTGCCCTGGCCATTGTGGCCTTTATTAGCGGTTGTGCTGTAAAGCAACCCGCCCCCGCCCCTTTTAAGGTGTGCAATCTGAACGCCCAAATGGACCAGTACACCCAAAAGGCGGATAATTTCCTGATCATCCTGGATAAATCAGGTTCCATGCGCGACGGCACAAAGTTCAATGACGCCGTGACCACCCTCAGGCACATGAACCAGACCATTCCGGACCTTAAACTGGAAGCGGGTCTCCGTACCTTTGGCAGCATCTGCCCCTTTGCCAAAAAGACCACCATGGAATACGGCATGGCGCCCTATGTGACCAAGGAAATGTGCACCGCCTTGGCCGCCCAGAAAACACCCAGCGGCGCCAGCCCCATGGATCTGGCCCTCATGGCTGCGGCTGATGATCTGGCCAAAACCAAAGGCAAAACTGCCGTCATCGTGGTGAGCGACGCAAGTAAAATTGATGACGCAGCTGCCGTGGCAGCCGCTACAGCTCTAAAAAAGCGCTACCAGGACCGCGTTTGCATTTACGCCATCCAAATTGGTACTAAAATGGCGGACAAAACCCTCCTGGACCACATTGTAACGGCTGGCGGATGCGGCTTTGTAGCGAACGCTGCTGACTTGGCTTCCCCCAACGCCATGGGTGATTTTGTGACCAAGGTCTTCCTGGAAAAAGCCGCAAAACCTGCACCGGCTCCCGCACCCGCTCCCGCACCCCTGGATAGTGACGGCGACGGCGTATACGACAAGGATGACAAATGCCCCGGAACCCCCAAGGGAGCGGATGTCAACAAGGTGGGTTGCTGGATCATCAAGGATCTCCAGTTTGACTTAAACAGTTATGAAATCAAAACGGAATACCAGGACTGCATCAAGAAAGTCGTCGCGGTCCTCAAAGCCAACCCCGGTCTCAAGGTTACTGTGGAAGGCCATACCGACAACACAGGAACCAAAGCATACAATGACGATCTTTCCCTCAAGAGGGCGGACGCTGTTGTAGACAGTTTGGTGGGCAAGGGCATTGAAGTGGAACGCCTGACCGCCAAGGGGTTTGGTTTTTCCAAACCCGTTGTATCCAACGACACAAAAGAAGGACGCGCTCGGAACAGAAGGGTTGAACTGACCCCTGTCTTCTGATCCATCCGGTAAAACGCTTGTAAATACGGGCAGGTTGCACAATATGTTGCAACCTGCCCTTTTTCCTTCTAAACTAACAGGCTCAACAGACCGCTTGAAAGACCCCGTGAACCACTGAACCCTTCTAACAAAAGGTAAATATCATGAACCTGATCTCCCGGTGGAAGCAGATATCCAAGCTAAAAAAATTCCTCATCATCCTTCTTAGCCTGGTGACCGCGTACACGATTATCGGGTTTGTATGTGTTCCGGCGGCTTTAAAATACGGTTTGGTCCACGTCCTGGAAAAAAACCTGGGCAGAAAAGCCTCCATCCGGGAAATCGCCTTCAATCCCTACGCCCTTACCCTCCAGATGGAAGGATTCACCATCCTGGACCATGACGGAGAGGTCTTTTTTTCCTTGGACCGCCTTTCCGCTGATGTCCGCGGATGGCAATCCCTCACCAAAATGGCCGGTGTCGTGAGCGAGGTGGATATGGAATATCCCCAGGTCCGGATTGTCATGAATAAGGATGGCAGCTTCAATTTCTCGGACCTCGTGCCAGCAGCCCCCCAACCCATGGACGAGCTCGCAGCAAGCGAACCAGGCAAAAAAAACAAGCCCCCCAGGATTCTGCTGGAAATAGCGTCCATCCAGGGCGGCAATTTTATCTTTGAAGACAGACAAAAAAATGTCTCCCATAGAGTTAGCGACTTTTTCCTGGCTGTGAGGGATGTCTCCGGCCTGCCTGATGACAAGGAAAATCCCTCCAGGATAAACCTGGAGGCCAGCATAAACGGAGCCCCTCTGGTCGTGGAGGCCCAAAGTGTTATCTTTGACCCCTCCCTGAAGTCCAGCGCCTCCGTGATCTTTAACAAAATCAGCGCCCAGCCCTACATGGCCTATATTTCAACCATCGAAGGCAGAAAATTGGTTTCGGCCGACACCCAGGCCTTTGTGAAACTGGAATACTTTTGCCAGGAAACCGGCCAACAAAATCTCACCATCCACACCCTGAACCTAAAAAACACCCAACTTGCATGGAATGACTCCCGGAATGACCCGGCCATGCCGGATATCCGGGGACCCTATAAAATTCTTTTGGACAGATTTTCCATGGGCATGGTGATTCAGGTCAACGACCCGGCCACAATGGATATTCAAGTAAAAAACACAGGGCTGGCGCTGGACAACCTCAAACTCCTAGCTCAAAACGGAGCCCTGGCTTTGGCTCGGATAGACCACTTTGACATCAAAGACACCAACGTGGACTTGGCCTCCTCCAAAGCAAGCATCGGCGCCCTCACCACCTATGGCGGCTGGTTTGCCGCTGCCCTGGAGTCTGAAAAACGAATCGATATCACAAGAATTATTGAACTGCCTTCCCGGGAAAAACCCGTCTCGGCGATAGACGAAACTGTAACGCTTGAAATAGAACAAGCACTGGAAGAATCGCAGGACACGGCTAAGGCGATTGCAGCGCCCCAGGCCCCCTCCGCCGCAGTCACTGAGGACGCGCCGGACATTGCACATGCTGGAGATGTGGCAGATACCCCCCCGGAGCCTGAAGGTATCCCTGAACAAGCAGGCAGCGCCTGGATCGCTGAAGTGACTTCCCTGGACCTGGACGACTACACATTCTTTTTCAAGGACCTTTCCATTGCCCAGCCTGTAAGTCTGACAGTCACCGATATGTCCCTTCACGCACGAAATTTCTCTTCTGTTCCGGGCAACATGACCGACATATCCTTTTCTCTGAAGGCCAATGAACAGGGCGTCATCAGCGGAACCGGGCAGGTGAGCCTGGACCCCATTTCGTCCCAAATGGAGGTTCACTGCAAAAACGCCGGGCTGGTTTTCCTCAGCCCATATCTACAGGAATTCCTGGACGCCCTCCTCAAGGGGGCGGAATTCACCCTGGACGGCAAAACCACCTTTGCCATGAAGGATGATATCCCTCTGGCGACATTCCAGGGAAACGCATCAGTTTCCGGCTTTGATTTCGCCACTCGCCAGGAAAAAAATCTGGCTGACTGGAAAATCCTTACCATTGACGGTATTTCCGTTCAAAGTGAGCCCCTTTCCGCAACCATTGACGAAATCAGGCTGAAAGACCTCACTTCCTGGGTGATCCTGGAAAAGGACGGCAGCATCAATTACGCAAACCTGATGAAAAAGGACCTTGAAGCAGAAGCCAGGGATTCTCCGCCTCCCCCCGGTAAAGTCACGGAAAACGGGCGTGCGCCCGCTGAAAAAGAGGCCCAACCCTTGGTGCTGCCGGATATCCTGGTGAAGAAATTTGTCCTTGAAAACGGCAAGATTTATTTTCAGGACAAAAGCATAGAACCCGGCTTCACCACAGAACTGGGCAGCTTGAACGGAACCATCACCAATATAAGCTCCAACCCGGATATCAAAGCGGAAATCCTACTGACAGGCCAATTGAATAACCATGCCGTCCTGAATATAACCGGTTGGGGCAAACCTTTGACCATACCCCCTTCGGGCAAGGTTGTCCTGGGATTTAAAAACATAGAAATGGCTCCGCTTTCACCCTATACCGCCAAGTACATCGGATACCGCCTCAGCAAGGGCAAACTAACCCTGGCCCACGAATACCTTTACCATGAAGGGCTTATCAACGGGGAGAACCTCATTATCATCGATCAGCTCACTCTGGGGGAAAAGGTGGATAGTCCCGACGCCATCAAGGCCCCGATTGAGCTGGCCCTGGCCCTGCTTAAAGACTCCAATGGACGCATTGAACTGCCGGTTCCCATTACAGGCGATCCCCAAAACCCCCAGTTTAAACTGGGTAAAGTCATCAGCAAGGCTTTGGCCAATGTGATCATAAAAGTCATCACTTCCCCCTTCGCGGCTCTGGGCGCTTTGGTGGGTGGCGGCGAGGAACTGGCTTACCTGGATTTCCAACCAGGCATGGCACAGGTGAACCCCGAGGGCATGGAAAAACTAGCAAAATTGACCAAGGCCCTCCAGGAGCGCCCTTTGCTCAAGCTGGATATCCAGGGGCACACCGATCCGGACCTGGATCGGGAAGCCATTACCAAAGCCCGGTACACAGCCCTGCTGAACACGGCCAAAAAACAGGCCATGGGCAAGAAGGGAGAGCAAATCCCCCTGGATCAGATCACGATCACGGCCGAAGAACGGGAAGACATTGTTTGGGCGGTTTATAAAAAGGCGGAATTTGAAAAGGAAAAAAATGTTCTGGGCATGGTGAAAAAAATTGAATTGGCGGACATGGAAGCCATGCTCATCCAATCCGTCACCCCAAAGGATGACGACTTGGTCCAGCTTGCATGGCAACGGTCCCAGGCCGCCAAAGGTATTATCCTGGAGGGCGAAAAAATAGAGGCGACCCGCGTCTTTATTGTGGAGCCGCCTCCCCTAACAAATCTTAATAAAGAGACTAAAAACTGCCGCGCAGGTTTTTCCCTCAAGCGCTAAATGCCTTCCAAAGCGGTTCGGATGTTCATTTTCCGAACCGCTCCTTGTTTTCCATCAGGGCTTTCACAGGGTCCAATCCGTAGGGCGAGCCTTCCTCAATAGCCTTCAGCACCGTACCGCCGCCGGTGAAAAAATAATACTGGGCGCTGTCCATGGCAGCCAGATACAGGCCGGGGCTCAGGTTCTTAAATTCCTGCAGAGTGTCGCCGCCCCCGTAAAATTTCTGGGCATTGGTATTGCTGTCGATGGTATTGTCCAGTTTTTGGGAGCCCTCAAAAAAATGGGGGGTCAGGCCCATGACCGCGTTGACAAAAATGGTTTTCGCCTCGCCAATGGCCTTGGCCACCTGGGGCGTGTCAAAGGACTGGGGCGCTATATCCAGAAAATACCCCCGTTCCTGACCGGGCTTGAAATCCCCTATGGAAACGGTCCGGTACTTGCCCTCCACCCGGCCTTCGATGGTGTCTGACTCCACTAAGAAAGGAAGTTCCACAATCTTTCCGGCGTTCTTGTCCTGTTCCACCAGATCCCGGGCTGCCTGCACGTCCACGTCACTCACGCCTTGCACCTTGATGCCGTATTTGGCGCACAGGAAGGCATTGTAAATCACCCCGCCTAAAATCAGGTGGTCCACCTTTTTATAAATCTCGTTCAAAGGACCGATTTTGGTATCGTATTTGGCGCCCGCCACCACAGCCACAAAGGGTTCCTGGGGCTCCAGGACGTGCTTGAGGTTTATCAACTCCTTTTGCATGAGAAAACCTGCATAGGAGGGCAGGTGCTGCGCCACATCATAGGTGGAAGCCTCCGGCTGCCAGGACCCAAAAGCATCATTCACAAATACATCAGCCAGCCCGGCAAGCTGGCGGGCCATGCGCTCCCGGCCCTCCCCTTCACCGGCCTCACCGGCAAACCAGCGGGTATTGGGCATGTAAATGCCGCCGATTCGGTGCTCTTCCAGGTCCCTTATATGCCAGTTGATGGAAGTGTCGATTTCCCGGATACCCAACTCGCTATCCACGGGAAAAGCCGGCACGGCAAAGGAGGTGTAGAGCTTCCGCTCCAGGTATTCCACAATAGGTTGGACCGAAGTGCCTTTGTCCACCTTGATGCGCCCTGTTTTTTTGTCCCGGGGTCTTCCCACATGGGTCATGAGAATGGGCCGCCCGCCCCGCTCCACAATATGATACAAGGTCCCCAAGGTGGCATCGATCCGGTAGGGATCATGAATAGTCCCCTTTTTCACCACATTGTGATCCACGCGCACCAGGACCACCTTGCCTGCAAGATCTGCGTCCTGAATCAGGGGAAGCCGGGAATCTATCAAGTGTCTGTTCATGGCGCGCTCCTTTAGTTTAAGGGAAAAACCTTATAATGGCACAAGGCGCATGAACTGTCAGCAAAAATCAATGCGGATATCAGTTGGGACAGGAGGTTCCAGGGATGCATTTTATACATGCACTTTTCATAAGCAAGACAGGGAAATCCTCTCTGATGGAATCAGGGAACCCAAAGAGATTTCTGTTCAGGAATGGCTTGTTTTTCTCTTATAGGAAAAAAATTCTACAAATTTACAAACAGCGCTTTTTAAAAATGAAAAGTAAATCCTGCGGACATGGAGTATCCGTCCTTATCAAAGCTGTTGGGGCAGAATTCGTCCTTGCGCATGGCCATACCCCGATCTTCCTGGTCCAGGTCCATACCACGGTACAACAAGTCCACGCCAAACCGGACCGGAGCATCGGAAAAGGTAAAACCCACTCCCAGTTCATAACCCGTAGCCTTGGGAATGTTTTCAAGCGGGGAAGAAGAGGAGTCCCTGCCGCCATAAATAATGCCACCGCCCAGATATGGCAAAAAACGCTTGCTTACATGAAACTCCAAGCGAGACCCCATGCTAAGGAAGCTGGTGTTGAGGGTGTCGGATAACATGCCTTCAAATCCTGAGCCAGACTCATGGCCGGTCCTATCCAGCAAATCCAATAGGGCTTCCCCGTCATCCAGGACACTGAACAAGGACCGGGGGCCTTTGCCTTCAAGGCCTTCTTTGGTTAAACGGTAAGTGGATCTTGCGGAATCGGAAGAACGGAAACTGGACTGGGGATTTAGGGTTACGGGGACAGGAATGAGGTTGGATGTGCCTTCCCTCAAATCATCCACCCAGTCCCAGGACCATTGGGGAATGCTGTCTGCCGGAGAGCTTTTGCCTGGTGGGGCTTGTACACTGTCCTGGCCGCCATAGCAGGGCGCCCCGGAGGCAACCAACCAAAAAATTGCAAAAAAAATCAAGGTGGATGCCCTGAAAAGCATTCCAAAGCCCGAGGCAAAACCTCTGGCAGGCAGGATTGTGGTCATGGGTTCAAAGGACGCATTTTTCATGTTTTATTCTCCCGGGACAATGGATGGGTGTCCCAAATTTCAATTGAGAACCACAGTCCTTATTTTAATCAGGGCGAAAACTCCTGATTCATGAAACCAATGCATAAGCAGCAAACAAAATTCGCGCAGGAAGCCAGTAGGACTCAGATTGTTCAAAATGATAGTACACATTGTATGCCAAGCCTGACTTCAGGACAAGCAATATTCATATCTACAAAAAAAACAGACTATTAAACTAAAAGCAAATATCCCGTCAAAAAGAAATCCCACGGAAGGGAATTCCCCCTCCGAACGGCAATCAGCCCTGTGGGCGATGCCGGACCATGGCGGACAATAGTCGTCTATCTGTTTGGAATTAAAGAAAACGCTGAAAAAAAACCTGATCCTGACTGGAATAATCCCCCCGCACAAACCGTCACCATCCCATGCAGAAGACTTTTCCCAGGGGGAAAAATCTTCCTGCCCCTTTTGGTTATGGTTTAATGAACCATATCAGGCCATGCCCCTTATGTCTTTAAAAAAACTTTAGAAAACAATTCCTTGTGTAGCACCAGGGGCCATGGCACGACATTTGCTTATTATCCGGGCATAACCGGCGGAATGTGAGCGTGTCGCTCAAACCAGATCCGGTTTTCAGGAGATCAAAATAATGGCAAAATTCTGGCGATTCCTATTTCTTGCAGGACTGATAATGGGCCTTGCGGCCTGCTCCCACGGAGACGCCAAGGCCCTTGCTGACGCCTCCATGCCCGAAGAAGTGTATGCGGCCACGGACCAAAACTACTACCGGAACGCCAAGGTGGGCGTATTCCCCTTTACCTCCCCGGCCTATGCCAGGGGAACAGGAAACAACGCCGCATCCATTTTATGCCGTCAATTGGAAAAAAACCGCGTATTTTCCAAGGTATTCCTGGAACCTGACACAGATCCGGCGGAAATTTTCAACATAGCCAGGGCCAAACGGTACGACCTCGTAATCACCGGCTCTATTTTATATTGGTTCGATGGCAGCACCATGGAGCCTTCCCGGGTGGAGCAGGAAATTGTGGTGACCAAGCCTTCGGGCAAGGAACAAAAAATCCTGTGGAAGGCGCGACTTATGGAAACCGGCTGGCCAGTCCAGCCCAAGGACTTCATTTTGGTCCAAAAACCCGGGGCCCCAGCCCCTTCGGCCATGGCCCTTGTCCAAAAAAATTCAGGCAAATTCTGCAAGCTGCTATTGGCGGGCAGATAATCTTTTCGGGTCTCATTGCCAGGAGAAATTCCATGAATCCAATTCTAAAAAGGGCGTTGTTGGCCGCGTTATTATTGTTTTTACCCGGCCTTCTTTGGTCCTGCCGTTCCCAGGCCCCCTATCCCATCACCTATCCCATGAAGACCCAAAACAAAATGCAGGCCATACAGCATTGGGATATTTTGGCCATGGACGTGGCAAACCAGGTTAAACGGACCATTGAACAACATCCGGGAATTGAAACCCAGCCCGTTACCGTGGCTTCCTCCAATGAATCCACCCCATTCGCCCGGATGTTCCATAGCCTGCTGGTGTCACGCCTTGTGGAAAAAGGCCTGGTCCTCACCCCCTCCAACCAGGGAAGCCTGGTGCTCCATTATGATGCCCGCATCATCCAACACGAAAAGCGCATCATCCGCAAAAATCCTGTTCAATGGACCGTCCTTTCCGCCGGGGTGCGCGTGGCCCGGGCAGCATACGACTGGGCCACGGAAGACATTTTAAACATGGGCATGGGTGTGGGGATATTGGGCGACCTGGCCCGGGGTTACACCACGGGCGACAAACCCGGCAAAGAGTTGTTCATCACCACTTCCCTGGCTTATGGGGACAGATATATTATGCATAGCAACGACATTTATTATGTGAACGATGGCGACTGGTGGCAGTACGACCCCAACCCTCTTTCCTCAAAAAACCCGGAAGGCATGGGCGGCCCGGCAGCGATGGCTGCGCCGGAAAAAACCTATCGTTCCGTAACCGATTAAACTTCATATCGCCGGACTCCGGAGGATCGCATGCAGCCTGAATATATAGTCACCCATACACCAAAATCTTCACCCTGGAAAATGCGGAAGCGAACAAGCATTTTGATCCTTGTGGTTCTGCTTTTTCTCTCTGCGGCAATGACAGGCTGCGGTATGTGGTCCGGAAAAAGAGCCAACGGACAGAACAGCAATGGGGATTCCCTCCCCATGATCACCCCTTATGAAAACATCCTGGAATCCAGCTACCTGGCTGGGGATGTGTTGGCAAAAGCCCTTGAAAAGTCCAACCTGCCTGCCAACCGGCCCATGCTGGCCTCCAGCCTTGTAAACATTGACGACCTCAAGCAATCCTCCACTTTCGGCCGCTTGATATCCGAGCAGATCGGGTCCCGCCTTGCTCAGCACGGTTACCCCTTTGTGGAATTGAAGCTGCGTCAGGACTCGGTTTTCATCAAGGAGGGCCAGGGAGAATTTCTGCTTTCCAGGGAGTTGAGGCATATCGGGGAAACCCACGATGCCGCCGCCGTGCTGGTGGGAACCTATGCAGTTACCGAGAATATTGTCTTTGTGAGCGTTCGCCTTGTGCGCACCGGGGATAACACCGTTATTGCCGGACATGACTACCAACTTTACAATTCCGACATTGTGGAGGCATTGCTTAACTAAGTTCCCGATCCAATTTCAAATCAATTACCGCCTTGCCGTTTTTATTTGCTTGAAATCCCGTAAGTTGGTTTGTATAGTATTTCAAACTTACATGATTGGCCAAGATACCGGATCAAAGCCTAAGGAAGTTTTCATGCTGAAAAAAAAGAGGCTGGCAAAATACCAGATAGCGGCGGGATTAAATTCTGACGAACTAAACGATGTGATTCTGTGCTGCGATGTCCTGACCTTCCAGGACGGAGAATCCATTATCAAGGAACACTCCCTCAGTTCCTCCCTGTACATACTGGAAGATGGCAGGGTGAGCATTCAGATAGAAGTCGCCAGGGACGAAGATGAAACCCTGGAAGAAATCGCTGTCCTGGACGCCGGGGATGTTTTTGGCGAAATCGCCTTCCTGGAGGAATGGAGACGCTCCGCCTGCGTTATCGCCGTGGGTGATATCACCGTGCTCAAACTGGATGGAAACCGCCTGAACTGGCTTTTCGACCAGAATAACCACATTGGCTACATCATGATGCGCAACCTGGGGCTTATCCTGGCCCGCCGTCTCATGGACACCAATTATCTGCGCAAAGTCAATATAGAGGACGCCAGCCACACCCAGGCCAAAAAAAGCGGCGCATAGATGCAGGGCTGCAGTGCAAGCAATCACACTGGGCTGACTTTGGCCCATTTAAAGCAGAGCCAATTCGATGCCGAATTGCAACCGCCCTGCAGCGGTGCCTTAAGGCCATTCCTATTTCATAGCCAAAACCCGGGCCACCTTGTCAATAATCTTCCGGGACACCTGATCCACCTTTTCCATTTGGGAGGCGGAGGTCACCGAATCCACGTCCGGCGCCAGGATCGTCAGGTCCGGGTCTCCCGTAGTGGTAAGCACCAGAACCCTTTCAGGCTCATTCACCTTTTTCAGAAAAGCGGCGATTTCGGGCTCCACCTTCCAGGCAATGCAGGTGTTGATGAGGACGATCGCCCTGTAATCCTCGGGGCGGATGTTTTCCAGGGATTGCAAATCCGTTACCTGGATGAAGACATCCTGCCCAAAAAAAGCCTCCACCACATCATCCAAAATGGCGTTCTTAAACTCCGAATCCTCGGTGGCTATCAACACCCTGTCCGACGCGGCAGGGCTTCCGAATTGCACGGGGGAAACACTCTTGGGGCCGCACCCGTAAGTCAATAAAACAATGACGGCCAACACCAGGGCGGAACGCACAAAACGCATGGCAAATCCCTTTCAAAAGGCAAACCCGAAAGCAAACAAGGCGCGCCCGGCGCCATGCCGGGCGCGCTATTCAGTTTTCATGGAAATACCGCAAATCAATCCGCGTTATTAATGGTAAAGTATCGGCTGCCTATGCCATCCGTATTGCCGGCGTCGTCCGTGGCGGTCCATTGGATGGTATGCACTCCATTATGATACGCCGTGGTATCCAATTCAAAATAACCGACTGCTCCATTGGAATTGGAGTAACCGGGAAACAGGCTGGCGATGTCTTCCCGATATTGGTTGTAATTGGGGTGGCCCACATACATCCCGTCCACATATACATTGATGGTGGAGCCATCCGTGGGAATGCTGTTGGGTTGGGGAGTGAGCGCCCAGCCCCAGTTCATGAACCCGCTGCCGGAAGCCACGCCGCCCTGGGAAGGTGTGTCGATGGCCCCGAACGGCTTGACCGCATTGGCGTTGTCGCACACGATGGTGCGGGTTCCCAAAGTGGCCTGGTTGTCTTCGTAATCCATGGCAACAGCCTGGATTTCATAGGTTCCGTTCCCGCCATTGGGCAGGAAATTGGTGAGCATCATGTAGCCCCATCCCGCCTGGGTGTTGCCGGGATAGGTGGGATACAGGCTGGCTACGTCCGGCCTTGCCCCCTCCACAAAAGTGGCTCTCCCTAGATAAGTGGATCCTCCTCCTGTGACATCAAAAATATTGACCATTGCCACGCCCGTGTCATCCAACGCCCACCCGGTGACAGGCACCGAACCGCTCACAGTCGCGTTATTAAGGGGGGTGTCAAAACCGCCGAAAGGCGGTTCCAGGGTATCCGGGTCCCTTTTGTTCACACCAACCTGGAGTGACTGGGAATAATTTCCTGAGTCGCTTACGGTCACGGTGGCCCAAGTGGTTCCCATGGGGGAACTGTCATAACAGGCATAAAAAGACAAAACAGCCGGACCCACGCCGCTTTCAGGCCACACGCTCAGCCAGCCGGGCAAACGGCTGGTATTAACTTGCCAATGCACATAAGAATTGGTCGTATTCAAAAATACCTGGCTCGACCAAGGACCTCCGCCCTTTCTACTGCCATCAATGACAGTACCGCTGAGAAGCATCTTGGAAGGATAGACATTGAACTGGGCAATCCCGTAATCTTCCATCCCCGGTGCGCCCGGGTCCAGAATTTCCCCGTTTGTGAGCATGTCCAGGTCCCCGTCCAGGCCGTCGGTCAGGGTCAGGGTCACCTGGTTGCCATTGAATACCGCGTTGGCGTACAAAACCCAACCGGCGTCCGTTACCTTGAAATATTGGCTGCCAGCGGGAAAAACCGTGGGAAAGGTCAGGATGGCAGTAATGGCGTCCCCGGGGTTAAGCCCCACCACCTTGAAGGTGATCAGCCCGTCCGGAAAGGAAAATCCCAGGGGGAAAAGGTTCCGGGTGACTTCATTGAGGTTTAAAATATCAATGGACCCGGGGTCCAGAGTCCCGCCCTGACCTGTGATGTCTATCTGGTAATGCTTTCCGTTGTATTCAATGTCTGCAATTTCCCCGGTGCCGTTCAATGTGACCACCACCTTGATATCCTCATCCTCCTTGGGAAAGGGATAGTCGTCGTCATCGTCAAAGGGACAACCGGCTATGATTAAAGAAAAAACCAATAACAAGACCCACAGGGTCCAGCCTTTGCCATGGGTTGCAGGGCGTAAAATATCCATGCTCTTTCCTTTCAAAAAAAGGGTTAGCAAGTGCAAGATCGTAAAAACAACATATTTATTTCACCAGTTGAAAAAATATTCTACAAAATAATCCCGCCTCAGGCAACCCTCAATTGAAAGGTAAACTCGTTTTAATTGCATCGCCTATTCTTTTGTGCGGAACTGGGCCAGATGCTCTTTCACTTGGTCCAAAAGCTCCCGGGAATACAACTTCCCGGCCATCTCGTCCCAAACAGGACGGGTGCGCCTTTCAATCTCCTTCAAATCATCCTCATCGGTTTGCGCCAAAATCAAGCCGTACCGGACCATGGCCTCCAGACATTTTTTATTGTCCTCCCTGACCCTGGACACAAAGGTACGGGTAAAGGCTTTTCGTTCGGCCAGAAGAATCTGCTTGTACTCATTGACCTGGATCGATCCCTCAAAATCATCCTTTGTCTGGATAATCAACGCCGGGGAATAGCGAATTTTTGACGTGTTCACATACTTGTACACGGAATACATCTGGGACCCCACCTGCCAGATAGCAGGTCCTATGGTGGCGTCCGCCACTCCCTGCCTGATAACAGTGGCGATCTCGGGAACATTCACGGGCACGGCCGACGCTCCCAAAGATTTTAACAGATGCTCCTCCAATTCCCCGTACCAGCATATAAAACGGGACTTCTCGAAATGCTCGATCTTTGTCATGTCAAAATGTATGGAATAAGTCTGATCAAAATCCTGATCAATAAGCCCCACAAGAAACAAACCATGGGAAGAAGCCAACTGATCGAAAACCGGCATCATTTTTTCCCGGACATAATCCACTTCATCATAGTTCCGGAATAGAAACGGCAATTCAAGCACCGTCATCTCAGGGATGGCCATGGCCACGCCCTGGCCAGATAATCCCGCTCCATTCAACTGGCCCACACGCATTTTCTTGAGGACGTCCTCATCGTCTCCCATGACTCCGCCCCAATAGATCTTCACACGCACCTCCCCGTTCGTGCGTTCCTCGATCATGGGCAACAGCAAATCCTGGATGTGCACGGCCCAGCCGATTCCATTGGGCGCCAGGGTCGCGTATTTCCATGTGTAAAGGGGTTCTCCTGGCTCATTTCCCGCCCGGGCCAGCCCCATGCTTCCCATCAGGATGCAAGCCAGCACCGCACACCAAAGTATTCTTTTGTTAAACATAGCGTTCCTCCCTTCCGATGATGTTGGCAACTCAAAATCCCGGCCATGGCAATATTCCCGTCAGGAGAAAGATAGTCTGGTGGAGAACCGAAGCAGCGCCGATTGAAACGCACAGGGGAATGGAAGCAGGCCTAAAATTTGAACTGACATGTCAGTCTGTATTTCCGCTCCATTACCCAATCCTTCCCCCCTTGTCAAGATGCATTTTCTTCCCTCCCTCCTCCTGGTGTACAAAGTAAAAACGCCTATGGCTATCCTTGCATGCCGACCTTTTTCCGGGTATACATTCAAGATAAAATTCATTATTTTTAAACTGGAAAGAAATTTGAGCCATGCCTGACAATACATACAAGCCCAAGGGAGATTGCATCAAGTGCGGCCAGTGCATGGCCGTGTGTCCTGTTTTTCTCCAATCCCACATGGAAGCGGACGTGGCCAGGGGCAGACTGGCCGTGCTCAAGCAGGGGGAAAAGGACGACAAACTGGCTCGGTCGGCTATTATGCGGGATGTGCTGACTCGCTGCCTGTTGTGCGGCGCCTGCGAAAACACCTGCGCCAACAAGGTCCCGGTTATCACCAAGGTCATACAGGGCCGGGAAATCGCCCGGAAACGGTTCAACCTGTCCAAGCAGGTTCAACTGGCGGCCATTATGGACCAGGGGCTCAAGGGCGGAATCCTCAGGACCGGGGGCAAGTTGGCCCAAAGCCTCGTGGGAGGCAAAATTGAAAAATCCAGCGGCTTGCACCTGCGCTTTCCCTCCTCCTTTTTTACAGACCGCAAGGTTATTCCAGCCATAGCCCCCACATCGTGGCTGGAGCAAAAAAAGACCGCTTCACCTGACAAACCTGGCCCTAAAATCGGTTTTTTTGTGGGATGCGGCACAAATCATCTTTTCCAGGAAAACGCCCTGGCCTTGGAAAATTTGGGACAGGAAACGGGCATGAACATCATCACCGTGCCCGGCCAGGGATGTTGCGGCCTGCCCGCTTACGCCGGCGGAGACAGGGAAACGGCCATTGCATGCGCCAAACAGAACCTGGACGCATTTTCCATACTAAACCTGGACGCCGTGGTTACCGTGTGCGCTTCCTGCGGCAGCCAGATCAAAAAGTTCCCCGCCCTGTTTGACGAGGGAACCAAATACCACGCCCTGGCCCTGAAAATGGCCGGGCTGCACCAGGATTCGGCCCAACTCCTTATGAGGTCGGAAAATTTTTTAAATATTCTTCAAAAAATCAACCAATCCCCCGGGCAGGAAATGCCTCGGATCTACTATCACGCACCCTGCCATTTGCGCTTTGGAAGCGCCTCCACCAACGCCCCCCTGGAAATGCTAAAGGCCCTGGACAAGCGCCTTGCGGTTATCCCGCCCGAAGGCCTGACCCAATGCTGCGGCCACGGAGGCGGGTTTAATATCGACCACCACGCCTTGTCCATGGACATCCACCAAACCGGCCTGGGTCCCATCCTTGACAAAATGCCCCAATTTGTGGTATCAGGTTGTACCGGTTGCATGATGCAATTTGTGGAAGGCGTCTATATTGCTAAACGCCCACAAGTGGAAATTTGCCATCCCCTGGTCCTGGTGAACAGGCTGTTGGACAAGGGGATACAATCCTAAAGCGGGGAAAAGAAGCGTCTTAAAAGACACATTCGGAGGAAATAGTACCAGGCGGCTTGCCGGTTTTTATGTGCCTGGCGGATTTTTTTATTTTTCAGTCAGGTTTTTTTATTTCAGCAGGATTAGTGTAGGCCGCCTTTGCGGCCTTTTTTTTATTGTGTTTTGTCCAATCCCCTTTCTGGATGGTCATGGACTGGGATTGGGAATGCCGCGTTTGCGGCTTTTTTTATTGTCCCTTAGGGGCACAACACCTTTTAATGGATATAACATACTTATTTTAAATGACAATTTTGACCGGAAAGGAATATGAATCCAATAATTGAGGTAAAAAACCTCTACAAGGCATTTGGAAACCGCGCCAAAGAAGGCGTGCGCCTGCACCAGCAAGGCAAATCAAAAGACGAAATCATGCGCGAAGCTGGCATCCCCGTGGGAGTCGCGGATGTATCATTTGAAGTACAACAAGGCGAAATCCTGGTGATCATGGGTCTTTCCGGCTCGGGAAAGTCCACCCTGGTCCGTTGCATCAATCGCCTAATCGAACCCACTGCCGGTGAGGTTCGGATAGACGGAACCGATATCCTCGCTCTGGGTCGCCATGACCTGCTCCAACTACGCCAGAAAAAATTCGGGATGGTGTTCCAGAATTTCGCGCTCCTGCCCCATCGTACTGTGCTGCATAATGTTGAATTCGGCCTGGAAATCCAAAAAACAGATCCCGTAAAAATGGAACAAAAGGCCATGGAAGCCATCAATTTGGTAGGACTGGAAGGATGGGAACAGAGTTACCCGGACCAATTGTCCGGAGGCATGCAGCAACGTGTGGGCCTGGCCCGGGCTTTGGCCGTGGACCCGGACATCCTCTTAATGGACGAAGCCTTTTCAGCCCTGGACCCCCTCATTCGCCGGGACATGCAGGACGAACTCATCAATTTGCAGGAACGGGTTCAAAAAACCATCCTCTTTATCACCCACGACCTGGACGAAGCCCTAAAAATCGGCGACCGCATTATTTTGCTCAAGGACGGCGCTCTGGTCCAGGAAGGCACGGCGGAAGACATCCTGACCAATCCGGCCACACGCTACGTGCAAAAATTCGTGGAGGACGTGGACCTTACCAAGGTGCTTACAGCCCGATCCGTCATGAAAAAACCCCGGGCGGTGGCGCAATATCAGGATGGCCCCCGGGTGGCGTTGCGCAAAATGGACGAAGAAAGCATCTCCAGTTTGTTCGCCCTGGACAAGGCCCACAAACTGAAAGGGGTGGTCATGGCGGCGGATGCCGTGGACGCCGCCAAACGCGGTGAAAAGATTCTGGACCACATCATCAACACCGACATTATCAAGGTGAAGCTGGATACTCCGGTAGCTGAATTCTTCAGCGATCTGGCAACCCTCCAATACCCGGTCGCTGTGGTGGACGATAATGACAAACTGGTGGGGGTAATCATTCGCGGATCTTTACTGGCAGGCCTGGCGGAAAGGGGAACAGTAGACAATGATAACAATTCCTAAGTTTCCCCTGGATAAAGGGGTCGAAGCAGTCATCGATTTTTTATCCGATAACTTTGCATTTATCACCAAAGCCGTAGCCAAAGTCGTAGAATCGGGTTTGGAATCCATTGTGGATGGGCTTATGTGGCTGCATCCCGCAGTGTTCATACTCATTGCCGCTCTCATTGCCTGGCGCATCGCCAAATGGCGCATGGCCCTGTTCACTGCCCTTGGTTTCGCTTTTATTTGGAATCTGCAACTTTGGGAGCCCATGCTGGAAACCCTGGCCCTGGTGGCTGTAGCCACCTCCATAGCCGTGGCGATTGGCGTGCCTTTGGGTATTTTTTCCGCCATGTATCAAGGGATTTACCGCACGGTTTTTCCCATTTTGGATTTCATGCAGACCATGCCTGCCTTTGTATACTTGATTCCGGCTATTCCCTTTTTCGGCCTGGGTACAGTGTCGGCTATCTTTTCCACGGTCATCTTCGCCATGCCACCGGCCATCCGGCTGACTTGCCTGGGCATCAAGCAGGTGCCTGCGCCCTTGATAGAGGCCTCCGACTCCTTTGGCGCCAACCGATTTCAAAAGCTGGTCAAGGTCCAGTTGCCTATCGCCACACCCACCATGATGGCGGGCGTCAACCAAACCATCATGTTATCTCTTTCCATGGTCGTTATCGCGGCTATGATCGGCGCGGGAGGCCTGGGCAGCGAAGTCTGGACCGGCATCCAA
Organism: Desulfatibacillum sp.; assembly: GCA_016342355.1. Taxonomy (GTDB): domain Bacteria; phylum Desulfobacterota; class Desulfobacteria; order Desulfobacterales; family Desulfatibacillaceae; genus Desulfatibacillum. Next base: position 97,710 of record JAEINP010000009.1, read on the forward strand.
AGGCTTAAACCTGGCATGGCCTTTGAAGGCGGCTTGGGCGTGGTTATCCTGGCTATTGTCCTGGACAGGCTCACCCAAAAACTGGGCGCCAAGGACAAGTCCTAAATAATTGAACATGCAGCCGGGCATCAATCCTGATGCCCCAGAGTTTTACTATATTTTCAAATTGAAAAAGAGGAGGACATCCATGAAAAAATTACTCATCCTTGTACTGGCGCTCGCTGTGGCGTCCATCCCTTTCATGATGGCAGGCTGTTCCGGCGACAAGGAAGAAGCCACCGAAACCGCAGCCGTGGAATCCACCACGGAAGAGGCGCCAGCGCCTGTTCCAGCCCCTGCTCCAGCCCAAACCATGGAAAAAAAGGGTAAGATAAAAATCGCCTATGTGGAGTGGGCATGCGCCCGGGCCAGCACAAACGTGGTCAAGGCCGTTCTCCAGGAAAAATTGGGCTACGACGTGAATATCCTGTCTGTGTCAGCCGCCGCCATGTGGCAGGCTGTCGGCTCCGGCGACGCTGACGCCATGGTTACCGCCTGGCTGCCCGGAACCCACAAGGAGTACCTGGCTGCTGTCCAGGACAAAGTGGAAGTGCTCGGTCCTCTGTCCTACGGCGCCAAGGTGGGATGGGTTGTCCCCGCCTACGTGACCATCAACTCCATTGAAGAACTCAAAGCCAATGGCGACAAGTTCAATCATAAAATCATCGGCATTGATCCCGGCGCAGGCCTCATGTCCGCCAGCGAAAAAGCCATTGTCGATTACGGCCTGGAAGACTGGAAACTGGTGGAAGGCAGCGGGGCGACCATGACTGCAGCCCTGAGCGACGCCATCAAAAACAACGAATGGATTGTGGTAACCGGCTGGGCCCCCCATTGGAAATTCGGCCGCTGGGACCTCAAATTCCTGGAAGACCCCAAGGTTTCCCTGGGACCCGAAGAACAAATCGAAACCGTTGTCCGTAAAGGCCTGAAAGAGGATATGCCAGAAGCATACGCCTTCCTGGACAACTTCAACTGGACCGGCAGCCAAATGGCCACGGTCATGGATTGGAACGAAGCAGACGGCTCCGATCCCTACGAAACCGCCAAACGCTATATTGAGGAAAATCCTGACCAGGTCAAGGAATGGCTCGGCCAGAAATAATTCGACATTGTAGACAATACAAGCCAGCAACACCGGGGAAACCCCTTCCAACGCGAAAGGGTTTCCCTTTTTTTATTCACCCACGCAAAAGTGTTGCTCACTTAGCCAAAATGGATGTATTCTATTTCTTTGTGTTACCAATCAGCCATCCACTTAGGAGGGTTTTGTGAAAGTCTTTCCAATCCATACGGCCATAGAAAATTTCTCCATTCCCGCTCCGCCCCCGGGCCGGGAAGGCTATACCCAAGGAATCAAGGACCAAACAAGGGAACACGCAGACGGGCATCCATTTTGATGCCCCCGAATTCAAGCATGCTTTTAATTTAGAAAAGGAGAACCTCAATGAAAAAGTTATTCATGATCGTACTGGCAATCGCTGTGGCATCCATCCCGTTCATGATGGCAGGCTGCTCCGGCGATAAGGAAGAAGCCGAAACCCCCGCCGTGGAATCCACCATGGAAAAAGCGAAAACCGCCGTGAAATCCACCATGGAAGAGGCTAAAACCGCAGTAGAAGCCACAACAGAAGAAGTTGAAGAAGTGGTGGAGCCGGCCATTGAAGAAGCCCAAACGGCTGTGGAAAACACCATGGAAGAGGCCAAAGCGGATATCGAAGCCACTGTGGAAGAAGCCAAAGCAGATGTGGAAGCTATAGTTGAAAAGGCAGAGGCGGACGTGGAAGCAACCATTGAAAAGGCTGAAACAGCCGTGGAATCCACCATGGAAAAGGCCAAAGCCGCAGTGTCTACTGCAGAAGAAGTCAAAACCCCTGTCGTGGAGTCCACCATGGAAGAGACCAAAACTTCCGTCGTGGAGTCGGCCATGGAAAAGGCTCCTGCCCTTCCCCCAGTCAAGATGCCGGAATAAAAAGGTTTTGGCCTGAAGAAATTCATGAATAGCAATACGGGGAAAACCTTTTCAACGCAAAAGGCTTTCCCCGTTTTTTTTGTTCCGCCCCAGGCAAAAAGGTTGCCTACTCAGTCAAACGGGATGTATCCTCATTCATGATTTGATTAAGCCCATCCATGCAGGAGGTTTTGTGAAAGTTCTATTAATTTATACGGTCACTGAAAACGTTTACATTCCCGTGCTGCCCCTGGGCCTGGGCTGCATAGCCGCTGCCGTGGAATCCCGGGGACACCAGTTTTCCCTGTTCAACGCCACGGATGATCCCCAACCCTTGGAGGACCTGAAGGAACAAATCACCGCGTTCAATCCGGACGTCATTGGCCTGTGCGCCCGGAACGTGGACAACCAGGACAGAACCAACCCCCTCTTCCTCCTGGAGCCTGTACCTTCCATTGTGAAGGCGTGCAAAACCGCCTCCCAGGCGCCCGTGGTCCTGGGCGGCGCAGGATTCACCATGTTCCCGGACCAAATCCTTGCTTTTTCAGGAGCAGACATGGGCATCGCCGGGCAAGGAGAAGAGAGCTTTTGCATCCTCCTGGATCGCCTGGAACAAAACCAGCCCCTGGAAAATATCCCCGGCCTGGTCCTGCCCAATAAACCGTTCAGCGGCGCCCTGGCCACAGTAAAAAACCTGGACGCCTGGCCCCTGCCCAGCCCGGAAAAGCACATCATTGTCCCGGCCCACTGGGACCTCAAAACCATCATGGCGCCCATCCAGTCCCGCAGGGGCTGCGCCCTGGATTGCTCCTATTGCTCCACCAAAAATATCGAAGGGCGCATTCTCCATAAACGTTCGCCGGAACTCGTGGCCCGCAATGTCCGGGAATTCATGGACAAGGGATTCACCCAATTTTTTTTCGCGGACAACACCTTCAACCTCCCCCCGTCCTACGCCCACGCTCTGTGCCAGGCCCTGATGGATTACGCTCCAGGAGCCAAATGGCAGGCCATTGTCTACCCCAATATCCTGGACGACTCCCTGGCAAAAGCCATGGCAAAAGCCGGTTGCACCGGGGTGTCCCTGGGTTTTGAGCACGGAGACCGGGACATGCTCCGGGCCTATAATAAAAAATTCGGCCTGGAAAAGGTCCGGGAAGTCTCGGACCGCCTGAAAAATCACGGCATAGGCCGGGGCGGCTTTCTGTTACTGGGAGGCCCGGGAGAAACAAAAGAAAGCGTCAAACAAGCCTTTGACTTCATGAAGACCTTAAACCTGGAAACCGTCAAGATCACCTCTGGGGTACGCATCTATCCCAAGACCCTGGTCTATGAACAGGCCGCGGCCAAAGGCGTCATCACCCGGGATCAAAACATTATGTATCCCACCTTTTATGTGGAACCCGGGCTTCAAGAATGGCTGGATATCGCGGTGACGGATTTCAAGCAAGCTCATCCCGACTGGTTGTTTTTTTAAGGAACATTTTGAAAAAATTCACTTTCTTCCATAGGATTATCCCTGGAAGCATTTATTACATTTTTAATTGACATTGAATAATTTATGTAATAATCATATTTGTAAATTGCGGAAGCCCTTCACCCAAAACCGGAAAAACAAGCCATGACCTGGAAAATCACCCCGAAAATACTGATTGTCAGCATTCTCCACGTGTCCGACAACAAAGCCATGCCCATCAAGAACATGATCGACATCGGCAGGCTGTTTGGTTTTACGGGAAACACCATCAGGGTCACCACTACCCGACTGGTGCGGGACGGACGATTGGAAAGCGATGAACGGGGCCTGTACCGTATCAAGGACATGGACACGCCCATCAGCCGATATGTGAACGCCTGGAAACAGGGGGAAAAAAGGATGCTGGACTGGGACGGCTCGTGGATCTGCTGCCTAACGCCCCCGGCTAGCGCAGGGCGGCGCAAGCAAAACGCCAAGGCCCTTACCTTGCCGGGATTCCGGGAAGGTCTGCCCAATTTCTGGGTGCGGCCCAACAACCTGACCATGGGCCTGTCTGATTTGAAAAAACTCCTGGTGCATCAGGGCCTGGACCCTAAGGCCGAACTTTTTGCCGGAAAAGAATTTCACGAAAGGTTAACTCAGCATTGGACTGAATTTCTTTGGCCGGTGGGGGAACTAATTCAGAATATGGAAGAAGCCCTGGATCGGATTGCCAAGAGCAAAGCCAGGATTCACAGCCTGCCAGCCGATAACGCCCTCACGGAATCCTATTTGGTGGGAACGGAGACCGTCCATGTGCTGGTCAAAGACCCCTTGCTTCCCCGGGAAATGATGTCTCCCCAATACCGCATTGATCTGGCGCAAGCCATGCTGGAATACAATGAAATCGGCAAAAGCATTTGGGAAGACGAGTCCAGCGGACTGTTTTTTTCCCAATCCCCCTCCCATATGGAACTGGAAGGAGTATAAAGTCGCCCATGAACGCCATTCAAAACCAATTGGAAGCCCTCCATTCACAAGGCAACAAGGTACTGGGATGCTTTCCCCTGTATCCTCCCCTGGAGTTGATCCATTCCATGGGGATTGTCCCCGTCATTCTGTGGGGTTTCAAGCCTTTTTTTTCCCAAGTCCCCCTGGCGGACAGGCACGTGCAAAACTACGCCTGCTCCGTAGGCCGCTATCTTATGGAATTCGTCTTGCAGGACAAAGGTAAATCCCTGGATGGCCTGCTCATGTACAATGCCTGCGACACCCTGCGGAACCTGCCTGAAATCATCCAAAAAGGTTTGGGCGAGGAAACCGTCCTGCCCCTACACAGCTTTCATATTCCCGCACTTTCCATGGACCGGAGCGGGGCAAAGGAATATCTCCACGATCGTCTGGATGAACTCATCGCCTGGCTGGAAACCACATTTTCCGCAAAATTTTCCCTGGAATCCTTCCAGCACAGCGTGAACCTATACGGTCAATTGCGTCAACTTATGCTTAAGTGCCAGGCCCTGGCGGGGGAAGGCAAGGCCTTGTTTTCCGAATACGCAGCCCTGTGTGAAACATTGAACTTCATGCCTCTGGAGGCCCAAATACCTGCCCTGGAAAAATTTTGCGCACAGAAAGAAGCCAACAAACCGGCCCCATGCAACGCCAGGGTGCTTATGAGCGGCATCCTGCCTCCCCTCCGGGAGGTCCTGGAAATCCTGGAAAGCGCCGGGCTGAGGATTGTTGCCAACGATATTGCCAGCATGCATCGAGCCTGGGCCTATACTCCCGCATTCGCCGATGACCCTGCCGCGTATTATGCCGATTTGTACGAAAACCATTTCCCCTGCACAACCCTACTGCCCACGGCGGACAGACGATTGGCAGCCCTGGAATCGCTCCTGGAAAATAGTCAGGCCCGGGCCTGGATCTTTGCCGGAGAAAAATTCTGTGAACACGAATATTTTGAACTGCCTTATGTGGAAAAGGCTCTCAAGGCCAGGGGAATCAGCACCCTGAACCTGGAGTTTTCCCTGGGCGATGAGCAAAACCTGGGCGCTATGAAAACCAGGATAGAAGCCTTTGCTGAAATAATGAACGATTAATACTAAATTGCTGTTAACTGAGTAAGTTCCACGAATTGGGGGGACACGATCTTTATCTCAACCATTTAAATTTATTAGCTGTTATCGTTGCTTCAAGAGATAAGAGTCGTGTCCCCCTAATTCGAATCTACTTTTGTGAACGCAACTTGGTATAAGGGAGGCAACCGTGGCGCAATTCAATAAAACAGATTCAGGAAAACGACTGACCCGGCTCATCACCAATGGATACATGGACAACATCGTCAAAGCCCAGGAAGGGGCCTTTGTGGTGTGGGTTGCCATTATCGTGCCCACCGAAATCTTTGCAGGCTTCGAGAACGTCATATACAGCGTACCGGAAAGCCATTCAGCCCTATGCGCCGGAAAGGGAGTGGGTGTTCCCCTGTGCGAGAAGGCCGAAAACCTGGGCTACTCCATGGACCTCTGCTCCTACGCCCGCATCGACCTGGGCTGTCATTTCAACCAGGGCGCGGACTCCCCGACCGGGGGCCTGCCCAAGCCGGACCTTTTGGTTTCCAATAATAACAATTGCACCCTGCTGGCCAAATGGTTTGACGTGTACCATAGGGAATGGAACATCCCCCACTTTGTCCTGGATATCCCCTTTTGTTATCAAGCCCAAAAAACCCGGGACATGAATTACATTGTCAGCCAATTCCAGGATCTGATCCGGACTATTGAACAACTCTCGGGCCAGACATTCAACCCCGGAAAAATGGCGGAAGCATGGAATCACTCAGCCCAGGCCACCCTGCACTGGAGGCGGTTTCTCAAGGCATCCCAAAACAAGCCTTCCGGCATCACCGCCTTTGATTCCTTTGTCCAGATGGCCCCTACCCTCACCATGCGAGGTACGCCCGAACTGGCCGAGCATTACCGCCTTTTGGCGGACGAAGCCGAAGAACGGGTGGCCCGGTGCGAGTTTCCTGTGCCCAACGAAAAATACCGCCTGCTCTGGGACAACATCGCCCCCTGGCATCAGTTGCGCAAAATGTCCACACGTCTCAAAGAACTGGACGCCAACATCATTTCCGCCACGTATACCTATTGCATCGGCAGCCTGGAAGGCAGCCTGGATCCCCTGGAATTCGTCAACCTCTCCCCCCTGGAAGGCATGGCAAGGGTCCAGAATTTCACCATCTGCCCCCACGGCCTCCAGCTCCGGGGCCAGGCCATGAAGCAGGCCATCGAAGACATGGGCATTGACGGGGTCGTTTTCGCCTCCAATCGAAGCTGCAAGGTGTATTCGCTCATGCAGATGGACCAGCAGCGCTATATCCAGGAGGAACTGGGCGTCCCCACGGTCATGATCGACGTGGACCATGCCGACGCCCGGAAATACAGCGAGGAAACCGCATTTGTACGCATGGAGGCCCTGCTGGAAAGCATTGACCATGCAAGGGGGCAGGCATGACCTTTGCCGGAGTGGACATAGGCTCCACCTCCACGGAATGCGTGATCCTGGACGACGCGGCCAATATCCTGGCCACGGACATGCGCCCCACCGGCGCCAACAGCGCCAAGGCGGCCCTGGCCACCCTCAGGGAGGCCTGCCGCAAAGCAGGGCTGACGCAGGAACCGGAACGGATTGTTGCCACAGGGTACGGCCGGGTGAGCGCGCCGTTCGCCCACAAGATCGTGACGGAAATCACCTGCCACGGCCGGGGAGCCCTCCATCTTTTTCCCAAGGTGCGCACGGTGGTGGACGTGGGAGGCCAGGACAGCAAGGTCATCCGCATTGGCCCCAACGGCAGAATCATGGATTTCATCATGAACGACAAATGTTCGGCAGGCAGCGGACGCTTTTTGGAAGTCATGGCCCGGGCGCTGGAGGTGAGCCTGGAGGATCTGGGTCCCTTATCTGAAAACGCCGTGCAGGACATCACCATCAGCAGCATGTGCACGGTTTTCGCCGAGTCCGAGGTCATATCCCTGGTGGCCCGGGCCGTGCCCGTGGAGGACATCATCAATGGGATCCACAATTCCATCGTCAACCGGCTGGCCGCCCAGATCCAACGCATGAACCCGGAGCCGGAACTTGTCATGACCGGGGGCGTGGCGAAAAATTCGGGCATGGTTAAAAAATTGGCCCGGGCTGCGGGTTTTCCCGTGCATGTGCCCCCCAACCCCAGAATGGTGGGCGCTTTAGGCGCGGCCCTGATGGCGCTGGGGCAGGCTTAGGCGCTTCACAAATAGACGGACAAGGGCAACTCTATCCTTTCCAACCCGGAGAGGTTCAACGCCGCCCATGCGCCCCCCTATCTCGTCCTTGGAGGCCGCTATTCCTTCTCCCACCCTGGAAATCCACATTTTTTTGTAGAGAGACAAAGCCACCGGCTCTATACCTTTTGACAGGACGGGTCGGGTGGAATATAATGGAACATCTTTTGCATGCCTTATGGAACGGGATTAGCGTCCTTGCTTGTTCCGGATCTCATACCAAATTGCTATTAACTGAGTAAGTTCCACGAATTGGGGGGACACGATCTTTATCTCAACCACTTAATTTTATTAACTATTATCGCTACTTCAAGAGATAAGAGTCGTGTCCCCCTAATTCGAATCTACTTTTGTGAACGCAACTTGGTATCATTTCCAGTACGAACAAACAAACTGACTATTTGCGGGCAAATCGGCCTTCAAAGTCTCACTTAAAAGGAGTTTCTGAGTATTCCCTATTTCAGGCCTATCATAACCCGGTGATCTGGAATTCGGAATCCCGTCAGTATCTTTGTGCAGGGCAAAATTAAAACTCACGACAAGCCTTTGCTATTCCGATTAATCCTAAATAATTTTTGGATGCAACCATGTCCGCAAAACCTACTTATGAAGAGTTGGAAAAACAAGTTCAAGCGCTAAAATGGACTCGGGAAGCCCTAAAAACAACGGAAACGGCGTTGAGGGATAGCGAAATAAAGTATCAGAAAACGTTTGAAAGCATAACTGATTCCATCACCATAACCCGGGTCGAGGATGGACTTTATCTTTATGTTAACGATGGTTTTTGCCAGCAAACCGGTTATTCAAGAGAAGAGGTTTTGGGAAGGACCCCCACCGACATCAAACTGTATGCCTATCCCGGGGAAAGAGATCGATTTATCGGGCTTCTGAAAAAATTCGGCAAGACCGAAAATGTAATAGTCTCTTTCCGCCGAAAAAACGGCGAAATTTATCTTTCCGAATTTTCAGCAAAACCTCTTTCCTATGAGGGAGAACAATGCTTGCTGGCCCAGTCCCGGGACATTACGGAGCGCAAACGGGTCGAAGACGCCCTGCGCATAAGCGAAGAAAAACACAAGGAAATGATAGCCAATATCTCGGATGTTATCGCCATATTGGCCCCTGACGGGACTGTCACATACACTAGTCCAAATATAAAAAAATGGTTTGGTTGGGATTGGGAAGAGATGATTGGAATAGATGGACTAACCATCGTCCATCCCGATGATTTGGAACGCATTCAAATAGATTTTCGGGAATTGCTCCAACAAGAAAAAACCCAAACAACTGTTGAGTACCGCTATAGATGCAAAGATGGCAGCTATAAATGGATTGAACTGACGGGATTGAACATCTTGAACAACCCCTCCATCAACGGCGTGCTGGTCAGTTACCACGACATCACTGAAAAAAAGATCAATCGGGACAGACTCAAACTAAGCGAATCAAGATATCTCAAAGCGCAGAAACTGGGTAAAGTGGGGAACTGGGAATATAATCTCCAAACAAAAGAATTTTGGGGCTCTGATGAGGCAAAAAGAATTTATGGTTTTGATTTGGAAATGGACAGCTTCACTACGGATGAAGTGGAAAATTGCATCCCTGAAAGGGCGCGGGTCCATCAGGCATTGATTGATTTGATTGAACATGGAAAAGAATATAATCTTGAATTTGATATCATCACAAAAAACACCCATAAAAGAAAAACAATTATTTCCATCGCGGAATTGGAAAGGGACTCGGAGGGCAATCCTTTAAATGTCTCGGGAGTTATCCACGACATTACCAAACGGAAGCGTTCGGAGAACGCCCTGAAAAAGAGCGAGGAACAGCTTCGAACCATCTTTCAGGCAGCAAAAAACGTTTCATTCATCATAACCAATGCAATTGTCGACCCTAAGGACCCTGATCTGAAAATATTGGAATTCAGCCCGGGCGCCGAAGAGATTTTCGGATACAGCAGGGAAGAGGTGCTGGGCAGGCCAGTATCCATTCTTCACCTGCCCGAAGACGTAAAAAAATTCGCTCAGGCACACCAGCAAATGAAAGAAGGCAAGAGTGGTTTTTCCGGCGAAATAACCCTAGTGCGGAAATCCGGAGAAAAATTTCCCGCCTTGTTTTCAACCTATCCCTTACTGGATGAAAACGGAAAAATGTACGCGGCGCTGGGGGTTAGCCTTGATTTAAAGGAACAGCAAAAACTGGAAGCCCAGCTTCGCCAGGCGCAAAAGATGGAGTCCGTTGGAAGGCTTGCCGGCGGAGTGGCCCATGATTTCAATAATATGTTGAGCATCATCCTTGGCAATGCGGAAATGGTCATGGAGGACATGGCTCCCGACAACCCGTTTCGTGCGAATCTCATTGAAATTTTCAACGCGGCGGAACGCTCCACCAATCTCACCCGGCAACTCCTGGCCTTCGCCCGCAAACAGACTATCGCCCCCAAAGTGCTGGATCTCAACAAGACTCTGGACAATGTTCTGAATATGCTAAAAAGACTCATGGGCGAGGATATTGAGTTGGTCTGGCTTCCCCAAAAGGATCTATGGAGAGTAAAAATCGATCCTTCCCAGGTGGACCAGATAATGGCCAACCTTTGCATCAATGCCAGAGACGCAATCAATGGCGTGGGCAAAGTCACTATCGAGACGAGCAATGTTGTTCTTAACGAAGAGTATTGCCGTGATCACGCAGGTTATGTACCCGGAAACTTTGTGATGATCGCCGTAAACGATAACGGAAGCGGCATGGATAAGGAAACGCAGGAACATTTGTTCGAGCCATTTTTCACCACCAAGGAAATGGACAAGGGCACCGGCCTAGGCCTTGCCACCGTTTATGGTATCATCAAACAAAATAATGGGTTTATAAACGTATACAGCGAGTTGGGCCGTGGGACGACTTTCACAATATACCTTCCCTGGCATGAATCCAGTCTTGTAAAAAAAGGGGCAAGCGCTCCGGCAATGCCCGATGCCAGGGGTAACGAAACCATCCTCCTGGTGGAAGACGAAAAAAGAATCCTGAAAATGGCTGCTACGATGCTGGAAAGACTGGGCTACACCGTGCTCATGGCAGGTTCGCCAGGCCAAGCCATAGACATAGCCAGCAAGCATGCTGCCGAAATTGACCTGCTAATGACAGACGTAATCATGCCCGATATGAACGGCCGAGACCTGTCCAGACAAATCCAGGCCCTCTGTCCCGGCCTCAAAGTCCTGTTCATGTCCGGTTATACCGCCAATGTGATCGCCCACCACGGGGTTTTGGACCAGGGTGTGGAGTTTATCCACAAGCCATTCTCCAAGCAGGAGCTGGCTGTAAAAATCAGGGAAGTCCTTGACTTATTTTGCCCTGTATCCCCAGGATAAAACATTTCAAAAAAAATTTATGCCTCCCACAGGATATCAGCCTTTTGGGACTGATTTCACCCTGGAACAAAAAAAGGGTTTCCAGGAGGAAACCCTTTATTTGTATCAAGTTTTTGGTCGGGGCGAGAGGATTTGAACCTCCGACTTCCTGCTCCCAAAGCAGGCGCGCTACCAGGTTGCGCCACGCCCCGATGCAATTTGAAGGGTCTGAGTAGCATGGTTTTGGGTTTTGGGCAAGTGCATTGTGCAAAAAGCCCGGTTAATTGATGGCAGGAAAATTGCATAGATTTTCGGCCAGATTATACACCCCCATATTCCCGGAGCCTGGGCCCCAAACCGTGTTCATTAGCGCCATGTGCGATGGGCAGCTCCGGCAAGGAGAACCGCTATGCTCAAGGACCATTTCATCACTTCGGACGGAAAACGGATTGACCTCATTCCCGGTTGGTTTGAACGGAAGATATCCTGGCCTTATGGCATCAAAAGCCTTCAGGAATTCGCGGACAAATGCTTTGACGGCACGCCTGACGCCTATCCCAAAGGGTACGGGTTCTTTATCAACAAGGTCGTGGTGTTCAACTATTTCAGGGAGGTGTTGAACGAATGCTTCCTGGGCCGTCAAAAATTTCCAATGGCCCTGGACATCGGCACAGGCCCTGCAATCCAGCCCAGGCTGTTAAAGGCCTCTGGCATGTGCGAGACGGCCTGGGGCATTGACATTTTGGAGCGGGACAAGGAATTCACCGACGCAAACACCTTTGAATTCCTGGAAGAAATGAACCGCACCTACCGGTCCCGGGACAAGGCCAAGCAAAAGGAACTGGCAGCCATCGTTGACTTTTTAAACGCCCAGCTTGGCAACTGGTATCCCCTTCCCTTGCTTTCCACCATCTTTGACCCTTCCCGGCCCCATGGCCTGGACAAATACGTGGTGGACGATTTCATGACCTGGGAGCCCCCGGGCGGGGAAACCTTCGACCTCATCACAGGCATTATGTGCATCGAGTACTTTGACGAACGCACCCTGCTTAAAAAAATCGAATCTTTGTTGAAACCGGGCGGAATCTTTTTTGTCATTGTGGATTACTGGCACGAAGTCTGCGGCGGGTCCATGCAATTGCCCATGGACGCTCCCTGGCTCCATTGTCGGCTTACCCGGGAGGATTTAATCCGCTATTATAAGGAGATTCGGCCCGACCTGGCCCAGGCAGCCGAAAAATGCATCTACTTCGCCCGCAGCCATCTCACCCCGTACGATTATAATGATGCGGCCTTGGCCGCAGGCATGAAACTCATCGCCAGCCGAAGAGCCCTGTTGAACAACCAAAGCAACGCGGGTTCGGTGAACGCCAACGACGGAGGGATGTTTGAATATTTTTACGGGACCATCCTGCCACAGGCCAAAAAGGTGAATCCCTATTTCAGCCCTCCGGATGCTTTTACCCAGTACCTGACACTGGTTTTCAGGAAGGATTAGGATAAACCGTGCATTGAGAGAAGCAGGGCCAAAAGGACTTCGGTTTTTTAGGAATCCGGAATCAGGTTTTTAAAAAACGGACAATGGACCGGGCAATGTCCCTAGCCAGTTTGTCCAACAGGGCCTCCTGGCTCGGGGAATCCGGCATGGCGCCCGTGAAGTCCAACAGCACGGCGGGAGCATCCGCCCCGGCGAGCACGGCAAAGGGATACCCCCCGGTACGCACCCTGTCCGCGCCCTGGCTCTTTCCCAATTCCTCACGAAGGATGGCGGACAGCTTGTGGCTTCCGGCTTTTTGGGAACTGGCAACGGACTCCCAGGACCTGGCTGTCAGCGCCCTGGATTCCTGGTTTTCCCGGCTCTGTTCAGTCAATGCCGGGATACGGGCCTCATAATAAGCAATCAGAACCTTTGGAGAACCTTGGTTTCCCCAGCCTGATCCGGCATGGAGGCTGATAAAAATTCGGGCTTGATTGTGGGCGGCCATCCCTGCCCGTTCATGGAGGGGCAGGCCATAGTCCCCGTCCCGTGTGAGGATCACCCGGCATCCCCCTTGGGCATCCAAAAGGGCGTATATTTTATTTGCCAGGGACAGGGTGGTTTGGCTTTCCCGGGTGTCTCCGGGGAGCAGAGCGCCGGGGTCCTGGCCTCCGTGTCCGGGGTCCAGGACCACCAAAGGGTCCTGTCCGGCATGAGCTGAAAGGCCGAACACCAGGATACAAGCAGCCAAAAGAAAAAAAATTATTGACCGGGGCCGATTTTTTTTGACAAAAATATAGCCTGTTGCCACGCGATTGACGACCGGGGAAGCTGTTTCCCTCCCCAAAAGGGCGTCAGGCCGGGGATGTGGTGAAAAACGGCAGGTTTTAATCTTCACTGGGCATAGTTCCTCAGCCTGTCATCCTGGGAGGACGGGCTTTATGGCGGGACAGGGGGCCTTGTATACGCCTGTTTATGCTTGACACTCTGTCCCGAATGGTATTAACATTTTCTGATTGTGCTATCTCGTATGGGATGGTTCGCACCGATTCCATGCCAAAACAGGCACTTTTAACTAAACGCGTTGGCAGGTCCAAGTCAAGCTTTGGTCCGGCCCCCGATGTGCGAGAGTGGCGGAACTGGTAGACGCGCTGGACTTAGGATCCAGTTCTGGAAACAGAGTGGGAGTTCAAGTCTCCCCCCTCGCACCAACCATGCAATCAGGATCTTGCCGGCCCCCGGGGCGGCATTTATTTTTTGGTTTATAGGCGGTTGCCGGTTTTTTTCATGCCGGCCCAAGGAAAGGATCATTATGCAAGTAACAGTTGAAGACCTGAGTTCAGTCAAAAAGGTCCTCCATGTGGAGGTTCCTGCCGAGGAAGTGAAAAAAGCCCTGGACTCCAGCTATGCCGAGCTGAAGAAAAAGGCCAAGGTCAAGGGCTTCCGCCCCGGAAAAACCCCCAAATCCGTTTTGGAGCGTTTGTATAAAACGGACGTGGAAGCCGATGTTTCCGGCGAAATCATCAGCGACTCCTTTAGGGATGCCATCCTCCAGACTGAGCTGAAAATCGTGGGCCCCCCGGATATCACTCCGCCCCCCATTGTTCCGGACGCTGTTTATGCTTACGACGCCACCGTGGAAATCTTCCCGGAACTGCCTGACCTGGATCTCAAGGGCATTGAATTGTCCAAAAACATGTACAAGGCCACAGACCAGGAAATCGACACACAAATTTCCATGATCCGCAAGAATATGGCCAGCCTGGAGACCGATGAGGAAGACAGGCCCGCCAAGGAAGAGGACTTTGTGCTGGTGGACTACGAAGGCATCTGCCCGGACGGCCAGCCCGATGAACTGCGTTTTACCGAAAACTTTACCATGGAAGTGGGCACCGGCCGCATTCTAAAGGACTTCGACGACCAGGTTGTGGGCATGAAACGGGGTGAGGAAAAGGATTTTGAGGTCACCTTTCCCGAGGAATATTTCAACAAGGAACTGGCTGGCAAACATGTAAAATTCCATGTGATGCTCAAGGAAATCCGTAAACAGATCCTGCCTGAACTGGACGACGACTTTGCCAGGGACCTGGGTGAATACACGTCCATGGAGCAGCTGAGGAACTCCATCCGGGACCATCTCCAGCAGGGATATGACCGCCGGGCTGAGCAGGAAACAGACGAGCAGGTTTACCAGGCCCTTTTGGGCAGGGTGGAGTTCGAAGTGCCTGAAACCCTGATCACCCATGAAGTTTCCGGCATGGTTTCGGAATCGGAAAGAGCCCTTTCCTACCGGGACATGACCATTGAAGACACAGGAACCACCAAGGAAGAATTGGAATCAAGATATCGCGAGCCTGCTGAGCAGCAGGTGCGCCGTTATCTTTTGCTGGACAAAATTGTGGAGCAGGAAAAGGTTGAACTCCCGGAAGAGGAGTTGGACGCCGCTTTCAAAGGCATGGCCGAATCCCTGCGTCAACCTTTTGAAATGGTGAAAAAATATTATGCTTCCGATGCCGAGCAAATGAGCATGCTCAGGCATACCCTTTTGCAGAAGGAAGCCCTGAAGTACGTGAAAAACCTCAATGAAATCAAAGAGGTTGAGCTCGAACTTCAAAAAGAAGAAGAATAATCATAGCAAGATCCGTCCCCATATGGCAGGCCCGGATATCCGGACCCCTGGCTCCGGGCCTGCCACTCCCGCTTGACGAAATCGTTTTTCGTTTCTATCTTCTCTTCCGAAACTGTTTTTTCCCAGGTCAACTCATAAAGGAGGATCCATGACCACCATACCTTATGTTATAGAGCAAAGCAGCAGAGGGGAGAGAATGTACGATATTTACTCCCGTTTGCTCAAAGACAGGATCATCTTTTTGGGCTCGGAGATCAATGACCAAGTGGCCAATGTCATGATCGCCCAATTGCTGTTCCTGGAATCGGACGACCCGGACAAGGACATCAATTTCTATATCAACTCCCCCGGGGGAAGTGTGACCGCAGGCATGGCCATTTATGATGCCATGGCCTACATCAAACCGGAAATCGCCACGGTGTGTATTGGCCAGGCAGCCAGCATGGGCGCCGTACTCCTGGCAGCGGGCAACAAGGGCAAACGCTATTCCCTGCCCAACTCCCGCATATTGATCCACCAGCCCATGGGCGGTTTTCAGGGGCAGGCCTCCGATATTGCCATCCAGGCCAAGGAAATCCTTCGCATGAAGGAAACCCTTAACCAAATCCTGGCAAACCATACGGGCAAACCCCTGGAGCAACTCCAGAATGATACGGATCGGGACTATTTCATGAGCGCCACGGAAGCCCGGGAATACGGTCTTATCGACCATGTGTTCCAGAACCGGGATGACCTGGCCTCCCTGGAAGCAAAATGAGCATCGGGATTTAATTGGGACCAATCCCTGTCTTGAGCGGGGATTGGCGCCAGGATTGCATGATTCATTATTGTGGATTTTCTTCTTGGTCTTCTTGCCAAGAAGCCAAAGCATGGCTATACTAAAATTTAGAATTTTCCGAAGTCTAAAAACATCGGAAATTACGAAAAAAACTTATTGGAGATTAGAAAAACATGAGCAAAAAAGGCGAGTCCTCGGACCATCTGCGCTGCTCCTTTTGCGGTAAAAACCAGGATGAGGTGAAAAAACTCATTGCTGGTCCCGCTGTGTATATCTGCGATGAGTGCATTGAGTTGTGCAACGAGATCATTGCCGAGGAAACCGAAAAAGGGACCGTGGATTCCGAAGTGCAGGACATCCCCAACCCCAAGGAAATCAAGGCCCTGCTGGATGAATATGTCATCGAGCAAGACCATGCCAAAAAAGTTCTTTCCGTAGCGGTCTATAACCACTACAAACGCCTTGATACCGCCTTTGACTCCAAGGATGTGGATATCCAGAAGAGCAACGTTTTGCTCATCGGCCCCACAGGAAGCGGCAAAACCCTCCTGGCCCAAACCCTGGCCAGATTCCTGGACGTGCCTTTTACCATTGCCGACGCCACAGCCCTTACCGAGGCCGGATACGTGGGCGAGGACGTGGAAAACATCATCCTCGCCCTGCTCCAGAACGCCGACTATGACGTGGAACGGGCCAAACGGGGCATTGTGTACATTGACGAAATCGACAAGATCGCCCGCAAGTCCGACAATCCCTCCATCACCCGGGACGTTTCCGGCGAGGGGGTCCAGCAGGCTTTGTTGAAAATCGTGGAAGGCACCACGGCCAGTGTGCCTCCCAAGGGAGGGCGCAAACATCCCCAACAGGATTTTGTCAAGGTGGATACCTCCAATATCCTGTTCATCTGCGGCGGCGCTTTCAACGGATTGGCGGAAATCATTCAACGCCGCCACGGGGAAAAAGTCATGGGCTTTGGCGCCAAAATCCAAAGCAACACAGACATGAAAATCGGGGATTTGCTCATCCAAACCCGGCCGGAAGACCTGTTGAAGTTTGGACTTATTCCCGAATTTGTGGGCAGGCTGCCCGTCATCGCCTCTTTGGGCGAGTTGGGAGAAAGCAGCCTTGTCAGAATTTTGACAGAGCCCAAAAACGCTTTGGTCAAACAATTCCAGAAACTCTTTGAAATGGAAGGGGTTAAACTCCGGTTTACCGACAGCGCCCTTTCCGCCATTGCCAAGGGAGCCTTGGATCGTAAGTCGGGCGCCAGGGGCCTGCGTGCCATCGTGGAAAAGGCCATGCTGGATATCATGTTCGAAATCCCTTCCATGGATAATGTCAAGGAATGTGTCATTGGTGAAGAGGTGGTTATTCATAACGAAGACCCCATCCTTCTTTTCGAACCCAGTAAAAAGAAAGCCTGACATCACTGACGGAATAAATATATGTTCAGCATATCCAAGCTCAAAAAGAGCCAGGAAGATGAAGGAGTGCCCCGCATGAATCTTCCCCTATTGCCCCTAAGGGACATCGTTGTGTTCCCTCATATGGTGGTGCCCCTTTTCGTGGGTCGGGACCAATCCATCAACGCCTTGTCCGAAGCCATGGCCAAGGATAAAAGCGTTTTCCTTGTGACTCAGAAAAGCGCTTCCGTGGATAATCCTGCCGAAAAAGACGTGAACGTCATAGGAACCATTGGCACGGTCCTCCAATTGCTGCGCCTACCCGACGGAACCGTAAAGGCTCTGGTGGAAGGCAAGTCCCGTGCTGTTATCCGGGATTTCCTCCGCTCGGAAAGCCATTTCAGGGTGGAAGTGGAACCATTGGTGGAACCCGAAGTCTCGGGAACCGAAGCCGAGGCCATGGTGCGGACCATTCTCCAGACTTTCAAGTCCTACACCAAGGTCAATAAAAATATACCCAAAGACCTGATGAACAGCCTCAAGGCCATCACGGACCCGTCCCAATTGGCCGATACCGTGGCCTCTCATTTCCAGTTCAAGATCGAGGATAAACAAAGCCTTCTGGAAGCCGTGTCGCCCATTGAACGGCTCACCCTGCTTCTCCAGTTCATGAAAACCGAGATCGCCATCAATGAGATGGAATTCAAGATCAAGGGCCGGGTCAAAACCCAGATGGAAAAGACCCAAAGGCAATACTACCTCAATGAACAAATGCGGGCCATCCGCAAGGAAATGGGCGCGGACGACGACCAGACCGGGGAAATGGACGAACTGGAAAAGCGCATCAAACGGAAACGCATGCCCAAGGAGGCTGCCAACCGAGTGCGCCAGGAGTTTAAGAAGCTCAAGCTCATGAGTCCCATGTCCGCCGAAGCCACTGTGGTAAGAAACTACGTGGATTGGTTCCTGGCCCTGCCTTGGTACGACCACTCCAAGGTCCGTACTGATGTGACCGAAGCAGAGAATATTCTCAATGAGGACCATTACGGCCTGGAAAAACCCAAGGAACGCATCCTGGAATATTTGGCGGTCCAGGCCCTGGTAAAAAAAATGCGGGGTCCCATCCTGTGTCTGGTAGGCCCTCCCGGCGTGGGCAAGACCTCCCTGGCCAAGTCCGTGGCCCGGGCCACCAACCGTAAATTTGTGCGTCTGTCTTTGGGCGGCGTACGGGACGAAGCGGAAATCCGGGGGCACAGGCGCACCTATATCGGAGCACTGCCCGGCAAGATCATCCAGTCCCTTAAGAAGGTGGGGGTGAATAACCCCGTGTTCTGCCTGGACGAAGTGGACAAAATGAGCATGGACTTCCGGGGAGATCCCTCGGCAGCCCTGCTGGAAGTCCTGGACCCTGAACAGAACTACTCCTTTAATGACCATTATATGGACGTGGATTGCGACCTCTCGGACATCATGTTCATCACCACGGCCAACACATTGCCGGATATCCCCCTGCCCCTCCAGGACAGAATGGAAATCATCCGCATACCCGGATATACGGAACTGGAAAAATTCCACATTGCCCGGGGCTTCCTGGTCCCCAAGCAGTTGACAACAAACGGACTGGATCCTGAAAAGGTCCTGTTTTCCGACAACGCCATCTACACAATCATACGCGGGTACACGCGGGAAGCCGGAGTCCGGAACCTGGAGCGGGAAATCGCCTCCATATGCCGCAAGGTGGCCCGGATCATCGTCAAGGATCAGCCCGAAGGGGTGTTGCGTGTAACCTCCCAGAGCGTCCTCAAACACTTGGGGCCGGAGAGGTTCAGACACGGACAGATCGAAGAGGAAGACCGCATAGGCTTGGTCACAGGCTTGGCCTGGACCCAGGTGGGCGGCGAGATCCTCTCCGTCGAAACCGTCACCATGCCGGGCAAGGGAGAACTCATTGTTACCGGGAAGCTGGGCGACGTCATGAAGGAGTCTGCCCGGGCTGCTGTCAGCTACATGCGGTCCCGTACGCCCAGGTTGGGAATTGATTCGGAATTCCACAAAAAACTGGATATCCATATCCATATCCCGGAAGGCGCCATCCCCAAGGACGGCCCCAGCGCCGGGATCACCATGTGCACCTCCATCGTGAGTGCACTTACGGGCAGGAAGGTAAGACGCGACCTGGCCATGACCGGAGAGATCACCCTCAGGGGCCGGATTTTGCCCATAGGCGGACTCAAGGAGAAAATCCTGGCGGCCCACCGGGCAGGCATCAAGGCCATCCTGATCCCGGAGGAAAACGAGAAGGATCTGGCTGATATTCCGGCCCGGGTTTTGAAGGCTGTAAAGGTATTTCCCGTTGGCCATATGGACCAGGTCCTGGAACATGCCCTCATCCTCAAGGAGGGGGAAACCCTGTTCAAGGAAGAGGAAGAAATCCCCATAGGATGCGTCATGCCCAACGGGGTTAAAAATCAGCCTGAAATGCAGATAAACTAAGCCTTTGTGGTACTTAGCACAGGCTCTGCTGCAAGAAGAAAAAAGGCTCCAACAAAGTGAAAAAAAAAGTGCTGCCGGGTTATTTAATTGCTTGACAGACCAAGGCGGAATTGATACTTAACACACGCCTTTAGCGAGGGTTTCACCTGGATCGAAACAGCAACAAAGAAACCCGGTTTAGTAGCTTTCAATGCTCGGGCGGGTAGCTCAGTTGGGAGAGCACCGGCCTTACAAGCCGGGGGTCACAGGTTCAAGCCCTGTTCCGCCTACCACGGGGGCGTAGTTCAGCTTTGGTTAGAACGCCGGCCTGTCAAGCCGGAGGTCGCGAGTTCAAGTCTCGTCGCTCCCGCCATAAATTGTTAATCATTTCACGGCCTTGGTCTTTTGACCCGGGCCGTAAATGTTTGACACATGTTTGACACCACGGGCCAGCCTGAAAATTTCCTTTTTTGTTTCCATATCCGGCTGGAAATACCGGCTAAAAGCGGTATTGGTGGAATGCTCAGTCGCCTTCTTGATATCTTCCGGGGTGGCATGCTCACCCATAGCGGTCACGGACGAATGGCGACACCCTCCATAAAGATCAACGTCATAGATTTTGAGGTTGGCGCAGGCCTTTTTCCACCACTTGTAGAGAATGCGCAGCCCAAAACCATGCCCCACCTTGGCCCCGTGGAACTCACTTTCTTCGTGGCGGAAAAGGTGCTGGTCGGGAAAGCCCTTTGGCATGGCCTTGATAGCGTCAATATCCTCCTGTAACAAAGGGATGTGCTTGGACCGGCCCCTATTCTTGGACGCCCTTGGTATGGTAAGCCGACCGCTGTTCAGATCCACGTCACGCTCTTTGATATTTCGGATATCCACAGGGCGAAGGTCCACATAGGTGGTCATGAATAAAAAGGCCAAGTGGATGCGTGGGTTGTGCGGCGTTATGCGTTCTATTTCCTCCAAGATAGCCTGTTGGGTCTCCTTGTTCACGATATTCCGCCAGCCCAATTCGAAACTCATTTCGGGCAGGGCCGGACATTCGTCTTGCCTAATGGTTTTGGTGGCCACCAGCCAAGTGAAAAATTGGTTTAGGCAGGATTTGCAGTCGTGCCTGCTCTTTGAGGACAGCCCGGCCTCTGACAGGTGGACCTTTAAAAAATATTCAAGGTCAATGGCCTGGATCTCTTTAATATTTGCGTTCCCGAATTTGGCAACGGCCTTGCCGATATACCGTGTCAGATTAGCCAGGGTGGACGGTTTGACCTCGGTTGCCTTGATTTTCAGCCACTTTTGGGACAGGGTGTCCAGCCCGAGCGGAGTACCGGCGCAGTAGTCCCGTTTGTCAAATGTTCCACGGTATGTCTCGTACCGGACGCCGTTTAGAAAGTTTTCGGCAAGCTCGTAGGTCGGGAATCGCTTCATAATGTCCCGGCCAAAGGAAACTCTGAAACGCTCGGTAGCGACCACTTTGGGGTGCTTCTTGCAAAAGCACCCGCGCCTATTTGCATCGTTGACCATTTTCCCGTTACATACCGGGCACTTCTGGTCAGTGTAAATGTTGCCCGTCATACACACACCTCCCGTTGGTTTGACCGCCCTGGATTGGGCGGAACCTTCAGGATGCAATTTTGCTTGGCATGTGTCAATATGGGACATTTGTTCTAT
>JAEINP010000071.1 GCA_016342355.1 Desulfatibacillum sp.
GAAGCTCGGGGCATAGCTCCGCCTCCTCGATTACATCTCCAGCGTATACCGGAAGACAAATCGGTATGATATCCCCGATTGGGGGAACTCAATAACAAGCATTACAATGAGCGTGGAAATATATATTGGGATGGGGACTTTGTCAAGGGCTTTTGTTGGACTTCCTATGAAGCACCATACACTGAAAAACCTTGATATTGCTGCATAGGATCTGCCTTTTCCTCCTACGACGAAGGCTTCAATATGACTCTTTACCGAGTAACATCAGTTTACTACACAATTCAAATTCATTTTTACTGGTTATCCTTTGGTTATAAAATGCGGTGGCATAAGGCGATGATACTAAAGACAAAACCTATGAGTCAGATTTGCAGGGAAATTCTTGTCCGCTGGGCTTAAATGTAATGGGCTGCATTTGGAAAAGATCTCCTAAAATAGCTCCCTCGGAGGCAAAGCATAATTCCACTTTACTTTGTAGGTTGCATATTGTTTTTCAGTGTTTCTGGGTATATTATACGGACACTGCTTGGATCTCGTATGTCTGAATTCGCCCGCGGCACCTCTAAAAAGTTCGAAAGTCTCTTGTTTTCTTTATCCAGGAGGTAGTCATGCGTTTGGTTAAACTTAAGGAACTCGCTGAAATAACGTCTATTTCCATCAACTCATTAAGGAAGTATGCCAAGGAAGGAATGCCGCATTACAGGATCGGAAGGACTATTCGGGTGGATCCCGACGAATTTGAGTCCTGGATAAAAGCCAATTTCCGCCGTGAAGAAAGCCGACAGCCAATGGATCTTGAAATGATTATAAGCAACGCTTTGGCCAAGTTTCGATAAAGCGATCAATAGGGGAAGGACTCATGCCCTGGCGCAAGTATCCTTTTAAGGAAGAAAAATACGGGCCCACATATAAGGTGCCAAGAGGCGTTCGTATCCGTCGCGATTCTCGTCACATGTGGGCTGTCTACGTATCGAAAAACAATCAGCGGAAAAATGTCTCAATCGGAAAAGGAACGGAAGGGCTGGCAAAAGCCATTAGGGTAAACGAGGATCCCTATGGAAGAGCCAACTTTTTAGGCCTTGACCTGCTGTTTCCGGACCCGGGAGAAAAGGGGAGATGGCCTTATAGCCGGCGAAAGATTCAGTGCCTCATGAAAAAGGTTTGCCGCGAAGTGGGCCTGAGGCCAAGAAATCCGCATGATCTCAGGCATACCTATGCCACAACCCTGCTCATGGCTCATCAGAGTCCGGCTTATGTTCAAAAGCAACTGGGGCACAGTTCCTTTTCCATTACTGTGGATATATACGGCCATTGGTTTGATCAGCAAGGCCGGGATGGGCTGGAAGAGGTGTTTCGGCCCACCCATATATAAATGTAGCATTGTGATGGTTTTATCATGGGTGAATAGAGCCCGGACGAAAGGAGGTGAGGTTCGATGTTTATGGCAATAGGCCCCATCTGGGGAGAACTAAAAACAAGCAACAAGGAGGTTGTAAATGTCAATCATGCAGGAATGCCCGGTCTGTCACAGGAAACAGGCCACTAAAAATCGGCAGTGTAAAGGCTGCGGTGAAGATTTAATCAAAGCCAAGAATTCACGGCGAATAAGCTACTGGATTTCCTATATTCTTCCGGACGGCAAGGGCAAACGGGAGAAAATTGGCAAGTCCTTGAAGGAAGCCCAGGCAGCGCATAGCAAGCGAATGACTCAAAAAAGGGAGACCCCGGCAGTGTTTGAACAGAAGGTTGATGAGACAATGACCTTCCAGAGACTGTCAGTTTGGTATTTGGCCTTGCCCAGGACCAAATCGTTAGCGGCCTATTCGCGTATTGAACTGAATATTCGAACATTCAATGGCGAATTGGGCGATCGGCCTATCAAAAGCCTTAAACCTATTGACCTGGAAAATTATCAGGCTCTGGGCCTGGCCAAAGGACATGCCCCGGCTTATGTTGACCAGCAAATAGGGACAGTCAGGTCCATGGTGAATAAGGCTTATGACAACGACATTGTAGGCGGCGAAGCGGTATTAACCTTTAGAAGGGTCAAGAAAATCCTGAAGAAGAATGGTAATGCCCGAAGCCGGATTCTTTCTCGCCAGGAATTTCACGACCTGATGGCGGAGCTTTCTCCCCATGTTGCGGCCATAGTGGGTACCGCTTACTATACAGGGATGCGGCGGGGGGAGATTTTGCCTTTGACCTGGGATAAGGTGGATCTGAAAAGGCGGCTCATTCATTTGGAGAGCCAGGACACCAAGGACAAGGAGCCTCGGTTGATCCCAATTTGTGAGGAGCTTGCCCATCTGCTTTCCCAACTTCCCCGGTCCATTCACGACAACACCGTGTTCGTGTCCAGGGGAGAACCCGTTCTCAATATCCGGAATGCACTTCGCAGCGCGGCCAAGAGGGCAGGCATCCCCTATGGCAGGAATACACGGAACGGGTTCACATTCCACGACTTGCGCCATACCTTTAACACGAACATGCGCAAGGCCGGGGTGCCTGAATCGGTGATCATGAAGATTACTGGCCATTCCACTCGGGAGATGTTCGATCGCTACAACACAGTGGATATGGACGATGCCATGGATGCCATGGACCGGATGCGCGCCTTTTTGGGATAGCTGAATGATGTTAAATTCGGGCTTGGTCACAGTCAGAGGTTAGTGGCTTTACCTTTCGGGAGTAGTGAAAAGCCATTATAACTAACTCGCTATTTTAAAACGAGAAAATCTGATATGTGAGGTGTTAATTACCTCCTTGAGGTAGTGGCTGACAGAGGCAACAAGTTGGTCACTTTTTAGAAAAATATTCCATCCAGTCCAGTATTAGCAAGGGTACTAAAATGTCTTGGTCTTTGAATGGCGATAAATTAGAATTTGCGTTCTATTCACTACCGTTGAGAGGTAGTGCCCATACTGGTCAAATTATGGACATGGCCATGTATAATATATCTCCATTTTTACTGACATTGTCCCTAGTATCATTTTGGTGCTAACCCTATGGAATATTTTTGGAAACTTTTCTGTTATAGTATACTATAACCTACTGAAATCATTGCCTTTTCGCCTTGAGGGGGTAGTGACCTACGGTCGTGCCGGTTCAAGTCCGGCCTTCGGCGCCACACATACAGAATGCCCTGCAATTTTAATAGGTTGCGTGGCATTTGTGTTTTCAGTGTGCCACCTGGGTGTCACTTGGGTGCCAAAATCTGGATCATCCAACCGGTTCACAGACTCCCGATTGGAGCCCGGAATCAGGTGGCCATACACATCCACAGTCATCTGAATTGAACTATGTCCCAACTGCTCTTTTACATACGTCAGATTGGCTCTGTCACTTAGCAAGAGACTGGCATATGTGTGTCTCGTGTCATGGAGCCTTATCTCCCGAAGCCCTGCTTTTTTGAGGACAGCCTTTGAATGGCGACTTGGTGGGCAGAGCCATGTTTCAATCCGAGTGACAAAAAGGGGGATAGGCTGCAAAATGTTACAAACCTAATGTCCTTCTTCAGCCCATATATTTTCATACAAACTGCTACAAGATAGTTGTCGGGTGCCTCATTTTTTCCATTTGATCAAATTGGAACGGGATTTGCTACCATTTGTGGGGAAATCTTGATTGCTCGGCCCAGGTCTGATATACCAAAGAGAACATTCAACCTATTAGTGAGTCAGGACAGGAAACCATGAAAAAATATCATATGCTGGCTTTTGCCCTGTTGTTGCTTTTGTTGCCCCAAGCAAGCCATGCCAAGGCGCCTATCCAGATAGGCGGTTTTACTTTGGGACAGAATGTTTCTTCGTACCAAAACCAGATAATTCCCGGGACGGCCATGGCTGTTTATGAAAACGGAATGTGCGAAGAGGTTCAGGTTAAAGTCTCCAATGGATTCAAGACTGGCAGCATGCAATACGGGGTGTGCGCTGATCCTGGAAGGATCGTTCATGTCGAGTTTAAATACGAGGATTCGAGCAAACAATTTTTTGACAAGCTGTTGGAGCAATGCAAGAAACAGTTCGGCAATCCCAACGAGTACAAGGGGGATTCGTTCCGGGTTTTCATCGCATGGAAATGGATTTTTTTTGACGACCAGAATAACCGGATAACCTTGAAGATCCAGCATAATGCCAAGGACGAGGAGCAGCGCCTGGGTAACGTGATCAAATTGACCATGACCAACCTTGTGGACAACGAACGGAAGTGCTGGCGGGAATCCATGAAGTCCCGGGATGGTGAAAAACAGGTGCGCCAGGGCAAGGTGAACTGGGACCAGTTGCTCCCGCGCTGAGGAACTGTGACCGAGATCCCTAAAAATTGGGCCCAGGTAGCCTGGAATCATGTCCGTTTTTTGTGCCCTAAATCGTGGCAGCCTGTTGAGGTGGGCCAAAGATATCTGGTCCTGGAGGACAGGGACGGTCCTGTGATGGAAGTGAAATGGGGGCCGGTGAAGGGCCATTTTTCCCATGAGGCGCAGTTGAAGAACCTGGCTTCCATGCACAAGAAAAAATTGTCCCGGACCCTGGAGCCATGCCCCCTGCCTGACAGGTGGGGGCGGCATTTGGGTGACTTTGACGCCAGCGGTTTTTCGTGGCAGGGAAGCGATACCGGCGCCAAGGGCGTGCTTATTCATTGCCCCCAATGCGGCAGGGCGACCATATTGCAGTTTTTCAAGGACGGGGCCGTGCCTGCCCGGGTTTTGGAGAGTTTTAGGGATCATGTGGACGACGGACTTGTTCCGTGGTCCCTGTTTGATATTAAGGCCCTGGTTCCCGGGCGGTTTGAGTTGGTTTCCCACGCCTTTCTTGCCGGAAAGTTTAGTCTGTCCTTTGTCGGTGAATCCCGTAAATTGTATTTATACCGATACAGCCCGGCTTCCGTGCTTTTGACCCGGAATGGATTGGCCGGCTTTGCCAGAGCCACCTTTCCCGAATGGGAAGAGGAGCCCTTTACAAGCTCTTACCTGGGGTGCGAGGCGGTGGGATATTTTCGGGCGCCCGGGCCCGGGTTCAAGGGTTTAATGGCCCGTATGAGTCCCAAACCTTCCTGCACCATGGCGAGGGTGTGGCATATGGAGGAGCAAAATCGGATTTTGGCGGTAATTTTGGAGGGGAAAGCTCCTGATCCGGATCTTTTTGAGCAGGTTTGCACACATTATGAAATCGTCTGACTCAGTAAAAAAGGCAAAGGCCGGAGCATTGGAAAAAGGGAGAAACAATTCCGTCAGTTCCCGGGAAGACGCGTTTGCCTATGTGCCGGTGAAGAACCGGGATGTGGTGGAGACGCGTTTGGAATCAGGGGATTTGATTTTGGAATACCCGGCCACAGTCAGGCCGTTTGTGGCGAAGATCATGAAGGGGATCGGGCGCAAGGCCCCGCCGGTCTACACAAAAAGGCTTCAACTGGATACCTTGGGTACGGCCACATGGGATATGATAGACGGCAAAAGAACCGTGGGGCGTCTGGTAAAAATCTTTGCCGAGCAATACCGTCTTCATCCCAAGGAGGCGGAGACCTCCGTGACCCAGTTTATCCGCGAGTTGGGCAGGCGGGGCCTTATCGGCCTTAGCTGAGTTTGATCACGGCTTCGTCCATGCTTGAGACGATGGGCAGGAACTGGTCAAAGCCCGCAATCTCAAAGACTTCGCGCACATAGTCCTGCAAGGCGCAAAGGACCAGATTGCCGTTGGCTGGTTTGAGCTTGACCGAAGCCAGGTTGAGCACTCTCAGGCCTGCGCTGGAAATGTAGTCCAGACCGGCGAAGTCCACGATGATTTTGGCGACACCGTCCGTAATAGCGGCAACCACTTTTTCCTCAAAGGCCGGAGAGGTGTTTGAGTCCAGGCTTCCGTTTAGCTTGAACACGGCTATGTCGTTGTTTTTTTCTTCTATGATGTCCATATTTTCCTCATTTCTTCTGATTTATTTGTCACCAGTGCTGGTTTGGTCATGATCGTGCGTAATGTTCTTTTTAATGGTGAGGATATTCTTTCCATGGTCCCGCCGGTATTTTAAGTCACAGCACCATTTTACCAGAAAGACGCCCAAGCCCCCGGGCGCCCGGCAGGACAGGGGTTGGGAAAGATCCGGGTTTTCTTTGTGGACGGGGTCAAAAGCCACGCCGTCGTCTTCCACAATCAGGGTCAGTTCGGGCGGTTCGTAGGAGAGGGTCAGTTGGATATCGTGTTCCTTGTCGTCGTCATACCCGTGATTGACAATATTGACAAAAACCTCCTCCAGGGCCAGCTTGAGTTGGAACAGCACCTTTTGCGGGCTGCCTTGGGCCTTAAGGAATTCCTCCACACGGCTGTGCAGTTTATCCAGTTCAGCCAGTTTGTTTTTAAGCGTGACCTTGATTTCACCGACCGTCATGAGCTGGGCCTCTATACCGGGTAAGGGGTTCAGGCGAATATGACGCCCAAATTGCTCCTGCACGCCTCACAAGCCGGATTCCTGTTTGCGATGAAATTCCTTTCGCGGGCATGGATTTTTTGGATAAGTGTTTTGATGATTTTTGGCATGATATCGGGGAACTGTTCCAGGGTGGAGCGAAATTTATCCCTTTCCATTAAAAAGCATTCCATGGCAGTGAGAGCGCGGAGGGAAAACAGCCTGGGCACTTCTCCCAAAATGGCCATGGCTCCCACCATCTCTCCTGCGGACACATTGCGGATAATTTCTTCCTTTCCATCCTCTTCATAAATCAGTTCAGCCTGACCTGAAAAGATGTAAAACGCCTGGCCGTCGTCTTCGCCCTGCTGGAAAAGAAGGTCCCCGGCCTTGTATTTTTCCCGGGAACTCATAAGCGCAAAGACCTTTAAACTTTCTATGGGCAGGGCCGAAAACATGTCCACCTGCCTGAGGATATCCAGGTTTTGGGAGAACTCACAGGTCAGGCCTGCCGAGTCCTGGCACCTGATTTCACTATTTTTGCCGTCCGTGTGCAAGCTCATACAGCATCCCTTTCTTGTCCATGAGTTCTTTATAGGTTCCCATTTCCACAATATTGCCAGCCTTCATAACTGCTATCTTATCATAATTGACGGCAATGTCCAGGCGATGAACCACGGCGATAAGGGTGCTACGCCCTTTCCACCGATGTTCTATCTGATTTTGTATGCGGCTCTGAGACTTGTTGTCAAGGGCGGAGGTGGCTTCGTCCATGATGAGAACAGGCGGCGCCTTTAAAAAAGTCCTGGCGATGGCGATCTTTTGCCGTTGTCCGCCGGACATGTTCTCTCCGCGGGTTCCCACCCTGAATTCCATGCCGATTTCCACAATGGTTTCCAGGAGGTCCTCCTCCACCAGGAAGCGGATAATGCTTTGGTTGATTTTATCCTGCACCTCGGGCCGTGAGGTGGTTGTTTTTCCAAACAGGATGTTGTTCAGGATTGTCTGGGAATAGATGTATTGGTCTTCCTGGAAAAAGGATACTGCTTGCTGGTCGTCCTCGATGATTTTATCCTTGAACATGGCC
Source organism: Desulfatibacillum sp. (assembly GCA_016342355.1). GTDB lineage: Bacteria > Desulfobacterota > Desulfobacteria > Desulfobacterales > Desulfatibacillaceae > Desulfatibacillum. The sequence continues at coordinate 7,481 of JAEINP010000071.1, forward strand.
CGGCCTTCCAGGATCAGGTCTTCCATCATGCCCGGGAGGGAAACCATTTTGTGTTTGCCCGGTATGTAGCGCAGGCCCAGTTTGAGGAACATCCATTGGTCTTTCAGGTCCATTTCGTGAAGGCGGAGCTTTTTGGTTCTTTCCAGGAGTTCCTTATAAGCAGGGAGTTCCAGGGGGAATATGGGGCTGAGTTCAAAAAACACCCTGTCTCCGGGCACATTGCCCAAAATATCTACGGTCTGGCTTGCCAGTTCTTCTCCCAGGCTGGCCAGGGGCCGGAAAATGTCTGCCTCCTGGAGGAATTGATAAAAGTACTCGTTTTCCTCCAGGCCGTCTTCAGTGAGGGAGTCTTTATTGGGTGCACCGAATATGAGATTTTCCAGGGTGCTGGAATGGTACAGGTAGCGGTCTATATGGAAGAACTCCACATAATCGTCCAGGACATCCCCAAAGCCTTCCTTGAATTTCCTGCGTACCTGAACCAGCTTGGAAACCAGTTCCGGGTATTGGTTGGGCGCCACCATGGTGTTGAGGCCGAACCGGAGCACGTCCACAAAGACGCCTGTTTGTTGCAGCACGTTGATAATCTGGTCCAGTGTGGGCATGGTTTCCATGTGTCCGCCGACATTGGTCACCGCCTCGCAGGAATAGATGACATTTTCTCGGATGGTGCCGTCAAATATGAATGGGGACTGGGACACCAAACCCACATTGTTGACAATATCAGCTTTGGACAGCAAGGATATGTCTTTACCGTCCAGGGTGGCCTTGCCGCCGGTATATTTGTAAAGTTGAGCCAGGCACATAGCCAGGGTGCTTTTGCCTGAACCGGAAAAGCCCACCAGGGCCAGGTGTTCCCCGTGCTTGAGTTCCAGGTTGATGCGGTCGATGAGGCGGATGCCCTCCTCGGTGACAAAGGACAGGTTTTCGGCCTTGATGCCTCCTTGCAGTTTATAAGGCGCCCTGCCGTCAGCAGGCAAAATATCATGCTCGGGCATGGTCTCAAAATAGCTCATGGTTTTTTGATACCGGACAATGGCGTCCTGGTAGACTTGGTAAAAGGCGATGAGTTCCTTCCAGGGGTCGTAGAGTTTTTCCTGGGCCGATAAAAAAGCCACCAGGGCGCCCAGTTCCAGCTTTCCGGACATGGCAAGATAGCCGCCCAACAGGAAGATGAGGAAGGGGCTCATGTTGGTGAAGAAGTTGTTCACAATGTTGACTGTTTGTTTGTAGATGGTCCACACAATACGAATTTTGAACAGCCTGTCCACTATGGCGTTGTATCTTTTGTTTTCGATTTCATAGGACCCGTTTCCATGGATTTCGTGGATGCCTGTCACGGTTTCCGTAATCTTGCTGGAAAGGTCCCGGGTGGCGTCCACCCGCATTCTGTTGGCGGTGTTTACCTTTTTTTGAAGCAGGGGCACCAGAAACAGGACCACCGGGTATATGCTCAGGGAGATGATGGCTAACAGGGGGTTGAGCATGAACAGGTATACGGCAAAGGCAATGAGGGTCAGAACGTTGGTCACGGGAATGGCAATCGCCGACCCTATGAAGTCGCCGGAGGAAACCAGTTCGGTAACCAGGGAGGTAACCACCATGCCCGGCGGGGTTTTGCGGAAAAAACTCATGGGAAGGGTAAGGATATGGTGGTAAAGGCCCTTGCGCATCTGTTCCAGGGCTGTTTGGCCTATCCAGGTCTGGAGCATGTTTATGGCGAACTTCATGCCCGTCGCCAAAAGTACCGCCGCCAAGTATATGCCGCAATAAATATACAGCGCATCCATTTTTTTTAGGGCGATGGCATCGTTGATGATCCTTTTTTGCATTTCCAGGGGGATTACCCGGGCGCCGACTGTAATGACAATGCATAAAACAGTAAGCAAGTGCCATTTGACGTTGCCCGGCAACACCCAGGAATAGATGGATCTTTGGACGATGGGTTTAGTAGGTTCTGCCATGATTTTCCGATTCTCCCTGTTGAGGGTATTTGTGGGTCAGTTCCGAATGGTCAAGCCTATCCCCGGAGGCCGCTCAAAAATTGTTCGGCGCACTTGCGGTAGGTATGGGATAGGGCGATTTTCTGTCCCTGCTGCATCAGCGCCTCTCTTTGAGGCGGGTTATTCAGGTAGTAACTGGCCAGTTTTTTGAGTTGGTCCGGTGTTTCGTATTGGGGTACGGAATCGCCAAAAACACTTTTCAGGCCTGTGTTGGCCTGGGAAATGAGAAAGCCGCCGCTGGCCAGGATATCAAACACTTTGTTGGAAATAAAACCTTCCCGAGCCATGTCCGGGTGGTGGTCGTTCAGTGTAATCCGCGCACTGGCGTACAATTCCTCCAGCCGTTCGTAATCCCAATAGAGCCCCCCATAGTTCTCAGAGGGTAAAAGCTGCTCCCAAAGATTGCCCCATACCTTAAAATCCAGGTTTGTGGTGCGCATGTCCATCACCACTTTCCGCCCGTCGGATCTGCTTCTTCGGGCATTGCCCAAAAAGATCATGTCATGGATCAGTTCAGCTTTGAATGGGGTTTTGGATGTGCAAGCGGGCATGAATTCACTGTTAAGATAGCCGAAAGAATCCAGCTTGCTTATAAAACTTACAGCAGCGCAGGTTATCTTGTCAAATGGCCTTATGTTTCGGGGGTTAATCATGTCTGGGTGGCTGTATACCCAGACAATATTATAGGTATTTTCAGGCAGCTTTTTGGGGGGAGAACCAAAAAGTTGGAGGATAATATCCGGGTTCCTGTCCGAAGTTGTCAATCCCAACTTTCTGAATTCAATAGATAATTCCTCTTTGACCCAATGGTCTCCCCACATGCGCCGCATGGCCGGGTCGCACTCCTTGTCCGAAGGGGACCGGATGGAAATTATGAGGGGGGATTTTTTCGCCTGAAGCCGAAGGACTTTTTCCCGGGTCTCGGGCCGTATTGACTGGCCATCCAATAAAAGCATAAGGTCTTTTGCGCCCTGGTGGCAGGGATCGGTAGCCAGGATTTGTTCCGCGTATGACCTGGATTTTTGTTCTTGGCCCAGGACGCGGTTGGCCAGGGCCTGGACATGAAGCATCGCAAGGGGCTCATGGCCCAGGTTTCGAGCCTGGGTCGCGCAGTCCAGGGTCCGGGAGGGATTTCCCGCGTGCAGATACATTTCCGCCAGGGCGGCCAGGGCGGGCCCCTGTTCCGATTCCTGGATGTCAGCGTTTTCCAGCAAGTGGAGGGCCTGGGGCATGCGTCCCTGGGATTTTAGTTTATTAGCGGATTCCAATGGTCCCATGGCAGTGAAGTTATTTCGAAAAAACGAACGCATGGTTCTGAAAATTATCAAGATTTTTGAAATGCCCGCAATTTTTGAAATAATGCAAGGCATAGCCTAACTCCTTCATTTTCACAATGAGGTCCGTGTCTGTAATGCCCCATTGCCAAATATTATGAATATCCCTGATTTTTCTATTGTGTTGAGGATGAATTTGGTCCAGCCTGTCAAAAAGTCCGGCATAGTTGGGGTGCTCCGGGTTGTGGGGCACATTGGCGAAATAGGCTTCTTCTCCCAAGTCCAGGAGCCGGACGGTATTCCTGCCTCCGGTCCATTGCTGGTTGAAGATGACAAAACAGGAACAAATTTGGGCGTACATTTCCAGGATTTCATCCCAGTTGGGGTTAACCTGATGCAAGAGCACGTCAAACAAAAACACCGCGTCCACCTGGCCGATTTTTTTCAGGGTTTGAGGCCTGCCGAAATTATCCTTGATGGTTTGCAGTGAGGAAAATTTCTCGGCCCTGGCAAGGGCCTTGTCAGTAAAGTCCGTGTCCACCAGGCACGCCCTGGAAACATCGTGATTTTCCAAGGCATGAAAGGTGTAGGCGCCGTCCACGTCCCAGATTCCACCCAGGTCGGCAAAGGAGCAGGGAGAGGGCAGGAGTCTGCCCAAGGCGAAATCAATGATTTCTTTTTTGTCGAGCACGCTAAGTTGTGCGGGTTTCAAGTCTTTGAATAAGGTCATGGGTTTTCCTGTATGAATGCCCGCCGTTGCGGGAAGGCATGACAAATGAACCGGGCTGTGTTAAGCCATGGGCTTCATAGGGTGTTATGGCTTCCCCTAATAGACTAATACGGGGGGAAAGGCAAGTATGGAGCGAATCCCTGCCAGGGGATGCGCCCATTTTTCCGTTTTTTTTTACAAGGAGTCGGCATCGTGGCATTGCAGCAGGGAGTTGTGGAGTTTTTAATCCGGGAGCTTTTGCCCCGTGTCCGGGACAGGGCGAGTGTCATGTCCCTTTCCCGTCAGAATGTTACCAGCCCGGTGAAGGATATTGCCGCGTTTCTGGAATCCGAGGGGTTTTCGACCAAGCCCTTAGAGGGAATGAATAAAATTACATCCCGGGAAATTTTTCAGGCCTTTGGTTTTGAAAAATATGACGACGTGGACTTCACGGTTAGCGAATCCTGCACCATGGTCCACGACATGAACACGCCCATTCCGGAGACTCTGGCAAATTCCTATGATTTGGTCTTTGAACACGGAACCCTGGAACATATTTTTGACATCAAAACCGCCTTTGAGAATATAATAAGAATGGTCAAGGTCGGGGGCACGATTTTTCATCTGGCGCCCCTGGACTTGGTGAATCATGGCTTTTATAATTTTTCGCCAACCCTCTATTACGACATTTATCGGGTGAACGGTTTTATGCCGGTAACTTTTTTTATGGCTGAATCCCCGGAAAAATGGTGGAAAGATCCCAATTTCCATTATAAAAAAATGGAATTCAACGTGGGCAGGATAAAGCCCACCGCCCGGAAAAAGTATTATCCCATGCTGGCGTGTGTGGCTGTAAAGGAAAGGGATTTGGGCTGTTTTCACATTCCCATCCAGGCCATTTACGATCCTGAAACGGATTTTGACCCTGTATTCTAACCAAGAGAGATCCATGACTGACAATACCGTGGCAGTTTCCGTAATCATGCCCACCTATAACCGGGCGGACCTTATCGGGCGATCCATCAAGAGCGTTTTGCGTCAGACCATGCCTGATTTTGAACTCATCATCATTGACGATGCCTCCACGGACAATACCGAGGAAGTGGTCAGGAGTTTTGAGGATGACAGGATTGTTTTCATCAGGCTGGAGAAAAATCACCTGGAAACCCACAAGAAAACCGGCCAGGGGGACAATCCCAGGAACGCGGGCCTGCGCCGCGCCAGGGGCCGGTACATTGGATACCTGGACAGCGACGACATGTACCGGATGGATTTTATGGAGGAAATGCTCCGGTTTATGGAGCAATACCCCGAGGTAGGCCTGGCCTATTGCGACGCCATATGGCACCGTAACCTGGACGGCAAGGGGGAACTGGCCAATTGTAACCTGTCCATTGAGTTCGGCCCCAAGATCATGACCATCCGCAATATCATCCGCACCCCCACTGTGCTGCATACCCGGGAAGTGGCGGAGAAAATCGGATTTTTCGCACCCATAAAGACCCGGGTGATGCATGAAGGAGTTCCCTACGTGGGGCCGGAGGACTGGGATTACTGGCTGCGGACTTCCAAACTTTTTCCGGTCAAGCACCATGCCATGATTCTGGTGCATAAGATCAACGAAACCAGCGATTATTATAATGACCCGGATTTTGATCCGGAATTCCAAACCCCGGAGCCGCCGCCCATCCAGGCGCCGCCCCAGTCCAAGGATATTTTTTACAAAATGTCCGTGGCCTATGAGTTTGTGCAGCTATTCGAAAAGCTCAAGCACGTGGAAGGGTGGCTGAACATGACTGACGGCTACGTGCTCCACGAGCTTGCCAGGGCAGGGCAGGGGACCGGGGAGATTGTGGAGGTGGGCAGCTTTTTGGGCCTTTCCACCTGCTGGCTGGCCCTGGGCTCCAAAACAGCCGGGCGGGAGAAAGTCACCGCCGTGGACCATTTTCAGGGTTCCGCCGAGCACCAAAAAGGGGCCAAAGCCGAATGCAAGGTCCTGGTCAAGCAGGGCACAACGTATAATCAGTTCCTGGAAAATCTTCGATCCGTGGACGTGGAGGATCACGTCAATCCCATTGTGGCGTCGTCCACCGAGGCGGCCCAGTCGTGGAATAAGCCCATTCGTCTGCTTTTTTTGGACGGGGGGCACGAGTACGAGTCCGTGAAGGCGGACTGGGACGCATGGGCGGAGTACGTGATCCCCGGCGGCTACGTGGCGGTTCACGACGTGGATTCCTGGCCCGAGGTCTCGCAATTCTATTATGAGATGCTGGAACAAAACCCGGAATTCAAGCCGGTCATGGCTGTCCATAGCCTGAGAATAGTACAAAAAGCCAAATAACCGTCCTGACCCAACCAATGCAGGAGGAAAACCATGAAAAATTGCCATGCCATGATCCTGGCCCTGATTCTTTCGTTGATCCTGCTTCCGGCCTGCTCCACCGTGAAGGATAAACAGGCGACGCCCGCTCCGACCGTTCCCCGGGCCTCCGACAAAAACGAAGGGAACGGCATCGGCCAGCTCATCGAGGAGTACGAAGGCGTGGTGGTGGCCAAAAGCGCCCATGCCACCCTCATCCACGTGGATCAGGATTTAGACCACGACGGCGTGGTGGGCCGGGACGATAAATGCCCGGGAACCCCTCAGGGCGCACCCGTGGATGGCCAGGGATGCTGGGACATCCCGGCGATTCATTTTGAACTCAATTCCATGGAAATCACACCCCAAGGCAAGGCTGTCTTGGATGCCATCGTCCCCGTGCTGGCGAATAATCCGGTCCTCACCCTGTCGGTGGAAGGGCATACCTGCAACACGGGCGATCCCGATTACAACAAGGATCTCTCCCTCCGCCGCGCCCAGGCCGTTAAGGATTACCTGGTCTCACAAGGCGTGGGCGGAGCCCGCATGGCCGTGACAGGCTATGGCTCCAACAAGCCTGTGAAGGATCAGGCCACCCGGGCCCATCGCATCCAAAACCGCCGGGTTGAAATTGTTCCCATCAGGGAATGATAAAACAATCCAGGGCGAAAAAAATCTCAAAAGCCATAAATTAAGGACATTTTCTCTGTCCGTTTATCTTTTGTCCTTATGATTTTTGTTTTGGCTTTATCCGGCGCTTTCAATCTTTCCGATGAGCAGGGGGATTTTGAGGCCGCCGTGGTGGAGGACTTTTTGCCGGGGGGGGCGGGAGAAAGGCGCCAGGGGCATCCAATCAGGCCTGGGCGCAAGGATAGCCAGTTTCCAGCCCTGGAAGTGTTCTGCGAGGTGTTGGCACAAGGCCGTAAAAAGCTCCCGGGCTTGCGTCTCGGTCCCCAGGCGCAATCCATAGGGCGGATTGACGACGATCAGGCCTGGCTTGGCAAATCCGGGAGGGGGCTCCAGGCTGAGGACATCCTCATTGCTAACACTAACAATGTGGTCCAGGTTTTGGTTTTTCAGGTTTTCTAGTAAAATCATACAGGCTTTTTCATCAATGTCCGACGCAAAAATAAGGGGCTGGGTGATTTTTTTGAATTGTTCACTAGCCTGTGTGCGCAAGTAATGCCATTGCTGCTCCCGGAAAGCCGGCCAGGAAAAAAAAGCAAAATCGCGGCGCCAGCCCGGTGGAATATTGGCTGCAATGAGGGCTGCCTCAGAGGAAAAGGTGCCGCTTCCGCACATGGGGTCCATTAATGGCAGGCGTCCATTGTATCCGGCCAGGTGCAAAATGGCTGCTGCCAGGGTCTCCCGGATAGGGGCTTCTCCGGAGGTTTCCTTGAATCCCCGTTTGTGCATGAGTTCGCCGCAGGCGTCCAGGGATAGGGTGAACCGGTCGGAAACCGCCCTCACAAAAATCTCCTGCCCCAAACCTTGTTCGGAATGGGGTGGTTTCTCCCCGAAGTCCCTTAGCCTGTCTGTTATGGACTTTTGCACCCGTTCCTCAATGGCCCGGGAGTGGTACAGGCGGGATTTATGCGCCGTCACCCGTACATGTACAGGGCATGAAGCAGGGAGATAGAGTTCCCAGGGGATTTGATCCAGGCCTTTTTCCAGGCCGGGGAAATTGGAGGCCTTAAACTCATCAATCCGCATGAGTACGCGATTGGCCAGGGAGAGGTGAAGGCAGGCCCGATACATGTCTGTCAGTCTTCCTTCAAAAACCACTCCCCCTTCTCCGGTACCCGAAGGGATAAGGCCCAGGGACCGAACCTGGGCCGCGCAAATTTTCTCCAGGCCCAGGGTGGTGGGGATAAAGAACGTGTGTTGTCTGGCAATAACCTGTCGTTTTACCCGTTTTTCTAACATGAGTTCCCCTAATTATTGACAATCAAAATAATAACATACATAATTCATGCTTCGATAAATATAAATAGTGTGGCCTTGCATTCGACTGAGGGTTACCACGAGGGAAAAAATTCCACAATAGATGGAGCACTTCCCTCGGTATGATATTTTAAAAGGAGCTGGTCTGAACGCATGAGAAAACTCAACCCCGCCTATGTGGATGTATTTACCAATTACGTCAACGCATGCCCATATTTTCAATTATTGTCCATCCATTTGGATGGTATACGGAGTGGCAAGTCTTACCTGGACCTGGAGATACATCCCAAGCATATGCAACCCTTTGGAATCATCCACGGGGGTGTGTGCGCCTCTCTGATAGAGGCAGCCGTGTTTTGGGCGGTGCATTCCCAGATTCCTGACGACATCAGTCTGACCACGGTGGAACTCAAGTTGAATTATCTGGCGGCCGTGTCCACCGGGAGTTTGAGGGTTAACGGGGATAGCCTCAAGATAGGCAAGACCTTATGCCTGGGGCAGGCCCATGTGACGGACGCCAAGGGCAGGGATGTGGCCCACGGCACCGCCACCATGATGCTTTTGCACAACAAGCCTTGGGATTTGCCGGATTTGCCTCAGAAGTTCATCGATTAGTTTCCGGGGCCGTTATTTCAAGCAAATAAGCCACAAAAAAACCCCCTGCCCAAAGGCAGGGGGTTTTTAATTGCAGGAGCCGGGATTATTTTCCGGCGAATGCGTCGTCGCTCATGTCAATGCAAGCGGATTCCATGGCTTTGATGGAATTCCTTTTGCCTTCGGTCATGGGCAGAACGGTATTGATAAAGTAACTGGCGGTCTTGTTCAGGCCTTCGTAGAAGGGTTTGTCCTTTGCCTTGGCCTTTTCAATCTTGTTGGTGGCGATGGTGGCGCGCCACAGGTGCATCCACGCCATAATGGTATCGCCGATCACGTCCAGGAACGGGCTGGCATGGGCAAAGGCCGTGAGAGCTTTTTCGGACATGGCGGTTTTGCCCATGAGCATGGCGAGTTCGCCGGAGCCGTTTACGGCTGCTTCCACCTTGGCAGCCAGATCATCGAGACCGGCTTCTTTGGCTTCTGCAATGGTTTTCTGCATGGCGCCCATGAGTTCCATGAAAGGCTTGCCGCCCTTCATGCCCAATTTCCTGCCCAAAAGGTCCATGGCCTGGATGCCGTTGGTGCCTTCGTAGATGGCGGTGATTTTGGTATCCCTGAGGAGCTGTTCCACAGGGTATTCCTTGGTGTATCCGTAACCGCCGTAGGTCTGTACAGCCAGGGAGCACACGTCAAAGGCGCGGTCCGTGCAGTAGGATTTGACCACAGGAGTGAGGACTTCGATAAGGTTCTGGTATTTTTCGGCTTCTTCTGCATTGGGGGCGGTTTTCTGCCTGTCAAAGCAGGTTCCCACAAAGTACAGGAAGGAACGCATGCCGTCGATGTAGGCCTTCATGGTAATGAGCATGCGGCGGACATCAGGATGGTTGATGATGGTTACGGATTGTGCGTCAGGATTGGCGAAATCCATGAGGCTTTTACCCTGTTTGCGCTGCCTGGCGTAATCCAGGGCGTACATGTAGGCGCAACTGGCCATGGAGTAGCCTTGGAGGCCAACGCCCAGACGGGCTTCGTTCATCATCTGGAACATGGCGCGCATACCCTTGTTTTCATCGCCCAGGAGGGTTCCGATGCATTTGCCCTTTCCGCCCAGGGTCAGAACGCAGGTGCAGCTTCCATGGATGCCCATTTTTTCTTCGATGCGGTCGCACACCACGTCGTTGTCGTCGCCCAGAGAACCATCGTCATTGACCCAGATTTTGGGGACGGCGAAGAGGGAGATGCCGCGAGTTCCCGCGGGGGCGCCCTCAATGCGGGCCAACACAGGATGAATAATGTTTTCCGCCAAGTCATGGTCGCCGCCGGAGATGAATATTTTGGTGCCGGAGATGGAGTAAGTGCCGTCTCCATTGGGCTTGGCGGTGGTGGTGAGCGCGCCCACGTCCGAACCGGCTTCGGGTTCGGTTAGGAGCATGGTTCCGCCCCATTTTCCGGTATACATATTCCTAAGGTAGAGCTCTTTTTGCTTGTCGGTTCCAAAGGCTTCCACCAAGTGGCCGGCGCCATGGGCCAAGCCGGGGTACATCATGAAGGCGCAGTTGGCGCCCACAAAGTATTCACCGGCAGCCTGGGCCACGCTGGAGGGCATGCCCTGGCCGCCCACTTCGGGATCATTCTGCATGGCCAGCCATTCGCCTTCGCAGAAGAGCTTGTATGCGCGGTGAAAAGACTCGGGGACTTTCACCTTGTTATTTTCAAACACGCAGCCCTTGTCGCCGTCGGCGTTGGTGGGCAGGATTTCCTTGATAGCCAGATTTCTGGCCTCGCTGATGATCAATTCAATGGTTTTTTTGTTGAATTCAGCGAATTTTTCGGTTTTTGACAGTTCTTCAGCGTTCATCTGCTCGAAGAGCACGAAATCCACGTCTCTTCTGTCAGCAATAAGTTGTGCCATGGTATTCTCCTTTCAGGTGCCTTAATATTTTACGCCGGAGGGTCGGTATTGTATTGAATAAGGAGCTGATGAACAGTCCGCGCAGCACGACCCAAACCCGCCGTGTATCCCAGCGAATGAGTATTACCTCATTTTTCAACGTGTGACAAGAAAAAACTGTCTCTTGGATAATAGGCTTAAATTTATGACAAATATTAAAGGTTGGGTTTTTTAAGGTGTGAAAAGTCTACTGAGAGAGTCATCAAATGTGGGGTTGCACAATGTTATCCGGCGGTCCACCGTTTGCGCTGCTCAGGTCTTACAGGGTGGTTGCGTAGCAATATTAGGGTGGCGGCGGCGCCCTCGTAACAGGAATGGGCGCTGGCAAAGGCCAGAACCCACTTGCGCCGTTCTCCGGATGAGCCATGGAGAAACCTTGGATTTCAACACAGGTTTTCCCGGAGAAGACAATCCTCTGTCATGGATGAACAGTAGGGTGCATTTTCCTTGGGAAACAGCCTGGGCAAAGAAATTGTCAAAGAGTTCCTGAGCGGCAGAGGAATCCAGACCATGGAGGTCAATGTGGGCGTGGATGGAAAACTCCTCTTCGTGGAGGGGGCTATCCACATCTACAGAATCTTCGTATCTGTCGCCTGTCGCATTTTTTTAGGTTTGGTTCATCTTGAATCCTGAACCTTCGGTCACCAGGGACGTCAATTCATCCAGGACCTGGCTGTCCGAGTCGTCCTGACAGGTATCTTCCGGGTTTGGGAGAGGGGGGCTATTATTCTCGCCTTTTAACTTGTCCCGGGATAGGGGAGTCACATTTGCCATCCACACGCCAAACAGCTTGTCATCGTCCAGGCCCCGGGTTAATTCCCGGGTGGGAGCGTCCTGTCCAGCCAAAGGTTTTTCGGTGTTGGGAACATCTTGGGAAAGAGGAAGGCCTTTGTCTTTCACCATGTTAGACAGGGCTTCGAAGGGACGATTGAAGGTTTGTTCTTTGTTTTTTTTCATGGATCACCTGCCCTTTATAAATTATGGAAATTCCTTACAGGAAGAAGACGGAAAAGGGAAGGCATAAATCACGGGAAGGTGTGGCGTGAAAAACCATTACTCTCCCGGCAATTGGAAAAATGGCTGAAACACAACAGCCTTGCAGCCTGAATGCTTAGGGAACAATGGGCTTTCAGGCCAGATTAGGAAGCCTTGGACTCCCTCGCTACGGCGATCCTGCATCCGCCAGGGGTATTTGTTTCGCCGGAAGAGACCTCTATGGTTTTGGCTTTGCGCTTTTTGAGACAGACCTTGTCTGCTCGGACCACTGCGCAAACTTTTGGATTGTAGTATTCCCTGCAATTGACCGGATTATACAAGGGGCATTCAGGATGCTTTCCAGCCATGAATTGTCCGACTCCTTTCGGGCATCAAAGGATTTCTGCTTGGCAACGGGATGATTTATGGAAACCGTCCACGCGCCGCATGAAAGCCACAGCCCCGGAAAAAAATGCGGTTCAATAACCATTTAATTTTATT
>JAEINP010000072.1 GCA_016342355.1 Desulfatibacillum sp.
GTCAAGCAAAAAATGATCCTAACTCCTTGGCTTTTTTGTTTATTTCGCATGCAATTTCCTAACCGGAAATTGCTGAAACTGTCAATAGTATTCAAAGATTGGTCGTAAAATCAAGGGTTATCATTGATGGGCCGGTAAAAAGTATGCATGGACCACAATACCAGTTAAACAACTGAACAATTTATTTTAATTAGTATTTTTAACATTAACATGAGGAAGGGATTTTGATAGGATGCGTCAATAAGGAGGTAGTCATTATCCGCAGCCCCGAAAATAAACAGATCTCCTCATAGCCCCCTGAGGCTGCCTCGGCCCCAAACGCAGGGCGCTCCTGGGCTGCCCTCTTCAAGGCCCATCGCCTCCCCATGCTTCCCATGGATATCCTGGCCGCCTGCTATTATAAAACCAAAGTTTCCATGCGGTAGGCAAACACGGCCTTTTCGGCTTTTTGCCGGGCCATCTTCCTTGACAATTCAATAATAAACAGCAAATATGGCCTCGGAGGGCAACACAATTCTTGCCCGGATTTTCGGGCCAGCTCTAAACAAAGAAGTCCTGCCATCAATCGTCGGAGCCTACATGCTTCCTGCCGAGACACGTCTGCGCGCCTTGGGCGGCCTGGTGTTATTAGGTCTTGTGGCGTGGTTCGCCCATTTCCACATGTCCGGGGAATTCCTTTTTTACGAGGATGACTACGCCAAGGTGGGGGACGCCATGGCCCGGGATTTTCCCCAAATGGCTTATAACTTTTTTTGCCATTTGCGGGACTGGCCCCAGGGCCGCCCCCTGAGCTTTGGACTCATTGCCCCCCTCAGCTTTTTGGGAGTAAAAATCAATGGCCTGTGGGGGGTTTACATGGTCGGGTACGGCATTCTTTTGGTCAATGCCGTGTTGTTTTTCCTGCTTGTCCAAAAAATTGCAGGGAGAAACGCCGCAATTTTCGGCGTTCTGGCTTTTTGCCTGTTTCCCGCGGACACCCTTAAAGCCTGGCCCACCCACTTTATGGGCAATGAACCGGCCATTTTTTTCATGCTTTTGGCTTTTTTGCTGTACCTTGGCCGGTTTCGGGTTTTCGCTTATCCCATGATTTTTTTAGCCACACTCACCTACGAATCCACCCTGCTGCCCTTTCTGGCCGCGCCTTTGCTGGATCAAAACCGCCCTGCCCCTTTGCCCAAAAGGCTGACCCGTCATTTATTGGCAATGGCCGCCCTGGCGGCTGTCTATTGCGCCATCCGCATGAGCCTGGGTGAGCCGCGCATGACCCAGCAACTGGCCTCCATGGGTCTCTGGCAGATAGGCTACAAGGCGCTCAGCGCCATGGTTATGGGGCCGTATACGGTCCTGAAAGCCTTTTTGCTCCCTCCCCTGCCCCAATTCGGATGGTTTTCCCTGGAAGGCATGATGGTCATGGGAACGATCCTGGCCGGTTGCATGGGATTGTTGGCTTTCTCCGTAAAGCAGGATACCTCGGACACCGGGTTTCCCTGGAAGCTGTTTGGCGCAGGCTGGGTTGTCTTGGCCCTGTCCTACCCCATGGCCTTTTTTCCGCCTCATTGGCCCCCCACAGCCTTGGCGACAACCGCTTCCCGAGTGCATTTTGCGGCCACAGTGGGTGGTTCTCTGGTGGTGGGGATTCTATGCGGCCATATTTTCGGGCTGGCAGTCCGCAAAGGCATGGCAGGTATTTTTATGGTGGCTGTCAGCCTGTATTTTGCCTTGCTGGGCGGTTACCACTATTCGATACAACAGGATTACACCCACAGCGCCAATCGTCAGAAACAATTTTGGGCTGAGATTCTTGCTTTGTGCCCGGACTTGGGGGAGAATACCGTGATCCTGGCCGAACAACCCCTATGGGATCATCCGGGACTTATGAGCACCCATTCCTGGGCCACCCGACTGGTCCTGGAAAAACTGATCCGTTTTCCATTGGATTGGCAAAATCCACCCCAGCTTTATTGCATGGATCAATGGGTGAAGGATCATGTGTTTCAGGAGCCGGACCAGATTGTCTGGCGGGAAATCATTTACGACCAGGTTTTCCGTCCCCATGTGTTGGAACCGGAGAACGTGATTGTCCTGGCCTTGGGAGAATCGGGCGCCATGAAAAGGCTGTATGGAAATTACCGGCTGGGGCCGAGCCAATCCGTTGTCCTGCGGCTTAAACCCGGGGGACCGTCCACCTTACCATTGTTTTCCGCCGGGGTGGTCTACCCTTATGTGATAGGCGGTACCTATCCGCCCCCAGGCAAGGAGTAATTTGTCCATGAAAAAAAATTCACCCGCCATGGTTTTTGGCTGGTTTATGCTCCTTCTGCTGGGGTGCGTGCTGATTTCAGCGTCCGCCGCTGCGGAGGATGCCTGCCTCCAACCCGCCCAGGCTGTGAAGATTTCCGGGATCTCCAACCTGTTCAAAGTCAGCGACACCCTGTACCGGGGCGCCCAGCCTGCGGCAGAGGGTTTTAAGGAACTGGAAGCCATGGGCATAAAGACCGTGGTGAACCTGCGCGTCACTTACGGAGACGAAACAGGAGCCAGCAACACCTCTCTGAACCTGGTGGGCATTCCCATGTTTCCCTGGCAACCGGAAGCCGAGGATGTGATCCGTTTTATCCGGCTTACCAAGGACCCCGCCACAGCCCCGGTTTACCTGCACTGCCACCATGGATCGGACAGAACCGGCGTTATGACCGCCAGCTACCGGGTGGTGGTGTGCGGCTGGACTCTGGATCAGGCTATTGAGGAAATGAAACACGGGGGCTTTGGGTATCACGCCATATGGTGGACCTTGCCCAGAGACCTGGAAAAACTGGACTTTGACTATATTCGCCAGCAGGTTGCGGCGGAATAGTCTATACAATGGAGGGGGAATGGGAACAGCCGCAATATGGAAACGATTGGTTATGGGACAGGCTCCGCCCGTGGGGGATATCCCCGGCCCGGTGCAGGATGTCCTGGCCACCCTGGCAAGCGCAAGGGGAAAATTTTCGCGCCTGACCAGCCTGGAACGCGTCCTGGCCGCCACGCGCCACAAGGAGCCGGACCAAGTTCCGGTAGCCCCTTTGGTGAACGCTGCGGCCCGGCGCATTACCGGAGTGTCTTTTCCCGATTATTCTCAAAAGGCGGAAAAGGCTGCCGAGGTTTTTACAGCGTCAGTGGATTTTGTGGGTGGGGATTTTATTGTACTTTTGCTGGATCTTTCGGTGGAGGCCGCGGATTTCGGCCAGGAGGTGGTATACCCCCTGAACTCCACAGCCCGGCCCAACTACGACAATCCCTTGATTAAAGACGTGGACGGGTACGCTACCATCAAGCCAGTGGCCTTAAATGACTCCGTTCGGATGAAAGAGCTGGTCAAGCTGTGTCAAATCATGTCCCGCCGCATGGGTTTCCGGACCATGGTGGGTGGTTTTGTATTCGGGCCTTTGGGAGTTCTGTCCATGATGCGGGGCGCGGAAGCCCTGTTCAAGGATTGCCTGAACCATCCCAAAAAAGTCATGACCGCCTGCGAAGCCATTACGGAGACTTTGGTGGAATTCGCCCAGGCCCAGTGTGACGCGGGAATGCCCGCTGTTGCCATAGACACATTGTACGCTTCATGGAATGCCCTGCCCAAAAAGGTGTGGGAGGAGATAGAAGGCCCCTTCGCCGGGCAAATCGCCCAGGCCATCCGGGACAAGGGGGCTTTGGTAGGCATTCATAATTGCGGGCATGCCTCTTATTTTGACGCCCAGTTACGGGCCATGGACGCCACCATCATGAGTTTCGCCCATTTGCCCGACGACTGCGCCACACCAAAGGAAATGAAGGAAAAATACGGGGACCGCCTGACCTTTGTGGGTTATGTACCCACACCCCTTTTGGTCCATGGCACACCTCAGGAGGTCATGGACGAATCCAGGCGACAAATAGACGTGCTTGGCAAGGACGGGGGTTTTGTGCTGGCCCCGGGGTGCGAGTATCCGCCGAACATTTCTTTGGACAGCGCCTTTGCCTTGATCAGGGCCGCGGAAAAGTAGCCCGAATTTTACTTAGAGGGGGAGATAACGTGAAAACCAACCAAAAGCCCAATGGCTTGGAACAGGCCGTTTTGAACGCCGACATGAATTTACTGGAAGCAGCCTTTGAGCAAGCAGACGATCCCCAGGCGTCTCTGTTGTCCCTCACAAAGGGGCTGGATGCAGCCCGTGAGAAGCTGGGAGACTACCGGGCTTCCGTCGCGGAATTCCTGTTGTGCGTGGATGTAATGCGTACAGGCCTGGAAAGACTCAAGGCTTTTGGGCCTGCCCCCGAGGACAGGCAGGTGGTGGTCATTGGCGTGGTGCAAGGGGATGTGCATGACCTTGGGAAAAATATTGTGGCCGGGGTTTTGGAGGCCTACGGATATCGGGTGGTGGACCTGGGCCGGGATGTTTCGCCCATGGAGTTTGTGGAGGCGGTGGAAAAACAGGGCGCGGCGGTGCTTGCCCTCTCCACCATGATGTCCACCCCCCTGGAAGACATGGCCCGAACCATTCAGCTCTGTAAAAATCGCCTGCCCCATGTTAAGGTGCTGGTTGGCGGCGCTCCCCTGGACCAGGAGGTTGCCAGAAACATGGGCGCGGACGGCTATGCGGAATCTGCCGTGGGTGTGCCTGAAAGCCTGAAGAAAATTCTGCAATCCACCAAAACCAGGGCCAGCCGCGTATTTGTGGATTATGACAAGAAGCTGAGGGTGGAAGAGACGGAAGCCGGGACAAACCCGGGCGAACCCTGAGCCAATATACGACCCTGTTAAGAGAAAAGATAATGACCATCATCCAGCCTCCTCTGCCCGAACCCCGGGCCCTTCTGAACGATTTTTTTCAGCATATGGGGTATCCCAAAAAAGCAAAAATCCCAACCCAGATCAAAGATATAGCCATCCCGACCCTGGAACGGGTTTTAAAACTTGCCCGGCCTGTGGCCATGTACGAAACCACAAACGTTTTAAGTGTGAGCGAGGCCAGCATCCTCTGCCAGGGCCTGGAGATCTCCAGCCATTTATGGGCGGAATTGGTGGGAAAAATGCCTGAACCCCGCACGGTGGCCGTATTTGCCATGACCTTGGGCATGGGTCTGGAAAACGAAAGCGCCCGGTCCCAGGAGAAATCCATGGCCATGGGATATTTCATGCACGAAGCCGGAGCACTGGTTGCGGAAACCGCCGTGGAAGCCATGCAGGGTATGATCAAAAAAGATCCGGCCTTTGCAGGCCTTGCCATGACCCGGAGGTTTTCGCCGGGTTATTGCGACTGGCCCACCGAAGGCCAAAAGGATATTTTCGGGTTTTTAAAGCCTGAAAGAATTGGGATTTCCGTTTCCAGCGGCTGGGGCATGACGCCTTCCAAATCCATCACAGGGGCCATCGTCTTTGCGCCCAAGCGTCCTTATGCCAGTCCGTGCGGATTCTGCTCCAACACCACCTGCGACCATAGGCGGGGTTGATCTCATTTTACTTGGCATTAACACCTTGTTTTTAAAGGGCTATCCCGTCAGCTGTTCCACCAGGGACCGAACGCCCTTACCGTAAGCCCCCTCCGGGCTCTGTGAAAGCACGGGAACCAGGGTGCGGGCGCTTTGCTCCACGTCCTCCCCATGGGGCAGGCATCCTGTATATCGCACATCAATGGACAACATTTTTTTGGAAACCTGACGGATCCGGTCAGCCACGCCCTGGAGTTTGGCGGGTTCTGTTTCGCGGTTGACCACCAGGAAGGGAGAATACCCGGCGATCGCCTCTCGCACCAGGGCCGCGTGGTTGGGCTGCTGGGATTCCACCCTGGCCAGGATATCCGTAACCGTTGCGGCATTCTGGCTGTTGCGGGGCATGGTGGCGGAACGAATAAGCTCTTCCAGAGGTTTGATCCGCTTGACAGGTTGGGGATTTTCATCCCCGAATATCCGGTTGAGCTTCCGGAACAACCCCACCTTGATAAAGTTATAGGCTTCCAGATAGGAGGCCGGATCGCAGGTGGTGAGAACCAGTCCCCGATCTGCAGACAGAAAAAAATCCATGACGTTGAAGGAGGTGTCTCCGCCCAGGTCCAGGATGATGTGATCTGCATCCAGGTTTTTCAGAGCCCGGATCAGCCGCACCTTGGTGGTGAAAGCGATATTCCCTGCGCCCAGACGGGAGCTGTTCCCGCCGATGAGCCATGGGCCGTGGTTGGTGGGGGTCATGATACTTTCCAGGGAGGGGGCCTTTCTATCCAGAAAATCGTTGATGCTCTGTTGCAACCGGGTGACGCCCATGTATAAGTGCAGGTTTGCGCCGCCCAGGTCCAGGTCGACAACCACGGTTTTCTTGCCAGAACGGGCCAAAAAAACTCCCAGGTTTGCAGCCAGGATGCTTTTCCCGATTCCTCCCTTGGCGCCCCCCACGGCGATGATCCGGGGCAGGGGCCGCGACGGGGCGGGGTCCGGTTTGGGTACGCAGGTAATCATGATTTCATAGGCCCGGCGGACTTTTCTGAATTGATCGGACCATTGGGCCGTTGCTGTCTGGGATTCTCCCCGGTGGTGGTCCGGGTGGTAATGGCGGGCCTTTTCCCGGAACGCCCGGCGTACCTTTTCGTGGTCCAGGGAACGGAGAAAGGTATCGTCCTTAGCTTGGCCCGGCGTGAACAAATAGGCGCAGGCCGCACGCATCTGGTGCACTTTGTCCATGGGAAGATCGAGGGGGATGGCGCTCATGGAAATCCTTTGCTGCAAAAAATCAAAACATGGTTCGGGAAAAAAATTCAGGCGGAATGCATTGCTTGTCTCTAACCGGGATTGCATACAGCATGCCATTGAGCCACCGTGGCTCCCCTGAATAGATAGAAACCAATCGGCTCTGATGCCGGGCATCCCCTCATCCAAAATGAGGGTATCGCAGAAAAAGTGGTCCTTGGGGAAGGCAAACACCACCCCTTGTGTAAGGATGATTTTCAGGCTGACGGGACTCAGGATATAACCCGGAGGTAGCGCCCCAATCCTTTGGTCCGACAGGGGCAACGGAGATCGTGACAAAGGCCGGAGTAGGTTTTTCAGGCCGTCATGAAATTGTCGCGGCCCTTTTTTAAAAAATAGCAGAAGTTGGACGATGGAAGGTTTGGACGGAAAGATTGTTTATGAAGAGCCTGAGCGCCCGCAGGCATGAGGCCCCGGGCGCTCAGGCAAATTATAGGCAAATATGGCGGACTTAGGCCATTAGGCGGCCGGACGCAAACAACTTATTTTTTTTGTTCGGCTTTTTCCAGTTCGTGGGAGCGGTCTTTTGAAAAGTCCATGTCTTCCAGGCCGGATTCGTCCTTGGGGTTGATGAGCACGAACTTGTTGCACAGGTCAATTTCCATGGCGCCCTCTTCACACACCAGATCCAGCACATGCCCGCCGCTTTTTTTATCGTCGGAAAGAAAATGCAGATGATAACCGGGAACGCCAATGCCCTTGGCATAGGGCGGCGTGCGGAATCCCACCAGGGTGCCTGACACGTTTTCCAGGTGAAATTGGGCCTGTTTTTTGGTCACTTCCACCAGGGGGGGATACGGCTTGGTTTGTTTGGGCACGCTGCGGGTGAGTACCATGGAAAATTTTCCCGTGGCTTTGAGCGCGCAAAATACGTTCTGATTGGGTACGGTCAAATCGGTGATATGCATGAGCCCTTTCAGGTCCGTGCCAGGGGCGATGTTCACGGCCTTATTGGGCATAAATTCAACCACGCAGGCAAAGGGGGTGGTTTCTCCGGGTTCGGGCGGGTAAACCTTGCCGTCATAGCGCACCTTGTATATTTGACGGTCCAGGACCACCATTTCCCCGTCCAGGCCGTTGAATGTGCCAATGCCCAGGTCCCCGTGTTCCAGGATTGCATTGCATTCCACCTGTCCGTCATAAGCTCCCGCCAGTATGGCGTCTATGAAGGAGTACTGGGTAATGGTATCGGCCCCGGTGGAGGCGCACCCCATGTGGAGGGTCAAAACGCAAAGGGCTACGCAAGCCCGGAACGCATACTTCATCACAGTTCTCCTTTTGGTGTGGAATCTTCCACGGGGGTGGCCAGAGCATCCAGAGCCACCTGCTTGTTGGGATAAATGTTGAACACCCTGTCCAGCCTGGTGAGGCTAAACACATGGGCCACTTGTTCCTGGATTCCGCAAAAGGCCAAGACCCCTGTGTTGCCCAATTTCTTGACAGTGGAGACCATGACTCCCAACCCGCTGGAATCCAAAAACTTGACGTGGGAAAGGTCCAGGATCAACTTGTTGTGGCCTTCGTCAACAGCTTGGTGAAGGGCGGTCTTGAACTCGTCCTGTATGGATGCGTCAATATTTTTTTCCATGGGGGTCAGGATCATAACATCCTGCTGTTGTAGTGCATGTATTCTCATCACCGATCCTCTTTCACCAGTCCTTTGCCGTGGCAATGGGTACCGGGTCGCCCGGAGTATATTCGAGACTGCCTATTTTTTCATCCTCTGTGGGGAGAACAGGGAGAAGGTCCCATATTTCCTCGGCATACTGCCTGATGGTCCTGTCCGAGGAAAAATAGCCCACACGGGCCACGTTCAGGACGGCCTTTTTTGCCCAAAGGGTTTTGTTAACATATTCCTTGGAAGCCCGTTCCCTGGTTTTGACGTAGGCCTCCAGATCCGCCAGATGGAAAAACATTTCGTTGTCCGCCAGCAGGTAGTCCTTTAGCCAGGCAAAGAGTCCAGGCTCTCTTTTGCAAAAACGGTCACTGGCCAGGGATTCAACCACCCGTTTGATCATGGGATTATTGTCATAAAGGCGTCTGGGCTTGTAGCTGCCTTTTCTTTTCATTCTTTCCACTTCATACGCTGTAAGCCCGAAAATGTAAATGTTATCCCTGCCCACCTCCTTGGAAATTTCAATGTTTGCCCCGTCCAGGGTGCCTATGGTCAAGGCGCCGTTGAGTGCGAATTTCATATTTCCGGTGCCCGAGGCCTCAAAGCCTGCCGTGGAAATCTGTTGGCTTAGGTCAGCAGCGGGAATAATCCTTTCGGCCAGGGTCACCCTGAAATCAGGGACAAAGGCCACCTTAAGCAAACCCTTGACCTTCGGATCATCCTCCAGGGTGTTTCCCACATTATGGACCAGCTTGATCAGTTGTTTGGCGGCCCAGTATCCCGGCGCAGCCTTGCCGGCAAAGATATAGGTCTTGGGGCAGGCGGGTTCCACCCCGTCCTCCACCAGGGCAAGATACTCCCAGATGATTCCCAGAACATTCATGAGCTGGCGTTTGTATTCATGGATGCGTTTGACCTGCACGTCATACAGGGACAAGGGATCCACCTCCACCACGGCGGTGTTGAAGATCACGTCCTTGAGGCGCTCCTTGTTGGCCTTCTTTACCTGAAGAAATCTTTCGCAAAAGGCGGAATCTGTGGCAAAGGGTTCCAGGTCCCTGAGCCGTTCCAGGTCTGTCACAAAACCCGGGCCGATGGCCTCCTCTATGAGATCGTGAAGGCCGGGGTTGGCCACGCACAGCCATCGCCTGGGAGTGATTCCGTTGGTTTTGTTATTGAAGCGTTCGGGCCACATTTCAAAAAAATCGGGCACCAAGGCCGTTTTGATGAGATCCGTATGCAGGGCCGAAACTCCGTTAACCGAATGGGAGCCCACAATGGCCAGGTTGGCCATACGCACCTGCCTGGGAGGACCTTCCTCCACAATGGACATGCTCCGCATGCGGTCCATATCCCCGGGCCACAGGCTTACCACTCGGTCCAGGAACTGTTGGTTGATGTCGTAAATGAACTGGAGATGGCGGGGCAGTAGCTTGGCAAGGAGGTGTTCGGGCCATTTTTCCAGGGCTTCGGGCAAAAGCGTGTGGTTGGTGTAGGCGATAGTCCGGTTGGTGATGTCCCAGGCCTTTTCCCAGGGAACCCATTTCTGGTCCACTAGAATCCGCATGAGTTCCGCCACGGCCAGGGCGGGATGGGTATCATTGAGTTGGATAGCCACTTTTTCGGGAAATTTGTTGAAGTCGCGGTGATCTTTCTCGTAGGTGCGGACAATATCTCCCAGGGAGCAAGCCACCAGGAAATATTCCTGGATCAGCCGCAGTTCCCGGCCTGCTTCGTAAGAATCCTTGGGGTAAAGGATTTTGGAGATTTTTTCCGATTCGATTTTTTGTTCAACAGCCCGCAGGTAATCCCCTTCATTGAAAATCTTGATGTCGAATTCGGTGGAAGGCCGGGCTGCAAAGAGCCTGAGGGGATTGACGGTTACCCCCCCGTGTCCTGCTATGGGAATGTCGTAAGGCACACCTGTGACCAGATTCCATCCCTGCCACGAGGGGTTGCTGCGACCCCATTTATCTTTGGTTTCCTCAATCCGTCCGTACATGGGAACCAGACAGGCTGCATCGGTCCGCTCCACCTGGAGGGCCGGAGCCTCGGAAATCCATGAGTCGGGTTTTTCCCGCTGATACCCGTTGCTGATATCCTGTTCGAACAGGCCGTAGTCATAATGAAGGCCATACCCGAATCCAGGCATGTGGAGGCTGGCCATGGAATCCAGAAAGCAGGCGGCCAGGCGGCCCAGGCCGCCGTTTCCCAAGGCAGCGTCCCGCTCCTGGTCGCAAATGGTTTCCACATCCGTACCCAGCAGTTCCAGGGCTTCGGCAACCTTATCGTAAAGATTCAAGGCCCGCAGATTATTGGCCAGGGACCTTCCTATGAGAAATTCCATGGAAAGGTAATAAAGCCTTTTTGACCCGGACTCTTCATACCGGCGGCTGGTCTTGAGCATTTTTTCCAGCAAACGGTCCCGCACGGTATAGGATAGAGCCAGATAGATGTCCCTTTGGCTGGCCCGGGAAGGCTCCACGCCCAGAGAATAAGCCAGGTGCCGGGTGATGCTCCGGTACATGGCGTCCATGGTGTATCCCAACCTGATATACAGATCGCCTTCCATGTTTCACCTCATTGGCCTTCAATGGTGCTATGGGCCTTGTTAAGCAAAATCGGTTCCAAACCCTCATATTATAATAGAAGGAAGGGTTATTGGTAGCATTATATTTCGGTTAAGACCCTTGGGTCCAGTTTTATAGGGAACAGGGCCGTGGCGGTTTTTTTTCTTGGGGCGGCTCATGGGACATGAGTCCGTACCGCCTTGACGAGCAATATACTTTAATGATCCGATATTTTTGTCTATTTACAAACACAGTGGGATTACCTTTTTTGTGCATTAACGGATGACCCGCACTATCCCGGAGGTTTAAGAAAACCAAAAAATATGCAAAACATGAGACACGATCATTTCCGCAAGAAATGTCAAGAACGCAAAAAGTCTCCGTGCTAAGCATGGGGTCATGGAGGTTGGCAATGCCCGGCACACGAGAATATTACGAAGAGCGCATTATCAGGGTGCAGATGTACATCCAGGATCGCCTGGACGAGCCCCTGCCGTTAGAGGAACTGGCAGGGGTTGCGTGTTTTTCGCCCTATCATTTCCACCGGATATTCACGGCCATGGTGGGGGAGTCGCTCAAGGAGCATATACGCCGCCTGCTCATGGAGCGTGCGGCGCACGAGCTGCGGTACTCCAGGCTGCCGGTCATCCAGGTGGCCCTGAATGCGGGATACCAGAACCACGAATCCTTTACACGCGCTTTTCGGAGCATGTTTGGCGTGCCCCCCAAACAATACAGGGCGGAGCTTCCCTCCAGGGCTGGCGAACCCGCTGGCTCACCCCGGGTTTTCAACCTGAGAATTCTCAAACCAAAAGGAGACGCCATGGACATCAAAATTGAAGAATTTCCCCCGTTGAACGTAACGTTTATTCGGCACATAGGTCCCTACGATCAATGCGGGATTGCCTGGGGAAAACTGTGTTCCCATCCCGCCGTGGCCAAGGAACTGGGACCCAATACCATTGCCATAGGGATTTGCTACGACGACCCGGACATCACCGAGGCGGACAAGATCCGCATGGACGTATGCGTTACCGTGCCCGAAACGTTCACGCCCCCGGAAGGAATGGACACCCAGATCATCAAAGGCGGTCAATACGCGGTCCTCACCCACTATGGATCATACGACGGCTTGCATGAATGCTATCGTTGGCTGTTCGGGGAATGGCTGCCCTCCAGCGGCAGGGAGGCCACCTACGCCCCTTCCCTGGAGGTCTACATGAACAGCCCGGAAGACACCGCGCCCCAGGACCTGATTACGGAAATCCGGGTGCCCCTGAAATAGCCGAAGCGGATTATGGATTGTGATTGCATCGGGCGTCTGGGCATTGCGGGCGCCCGTTTTTGTTCAGGAGTATTGGGTGGGGTCGGCCACACCGGCTTGGGCGAAGCCTTTTTTTCTTAAAAGGCAACTGTCGCACTGGCCGCAGGCTTTACCCCGGGGGGAGGGGTCGTAGCAACTGTGGGTGAGGCTGTAATCCACGCCCAAAGAGATTCCCTTTTGAATAATTTGGGCCTTGGTGAGGTCAATCAGCGGGGTGTGGATGACGATGCTGGTGCGGCCTTCCACCCCGGCCTTGGTAGCCAGGTTGGCCATGGCGGTGAAGGCCCGGATGTATTCGGGTCGGCAGTCGGGATAGCCGCTGTAATCCACGGCGTTCACGCCGATGAAGATATGGGAGGTTTCCAGAACCTCGGCCCAGGCCAGGGCAAAGGACAAAAAAATGGTGTTTCGGGCGGGCACATAAGTGATGGGGATTTCCTTTTCCATGTCCCGGGGCGCCCTTCCCTTGGGCACTGCCATGTCGGTGGTGAGAGCCGAACCGCCAAAGCTGGACAGGTCAATGTTGGCGATCCTGTGCTCTTGGGCGCCCAGGGCTTTGGCCACCTTTTTTGCCGCCTCCAATTCCGTGGTGTGACGCTGCCCGTAGGAAAAACTGAGGGCGTGGACCTCAAATCCCATATCCAGGGCTATTGCCATGGCTGTGGCGGAGTCCAGTCCTCCGCTCAAAAGCACCACCGCCTTGTTGGTTTCTTTCATGAGGATGGCCTATACGCCCCTGGCGTCTTTATCCCAGATCACTTTATGAATCTGCAAATGCATGCGCACTTCCAGGCGGTCCTGGAGAATCCATTCGGCCAGGGTTTTGGGATCCAGTTCCCCGAACACGGGGGAAAAATGGATCGCATTTATGCCATAGCCTTCGAATTCCAGCAAACGGACCCGTTGCCGTGCAAACTCGTAATCCTGGCGGTCGGCGATGACAAATTTGAGTTCGTCATTTTTGGTCATCCGGGCGAAATTATTAAAGTCGTTGTGATCCGCCATACCGCTGGAGGGACATTTAATGTCCACAATGCGTATACAACGGGAGTCCACCCGGGATATGTCCATGCTGCCGTTGGTTTCCACGAGCACCAAAAGCCCTATGTCCAGGAGCGCGTTCACCAGCGCCGGGGTTTGGGCCTGGAGCAGGGGCTCGCCCCCGGTGATCTCCACGATGGGGCATCCAAAGTCACCGGCCTTGTTCACGATTTCCTGAATGCTCATGGTCAGGCCCTTGCCGTAGGCGTAGTGGGTATCGCACCACCGGCACCTGAGATTACAGCCGCTCAGGCGAACGAAGACGCAGGGCATTCCCTGGTAGGTGGATTCCCCCTGAATTCCGTAAAATATTTCGCAAACATCCAGCGTCATTTATTCCTCCCAGTAGGCTGCACCGGCTCCCGGGGTTTCAGACACTTTAACCCGGCTGACTCTTACATACTCTCCATTGAGGCGTGCGCCCAGTTCCTTGTACAGGAACATGGCGATATTTTCCGAGGTGGGATTATCCTGCTTAAAGGCAGGCAGGTCATTGAGCATGCAGTGGTCCAGACGCTGGGTGACTTCCTTGACGGCGATTTTTACATCCCTGAAGTCGATGCCGATGCCTATGTCATTTAGTTTCCTACATTGGAGGAACACCTCGGTCATCCAGTTGTGACCGTGAATCCGGGAGCAATCCCCGTCATAGCCGGTCAGGGAGTGGGCTGCGCTAAAATGGGTTTTTATATAAATTTCAAACACACCGGCCATCGTATTCTCTCCGCGTGGGGATTAGGGAACCTCAACTATCCAAACAGGCAATACCCTATTATGCGTGTCCTCGTCAAATACAGTCGTTGGGGGCCGGCGGGTGGAGGCGTTCAGAGGGTTAGGGACATCAGGCTTTTTGGCGCGAAACCTCCATAATCCAGATGGGCCTTTCATTTTCGTCCATGATGCGTTTTTCCTTGATTCTTATGAAGGTCATATCCTCTGGCAAGGTGAGGGAGGCATGAGCGCCTTTGATTGCAGTTCCCATGAAGACGGTTCCCTTGGTTTTCAGGATGGGCGTCCCGGGCTCTTCCGTATCCCGGGCCAGGAGAAACTCGATTTCCTCTTTTAGTTCGTCCATTTGAATTTGGAGGGAAGCCCCCTCCTTTTCCAGGGTTCTTTTATCTTCGGAAATGCGTTCCTGTTTTTCCAACAGCGTTTCCAGGGCTTCCCCCACTTTGGAAGATTGCTGGTTGATGGCGGTTACCCGCATGGTCATGGCCGAAACATCCCCGTCATTTTCCTGAATTTTCCTTTCCAGATCCCGGGTCGCCACCAAGGCCTGATCCTGCACCTGTGCCAAGCGGCCCACATTTTCCTGCAACTTGTCCCGGGCCTTCCGGATTTCCTCCAAAAAGACTTCCTTTTTTGCCCGCTGTTTTCTAATTGCTTCTATTTCGGCCTTTATTCGGTCTATCTCCCTTTTCAGACGTTCGTCCACCCCGACCAGCAGGGTGCAGGGCTTGGAGGCTTCCGACCCCACCTGCATGGCATCCACCCCGTTTTTTGCGCAAATTCCCGAAGACAGAATTTTACCTCGGGGAATGAGGCAGGCCCCTGTGGTTATGACCCGGGAGTCCAGGATCTGCTTTTCCACAAGAATATCCCCCACAGCCTCGACGGTTGAGCCGTATATATGCCGGGCTTTGATGGTTCCCCCTGCCTGGATGTTCGCCCCCAATATACCTCCTTGAACCACCAGGTCGCCCTTTACGTTGATGGTGGACTTTCCGATTTCCTTTACGGTCAGGCTACCGCCGACAACCTCGAATCCATCCTGGACAACGCCTTTGACGTCTATGGCCCCTTCAAACCGGATATGGCCTGTTTCCAGGTTGACATCCCCGGGAATGGTCAGCCCCGGGAATACAAACAGACGCCCGTCCCCTGTGACCATGGGGCGGCCGTCCGTGGTGGCCACCACGGCCGAGCCGTCTTCAGATTTCGCCGCTCCCTTGCCCACCCGGACCATCATTTTGATGGAGTCCACTTTGGGTGCTTCAATTTGTTGCCCGAAAACGTCCATGCCTGGGATTCCTTCCAGGCCTTCCACCACTTGGGCGATAACCTGGCCTTTTTGCACCTGGGGAATTTCTCCCCTTTCCTTAAAGTCCAGGTCTCCCCCCTCCTTGACTTTTCCGACTCTCAGGGGGTCTATGTCAAAAAAGTACTCTATGTGGCGGGGTGTTCCGGGGACGGCGTTATAGCCTTTGGCGATGGCTACCGGGCTGTTATAGGTGCGGGCGTTTTCCAAGGCTTGGGAAATTTTGTCCGGACTGACTATTCCATGAACAATGTTGTAGGAATCCAGCAGGCTCATGACCTGTTCCGGGGTGATCATGGGGGCTTCCGGGTTTGAGCAAATCAGTGCGGCTTCCATGTCATTGTTAAGAACCTCAATTTCCCAGCCAGCCCCAGAGGCAAGGGAGTCCTCTTCCTTTGTCAGGGACGGACCATTACCAGAACCAACAGCGGAACCTGATGGGTCAGTTCTCTGTACTTGCTCAGATTGTTCCTGTGATACATCAGAGGCCATTCTGCGTCTCCAGCCCATGGCTATTGGTATATTAGGGCGCACCAATTACTTGGGAAATTCCGCTTCCCGCGCCCCCCCAACAATATGCAATCATAATGCCAACACCTTAATAACACATAATATTCCCGTCACTAACTCGCCAAAGCCGACAAATCTTGTGTTTTTTGGAAAAATCCGACGCAACATGTTGGCATCGCTTGTCCTGAGGCACGGGTTCTGGTAAAGTCCATTATATTTTAGTTTTCAACGGGTTTTGGTTTTGCACCTTCGTTATTGGTTTTCCTTCGTTAAATGCTCCAAAGCAGTTAGTGTGTACGTCCCCCCTAACCCCACCATGCGGACTCCATGCCGCAGAAAGGACGCATCATGCACTACGACGACAAACCCTGGCTCAAGCATTACGACCAAGGCGTGGAAGCTGACATTGACATCTCCCCGCACACTTATGTGTACCTGCTGGAACAAGGGCTGACCCGCTTTCCCGAAAAGCCCGCCCTGTTTTTTATGGGAAAAGCCATCAGTTTCAGGGATCTGGATCAGATGTCCGCCCGCCTTGCCGGTTATTTGGCAAAAAGCGGCTATGGTCCCGGGGACGTGGCAGGCATACACATGCCCAACATCCCCCAATACCTGATTGCCTTGGCAGGAATCCAAAGGGCGGGCATGGCCGCCACCGGCATCTCCATGCTGCTAAAACCTCGGGAGTTGGCGCATCAACTTAACGATTCGGGCGCCAAGGTGCTGGTCACCCTGGATGTGTTTTTCGAACAGACACTCTGGGATGTCCGGGATCAAGTGCCTGCCCTGGAAAAGGTTTTGTACGCCAATGTGGGTGATTTCATGCCTTTTATCAAACGGTCCCTGGGGTCCGCCTTAAAAAAAATCCCCACAGGGAACATCCGGCCTATTCCAGGAAAAACCGTGGAGCCAATTCTGGCAATCGTCAAGGAAGGGGACGCAACCAAGCCGGACATCAACCTTACTCCCCAGGACACCTGCCTGATCCAATACACGGGAGGAACCACCGGGCTGCCCAAGGGCGTAGTGCTGACCCATGCCAACATCGTGGCCAACGTGGAGCAGCAGGTCTACTGGAGCAAGTTCGCAAATGGCGAAGATGTGTTTTGCTCGGGATTTCCTTTTTTTCATATGGCTGGAAAAATGATCGGCTTGGCGGCTATGGCCACCAGCAATCCCCAGTGCCTGATCCCGGATCCCCGGAACACCAAACATATAGCCCATGAAATCAAGGCCCATAATGCCACGGTCCTGGTCAATGTGCCCACCCTATACCAGATGCTTTTGGAGGACCCGGCCTTTGTAAGCCTGGACTTTTCCAAGGTGCGGGTTTGTGTGTCCGGCGCAGCGCCTTTTTCCGTGGATGCCATAAACCGGTTTGAAAAGGTAGTAGGGAAGGGCAAGGTGGTGGAAGTCTATGGCATGACGGAAACCTCGCCCCTTTCCACCTCCAACCCTTACCTAAACCCCAAAAAGATTGGTTCGGTGGGCATGCCCCTGCCCAACACTCATATAAAAATCATGGACGTGGAAACCGGCGCCCAGGAAATGCCTTTTGGAGAGGAGGGGGAAATTGTGGTGAACGGCCCCCAAGTCATGGCCGGATACCACAACAAACCCGAGGAGACTAATCACGCCCTGCGGGAACACGACGGAAAGCTGTGGATGCATACCGGGGACATTGGCCGGATGGATGAGGATGGGTATATTTATCTGGTGGACCGGGCCAAGGACATGCTCATTGTGGGCGGATACAAGGTGTTTTCCCGGGAGGTTGAGGAAACCCTGTCCCAAGTTCCGGCTGTGGAACTATGCGCCATCATTGGAGTTCCCAACCCGGAAAAACAGGGCAGCGAGACTGTGAAGGCATTTATCCAGGTGGCCGGGGAATTCAAGGGCCGGGACAAAGGACAACTGGAGCAGGAAATCCTTGCCTACTGCCAGGAAAATATGTCACCTTACAAGGTGCCCAAAATCGTGGAGTTCGTGGATCAAATACCCCTCACGGCCGTGGGCAAGGTGGATAAAAAGGCATTGCGCCCTCCCAAATAGTAAGGACTTATTTATGAAAATTCATTCCATTCAGGCGCGGGATCTGCCCGATCTCTGGTTTCAGGCAGTGCACGACATTTTGGACAACGGCCGCAGGTTTGTCATCGACCGGGGCTCCTATGCAGGCCAGACCCGGCTGGAGTACGACTATTTTACCGGCCATGTGAAATTCCCGGGAACCCAGCCCATCATACCGGACATCCCGCCGTCCTGCGGAATCCCCAACCCCGTGGAGCACGATTATATTTACGGGGGAGAGGGCTATGAGCGGTCCTATATAGAATACCTCATGACCCCCCATAAGGAAAAGGGAGAGTCTTACACCTACGGCGAACGCCTTACAGGAGCGCCCATTACCGGCGACAAACTAAGGTGGTGGCAGGCCCGGAATAGGGAGATCATCGACTTCCGGGAACCTGACGGCAAGGCGGTCTATGAGGTGGACGGTCAGCTTTACCTGAACCAGATTGAATGGATAATCAAGACTTACAAGGAGTTCGGCCACCGGAACAACCAGATGGTCCTCCAGGTGGCTCATCCTTCGGACCTGACCCTGTTAGACCCCCCGTGCCTGCGTTCCATTGATACCAGAATCCAGGATGAAACCCTTCATTTTTTCGTGTATTTCAGGTCTTGGGACCTGTGGGGCGGCCTGCCCGCCAACCTGGCGGGAATCCAGAACCTCAAGGAATACATGGCCAATGAAATCGGGGTCAAGGACGGGGAAATGATTGTGGAAAGCAAGGGCCTGCACTTGTACGGCTATGCCGAGGACCTTGCCAAGCTGAGATGTTTAAGGGATTAACCCTGCAAAAAAAACGCCGGGCCTTTTCCTGGTTGCTGGAAAAGGCCCGGTCTGCAAAGATATAAGCCTGCTGGGCAAGCGCCCTGCCAGGTTCTCTATTTCTTTTTGTTTTCCTTGAGTTCTTTTGCCATCTCAATAACCTGTTTGGCGTTCTTGCCGTCCAAGTCGTCTTTGACTTTGGTCATCATGGCCTCGGGAGTCATGGGATTGGTCAGAATGGCGCCCATGTTCTGAAAGGCAATGGTCATGATGGCTTTGTCAAATTCCGCAACCTGTTCTTCTTCCAGGGTTGCCCGAACCGCTTCCAGGGATTCTTTGAAAGCCTGATCGCTGGACCCGTCAATTTTGGGGCCGCCGCCTCCGCAGCCCACAAAGGCCGCCAACAGTAAAACAATTGTAACCACCTTAACTAACCGCATAAAGCATCCTTTCTTTTCCATTTTAATCGTGATAATGCCCCCCTTTTTCGCCATGAGCCATCCTCCTCGTTAGGCAAGCGGGGCACCAACACTCCTGAATGTGAGTTTGTTTGTGAACCAAGCCATGCATAACACCGTCCTGGGAGTCGAACTTACTTGTTATGCAGTTGAAATAATTCATGTCATTTGCGTTATAGTATCTAAAAACCGCATAGGACACATGATCCGCCAGTTGGACTAATCGGGAAGCCCTGGAATCCACAAAAAATGGAACCTCGATTATATCCCTCAGGTGACGCCATTGTGTTCCGTGTTGCCTGAAGACAAGCGCCTGTTTTTGTAACTTCTTTTGGTAATCGTTTTCATCAAAAATGATCATTCCTTTGTGCTGGCCTTTGGATTTATCATGAAAGATACGATTCAAGTACATGTCAAATCGGCTCACCAAATCCTCGAAGGCAAGCATATAAAGATCCTTCCCTGTAAATGAATTCTTGTGTACAGCACAGGCAAAGGCAGTGGTGTCCTTATACGTCTCCTTCAGAACATCCAGGACCTTAAGGATAATCCTTATTCTTTGCTCTT
>JAEINP010000010.1 GCA_016342355.1 Desulfatibacillum sp.
AACGGAACTGAAAACCTGAAAAATCCCCGCCAAGGACGTAAACAAGACCTGCGTCAAAAATCGCTCACGGATTCAGGTACTGGACAACTTGAAGGATGCAAACCATCCATCATTAGTTGCAAGCAGAATTTCTTATTTTGTTTCAGATGCATTTAGCGCGGGGAAAATCAGTTTGTATGAAGCCTTTGTTGTCAATGGTGAGGAACTGCGTTTTGAGAGAATTGGGGCGATTGGCTGGACTATGCCCAGGCGCTCTCCCGCCTGGAGGAAATACCTCAAAATTTTGTCCAGCTTCCTGAAAACTCCCTCAGCCTGCTGGAATCCCTAAACGACAAGATAGGGTCTGCCACCGAAGAAATTTTGGCCTTGCAGGAAGAACTCGCGGGTCTTCAAAATCTGGCTGCTTCCCTGGAAGTGGAAACAGGCGGGTGGCCGTGGCAGCCCTGAAAATCAGTAGGGTGGCCCAGGGAGCGTTCTTTGCTACCTGGGTGCTTTAGCACAGTTTTTTATGGCAGGGTTTTGTTGGCAACCTGGATAATGAAATGCCCGGCAAAGGAAGGATAATGCATAGGGTTGGTAATGGTCCCGCGGGTATCACCGGTGTTAACATGGAATCAGGGCCGAACCTACTGTGCGTTGCACACAGGCAAGATACTGCCTTGCCTGTGCCACCCAAAACAAAGGGAACGGCACAGGCTGAACTGACAGTCCGGGGGAGTAAATGCAGTAGTGTGGCCGTGGCGGCGTCCTTTGCCGCCAGGGTGTGAAACACAGTTTTTTTAAGGCAGGACGTTATATGGGAGCGGGAAGATGCCTTCTTCTGCGTCCTGAAAAAATACGAATTTCACCCGCGGGTAGCCCTGGCAGCGTAGTGTGCCGCCAGGGTTGTGAAGCAACAGTAAGGGCGACCCGGGCTGATTTTCGAAGCCGGGACTGCATGGCGTCCCAAACATATTACCGGAGGAGAGTCCATATCCTTCATCATCTTTTTGACTGTCTAAAAAAACCACACGACCCAAACTTCCCGCCCCCCCCTTAAGGACACTAACGACAAACACAAAACCATAAAATCACAAAATGGAAACATTTTTTGGTTGACAACTGACCCATGGGTCATTTAGAATTATGACTGACCGGTCAGTCATGGACCGCGTCACCCAATATTTCCTGCAAACAGGAGGTTGCCGGGCGACAGGGACACCCTAAAAATCGCCTGCCACAAACAATGCCCAAATCAACCTTTACCAATCTGCCCGAAGAAAAAAGGGAACGCATCCTGCGGGTGGCCGCCGAACTCTTCGCCCAAACCGGATACACCAAAACCGACGTGGCCCAAATCGCCCGGGAAGCCGGGGTGGCCAAGGGCTCCATGTACAATTATTTTGAAACCAAGGACGACATCTATATTCACGTGTGCGCCCACGCCCTGGAGCTTTCCCGGACTGCTGTATACGGCAACATCGACAAAGCCTGGAACATATACAAACAGATAGATCACATCTTCCGTCAGGGCGCGGCCTTTGCCCTGGAAAGCCCGGAATTCGTATTGCTGTACCTCAATGTATCGTCGGTGGGGATGGAACGCTTTGCCGAAGCCCTCACCCGGGAAGTGGAGCGGTACACCGCCAAACACCTGAAAGACCTGCTTCGCAAGGGAATAGACGCGGGCATTGTCCGGCCGGACCTGAACATCAATATGACGGCGTTTTTCATCAACAGCTTATATATTGTGCTTTTGCTTTCCCTGGTTTCGCGCCACTTTCAAATACGCTTATTGGAATACCTGGATATTGAAGGGGACCTGGAAAACATGGACCGGGACGCCATCCTGGACCAGTTGGTGAGCATGATTACTTCCATGCTCAAACCAATCGCTCCCCTTAACAACACAGACAAGAGGTGAACCCATGTACGAAGAATTAAAAGGACAAACAGCCTTGGTGACCGGGGCGGGAAAAACCACGGGAATCGGTTTCGCCATTGCGGAGAAAATGGCCATGTGCGGCGCCGATGTGGTCATCACGGATCTGGGAGGCCCCGGCCCCCGCACCTCCGACCAGGCCCCGCCCACCACGGATGAAATGAACCAGGTGGCGGCGGACCTGGCCGCCAAATACGGCGTCAAGGCCATGGCCGTGGAAATGGATGTGACCAAGCCTGAATCCGTGGAAAAGATGGTGGAGCTCGTCAAGGCTGAATTCGGCAGGATGGACGCCCTGTTCAACAACGCAGGCGCCTCCTTCGGGGTGCCCAGCGCCGTGCACACCTATGACGAAGGCGCCTGGCTGCGCACGGTGGACGTCAACCTCCACGGAGTTTTTCGCGTGTCCAAGGCTCTCACCCCCCTGCTTATTGAAAACAAAGGCCGGATCGTCAATGTAGCCTCCAGGGCGGGCAAATTCCCCGCGCTCTTCAACGGCGCGTATTCCGTGGCCAAGGCGGGTGTCATCATGCTGACCAAGGTCATGGCCAAGGAACTGGCGGGCGAGGGCGTCCGCGTGAACGCCATCTGTCCCGGGCAGATCATGACCGACCTGCAACGGTGGCGCTTTGGACTGGAAGCCCAGTTTTTCGCCTGCACCCCGGAGGAAAGGGAAGCGGAGATGTGCAAGACCATTCCTTTGGGATACATCGGCTCCCCGGCTGAAGCGGCTTCCCTGGCCGCCTATCTGGTTTCCAAGGAGTCTTCGTACCTTACCGGTCAGGCGATCAACGTGACCGGCGGACAATTGATGGAACTCTAATCGTATTTTGTGGACCTGAACCAAAAGGTCCTCATTCACTTTAGCTTTGTTACATTTTAAAAGAGGAGTAAAATATTATGGAATGCCAAGCAGAATGCAAAATGGGCGCGCAATTGGCCGCCGAAGCCCTGGTGGATCTGGGAGTGGAAGTCATCTTCACCCTGAGCGGCGGGCACATCACCCCTATCTATCAATTTCTGGAAGAAACCAACATCCGCCTTATGGACACCCGCCATGAGCAGGCCGCCGTGTTCATGGCGGAAGCCTATGGCCGCATGACCCGCAAACCCGGCGTGGCCATGGTGACGGCGGGCCCCGGCTTCACCAACGCCCTGACCCCCATCGCCAACGCCCGTTTGTCCAATACGCCTCTGGTGCTTATTTCCGGCTGCGTGGGACTGGAATCCGTGGACAGGCTGGACCTGCAGGACATGCGCCAGGCGCCGGTCATCGAGCCCATGGTGAAAAAGGCCCTGGTTTGTCATCATTCCGAAAGGGTTTACGAGTATATTGACATGGCCATGCGCATCGCCTCCACGGGCAGGCCCGGCCCTGTGTATCTGGAACTCCCCGTGGACGTGCTCAACTGCAAGCCCGAAGTCGCCAAAGTAAAACGCCTGACCACCCAGGTGGATTCCAGTCCTGCGGACCTGACCAAGGCCCCCACGATCCTGGAAATGATCGAACAAGCCAACAATCCCATGATCATCGCCGGTTCCGGCGCATGGTATTCCGACGCGGGCGACGAGTTGACCAAGTTCGTGGAAATGACCGGCATTCCGGTTTTCACCTCCACCCAGGGCCGCGGCATCATCTCTGACGAGCATCCCCTGTGCTTCGAAGGCTCCATAGCGATCCGCCCGGGCGCAGCCATGTTCGCAAGTTTTAGCACCGACCTGCTTATTATGCTGGGAAGCCGGTTTAGCCTGTACTACATTTTCGGCGATATTTTCCCGGCCACCTGCAAGATCGTCCAGGTGGACATCGAGCCCACGGAACTGGGCCACAATCGCAATGTGGACCTGCCCGTGACCAGCGACATCAAGCCCCTGCTGGCTGAAATGATCCGTCTGGTGGAAGCAAACGGCACAGGACCCAAGTGCAAGGAAAAATTCTCAGGATGGGTCAAGTCCCTGGAGCAGGCCAATATTGACGGCCGCGTGGAAGCCAACGCCCAGTGGGAAAGCCCGGAAAGCCCCATTCATCCCATGCGTCTCGCCAGGGAAGTTGACTCCTTCATGAACCTGGAATCCGACATCGTATGCGCCGACGGCGGCGACACCTCCGTGTGGATGGGCATGACCCGCACCGTGAAAAAAGGCGGCACCTACCTGGATTCCGGCCTGTACGGGTGTCTGGGCGTGGGCCTCCCTTACGCCAACGCAGCCAAATTTCACAACCCCGACAGCCGCGTTTGCGTCATCACCGGCGACGGCTCCACAGGATTCAACTTCATGGAGTTCGAAACCTCCATCCGCAAGGGCCTGCCCATTGTAGTGGTTATCTCCAACGACCTGGGTTGGGGCATGATCCGCCACAGCCAGGAACTGCGCCTGGGCCACGCCATTCCCGACGGCACCTGGATCGGCAGAGTGGATTACCACAAAATGATCGAACCTTTGGGCGGCGTGGGCTTTTTTGTGGACAAGCCCGAAGACATTCGCCCGACCCTGGAAGCAGCCTTCGCCACCGGCAAGACCTGCTGCATCAATGTGATGACGGATCCCACGACCATCAGCCCGGGCAGCACCGCCTTGGCCAATCTGGGCGCCTATTCCGTATAAGGTGTCGCCAGTGATCGTTAAACCCATACGAAAGAAGGGGGGAAGCATATGGACCCGGCGGTAATCGACCAAATACAATTGAACTTCAACGCAAAAAGCCTCTTAGGCATCAATGCGGCTATCGGCCTTATGATGTTGGGCGTATCCCTGGACCTGAAGCTGGATGACTTCAAACGCATAATTGAATCGCCCAAGGCTCCGGCTATTGGTCTGTTCGCCCAGTTCATATTGCTTCCCGCTTTCACGTTTTTGCTCACCATGATCCTGCCGAAATCCATGCTCATTCCGTCCATGGCCATGGGCATGATTTTGGTGGCCTCTTGTCCGGGCGGCAACCTGTCCAACATTGTCACCTATCTGGCGAAAGGCAATTGCGCGGTTTCCATCAGCATGACCGCCATTTCAAGCTGCGCAGCCATCATCATGACGCCCCTGAATCTTCAAATCTGGGGAAACCTGAATCCTGATACGGCGCCTATCTTCCAAAAGGTCAGCCTCAGCCCCGTGGACGTGTTTGTTACGGTGTTCATCATCCTGGGCATCCCCATGGCGGTGGGCATCACCCTGTCCAGAATCTTCCCCAATCTTGCGGATAAGGTCCGTAAACCATTTAAAATATTCTCTCTGGTGGTTTTCATGGCCATTGTCTTGGGGGCTTTGCTGGCCAACTGGAAAAACTTCATCAACGTGGTGGGGCTGGTGGCCCTCATAGTGCTCATCCATAACGCCCTGGCCTTGAGCCTGGGGTATGGAAGCGCCCACCTGGCTGATTTACCGGTAAGGGATAAGCGGGCGGTCGCCATTGAAGTGGGAATCCAAAACTCGGCCCTGGGCCTGGTTCTGGTCTTCAACTTCTTCGGAGGCCTGGGAGGCATGGCGATTGTGGTGGCGTGGTGGGGCGTGTGGCACATTATTTCCGGACTTATTGTGTCCCAAATTTTCTCACGCCAGGCCCTGCCCCCCGGGGAAGAGGACACTGCAACTTGCACTGTGAAGTCTTAACATCAGAAAGCGGCGCTTAGTTAGACCGGCGCTCAAAGGTTGACATGAGAAATTTCAAGGACAAGGTAGTGGTGATCACCGGAGCGGCCGGAGGACTGGGCAAAGCCCTGTGCAAACAATTCGGCATGGCCGGCGCCCGGATTGCGGCCACGGACATGGACCCGGCCCAGGTCGAGGCGTTGGTTGAGGAACTCACTAACGCAGGATTCGCTTGTAACGGATACGCACTGGACGTCACGGACGAAAAGGCTTGCTGGGATGTTATGAAATCCATAACCAAGGATATGGGCCGCATAGATGTCCTGGTGAACAACGCGGGCATCACCCACCGCAGTTCCTTTGAGCAAACCCAGGCCAAGGTGTTCCGCAAGGTCATGGACGTGAATTTTTTCGGGTCCCTGTATTGCACCATGGCCGCCATTGAACAGCTTAAGAAAAACAAAGGCGCAATCGTGGTGACCAGTTCCATTGCCGGGCTCACCCCCCTGCTGGGACGCACGGGTTATTCGGCCAGCAAGCACGCCCTCCACGGATTGTTTGAATCGTTGCGGTCCGAAATGGCGGATAAGGGCGTGGACGTGACCATCGCCTGCCCTGGATTCACAAAAACCAACATCGACAAGGCGGCCCTGGACTTTGACGGCCAGCCCACCAAGCACCCCCAATCCACGGTGGGCAAGGTGTCCACCCCCGAGGAAACCGCGGAGCACATCTTCTTTGCCGCGGCAAGAAGCAAGCCCCTGGCGGTTCTTTCCCTGGTGGGAAAGCTGTCGTGGATCATCCAGCGGCTGCATCCGCCCCTGTTCGAGCGGATCATGACCAACTCGGTCAAGCACGAACTGGAGGGGAGATAGAGCATAATTGACGCCGGGGCCTCCAGGGATTTTTCCTGAGGGGCTCCGGCTATGAAAACAGCAAGTCTTTTTGCTTCCGAACAAACTTTGTTTCCAGCGCTAAAAGACATATAAAAAACATATAAGACCAAACTTTTAAGTCATACAACAGGAGGAATTCATAATGGCCAAAGTAAAAATGACCCCCAGCGAAGCTCTGGTGGAAACCATGGTGGCTGAAGGCGTGAAAAACGTCTTCGGTATTGTGGGGTCCGCTTACATGGACGCCCTGGACCTTTTCCCCACGGCTGGCATCCGCTTCATCTCCGTGGCTCACGAACAAGCCGCCTGCCATGCCGCCGACGGCCTGGCCCGCGTCACCGGCAAGCCCCAGGCTTGCATCGCCCAAAACGGTCCCGGCATCGCCAACTTTGTGTCCGCCATGACCGCCGCCTACTGGGCCCATTCTCCGGTGGTGGCCCTCACCCCTGAAGCGGGCACCCTGGGGATCGGCACCGGCGGATTCCAGGAACTGGACCAGATGCCCATGTTCCACGAGCAAACCGTGTACCAGGTGCGTGTGAACGCCGCCCAGCGCATGGCAGAACTGGCCCGCCGCTGCTTCTACATGGCCAAAACCTATCATGGCCCCACCCAGTTGAACATCCCCCGGGACCTTTTTTACGGCGTGTGCGAAGACGAAATCTATTGCACCCACGAAATCACCTATGGTTCCGGTCCCAAGCAATCCCTGGAAGAAGCCGCCAAGCTCCTGGCCGGGGCGAAGTATCCCGTGATCCTGGCTGGCGGCGGTGTTTCCCAGGCCGACGCCATTGCCGAAGTCAAGGCATTGGCCGAATACCTGAGCGCCCCCGTGGTCAATTCGTACCTGCACAACGACACCTTCCCGGCTTCCCATAAGCTGTGTGTGGGTCCCATAGGCTACTGCGGCTCCAAGGCCGCCATGCGCACCATCGCCAAGGCCGACGTGGTTCTGGCCCTGGGGTCGCGTCTTGGGCCTTTCGGCACCCTGCCCCAATACGACATGACCTATTGGCCGGCAGATGCAAAAATCATCCAGGTGGACGTCAACGCCTCGGTTTTGGGTCTGTCCAAAAAGGTGGAGTTGGCCGTGCTGGCCGACTGCCGCGAATTCGCCAAAGAGGTTTTCGGGATGGTCAAAGCCGCCAAGCCCGGACTGGCTGAAAACAAGGAACGCCTGGCCGACGTGGCGGCGGAAAAGAAAACCTGGGGCGACGAACTGGAAAAATGGTCCAGCTCCACCAACAAGCTCATGCATCCCCGCCGCTTTTTGTGGGAAATCTCCCGGGCCGTGCCCGAGAACTCCATTGTGGCCACGGACATCGGCAACAACTCGTCCATGTGCAACTCCTACTTCCAGTTCTCCGGGGCTCGTCAGCACATTTCAGCCCTCTCGTGGGGCAACTGCGGCTTTGCCTACGGCGCCGCCATGGGTGCAAAACTGGGATGCCCCGACGCTCCGGTCTTCGCCTTCCAGGGCGACGGCGCTTACGGAATCAGCGGCATCGCCGAAGTCATGACCGCTGTCCGCGAGAATATTCCCATCATCGCCATCGTGGCCAACAACTACGAATGGGGCGCGGAAAAGAAAAACCAGATCGACTACTACGACAACCGCTTTATCGGCGCAAACCTGAGGGAAAACCCCAACTACGCCCAGCTTGCCGAAGACATGGGCGCCAAGGGTTACCGGGTGGAAAATTACGACGAAGTGGGCGATGTCATCAAGGACGCCGTGGCTTCCGGCAGGCCTTGCGTCATCGAAGGCATCATCCAGGGCGGCGAGGAAGTCCTGGCCGAACCTTTCCGCAGGGACGCCCTTAAAAAGGCGTACCGCATGCTGCCCAAGTACGAGCACCTGAACGTCAAATAGATTCAACCCTTCCTTCTTGATCCGGGGGGAAACCCAATGCCAGGGTTTCCCCCCAAATTTTTCAATTGACAGAAATTTTCCCTG
Source organism: Desulfatibacillum sp. (assembly GCA_016342355.1). Taxonomy (GTDB): domain Bacteria; phylum Desulfobacterota; class Desulfobacteria; order Desulfobacterales; family Desulfatibacillaceae; genus Desulfatibacillum. The sequence goes on from JAEINP010000010.1 coordinate 8,363, forward strand.
GTCATTTTTCCCTGACTGCCCACCCCACTTGCACAAGACGATAAAAAGCATTATTATAATTGAGTTAGTTAAGGCTCTTGGCGCCTGAAACCATGGCGCAGGGGCTTTTTTTGCCCGTTTGGGCGGGAATATATTTTCATGTTTTGTTATGGGCCGCAGGCCCATGCAAGTTGATACGACGCATTCATCCCGTTGGATGAAGCAATATAGACTGTTGGTAACCAAATAATGCTGTCATGGGATTTACTATCAATACGGAGAAGGAGCCGAAAGGTTCCGGGGCCTGAACCCGCAGGGGACGCCCCGCGCCTTATGCGCCGGGTTTTCTCCTGGGAGCCCCTTAGCCCGGAATCCGTCCTTGGCTGGCTGGCCTCCTTTGACGTGGGGGAGCAATTTTATTTTTCCGGCAAGGACGGCGACTACGAGTTTGCGGGCCTGGGGAGCGCCCTTACCATTACCGGCGTCTCGCCTGAAGATGCCTCAAATGTTCTTTCAGGCCTGTGGTCCCGGCACCCCCTTGCCCTGGTTTTTGGGGGGACTGCTTTTAATCCGGACAATCCCGCCTTGGAAGAATGGGCGGACTTCGGCGGACTTCGTTTTACCCTTCCCTTGGTGGAACTTCGCCGGGATGGCCAGTCCATGCAAATCGCCTTTAATTTTTTAAGCACACAGGGCCTTTCTGCTAAGGAATCAGACAAAGCCCTCATCGATCTTGTGGAAGAGCTGGAAAAAACCCGGACAACTCCCATCCACAATAAAGAAAACACCCTGTGCGGGGACGAGCAGATTCCTTCCAGAAGCGGCTGGAACACCATGATTACCCGGGCTCTGGAGGAAATCGAACACGGTGCTATCGACAAGGTGGTTTTGTCCCGAAAACGCATTCTCACGGCCCGGAATTCCTGGAACGCTTTGGACATTCTTGGCAAGCTGGCCAGTGTCCGGGACGATTCCTTTGTCTTCCTATACAAAATCGCCCGGGACAGAGCTTTTGTAGGCCGAACCCCGGAACGCCTCCTCAGACTGGAGGGCCGGTCCATCTCCGTGGACGCCATTGCAGGCACCCGGCCAAGGGGACGGGATGCAGCCGAAGATAAATCCCTGGAAAATGAGCTTTTGGACTCCCCCAAGGAACTGGAGGAGCACCGGATTGTCTCCCGGTATGTGGAGGAGCAGATAGGCAAAATCGCCCGGGACTTGCAAACCAGCCCCCTGGAGTCTATTCTCAAGCTGAAAAATCTCCAGCATATCTTTACCCAGCATTGCGGAACCCTGCGTAACGGCCACAGTATTTTGGACACCTTGGGATGCTTTCACCCCACGCCCGCCGTGGGAGGATATCCGGCCAAAACGGCCCGGGACCTTATCCTGCAATGGGAGCCCCACCAGCGGGGCTGGTATGCGGGACCCATCGGGTGGATGACCGGCCAAGGCGCGGAGTTCGCCGTAGGCATCCGGTCTGCTTTGGTGCATGGAAAGCAGCTCCATATTTTCGCCGGGGCGGGCATAGTGGAACATTCAGACCCGGACGCCGAATGGCGGGAAACCGAGCAGAAAATGCAAACCATAGCCCGGGTTTCGGAAGACGCCGGGCAAGCGGGGGAATGCTGAATGGCGGCGTGGCTGAACCAAAACATGAACGTCCTGTGGGCTTCGGTGCTGGTGGAAGAACTGTGCCGGAACGGACTGGATACCTTTTTTGTTTCCCCGGGCAACCGCAACGCTCCCCTGGCGGCGGCCCTGGCCCATAACGCACAGGCCAAAATCTTTTCGTGCATGGACGAACGGGGCGCGGCGTACCGGGCTTTGGGGTTCGCCAAGGCAACAGGAAAGCCGGGGGTGGTGGTTTGCACTTCGGGCACGGCCCTGGCCAATTATTATCCTGCGGTGATCGAGGCCTTTCGCGACACCCTGCCCCTGGTGGTGCTCAGCGCAGACCGCCCGCCCGAACTGGCGGGGAGCGACGCCAACCAAACCATCATGCAGGAGGGGATTTATGCCCATTATTGCCTGGAAAGTTTGAATTTGCCGTGCCCCGATCCCGCCTATCCCCTGGTCGCCCTGGCCGCCAAAATCTGCCACATCGCCCGGGTTAAGGAAGGCCCGGCCCACATCAACTGCCGGTTTCGGGACCCCCTGATTCCCGCGCAGGCTCCGTCCGGTCCTGTCCAGGAATCGGTTCTTTCTGAGGCCGGACACTATTTCGAAAAAACCGGGCCAGCCACCGTTCATGCGCCCGTATCCCGAACCTGCCCTGATCTGGCCGCGATTAAAGATATCCTAAAAAAAACCCGGCGGGGATTGCTGGTTATAGGCCGGTTGGAAAATTCGGAGGATCGGGAAGGCGCAAAAACCCTGGCTTCCATGCTTGGGTGGCCCGTATTCTGCGACGTGGCCTCTGCGTTGAAAGGGACGGCGGGGGACCTGGAACTTTTTGCATTGGACCATCCCCGGTGTGTATCTCTCATCAAGGATTACAATCCGGACACCATCCTGCAACTGGGAACCGGGCTGGTTTCCAAACATTATTACGCCGCCATCCTCCAGGGCGATGCACAGCACGTCATCCAGGTAAGCCCCCGGCAGGGCCACCGGGACCCTTCGTTCCGGGTGAGCATGAAGGTCAAGGCTGGCGCGGGCGATTTTTTCCGGTCATTGGGTGATTCATCCAGGATTTCCCAGGACAAAAGCGCGGCCCTTGTACTTATAGACAGCTTACAGCAGGTGGAATCAGATATTAAGCAAGCCACGCCCAAGGACGTGCTTAGCTTTCCCCTGATTGCGGATATAATCAATCGCCGCATTCCAGCAGGCGAAGCCCTGTTCCCGGGCAATTCGAATACCATCCGGGCCTTTGATATGGCCGAGCCGCCCGCCAACAGGGGCGTGCAAGTGGTGACCAACCGGGGCGTGAGCGGCATCGAGGGCAATGTCGCCACCAGCCTGGGATTTTCCGAAGGCTTGGGACGCCGGGTGACGGCGGTGATGGGGGATGTTTCCCTGCTCCATGATCTCAATTCCCTGGCCATGCTTGCCGATAGCCGGGCAAGTGTGATCGTGGTGGTTGTGAATAACCAGGGAGGCCGGATTTTCGAACGCCTGCCTATCCAGGATTTTCCAGAAATCGCCAATCCTATGATGACCACGCCCCATGGCTTTGCTTTTTATCATGCGGCCCACATGTTTAATCTGCCCTATGCCAAAGCAGCAACGCCCGGGGAACTGGAGACGGCCTATGGGGAAGCCCTTGGGCGGGATGGCAGTCAGATCATCGAGGCGGCGTTGGATCCTGAAAAGGATCTGGAAATTTTCAAAATTCGTAGAAACATTTGATTATATAGATATTCAACCAAGGGAGGACAACGTGGTTTCTGAAATTTTCAACCCGGAACTGTGGGACCAAGTCCCGGGATTTGACTTCAAGGACATTACTTATCACCGGGCCAAGGACCAGGGAACGGTACGGATTGCTTTTAACCGGCCCGAAGTGCGGAACGCATTCCGGCCTCCCACGGTGGACGAATTGTTTATAGCCCTGGACCATGCCCGCATGACCACGGACGTGGGCGTGGTGCTGCTGACAGGCAACGGCCCCTCTCCCAAGGACGGAGGATGGGCGTTTTGCTCGGGCGGAGACCAGCGGATTCGCGGCAAGGACGGGTACAAGTACGAAGGCGCCCAAGGGATCGACCCGGGGCGTTTGGGACGGCTCCATATCCTGGAATGCCAGCGGCTGATCCGGTTTATGCCAAAAATTGTGGTGGCCGTGGTGCCCGGCTGGGCCGTAGGCGGCGGGCACAGCCTGCACGTGGTGTGCGATTTGACCATCGCCTCCAAGGAACACGCGATCTTCAAGCAGACCGACCCGGACGTCGCCAGCTTTGACAGCGGATACGGCTCGGCTTATCTCGCCAAGCAGATCGGGCAAAAACGGGCCAGGGAGATTTTTTTCCTGGGCCTGGATTATTCCGCCCGGGAAGCCTTTGACATGGGCATGGTCAACAAGGTGGTTCCCCACGAACAACTGGAAGACGTGGCCCTGGAATGGGCGAAAATCATGAACTCCAAGTCACCCACAGCCATGCGTATGCTTAAATACGGATTCAACCTGCCCGACGACGGGCTGGTGGGCCAGCAACTTTTCGCCGGAGAAGCCACCCGTCTGGCCTACGGTACGGAAGAAGCGGCCGAAGGCCGGGACGCCTTTGTGGAAAAGCGTCCCAAAGATTTCTCCAAATTCCCCTGGCATTATTAGAAAGAGACCATGAACGAACAAATAAAAACCTGGATGATGGCCATTCGCCCAAAAACCCTGCCTGCAGGGGCGGCTCCCGTAATCCTGGGCCTTGCCCTGGCCTGGGAAAATGGGCTTTGCTGGTGGGCGGCCCTGGCCACCCTTGCCTGCTGCATGCTGTTGCAGATCGGGGCTAATCTGGTGAACGATTATTTTGACTTTGCTCACGGGGTGGACGACAAAGACCGCCTGGGGCCGGACAGGGTCACCCAGAAAGGCCTGCTTGCCCCCGGCAGGGTAAGGGCCGCCTTTATGTTTTGCTTTGGCTTGGCGTTCCTCCTGGGCGTCCTGTTGGCGTTCCGGGGCGGATGGGTGATTGTTTGCATCGGCCTGGCCTCCATCGCCACAGCCTATCTATACACCGGAGGCCCCAAGCCCTTGTCCTACCTGGGCCTGGGAGAAATCTTTGCCTTTATCTTCTTTGGACCCGTGGCAGTGGGCGGAACCTATTATCTGCAAACCCTGACCATATCCAAAACCGTTCTGGTGGCGGCCATGGGACCGGGCTTTTTAGCGGCCATGCTTATGTCGGTGAACAACCTGCGAGACATGGCGTCGGACACCCGCACAGGCAAGCGCACCCTGGCCATCATGCTGGGAAACCGGCGCACCAGAATTTTTTCCCTGAGCCTGCTGCTCATGTCGTGGCTCATACCCCTTATCTACCTGGGAGACCATCCCGGCAAATGGATTGTGATTGCCGCCCCGTTATCGGCGCAACTTTTCAGACACCATTGGACGGAGCTTTCCCGGGCGCCCATTGGCCCGGGCATGAACGATATTCTGGCCGCCGTGGGCCAGTTCACCTTTGTCTATGCCCTGCTTTTCGCCGTGGGGATTATTGTATGAAAATCATTGGCGTCCGGCTTTTCCAGTTCCGCATTCCCTTTGCAAGCCCCATCCAGGTAGGCGGGATGCAACTGGATAAACGGGAAGGCTTGCTGGTCGCCATCGAAGATGACCAGGGCCATGTGGGATGGGGAGAGACAGCCCCCCTGCCCGGCCTGGACACCATACAAATGGAACAATGCCTGGAGGAACTGCGCGCAGCAAAAAACACTCTTGCAGGCCAGCCCCTGGACTGGAATGCCTTTACAATATCCAGCCCCATGATGGGATTGTTCCCCAAAATGGACACCATCCACTCCCTGACGGCTTTTGGATTGGAAAGCGCCCTGTTGTGGCTGTGGGTGGGCAGGGATAAAAAACATCCTTGGCCCAAAGGCGATGCTCTGTCCGTCCCTGTAAACGGCCTTTTTGTGCCCTCATCCGATCCCAAGGAATTTAAAAAACAGTCTGAACGCCTCAAGGCCAGGGGATTTTCCGCCGTTAAAGTGAAAATCGGCAGGCTCAACCCGGACGAGGAAGTCCGGCAAATATTGGAACTGGATTCCTTCTTCGATCATGCAATCACCCTGCGTCCGGACGCCAACCAATCCCTGAATCCGGACCAATATCAGACCTATTATGAAGCACTGAAGGCAACCAACGTGGAATATGTGGAAGAACCTTTAAGGCCGGAGTTTGACTTTTTTGAGGCGGCCCAGGTTCCCTGGCCCCTGGCCCTGGACGAATCCCTGGATAAATTCGCCGAACAAAAAGACTTGCTTCCAAAATCATTGGGCGCTGTCATCCTCAAGCCAGGCTCGTTTGACGGGATTCACGGCATGGCCCGGGCCATGACGTCTTTTCATGACCAGGGAATCAAAACTGTGTTGAGTTCCTCTTTCAATTCCGGCATAGGAGTGACGAATATAGCGGTTCTGGCGGCCCTCAAGGGGAAGGAAACCGCCCACGGCCTGGACACTTTATATTATTTCAACCAGGATGTACTTGCGGCCCCCCTTATCATAGACAAGGGCTTGCTTAACATTCCCATGTCCCTGTTCACCCAAAAAGCCCCATTCCAACCCGGACTATTGGAAGAAATATCCTGATGCCGCCATACCTGGACCATAACAACAGGCTAAACCTTGCCAGCCTCTTTTCAGCGAATCAGGACCGCCCCGCCCTGGCAGCGGGTTCGCAAATTCTGACCTATGGGGACGTGCAAAATGGTCTGGAGCGTGTAGTCCACAACCTGGAACGCCCGGGTGTGCAAAAAAATCATGTGCTGGCCATCCACGCCCCCAACTCCGTGGATCACATTTTCCTGTTCCTGGCCTCCTGGGTCATGGGGTTCACCTATGCGGCCCTGGACCCCAAAGGTCCTCCGGGAAAGGTTTTGGCTGGTCTCCAGCCGGATTACATCGTCACGCCCGGAGATCCCGCGCCCTGGAAAGGCCGTGTGATTTCCCCGGACAGCCTCCATGAACAGGCCGGTAAGTCCATCCATTTCATGGACAGCATCCCCCTGAGCCAGGAATGTTCCGTCATTTTTACATCCGGTACCACGGGCGAACCCAAGGGCGTGGCGCACACGGTGGGCGCCTTTTATTATAGCGCCATGGGCACGGTGGAATATTTCAGCCTGACGCCTGATGACAAATGGCTGGTGAGCCTGCCCCTGTTTCATGTGGGGGGCATGCTGATTTTTATCCGCACATTGCTATGCGGCGGTATGTCCATTGTGCACGGCGACCCCGGCGACCTGGCCCCGGCCATTTCAAAATGGCGGCCCACTGTCCTTTCCCTGGTGCCCACCCAGTTGCAACGGCTCATGGATATTCCGGAAATGAACGCCCCCCTTGCCGCGTGCAAAGCCATCCTCCTGGGAGGCGCGCCCTGCCCCGGACCGCTCATTGAAAAAGCCCTGGACGCGGGCGTTCCCATCGCCCCCACTTACGGTTCCACCGAGGCGTGCGCCATGGTGACGGCGGTCAAACCCGAGTCTTTGCGGCAGGAATATTTTACCGCAGGCAGGGTTTTACCATACCGGGAAGTGACCTTAGACCGGGACGGCTGCGTGATCCTTGGCGGCGAAACCCTGTTCAAGCATTATATTGCGGATGGACAGGTGGAGGAGGCCCTGAAAAACGGGAAATTCCGTACCTCCGACCTGGGGGAATGGGACTCCAAGGGCAACCTGAAAATATTGGGCAGACGAGACCTGGTGTTTATTTCCGGCGGGGAAAACATCAATCCCCTTGAAATCGAAAAAGCCCTGGTGGAAACCGGGCTGGTGCAGGAGGCCGTGGTGGCGCCGGTGGACGACGCAGTTTTTGGCCAGGTTCCCTGGGCCTTTGTCCTGACCCAAGGGCCTTTGGATGAACTAAAAATCCGGGCCGCCCTAAAAAAAATCCTGCCGCCTTATAAGGTTCCAAAAAGAATCCTGCCGTTAAAGGCGAGCATGGGGGGAAAAGGCGTCAAACGGGACCGGAAAGCCCTGGAAAAAATCGCCCGGGCCATGGCGCAATCATTATGAAAAATGACCTCCATACCCAAACATATGGCGATCCCGCCAATCCCCCCTTGGTCCTGCTCCATGGATTCATGGGCCGGGGCGAGTCGTTTTCACCGGTCATTCCCATGCTTGGGGAACGGTATTTTGTCGTGACCGTGGATCTTCCCGGCCACGGACGATCTCTCTTTTCAAGCATGTCGAAATCCCAACAGCCCCAAAATTTACCGCAAGCGGCGTCAATGGTTCTCCAAAGCCTGGATGTTTTGGGCATGGATTCCTTTTATCTCTATGGGTACTCCATGGGCGGACGCGTCGCCCAACAGGTTTGCCTTCTATCCCCGGAACGCATCAAACATCTTTTTTTGGAGTCCGCTGGCCAGGGCATAAAAAATTCTGAGGAAAGAAACGCCCGCCGCACCAAGGATGAAGCTCTTTTGGAGAACATCCGCACCAAGGAGGATTTCAGGCAATTCCTGATTGCATGGCACCGGCTGCCCCTGTTCCGCACCCTGGCCCAATCGCCCTTGTTGCCCGGCCTTTTGGAATCCAAATTAAAAAACAACGTGAGGGAACTCCAACAGGCCCTGCGGGTCATGGGCGTGGGAACCCATCCGTGGTTCGGCCAGAATCTGGCCGGTCGCAGTGTTCCCATCACCTATTTTTTTGGGGAACAGGACGCCAAGTATAAAATGGAAGCTGCGGAAGCCTTTAAAATCATTCCAAGGATGCGGATTATCCCTTTCCCACGGGCTTCCCACAACATGCACATCCAGTTTCCCCAAGAAGTCGTGCAGGCTGTCTTTAAAGCAGCCGCCCTGGTCTGAAAAGCACTCCGGCCATGGACATAATCCCGCCTATAGTCTATCCTGATTTTTATGGAATCGCCCCGGTGAACCCATAAAATGCTTTGCGAATGCCGTGGGAAGTGGTACAATTTTTCACAAACTAGCGCACTATCCCCCCCTCGGAGTATTATGAACGATCTGTACGAAAGAATTCGGCGACGCGCCCGGGAAATCGGTAATAAATATCCTGAGCAGGCTTTTTATGTGGATCATGCGGAGCAGCTTGAGCTTTCCCAAAAAGCCCTGAAAACAACCCCTGTGTTACAAAAACTGCATAACCTGGTAGCCAGTGTGGTGGATGATGACCTGGGCCATGGCCTGGACCATGCCCTCAAGGTAACCATCGACGCAGGAGTGCTCTTCCTTGTCCATGCCCGCCAGGAAAAGCTGAGAGAAATGGAAAGGGAACGGGGCCTGCTGTTGGTTCAGACCGCGGGGCTTCTCCACGACATCAGCCGTAAAGAAAAGCGCCACGCCCACGCCGGCGCCTTAGCCGCCGAGGAGATCCTGGAGGATTTCCCCTTTTCCAAGAATGAAATAGGCTCCATTTGCCTGGCCATTCGAAACCACGAGGCCTTCCAAACGCCAGACCCTTGCGAGTCGGAAATAGGCCAGGCGATTTCCGACTGCCTGTACGATGCGGATAAATTCCGGTGGGGACCTGACAATTTCACGGACACAGTGTGGTATATGGTGTCTTTTTATAAGTCCCCCATTTCCGTGTTTCTGGACCGCTATGCCGAAGGCATCAAGGGCGTCATCAAAATCAAGGAGACCTTCCGCACCTCCACGGGTCAGGCTTACGGCCCCGAATTTGTCAACACGGGCCTGGAAATCGGTGAGGAAATCCGCCAGATGCTCAAGGACGAATTTTTATAATGTAGGAGTCATATAGTAACGAATGTCCCCAACTTTCCTAAATTGTCACATGGCTGGAGAAAATCCATGGACAAGGTATGCGGCGTGTACGTCTTAGCCAGCAGAAGGAATGGAACCTAGTATACCGGGGTGACCTCCAACTTGAAAAAACGGGCCTATGAGCATAAAACAGGGATGAATGGAGGGTTTTCCAGTCGGTATCAAACAACAGTGTTGGTTTACTACGAAGCCCATAGGGATATTAATTCCGCTATTGCCCGGGAAAAGCAGATAAAAAACTGGCGTCGTGCCTGGAAAATCCGCCTGATTGAGGAGAAGAATCCCTACTGGAATGACTGTATAGGTCAATTTGAGATAAAATGACGCGGCGACTAGACTAACATATTGAAAATATTACATATTGATTTGCAAATCCCGATGTAGTGACCCAAATTAAAAAATATTGGCAGGGCCTTCTGCTCTTGGTATACAAGCGCCAAGTGTATCAAAAAAATACGCAAATCCAATCGAAACTCCGACAAAGTAAGCGTTCAAGGGGGGTAAAGAAAGCACTACTTAGGAATCATTATCACTATACATCAACCTTTATGTAAAAATTTGCGTCCGTCGCATTCTCTCCTTGGCTGCCCCGGGCGTGTAAACGCGGCGCGATGTGCAAGAGGCAGGGCTTGCAAGACCATGGATCATGCTTACCATTTGGCTGCATATGCCTGCATGGCAGGCGGGAATATTATAGGAGGTAGGAATCCATGGGCAACCAGATCAAAAGCGTAATGCTGTTAACGGCCATGACGGCCTTTTTGCTAATTGTGGGAAATCTCCTGGGCGGCAGGGCGGGGATGACCTTGGCCCTTATTATGGCCATGGGGATGAATTTTTTCAGCTACTGGTTTTCGGATAAAATCGTCCTGCGCATGTACCGGGCTAAGGAAGTGGGGCCGTCCCAATCCTCGGAGTTATTCGGGATTGTCCAGCATTTGGCTTCCAATGCAGGGCTCCCCATGCCCAAAGTCTATATCATTCCCCAGCAGGCCCCCAATGCCTTTGCAACCGGTCGTAACCCGGATCACGCCGTGGTGGCCGTCACCGAAGGCTTGCTAAACCTCATGAACCGGGAGGAACTCGCCGGGGTCCTGGCCCACGAACTGGCCCACGTCAAAAACCGCGATATCCTTATCGGCACGATCGCCGCCACCATGGCAGGCGCCATCATGTTCCTGGCTTCCATGGCAAAATGGGGCGCCATATTCGGCGGATTCGGCGGCAATGACGACGACAGCCCCCTGGGTTTTGTAGGCATGATTCTTATGGCTATCCTGGCTCCCATTGGCGCGGCCCTTATCCAGATGACCATCTCCCGCACCCGGGAATACCAGGCGGACGCCACAGGCGCTCAAATTTCTGGCAATCCCCGGGGCTTGGCCAATGCCCTGGCCAAACTCGGAGCCTATTCCGGCCGCATACCCATGGACGCCCAGCCCGCCACAGCCCATATGTTTATCGTGAACCCCCTGTCCGGCAAGAATCTGGCCAGCCTGTTTTCCACCCATCCCCCGCTGGAAGAACGGATCGCCCGGCTGACGGGAATGCGTCCTGACACACCCCCCAGCCAGGGCGGCGGAACGCGCAACGCCCAGGACAGCGCAAAGGATTTTTGGGATTCCCTCAAATAATTTTTCATCAAGCATATTCATTCTTTGTGCGGCAACCATCCTGACTTAGGGGGGCCAGTATCAATGAGTTGCTTGAAAAAGCAAAAGCCAACGGCAAAGCCATAGATCATGAAACTCTGCTTGGTGTAGTCGAAACAAATGCGTAACCATCCAATTAACCGTATCTTCACGGCGCAGTCGGGGTGTGGCATACTGTGGGATAGGAGGGCATGATTGCCTGCGCGCCTCGGTGTATAAAAGGCAGCGACGGCGAGAGGGATGCGGCCTTCGCTTCCGACGTCGGGAATCTATCTCCCCGAAGATCCGGGCCGGGTAAACGCTCTCATAAAATGGAGACTCATAGCTTAAACCAGCCCCGGATCTGTCCAAGCCCCGGGGGCCGCCGCACAAAAAGCCCGCCTAATCTTGTTCTGATTCTGATTTTGAAAAGCGGCGTTCCGTGTACCAGTCCACTTGGCGGCATATGCCACGGACAATTTTAGCATCCCGGGCTGTGAGGGGGTGACGGGAAAAAAACCGGCGGACGTTGTCCATCCAATGTTCCGGATTTTCCGGGTTGATGAAGTTAACACGCACCAGAAGGTCGGAAAGCTGTTCGTACATGGCGTCCAGGTCATACCGGTTTGCCAGGCGGGGGATGTTTTCCTTGGGGGTGTCCTGGGTGGCCTTGAAGACTTCGTAGCAAACAATGAGTACGGCCTGAGCCAGGTTGAGGGAGGAAAACCCGGCGGTGCGGATGTTCACCAGTTGGTGGCAAAGTCGGACATCTTCCGTGCTCAGACCTCTGTCCTCCCTGCCAAAAACCAGGGCCACCTTGTTTTCTTTGGAGAGGGAAATGAGTTTGACGGCCATGTTTTCCAGGGTTATGGCCTTGCGGTGACTGCCCATCCTGGCCGTGGTTCCCACCACATAGTTGAATTCCTTGAGGGCGGTTTGCAGGTCGTCCACCACTTCCATGGACTCGATGAGATGCCGCGCCCCCATGGTGGCCATGGGATAAATCTTTTCCATGTCCAGGTTTTTGGGGTCCACGACAATCAGCCTGCTCAGGCCCATATTGGCCATGGCCCTGGCCACGCCCCCTATGTTTTGGGGAATCTGGGGCTGGCACAGGACAATGGCCACATTATTGAAATCAACACTATGGGGCATTAACCTGCCAATTCGTAGGGAGTGAAGAAAAATCCAATTTCCTGGACAGCGGTTTCCGGGGCATCGGAGCCATGGACGCTGTTTTTCTCTTTATCCAGGGCCAAGTCTGCGCGAATGGTTCCGGCTGCAGCTTGCTTGGGATCGGTGGCGCCCATGATTTCACGGTTCTTGAGGATCACACCTTCGCCTTCCAGGATCATGGGAACGCAGGGTCCGGAAGACATGTAGTCGGTGAGTTCTCCGTAAAAGGGGCGTTCCTTATGCACGGCGTAAAAGGCTTCGGCCTGGGCCTTGCTGAGCTTGAGGGTTTTCATGGCCACAATCCTGATGCCGGCGTCTTCAAAGCGTTTTACGATATTGCCTATGAGATTTCTTTCCACAGCATCGGGTTTGATGATGGACAGGGTTCTTTCCATGGTTGATGTCCTTTCATGTTAAAGGATAGAGTCTTGGTTGCGACATAAAATGTGTCTGGCGAGGCCTTACCAGAACAGACCCGGCAAGTCAATAAGCGCAAGATTTCCGTTTTTTTGGTTACAGAGTACATTCAGGGCAAAATCCGGTTGTAAAAACCGAAAAATGGGTTTAAGAAATAAGATTATTTTACTTCTTTCAGTCCCTAAGGAGGAGACGATGGCACTAAAGGTCACAAAGGCATCCACACTGAAACCCCACCCGGCAGATGACAAGCTGGGATTCGGGCAGATTTTCACTGATCACATGTTCAACATGGACTATGCCCCGGAAAAGGGCTGGCATGATCCCCGGATCGATCCCTACGCGCCCATTTCCGCCGACCCCGCCATGCTGGTATTTCACTATGGACAGACCATTTTTGAGGGACTGAAGGCTTACAGAACACCAGAAGGCAAGATTCAGCTTTTCAGGCCCCAGGCCAATCTCAGTCGATTCAACCGGTCTGCGGAAATGCTGTGCATCCCGCATTTTGACGAGGCGGAGGCCCTGGAGCACCTGAAACAACTGATCGCGGTGGAAAAGGATTGGGTACCCAGTTCTCTGGGAACCAGTTTGTATATCCGGCCGACCATTATCGCCACGGACATATATTTGGGTGTAACAGCGTCCAAGACATACCGTTTTTTCACCATCCTGTCACCCGTGGGCGCCTACTATGCAGAAGGCTTTGCACCCATCAAGATTCTGGTGACCACCGAGCATGTGCGGGCTTCCCGCCAGGGTATTGGCGAGGCCAAGACAGCGGCCAATTACGCCGCCAGCATTTTAGCGGGCGCCAAGGCGGCCAAGGCCGGATATACCCAGGTGCTTTGGCTGGACGCAGTGGAAAGGAAATATGTGGAGGAAGTGGGCTCCATGAACATATTCTTTGTCATTGACGGAGAACTGGTCACACCCGCGCTGAACGGAAGCATCCTTCCTGGCATCACCAGGGACTCAGTCCTCAGCATGGCAAGGCACTGGGGCATGCCTGTTTCGGAACGGAATATTTCCATTGACGAAATTTTCGAGGCCAATGAAGCAGGCAAGCTGGACGAAGTGTTCGGAACAGGAACCGCCGCGGTTATTTCCCCGGTGGGAGAACTCCGGTATGATGAAAAGGTCATCCATATCCGGAAGAATGAGGTAGGCCCCATATCCCAGAAGCTCTACGACGCCATTACCGGCATCCAGTTCGGACAGGCCGAAGATCCCTTTGGATGGATCGTGCCTGTGGACTGATGCTCATTTAGGTTTTAGCTGATTTAAAATTCGGGGAAAGCCTGCACACGTTAAAGGCTTTCCCCGTTTTTTTCCGGCGTTCCCCATAAACTGCGCCTCAGGAATTCAAACCCAAAGCGTCCGTGAACAGGCGGATCACTAACCGGATGGACACTGGAACTTGATGGTTGACCTGCAAACCTACTTGAACACACCTCTTGCCATTGGCAACCGGACCATAGCGAACCGCCTGGTTTTGGCGCCCATGGCCGAGCTGACCCATATTGCTTTCCGGGAGGTGATGGCTCAATACGGAGGATACGGGCTCCTGTATACAGGCATGGCCGGGGCTACCAGTGTACCCGACGAAAACCCCAAGGCCTCCACGGTTTTTTCGTGGAGACCGGAAGAACTGGACCATACCGTGTGCCAGATATTCGGATCAGACCCGGAAATCATGGCGCGGGCCGCCGTACGCATTGAAGCGGAAGGCTTTTTCGGGGTGGACATCAATTGCGGTTGTGCAGCTGGGGCCATTTGCAGGCGCGGGTTTGGAGCGGCCCTTTTGTCAGATCCTGAACAAGCAGCCCGGGTCGTGCGGGCCGTGCGTAAGGCTGTCAAAATCCCCCTGATCATAAAATTCCGCACAGGATGGGAAGACAATCCGGAGCACGCCGTGTCCATGGCCAGGCTTTTTTGCGACGAAGGCGCCGACGCCCTGATTTTTCACCCCCGGGTGGCCCCGGACATGCGAACCCGCCCGCCAAAATGGGAATACATCGGCATAGTCAAGGAGGCCGTAACCATCCCTGTGTTTGGCAACGGCAATGTGGCCAGTCGGGTGGATGCGGAAAAAATGATTTCCCTGACGGGCTGCGACGGAATCGCCCTGGGCCGCGTTGCCCTGGCCCGGCCTTGGATCATGGCCGAGTGGACTCTGGGCCGAACTCCATCATTCCAGGATTACCGGGATGCGGGTCTGGCCATGGCGGAATTTTGCGCCAAACATTTTCAGGCCAGGACAGCTTTTTTACGATTTATGAAGTTTTCTCCTTATTATTGCGGCAATTTTCAGTTCGGGCACGCGCTTAATAAAAAACTCGCCAGATCCGGAGATATAGACAGTTTAATCAAGGTATTAAAAGATTTTCTTGACACAGCCCCCAGTATCAACTCCCGGCCCACCCCTAATCTTTTCGGATAAAATCCAATGCCATAAGTCCGGCGGCGGCGTGAGCCGAACTTGACAAGGCCTCCCCATTGCTGTCATTTTGTGTATTGCAATTTTCAACCACATGGCTATATTATAGAGCAAACGTTCGTTTTTCCATCCCCAACCTGCCCTGGAAACGCGGGGGACCGAGCAGGCGCGGGACCTTTCCCCTCACCCCAGTCCCCGCACGGATAACTCACTATGCATGAAATGGGTATTGCCCTACAGATTGCCGAAATCGCCAAGTCTGCCATTCCCAAGACTCCCGAGGATCTGAAGATCAAGGCTGTCAATCTCCGGGTAGGGAAGCTCACGGCCATTGTGCCCGACAGTTTGCGGTTCTGTTTTGAAATTGTGGTCAAAAACACGCCCCTGGATGGGGCCGCGCTTAACATTGAGGAAGTGCCTATCGTGGCGGTCTGCAAGGAGTGTTATGCGGAGACCATCATCACGGATGCGGATTTTTCGTGCGGGAAATGCAAAAGCGGAAAACTGGACATTATTTCGGGACGGGAATTGACTGTGAGCTCCATTGAAGTGGCGGACCCTGAAGAATCGGAAACAAACAAAAAGAAATCCAAAAAGAAATAGCAAAAGGAGCAACCATGGAAATATCAGTCGTGCGTCAGGTCCTGGATGTCAATGACACCATGTCCGAGGAAAACAGGCAATATTTCACACAGCAGGGGGTGTATGTCTTTAATCTCATGAGTTCTCCGGGTTCGGGCAAAACCACCCTCCTGACCAAAATTCTCATGCGGCTTAAGCCGGAAATCCGGGCGGCGGTCATTGTGGGGGATGTGTGCACCACCAATGACGCGGACCGTTTGGCGGTGACGGGGGTGCCCGTGGTCCAGATCACCACCGATGATTTCGGAGGGGACTGTCACCTGGCCGCCCATGTGATCCGTAAAGCCGCCAAGGAACTGGATCTCACGGACATTGACCTGCTGATCGTGGAGAACATCGGGAATCTGGTCTGCCCCGCAGAGTTTAGCATAGGCGAAGATTCCAAGGGCGTGGTCCTTTCCATTACCGAGGGCGAAGACAAACCCCTCAAATACCCCCTTATGTTCCGGGTTTGCGATGTGGCCATCCTCAACAAAATGGACCTTGTGCCCTATCTGGATGCGGACCCGGACCTTGCCGTGAAAAATATGTTGACCGTACACCCTGAAATGCCGGTATTTAAAACCAGCGCCACCAAGGAAACAGGGTTGGACGAATTCATAGACTGGTTGAAAGCCCAGATGGCCAAGAAGGCCCAGGCAGCCAAATAAATCATTGGTTAACAGGCTCATGTAGTTATAATTACAACGAATCCACAGGAGGATTTATGGGAACCGTCTACGATCAATTCGCCGAAAAAATCATGATCCCCGGTTCGGTGATCATCCCCCAGTTAATCGCCATGATGGCCACGGAGCAGGAAGCGCAAATGCTCGTTTCCATGCCCGCCACGGCCCAGGCCCTGGCAGACAAGTTTTCCATGGAGCTTTCCGACGTGGAAGCCAAAATGGTGGATTTCTTTAAAAAAGGTTTGGTGTTCAAGTCCATCAAGCCCGACGGGATTGTTTATCGTATGCCCCGGGAGGTGATGCAGTTCCACGACGCCACCATCCTGTGGCACGGCGCCACTCGGGAGTATTACGACCTGTGGCAGAAATTCATGGAAGAGGAGTGGCCGGAGTACACCAAGATGGTGGAGCAGGTCATGCCCAAGCCCTTCACCCGGATCATCCCGGTGGAGGAATCCTTAAATCCCAAGTCCCAGATCCTGGCTTACGAAAGCTGCAAGGAACTTATAGAGTCCGCCGACACCATTGCGGTGACCAAATGCACCTGCCGCCTCATCGCCCACAAATGCGACCGGCCTGTCGAGGTCTGCCTCCAGTTGGGCAAATCCGCCCGATATGCCCTGGAGAGGGAGACCGGCAGAGAGGTCAGCAAGCAGGAAGCCATGGATATCATAAAGAAATCCGAAGAAGAAGGCCTCATGCATGTGACCATGAACAAGACCGATAACATGCACTTTATCTGCAATTGCTGCGGTTGCTGCTGCATGGCCATGCCCATGATGATCCAATACGGCCGGAATATGAACGATCCCAGCCGTTTTTGCGCCGTGGTGGAAGAAGAAAAATGTGAGTCCTGCGGAGAATGCGTGGAGCGTTGCTACTTCAGCGCCATTGTCCTGGACGAAGCAAAAGACGTGGCCGTGGTGGACGCTGACCAATGCATGGGCTGCGGCATCTGCCAGGTCACCTGTCCCACGGACGCCATCCGTCTGGACGAGGTCAGGCCAAAGGAATTCATACCCGTGGGATAACGGGTTTTAACCTGCCGAAATTTATTCCAGCCATGCAGGGTCTTTTTACGTTTTTACAGAATCAAGAAGGGGAAAGCCATATGCAAAGGCTTTCCCCTTTTGTTTGGTTTTCGCATAGCCAGGGCTTTATAAAAAATGCCATCAGGCCGGTTTTTCCTTGGTGACGATTTCCGAAATCGTCACCAACAGCGGTTGCCTGACGCATTATGCGTTCCAATTCCCCCACAAGGGAGTTTTTCAATCCTCCGATGTCCAGTCTTATGAGAGGCCATCCAAACATTGATGCGCTCGCATTACATGATAATGATTTTCCAGTTCCTGGGAGCCCGACTATCAGGATGCCATTGGGACGAGGCAAATCTTCGTTTTCGGGCATGCAAGCTCGGGCCCGGTTTTGAATGAACGCTTTGAGATTGCCAAGCCCTCCGACGTCCTGAATCTTGCGTGGTCCCCAGAAGCATCCCTTGTCATCTTCCGGGGTGGATGGGTCGGCATGTTGCGGAAGATATCCTGCCAGAACCACGTTTTAGGCCGGACCGGCCCGTCCTCACCCGGCCAATGGACAAACACATTGTGCTTGTATCCATCGCCGTTCCACCATGTTCCGGCAGGGATCATGCTCTTATCCCGCTCCTGGGCCGGGAACATCCGCAAAAGGGCCTCCTGGCCTTTCCTGAGCAATACCAATACCGGCTTGGATATTTCCCGCTCCACCCTCCTGGCTATGGTTTTTTGGGAAGGAATTTCCCACCCGTGTTCCTCAGCCAGTTTTTCCAGGCGCACATAACAGGCCGATAACGTCGGCTGTTCCTGCCTCAAATAGTCCGCCTTAAAAACCTCCCAGGCCTGGGGGTCAGTTCTGCTTCCTGCCTGCATCCCACATATCCGGGCACAAGGGCGGCTTCCCAATCCGTCTTGGACAGGCTTTCAACCTCACGGCCCCAACGGTAAATGGAAAGCGCAGAGAACCCCATCTGCTTGCCTACCAGCTCCCGGGCCTCAGTCAGCTTGGCCCCCGTGGAAATCAGGCTTTCCACCGCCAATAAAGCCTTTAAACGCTCCTGGGCTTTTTTCTTTTGCTTGCCCGATTTCCGGTCATACACGGCGTGCAATGTCTCGGACTGGCAATCGTTTTTCCGGCATTTCTTAACGGGAGCCTTTGGCGCATGGGCCTGCAACAAAGCCGCCTGCACAGCCACCGGCAAACCCGAATGACCGGAATCGGACAGACTTTTCTGGTATTCCTCCTCCACATAGGCCCAAGGAACCATGGAGGCCAGCCTGACCCATCGGTTGCCGGGGGACAATTTCCCGCCAAAGGGCATGGTGAATTCCACGAAGGTCAATTGTTTTTCGTTATGGGTGTACACGCGATCTCCTGACAAGGTGCAAGTTTTTTGACAAAAATCACCTGAATTTCTTGCATCATTGGCAGAAGAAATAGCATGTTTACAATTAAAATCAATGGTTTATTAATTTTTCAGCAGGCTCCACATAAGTTATAGAAATATGCTGCAATGGGCAGCCAGGCCTGAGAATCCCTTCCCAATTGCAGGAACTGAATTGACGGAGTGGAGGGCGGATGATACTATCCGGCGAGGTCAGGGCCGAAAAAACCCGGCTTTCCGGCGGGAGTCGGCGCCAGGGCCTTCATGAACCGCCTGACAGGCGAGATCCTTGGTGAGAATCACTATTCCGGAGGTTGCCATGCGAAAGATCGTGCCAAGTATTTTTGCTGCCGTGCTATTGTTTTCCTGGACACAGACCGGGCTTGCCGAGATTTATTCTTACAAGGATGAAAACGGGGTCCTGGTTTTTACGGACACCCCGCCGGACGCGGCCCAGGTTGCCCCCGGGGAAGTGGAAATTACTAAGGAAGCCCCCCTTTCCCCCCAGTCCCAATCCCGTTCGACCGCCTCTCAACAGAAAATGCCGCCCAAGCCTGCCCCGGCTGGCCAGCAAGATCCCTCTGTCCAGGACAAGGACCAGGGTCCCAGTGATCAGGAGATCCTGGAGTACTTGCAGGGATTGCAGGTTTTTCGGGAGGACGCCAAAAAGCTCAAAGAGGAAAAGGCCGCTTTGCAGGAAGAGGCGGACGCCCTGGCTGAGGCGGCAAAAAGCATAAGGAAAAGAAGCGCCATGCGTGTCCACAACAGCAAGGTCCAGGAAATGAATGACAAAATCCAGGAACTGGCCGCCAGGGCGAAAAAGCATGACGAAAGGCGACAAGCCTATGAGAGTGCACACGAAGAACTAAGGGAGGCGGCCGCCAGGGGAAATCCGGCTCCCTGAATGAAGGTGAACCTTCCCATTCCGGCTCGTGGCCATGCCCCGGGCTAGTGAGGTATTTATGCAATTTGAAAGTGTGGAAGATGTAAGAATCCGGCTGGAGGAAGCCGACTACATATGCTCCAAGCTGGCTGCCACGGTGGTTTTTCTGGCCGGGGCCACCAACAAGCCCATTCTGGTGGAAGGGCCGGCAGGCGTTGGCAAGACCGAGCTTGCCAAGGCCGTATCCCGGTGCCTGGGAAGAGACATGATCCGTTTGCAATGTTACGAGGGCCTGGACGAGGCCAAGGCATTGTATGAATGGGAATACGCCAAGCAGTTGCTTTATACCCAAATGGTCAAAGACAAGATTTATGATGTGATTGAGAAATCCACCTCTTTAACCGAAGCCGTGGACATCATCGCAGCCCAGGAGGACGCTTTTTTCTCCGAGCGTTTTATCCAGCCAAGGCCTTTGCTGTCGGCTATTATGTCCAAGGAGCCGGTGGTTTTGCTGGTGGACGAGGTGGACAAGTCCGACCCGGAATTCGAGGCGTTTTTACTGGAAATTTTGTCTGATTTTCAGGTGACCATTCCCGAGTTGGGCACCATGAAGGCCGTGGCCATCCCCTTTGTTTTCCTCACATCCAACAATTACCGGGATATGTCCGACGCCTTAAAGCGCCGGTGCATCCACCTGTATATCGATTACCCGGAGAGGGAGTTGGAAGCCCGCATCGTCAGGCTCAAGCAGCCTGGCATCGACGAAACCCTGGTGTATCAGCTGGTGGACGCCATCCGGGAAATCCGCAACCTGGATTTGAAGAAAAAGCCCTGTATTTCCGAAACCCTGGACTGGGCACAGTCCCTGATGGTGCTCCAGGTTGGGGAATTGAGCCAGGACATTATCCGCGAGACCCTGAGCGTGATCACCAAATACCGGTCTGACACGGAAAAGGTCATCAAATACATGGAAGACATGTCCAAAAAGGCCGGCATACAATGATGCAACTTGTCCTCAAATTCGCCTCCTGCACCCGCGCAGCGGGATTGAGGGTGTCCACCTCCGAAGTGCTGGACTGCCTGGACCAGTTGCAGCATGTCAACCCGGTGGACGAGGAGGAGTTCAAGATCCTTATGCGGGCTAATTTTGCAAAAAGCCGCAGGGATCAGGCCAAGTTCGATTATCTGTATGATTTGTTTTTCCACGAAATGCAGACAGACCTGGACTTCAAGTCCGAGTCCATGGGCCAGTATTTGCAGGAAATCCTGAAAATGCTGGGGGAAAATCTTCCTCAGGACCAGGAAAGCCAAGCGGTTCTGGATCTCATGGCGGGCAATCCCATGGCCTATCTGGAACTCCTGCAGCAAATCCAGTCGGACGACAACGCCGCGCCCGGCATCAAGGGTTCCAACCTGGGCCAGCTTGCCAAACGGCTTCAGATCATGCTGGGATTCAACGACGTCCGGGAACTCATCGCCCAGTTTTTGGAGGGCCGCACCCCCTCCCCCGGCGTCACCGAAACCATTGATTATCAAATCCGCCAGCAGTTGCGGGCTTATTTTGATGAGCGGCTTGAGGTGGCGCGGGAGCTTTTGACCAGCGAATCCAGGCCCAACAATGAGTCCCTGAAAACGTCCTCCTCTCATGACAAACACCTGGCCCAGTTGGGGGACAAGCCCTTTGTTTCCCTCAACCGCAAGGAAGTGGAGGAAATGCGGGAGATCATCAACCATTTGGTGGCCAAGCTCAAGGACACCATTGGCAGACGATACGCCCGCAAGACTTCCGGCATTCTGGACGTAAAGAAAACCCTTCGCCAGTCCTCCAAGTACCAGGGGGTGCCGGTGGAGCTTGTTTACAAAACCAAGCAACCCAAAAAGGGCAAGATTGTCACCATATGCGATGTTTCCGGATCGGTATGGTCTGCGGCCCGATTCATGCTCAATCTCCTGTATTCCGTGTCCGAACGTTTTAACGGTGTGCGTTCGTTCATTTTTGTCAACAACCTGGCGGAAGTGAGCGACACCTTTGACAAATACGAAATCAACCAGGCCATAGAAAACGTCCTGAGAAACCACGAGGTGGAGTTTCAGGCCCGGACCGACTACGGCGCCATGCTGCGCCATTTCCGGCGGGAGTACATGGATATCCTGAACAAAAAAACCACCCTCATCATCATTGGGGACGGGCGGTCCAATTATTCCAACCCGGAAGCGGACATCCTGGACCAGATGCGGGATAAATGCCGCCGGGTGATCTGGCTCAACCCCGAGGCCGAGGTTTTCTGGTACTCCGGCGACAGCGAAATGCGCACCTACGAAAGATATTGCCACGAATTCCGGCAGGTGCAAAATTTAAATCAGTTGATGGAGTTTATCAAGGATTTGGTTTTGTAGAATCAAGGACTGGGACTTGCCGAATCAGAACCCGGGCTTGGTAACAATCCCGGAGGAAACATGCATGGTAACGGGCTGCCCGGGCAGGATGAATATGCCTCGATCAGATGGGCTTCCGCTTCTGCTCAGTCTATATCGCCTGACCCAATCCTTCAGAGGGTTACCCGTCCATGAGACCTATTGATTCGTTTGTTTATGTATTCCTGGCTGTTACATTGTTTTCAGGATTCATGTTCGTCAAGTCCATGAGCAGGCAGCGCCAGTTGATCCGGTCCCTGGGGGATTTGTCGTCAAGAAAATCCTATTCGCTCAAGCAGACAGGGGCCTTTTCCACAGGCTTGTGGCTTTTATTCTTCCTGGCCAGCGGGTGTTGGACCGCCACCAATTACGCCATTACCTATTACCAGAATAAAGGTTTTGAGCAGCACCGGGCGGAAGCGCCCGTATATCCGGGAGCAACGCCCACAAACGTTATCAGAATGCCGTCAAGGGACGGTTCTTCCAAGGACACCCTTACCTATGGAAATTATGAAGCTCCCGCCACCCCGGAAATGGTTGTGGAGTATTTTCGGAATAATACCCTGGAAGGGGGATGGCGCTACGAGGAGGATAAGCAGAATATCCTGGTTGTCCTGGCCAAGGAAGACGGAACCCGCCTGAAAATCGTCATCCAGGCATTACCGCCGGAAGGTGCACAGCCTGTATGCCGCCTCATGTATCTGCAAAATGGGTAAAACAACCCGGGATTACCAAACGCAGGTTACCAAATTCTTCTTGCCGTGGGTGACCGCCTCATGGATCGATTCCGGCGCCCCCTGAAAAAAAATTGCCACGACTGCCCGCCTTTTTAGGATTCCCTTGCTGCCATGGTAATTCCTGGTAATTATGTAACCCGGGCCAGAAAAACTGTGCTAACACACCCAGGTAGCAAAGGACGCTCCCTGGGCCACCCTCATCCGGGAGTGTCAGGGCCACCCGCGAATTATGAAGTTATTAAATTTTTGATGGATGTCCCCCGAGAGAGTATTGACGATGGAAGGTAATGAAACAAGCTCAATATGGTTAATCTACATATTCGTATTCGTATTGTTGTTTGCTAAGGGTTATTATCACTTTATTGTCAATCGAGATGTTAACAAGAGGCGAATACTACAGGATAAGGTATGCCCTTTTTGTAGCACAGTGTATCCAAGTGCTTTGAGAACTTGTGGTTCTTGCCATAAAGGGGTTGAATCTGCGCAGAAAAATCTAATCTGTTTGAACTGTGGATTCATTGGTGAGATGGACAAGTATCGAAAAAATTCTGAATTTACCATAACGACGATGCTACTATGTGCATTTATCTTCCCTGCATTGATATACTTCTTTTCATACCGAAACAGGAGGATATGCAAAAATTGCGGTAGAATGACCAGACGAAGCGATTACGCGGGTGGCGCTGGCACTTGACCGACGGAGTACTTTCTTTGTGTTTTGGGGTCACATCCCGCAGGTTGGGGGTTGGGACTCAATCCAGGGTCTTTGCCGGGTGTTTTTGAATATTAGCTGAATTGAAAAAAAGTCGATCCTGAAAAACATTTAAAACATGATATTGCTTGAGCAGCGTCTTTTGCCGCCGCCCGCCATGAGATCAATGAATCACTGCGCCTCTGGCGTCTGACATAAAAACAGGCTGACACAGACTTATGAACACTACACCATGTGGTGATATCGAGGCGCCGGGCCAATCCTTGATCGCCCGGCGCCTCAATAATAATTCGATTAGCCCATGAAGCAGGCTTCTGGCATGGTCACCACGGCGTCGTTGGTGATTGCAATGGCGTTCATCTTACCCATGGTTCCGGGCAGGATGGAGTTGATAAAGTACTCGGCGGTCTTTAACTGGCTCAGGTAGAAAGCGGCTTCCTTGTTTTTGGCCACCAGCTCGTTGACATCCTTGTCGCCCGCAATCTTGTCCAGTTTGGGAGCGGCGACGACGGCGCGCCACAAGAGCATCCAACCCATGATCACGTCGCCCATGACTTCCTGGAACGGCGTGGCGAACGCAAAGGCTTCCTTGATTTTGCCGGAGGCGGCTGTGCCGCCCAGGTGCATGGCCACTTCGCTCAGACGGGTGACCGCTTCTTCCAGCTTGGAGGCATCTTCGTCCAGGGCCGGGTTTTGCTTGGCGAGAGCCACGGTCTTTCCGATTTCGGAAAGCAGGTTGATGAAGTAAGCGCCCTTTTTCATGCCCATTTTCCGGCCTAAAAGGTCCATGGCCTGGATACCGTTGGTGCCTTCGTAGATGGAGTTGATCTTGGAATCGCGCATGATCTGCTCCACCGGGAATTCCTGGGTATATCCGTAGCCGCCATAGCACTGAATGGCCTCGCCGCAGACCTGAAAGCCCCGATCCGTGCAGTAGGACTTGACGATGGGCGTGAGTATTTCAATCAGTCCCTGAAGGTAGTCCTTCTTAGCCTCGTCCTGTTCCAGTTTGATTTTGTCGAACAGGTTCGCGGCGAAGTAACACAGGCTGCGCATACCGTCCACATGGGCCTTCATCCACAGGAGCATGCGGCGCACGTCCGGGTGTTTGATAATGGTCACGGGCGCGGCGTCGTGGTTGAACATGTCGTTCAGGTCCCGGCCCTGGACCCGTTCCTTGCAGTAATTGACGGCGTACAGGTAGGCTGCGCTGGCGTTGCATGCGCCGATAGTTCCCACCAGCAGGCGGGCTTCGTTCATCATATGGAACATGACCTGCATGCCCTTGTTGACTTCGCCCAAAAGCACGCCCTTGCATTTGCCCTGGCCGCCAAAGGTCAGGCTGCATGTGGACGAGCCTTTGAGGCCCATTTTATGTTCGATGCCTGTGCAGACCACATCGTTGGGCTCGCCCAGGGAACCGTCATCGTTCACCAGGATTTTGGGCACGATGAACAGGGAGATGCCCTTGGTGCCTTTGGGGGCGCCTTCGATGCGGGCCAGGACCGGATGGATGATGTTTGGGGTTAGATCCTGTTCCGCGCCGGTGATGAAAATCTTGTTGCCGGTAATGGTGTAGGTGCCGTCGTCATTGGGCACGGCGGTGGTGGTCAGGTTACCCACGTCAGACCCGGCTTCGGGCTCGGTGAGGACCATGGTGCCGCCCCATTCGGCGGAGTAGAGTTTTTTCAGGTAGAGTTCCTTTTGCTTGTCCGTACCGAAGATTTCGATCATCTTGGCGGTGCCGTGGCCTGCGTAGCCATAGGCGGCGAAGGCGAAATTCGCGCCGATGATATATTCGATCACAGACTGGCCGATAGTCAGGGGAAAGCCCTGGCCGCCCACTTCCGGTTTTTCCGTCATGCCGACCCATTCGCCTTCCACCAATAGTTTGTAGGGCTTGCGATAGCATGCGGGAACTGTCACCTTGCCAGCGTCGAACACAGCCCCTTCCCGGTCGCCTTCGGCCAGGGTGGGCAGGACTTCCTTGACGGCGAAGGTCCTTGCCTCGTTGATGAGCAGGTCAAAGGTTTTTTTATTGAATTCAGCGTATTTTTCGTGTTTGCACAAACTTTCCGCATCCAGTTGTTCGTACAAAACAAAATCGATATCCCTGCGGTCTGCGATATACTGAGCCATGCCTGTGTCCTCCTGTTAGTTATAAAAAATAAATATGATAAGGCCTGTTATGAAGGGAAAATTGGATTTCCCGGGTTCACGATTATACCGCCAAAGCGGATTCGTATCCTTCGCGTACGGCGTCGCCCAGGTTTCGGGTGGCTTTGGCGTCGCCCAAAAGCAGGACTTCCATGCCCTGATCCTTGAATTCATTGAACAAAGCGTTTACAGGAGCTGCGCCCACAGCCATGACCACGGTATCGGCGGGGATGGTTTCCTGGCCGTCCGGGGTTTCCACCACCACGCAGTCGTCCTTGATCTCCAGCAGTTTTGTCTGGGGCTTGAGGGTGATGCCGGATAGCTTGAGGCTTTTCATCAAAGACCATTTGCTGGTGCGGCCCACGTTGGTGGCCATTCTGTCCAACACGTCGATGACGGTGATTTTCCGAAGAGACTTATGGGACAGGGTTGCGAGAAAATCCGGAGTTTCGGCCTGATGGTAAGTCAAGAAAGCCATGGCGGCCTCGTCCGGGGTGTCCATGCAGGCGATGGTATGGGCAGTTTCGCAGCCTGTGGCGCTGCCTCCGACAACCACCACGTTTTTGCCTATGTTGGCCACCTTGTCCTGGAGCAAATCCCAGGCTTCCACCACATGGGGCTTGTCAACGCCGGGGATGGGGATGGAAATTGGTTTTGCGCCGGAAGCCACGGCAAGGACGTCGGGTTTTTGCTCCCGGATCATATCCGGGGTCAGCTCGGTATTGAGCAGCACCTTCACGCCATAATGGGCGATGCGGTCCGTGAGGCTTTGGAGAATCCTGCCGAATTCCTCTTTGCCCGTGGGCGCCATTGCCAGGATCAACTGGCCGCCCAGGCGGTCGCTCTTTTCATACAGGGTGACATCGTGACCCCGTTTCGCCGCAGTGAGGGCGAACTGCATGCCCGCCACGCCGCCCCCGGCCACCAGGATTTTTTTCGGGCTGTCCGTGGGGGTTTCCACCAATTGTTCTTCCAGCCCGCAACGGGGGTTGAGTATGCAACGCACAGGCTGGCCCCCGAACAGGATGTCAAAGCATCCCTGGTTGCAGGCAATGCAGGGGATGATCTCCCAGGTGCGTTTTTCCTTGATCTTGTTAGGAAGCTCCGGGTCGGCCAGCATGGGACGGCCCCAACAGATCATGTCGCAGGCCCCGGAACGGAGCGCCTTTTCCGCCACGTCGGGATCGCCCAAACGGTTGGAGGCGATAACCGGTATGCCGACTTTTTCCTTAACGCCCCGGGCAAGGTACACATACGCGCCCGAAGGCACATTGGAGGTGAGCTGGGGGATGTTGGTTTCGTGCCAGCCGCCAGTGACGTTGATGTAGTCCACGCTTTCCTTTTCCGCCAAGGCGGCAAAGTCGGAAGACTCGACATTGGTGTGGCTGGCGGGCATAAAATCATTGCCCGAAATCCGGATGCCCACCACGAAGTCGTCGCCCACGGCCTTGCGGACTGCCTGAATGACTTCCCGGCCAAAGCGGGTGCGATTTTCAAAGGGGCCGCCG
This sequence comes from Desulfatibacillum sp., assembly GCA_016342355.1. Lineage (GTDB taxonomy): Bacteria > Desulfobacterota > Desulfobacteria > Desulfobacterales > Desulfatibacillaceae > Desulfatibacillum. Next base: position 35,568 of record JAEINP010000010.1, read on the forward strand.
TATTCGTCCGTCCTCTTGTTGGTAAGGGGAGAAAGAAACTGGTTGATCAGGTATCCGGTGCAGGCCAGAATTTCCACGGCGTCGTAGTGGGCCGCCTTGACCCGGGCCGCGGAGTCGGCATAGGCCTTTATGGTGTTCTTGATGTCTTCCCTGGTCATCTCCCTGGGGGTTTCCCGGGTGATGTTGCTGGCGATGGGGGAAGGGGCGATGCTTGGCTGGCCTGTAAACATGGAATGGGCGTAACGGCCCTGATGAAGCAGCTGACCCACGGTTTTGGTCTTGGTTTCAGCGTGGATCTGGTCGTTAAGCTCCCGCAGGGCGGGCACGTTGGAGTCGTCGTACAACCCCACCATAAAAGGAACGGACCCGGCGGGCTCCACGCCCAGAGGGCCAATGGTCATAAGGCCGATGCCGCCCCTGGCCCTTTCCAGGTAAAAGGCCTTCAGCCGGTCGTTCATGGTGTAATCCATGGTGTATAAAAGGCCCATGGCCGGCATCATGGTTCTGTTGCTGATTTCCAAGCCCTTGATAGTGATGGGCTCGAATAGTTTGATGTGCTCCATGATATATCACCCCTCTGCTTGTGGTTGGAAAGCTCAAACCGGTACTGCTGGTCTGTCCTTTAAATGCATGATTTAGGCTGGCATGGCATCCGCCGTGATGCCAAAACCCCTGAAAATAAACTCCTCCATGACCCCCGCGATTTCATCCACCGAAAGCTGCCCGCTGGGGGAATACCACATGGGTATCCAGTTCATGGTTCCCAAAGCGGCAAAGGCGGATATGCGCCAGTCCTTGCAATGGATAAGCCCCGCTTCCATGCCTTCCTTGATGAGCCTCTGTACGCAGTCCAGAATCTGGTCCCGTTTTTCCATGACCTGGGGCCGCATTTTCTTGGGCAAAAAGCGGGTTTCCATCCGGTAGGACGCCAGAACTTCATCCCGGGTGGCTATGACCACCAGGTTTCGGATGGCCTTTTTCAGTTTTTCCAAAGCCGAATCCCCGGAGGCCAGGACCTTTTCCAAGGCGTCCACGGCCTGGGTCATGGCCTCCATATGCAACTGAAAAAGGATGTCGTCCTTGCTTTTTATGTAATGATACAGGCTGGCTTTGGACAATTGGAGTTTGGAGGCGATTTCTTCCAGGGACACTTGTCCGAAGCCCTTTTGGGCGAACAGTTTGGCTGCGTTTTCAAGAATTTGTTTTTGTTTATCGTTGTATCTCTGTTGTCTGTAGGAAATTTCTGTCATGCAGGCATTTTCCACCTCTGTTTGATTTTCGACTCTGGTTCGAAACTCTAAAGAAAACCGGATCGCCTGTCAAGTGCTGAAGGGGCTGAAAATGAAAAGGCCGAGGAATTTTTCATCTTTAAAAACCCGCCCCTTTTCTATATGCTTGGTTGAGATTTTTTCCAATTCCGCCATTTTGTGGTAATCTATCTTTGAGGTCCTGCGGGATGGGCGTAAGAATTTCGCCCGGTTGCGCCATAGATGGGGCTGTTGTGCGATGCGGCTAACTTTTCAGGGACAGTTGAAAAAAATCAGCCGTATTTTCCGCAAACAATCATTCCGCAAGGGCACCCTTCGCCTTGCTGGCGTTTCCTGATGAAAACAATCCTCTAACCCATTGGCAAAGGGGGACGTGTGGTAATTTTTCTGGGTCTTTTTTTAGGCATCCTGTTCATGGCGACCGGTGGCGTCCTGGGATATTTCATAGGCATGGAAATTTTTCGGGCCGGCCCTGGCCTTGCCATCCTGGGCGGCATGGCCGGCTTTGGATTGGGAGCCTATGTGGGAACGGCCATCGGTCGGGTGTCCGGGCTGATGGACAAAGTCAAAAACCTGGAAGCCAGGATAAGCCGGATGCAGGCCAAACTGGATTCCCTTCCCTCGGGGGAAGCAAAGGAAGCCCCTGCCATGGGCGCCAAGGCTTCGATCTACACGGCCCGGCCCCAGGAAAAACCCTCGCCTTATGAAAAGGCCGATGACACACAAGCCAAGCAGGAAAGAATTATCCCCTCGCCAGTTACCGGCTCTTCAGCCCATGATAATTCTCAGGCTGAAGCACACACGGGACCGGTTCCGGCAAAAACGCCCGAGCATACGACCACCCCACCGCCTTTGCCGCCCAGGCCTCCGGTTTACCAAAGACCTATTTCCCCCAATGCCCGGCCAAACCCGGTAGAGCAGGGCATGGAGTTCGCGGGGACGTTTATCAGGAATTTTTTCACCACAGGGAATGTGGTGGCCCGGATCGGTGTGATTGTCCTGTTTTTCGGGGTGGCCTTTTTGTTGAAATACGCCTCAACCCAGTATCATGTAAGCATTGAATACCGTTTCATTGGAGTGGCGATTTTCGCCATGGTCCTGACCGGGCTGGGTTTTCGGCTGCGTGAAAGCAAAAGGGTTTTTGCTCTGCTTCTCCAGGGCGGCGGCATAGGCATCCTGTATATGACCGTATATTTTGCAGCCAAGCCATACAACCTGATTCCATTGGTAATGGCATTCGGGCTCATGGTTTTGCTGGTGGGCCTTTCCGGGGCGGTGGCGGTTTTCCAGAATGCCCGGGCCACGGCATTCATGGGGATGGTGGGCGGATTTCTGGCGCCGGTGCTTACGTCTTCGGGCGCGGGACAGCATGTCATTTTATTTTCCTATTACGCCATTCTTGGAGTGGGTATTTTAGGTGTGTCCTGGTATAAATCGTGGCGAGAGTTGAACCTGTTGGGCTTTATTTTCACCTTTGGAGTGGCCAGCCTGTGGGGGGCCAACAACTACCGTCCCGAGCTTTTTGCCTCCACCGAGCCCTTTTTGATTTTGTTTTTCGTATTTTACGAAACCATCGCCGTGTTGTACGCCTTGCGTCAGCCCCTACATTTAAAGGGCTTTGTGGACGGCACCCTGGTGTTTGGCACGCCCATTGTGGTTTTCGCATTCCAGGCCGTGATGGTGAAGCATATTGAATATGGTCTGGCCTATTCGGCCCTGGGCGCCAGCATTTTTTACCTGATTCTCACCAAAGCCCTGTGGCGCAAACAAATACCGGGGATGCAGGTGCTTACGGAATCCTTTTTGTCTTTGTGCGTGGTGTTTGTGAGCCTTGCCATTCCTTTGGGATTGAGCGGCAAATGGACTTCGGCCATATACGCATTTGAAGGGGCCGGGCTGATTTGGATCGGCCTTAGGCAAAACCGGCTGCTGGCCCGGAGTTTCGGGTTGCTGCTCCAACTGGGAGCGGGTATATTTTTCATTAATTCCCTCGGTCATATCAGGGATATAACGCCGGTGTTCAACAGCAACTTTTTGGGTTTTGTGTTTATTGCCCTTGGCGGGCTTTTTGCGTCCTACTTCCACTATAAAAGCCGAAAAAAAGTTTATGCGTCCGAAAAGCCCCTGCATTTTCTTTTCCTGGCATGGGGTGTTATTTGGTGGCTGGCCGGAGGATTGAGGGAGGCGGAGCTTGCCATACCCCACTCGGTGGATTACTGGGAGGCCGCTTCCTATGTAGCCAATATCAGCCTGCTGTTTGTTACAGTGACTGCCCTGACCATGCATTTTCTGATTAAAAAACTGGATTGGAAAGCCATGGGTTACGCCCTGGTTGGTTTTGTTCCTGCCCTGGCCTTGTTTTTCTGGAACGGGCTTGGCAACGGTTTTTATGACGGCAGCCCCCTGGAGAAACTGGGGTGGGCTGCATGGCCTGCAAGCCTTGCGGCTGCATATTTCATTTTAAAGCAGCACGAAAAACAGGCGCCGGAAAAAGCCGCCAAGCTATGGCATGCCATGGGCTTTTGGATTGTGGCGGCCCTGGCCGCCGCCCAGATATCCTGGGGCCTGGATGCGCTGGTGGATGGAAGCAAGGTGTGGCCGTTCATTGCATGGGGTTTGATCCCCGCCCTGTTTGCAGGGCTTTTATTGCAAAAAGGCGACAGCTTGGGCTGGCCTGTGGCGTGGGACCGGAAGTTTTACAAGGGCGTTGTGTTGGGGCCGGTGTTGGCGTTCTGCCTGCTGTGGTGCATCGTTGCAATTGTGCATCCTGGAGACCCCGCCCCCCTGCCCTATCTGCCCCTGATCAACCCTTTGGAAATCATCCAGGGTTTTGTGCTGCTTGTTTTGATGAAAGCGGCTTATGATGTGAAAAAGGCCCCTGGAAAAATAGCGGACGACGCGTCTTTCAGAATGCTTGTGTTCGGCCTGTTATGGTTGCTGGTTTTTATGGTCAGTAATGCGGTCCTGGCCCGGGCTGTCCATTATTACGCCCACATTCCATTTTCCCGATTGGGTTCCTCCATGCTGTTCCAGATGGCCTTGTCCCTGTTCTGGACATTATGGGCAATGGCGGTAACGGGAATCGCAAGCAAAAAAAGCTGGCGGCCTGTTTGGTTTGCAGGAGCCGCATTGATAGGTATTGTGACCCTAAAACTCCTGTTTGTGGACCTCTCCCACTCCGGCGCGCTGTGGAGGGTGGGCTCCTTTATTGGAACGGGAATTCTCATGTTGGTTATTGGCTATACTGCGCCGTTGCCTCCCCAAAGAGTAGAAGAAGGATCTCCATGAAAAAAATATTTGCGATAGCAGCGGTATTCCTGCTGGCCCTGGCCGCCAATGGCTTATGCCAGCCCAAACCAGATGACTTTGCTTACGGGATCGCCCTCACCACCCCGGGCGATTCTGCCATCTACCGGTTTGAGATTCCTGAAATGGTTTATAAGTGGGTGATCAGTCCTTCCCTCAAAGACGTCAGGGTGTTTAACGGCGGCGGCCAAGTGGTTCCCCATACCTTATTAAACAGCCCTCCCCTGATAAAAAGTTTGAAACCTGTGTACACGGAGAAAAACGCGCCCATGTTTCCCGTGTTCGCCGCATCGGATGGCCGGGAGGGTTCCATGAACATCCATATTGAAACCAGCGCCACAGGGGCGGTGGTGGACATCGCCGGAGCTGCGCCGGAAGACGGGGACACCTATGTGTCCTACTACATTCTGGACATGTCCTCCTTCAGGGAGAACCTGGAGTTATTGGCGCTGGACTGGTCTCACGGAGAAAACGGGTTTGTCACCAAGGTGGATGTGTTCGCCAGCTCCAACCTGTCGGACTGGCGCAGGATCGCCAGGGATGCAGCCCTGACAGACATGAGCTTTGGGGAGCATAAATTGTTTCGCAACACAATTGAATTGCCGGGAAGAAGGGACAAGTACCTGAAAATCACATGGCCCAAGGGCCGGGACGGGGCTGTCCTGAAAAAGGTTACGGCAAGGTTTCGCAAGGAACGTAAAACCGTGACCAAAGCCCCCCGGTCAAGAACCATGGATCTTCAGGCCGCCTTGGGGGAACCCCGGGAATATTTATTCCGCAGCCCCGGATTGTTGCCGGTGAATAAAATCCAGGTGATCCTTCCCCAGAAAAACACGCTGGTAAAGGCCAGCCTGTATAATCGGTCTTCAGAAAAAGATCCCTGGAGCCAGGTCTATTCCGGCCTGATTTACGACCTCACGGTGGATGGAACCCGGCTGGCAAACGACGACATTGTGTTCCTTCCCCAAAGTAAGCCCTATTGGAGGCTTGTGGTGGATCAGGGAGAAGGGGGAATGGGCCCCGGGCTGCCGGTTTTTAAAATCGGGTACAGCCCCCATACCCTGTGTTTTGTGGCCCAGGGCGAGCCGCCTTTTGTTCTGGCCTTTGGCAGCGCCACGCACAACCAGGGCGACGCCCTGGTTGACCCGCTGCTGTCGGGCCTGTCCCTGGATAAAATGCCTGACCTCATCAAGCCTGCCCAGCTTGGCCCGAAGCATGAACTGGGTGGAGAAAACGCCCTGAAGGCCCCCAAGAAGCCCCTGCCTTTAAAACGCATCGCCTTGTGGGCGATCCTGTGTCTGGGGGTTTTCGCCGTGGGATTCATGGCCTGGAGGCTGTTCCGTCAACTGCCGGAACAAAAATAGTTTGAAGTTTAAAGACAAATAAGGAGACATTGTCTTGAAAGATAAAAATGCAACCGCCCATTTAGAGGAAACAACCGCCCAATTTGCGACAAAGAATATTGCTCCCGCCCTGGTGTACAAGGCCCCGGAGTTTCCCCGGAGCCTGTGGCGGGACATGGGAAAAGCCGGGATTCTTGGCGTGGGCCTTCCCAAGGAGTTCGGGGGCCAGGGAGGCGGGTATCCGGAAATTGCCCAATGCGGCAGGGCGCTGGTGGCGTCCGGCCATTGTTTGGGCTTGGCGGTTTCCTGGATGCTGCACCTTGTGTCGGCCAGATATTTGATTTGGGGCATGGGTTCTGACGAGCAAAAAGCGGAGCTGCTTCCCAAAATGGCCCGGGGGGAGTTCACCATGTCCCTTTCCATTTCCGAACCCAAGACCGGCGCCCATCCCAAGCACATGAAAACCAAGGCTATCCCCGCAGATGGGGGATATTCCATTACCGGGGAAAAGGCCTATCTCACCAACGGCCCCATTGCGGACATGTACGCGGTCATCGCCGTTACCGAAGAATTGGACGACAAAAAGCAGTTCACCGCTTTTCTAACTCCCCGGGAAACCCCGGGCTTGGTGGCGGGGGAAAGCATGGACCTGGGTTTTTTCAGGCCGTCCCCCCACGGGGGCATCACCCTGGACCAGTGTTTGGTTTCCTCGCATGCGGTTTTGGGCCCCTTCAACGAGGCCTATCCAAAAATCGTGAAGGCCTTCCGGGATACGGAGGACATTCTCATGATGGGGCCGGTTTGCGGTGGGCTGGAACGCATCGGGTCGCTCCTTGCCATGCATTTGGAGGAGGCCGGGAATGCTTCGGACAAAAAACTGGAAGCCCTGGGGCTTTTTCTGTCACTGACCAAGGGACTCTACACACTGGCTTTGCATGGGGCGGAAAAGCTGGAAGCGGAGTCCAAGGACCCGGACCTTGCCATGATACCTGTCGCGTTTCGTTATATGTCCAGGCAGGCATTGGAGACCGCCCAATCCATATTGGACGGCATTGCAGTGGCGGAAGACAGCGAACTGGCCATATTGCTCAATGACCTGATTTTTTCAGGCCGCATTGCAGGCAATGTTTCTAAAATCAAACAAAAAATGATGGGAAAGGCGGCTTTGAACAAACAGCCATAAAGGCGGAATATTCAAAAATCCAGCGAACTCGGAGGGGGAATAATGCAGACGCACAAGGCCTTGGCAGTACTGCAGATCATGACCGGAGTGGGGATCATCCTGTTTTGGATCGCTTTTTTCACCGTGGGGCTTGCCCCGGCAAACCCGCCGGACGGCTATTTTGCCTTTGAACACTCTTTTCCCTTGCCGGACGGGGTGCTTTGTTTGTGCCTGATCGCCTCGGGGGTGATGCTGTTGAAAGGCGCCCGGTCAGGCAGGGTCCTGGGGCTCATGGGGGCGGGGGGACTCATGTTTTTGGGCCTGCTGGATTTTTCCTTCAACATCCAAAACGGAATGTACGCCATGGGCCTGTCCGAATCCCTGCCCAATATGCTCATCAACGGCTGGTGCGTTGGCTTGGGCGCCGTCTTGGCTTTGCGGCTGGGAAGGGAGACCGCATAAATCCGGAAATTTCTCTTTCCAAGGCAAAAAATCAGGGTTTTTGAGTCTTTTGGCAACGTCCCGCATTTTTTTTGGATTTACAGAAAAACAAATAGACTATCCTGTGATACCAAGTTGCGTTCACAAAAGTAGATTCGAATTAGGGGGACACGACTCTTATCTCTTGAAGTAGCGATAATAGTTAATAAAATTAAGTGGTTGAGATAAAGATCGTGTCCCCCCAATTCGTGGAACTTACTCAGTTAATAGCAATTTTGTATAAAACAGCAATGGGGCTGTTGGAATGGTTTTTCCGGCAGCCCCATTTATATTGTTTCGTCCGGCCAGGACCAATACACGCAGTCCTGAACTTGGCTGATAGCCTTTTAGTTGTAAATTCCAGCCAGCACAGCGTAAGGCTGATTGGGAACCTTCAACACATAGGCCACCTTGGAGGAAGCAGTTTGTTCCCCGGGCTTGGGCCACATATAACTTACCCATCCCTCGCCCTTATTGAAGGCTACGCTGATAAATTCGGCAAAAAACATCTTTCCGTTCACGTCTTTGGCCGTCATCAGGTTTTTGCCCACCAGGGCAGGACTGACAGGATGGGCCGCATTGCATTGTCTTTCAAGGTCCAGGCAAAACACATAGGTGTCTTTCCAGACAAAGGGACCGTTTTTGTCGCCGATGATTTTCAAGGCCTCGTCAACACCCTCATTGACCATAAGGTCTGCGGCCTGGCGGCATTTTTCCATGCATTCCTGGCGGGTGGCCTGTTCTTCGGCATAGACGGGAACTGCCAGCAAACCCAAAACCACCACTGCGACCGCAATAGGCAGCCATCCAAAATTTTTTCTCATTACCCCCTCCTTTTGTCTTGAGACAAAAATTGCGGACCGATCAGATGCTGAATCGAGTCCGTGGCGCATTATAAACCATACAAATGCCAATGATGGAAGTAAAGAAAAAAAGTCAGACATCACCAACAATACAAATATAAAACCAAAACAATTCAATCATTTAAAATCAGAAAGAAACCGGCAGTGAGATGCAAATGCCCTAACAATGTAACTATTATACAGGCAGTTTTTTCATTTTTAATGGCGCTTGATAAATTTCAATCCATGCCTATTGCAATCCCCATTGCCCGTCCCTGCTCAGGACTTGGGCGGCTTGTACCTGGGGCCGCTCAGTTGCTTCGGTGAAAGCTGATACAAAAGGCTTCCGGCCCCCAGCGATAACCTGGGCAGGAGGGATTTTTGCATGCCCTGGAGTTCCTCAATCCGCTCGGCGGCATAGGACAGGACATCCTTGGACGGAGGCTTGTGCCCGTAGCGCTCCTTGAGCGTGATGGCCTTGGCCTTTGTGCATTTGGGCACGCACAGGCCGCACCCGATGCACTTGGTATGGTCGATGACGGCTGTTTCCGCTACCATGGAGATGGCCTCCATGGGGCAGATCTCCACACATTTTTTGCAACCAATGCAGGTGTCCCCGTCCACCCACGCTTCGAAATGACTTTTTGCGATGATGGTGGGAATGTTGTAATCCTTAAGAATCCGCAGGGCGCCGCAACAGCAGGTGCAGCAGGAACACACCTGCATGGGGTCTTCCAGATTGTCCACCATGTTCACCAGGCCTGCTTCCATGGCGGCTGTTTTAGCCTCCATGAATTCCTCCCGGGAGACACGCCGGGCGATTCCCTTGTCTATGGCCATATCCGCCAACCAGCCCATGGCGGAACAGGCGTGCATGGCCCGGCCGCATCCCTGGCCCAGAAACTCCTGATGGGTCCGGCAGGCGCAGACATCCACCAGGCAGAAACTTTTATTGCGTTCCACGATTTCAGAATACCTGTCCGTGGCCAGGGGCATGATGCCCGTGGAGGCGTCGATGGATTTTTCCACGGGGACAATCCGGCCAAAACGCAGGTCCTTGCCTTCGGCCTTGGGTTTGAAGTAGGTCAGGTACTCGTGGTACACATCCTCGAAAAGGCGGGCGAATTCCCTGTAAAAAGGAACATTGTCAGGGTCGTCCTTGCTCTTGATCATCTGAAACTCAAATATGCCGGGGGCCAGGGGAATCAGGCCGTAAACAGGAACTCCCGCCATGGTCAGGCGAAGGATAAAACACTTTTCCCCCAGGGCATCCAAAACAGGCCGGACCACTTCCACAGGCAGGTTTACGAACCGGGCAATGGTCTTGGCGGGCTTGGGAACAAAGGTCAGGGCATTGACGATATGCGCCTCCTGCTCATCAAAAAGAAATTGAACCAGGGCCACCAGGGAGTCGCTCACCAGCATGTCGGGAAAACTATTCTTAAAGACAAATTTTTCAGCCAGGGTCCTGTATAGTTGAACGGGTTTCATTTCGCCTCCTGTTTAAATGAAAATATCCACTGAAGAGCCCCTTGCTTGAGGCCAATGGCGGCTTCAGGGCAAATCTCCATGCAGCAAAAACACCGGATGCACTTCCGGTAATCAAAGGCCGGAACCTTTTTTCCCTCCGGCGCCTTGGCGATGGCTTGGGCTGGGCAGGTTTTCATGCACTGATAGCACAGGATACATTTTTCCGGGTTCGGGGCCGGTTTTTCCACCAGCCAGTTTTTAACGGTCTTGGACGTCAGGGGCCAAACCACCCCGCCGTAAATGGTGTTCTTGGGCGGAGTAAACTGGCACGCAAGGTCCTGGATGCTTTCCCCCACCACCTGGATGTCTTCAGAGGAATTGGGGCCGAAATCCCTTTTAAACCCCTGGCCAATGGTGAAGACCTTGGCCGGGTCCAGACCTGCGGTTTTCACCGCCACCCAGTCCACGGCGATGGCGTCCTCCCCGGCAAGAACCACGCCCCAATCCCTGGGAGACCCCGTGGGGCCAGGCCCCTCCCCTTCCATGGAACGGACCCCATCCACCAAATGGAACAACTGCCTGTCTGGCCCCATGCCGTACTTCAGCCCCCCGTAAAGGTCCAGCAAATAATCGGCGAAATCCGCTTGATCCGGCACCCGCATATGCATGCGGGACTTTTTCAAACCTGGAATAACCCCAAACAAATGCTTGACTGCACCGGTCACATAGGTGAAGGAATGGGTCTTGAATTTCACCAGATTCAGGATGATGTCCGCATCAAAATAGGCGGCGGAAATATCGATGGTCCGGTACAGTTTTCCGTGCTCCCACCTTAAAGGACGAGTAGGGACCGGGTCCGGTACTTGGATTCCCAATTCCTCCATGATGGGGCCGTAGCCCACCTTTTTGAGGGTGTTTTCCAGGGAAAAGAAATTGGGATTCTCCACCAGGATTGGCGTTCCCCCGTACTCCAAAACCACCATGGCCGCAGCCCGGAAAAACTCGGGATGGGTGACCACGGCTTTGTCCGGATGAGTGGGCATGAGAAGGTTGGGCTTGAGGATCACCCTGGCGCCCATTAGGGACTCCATGTCAAAGCCAGCCGCCGCCATTCCCCTGGCGATCACGTCCGTCAATAGATCGTTCCTGTATTCCTTGCACCGCATCAAGGCCACACGGGTCATGCGAATCTCCTTTCCCTCCTGCACGTCAATCCTTTTTAAAAAGGATGTGCATGGTGTCGTCCAACACACGGTCAAAATCAAACCCGGACTGGTTGCCCCTGGGGGAAGTCAGGGTGAGTTCCGCCACGCCTGTCATAATACTCCACATCACCGGAATGGCCCGGGACGCTTCCAGTCCCTTCAGGATAGGGGCCATGGCCGGGTTTTCCAGCACAACCTGGGTTTTTGCCAGAACGCTCGCCAGAAGGGTTTCCAGGTCATTCAAAAGAGTGGGATTGATTTCCCCGGCCTGGTTTCTTTGCTCGTAAAGATAGCCGATGACATTGATATGCCTGCCGCAGGCAAGGTAGTAATCCTTATAGTCATTGGCCATGGCCTTCAATACCTGAAGGGCGTCCTCGCCCTGGATGCGCGAAGCAAAAGCCTTGTCCAATTTTTCAAGATGCCCTAAAAGCATGCACAAAAACAGCTCTTCCTTGTTCTTGAAATACATGTAAATGGAACCCACGGAAAGGCCCGCAGCCTTTGCCACGGACCGGATGGTCACCGCATCAATGCCTTTGGTAGTGAGAATCTCCTCGGCCACCTCCACTATGGTCTGCCGCCGGTTCTCCTTTTGAGCTTTTCGTAATTCCATGAATCTTTTGATAGTCACAACAACTCTCCGGCCATCTTTGCGGCAATGGCCCTGCCCGTATTAATCTATACCCCCAGGCCTACGATGAAATCCGGCCTTTGGGGTGGTTCTTTGTCTGTCCTGCGTTTCATGGATAAAGCCGCGCTGGGACAGGCAGTCACGCAATTGCCGCAGCCCGTGCAATATTCCTCTGCAATGCGGGCCATATCTTCATCCAGGGAAATGGCCTCCAACTGGCACCGCTCCAGACAATCGCCGCAGCCGATGCAGGCCTCCCCATCCACAACCGCCATAAAATTGGAAGGGTAGACCATTTGAATACCGCGATATTTCTTCATCTTGACCATGAAATCGCAACAGCAACCGCAGCAATTGCATAAAACAATATTTTCCCCCTGGAAATTGTTCACGTTATGCACCAAGCCCGCCTTTTCACTGTCCTTCAAGGTCTCAAAACAGGTCTCCTTGGTGATCCTGCCGGCAAAACCCCGGTCTATCATAAAGTCCGCCACCTTACCAAAATACAGGCACGAATGGGTGGGCGCGCCAGCCACCTTGCAGGGATTGCCCGTGAGCTTGGCCTGCTGCCTGCAATGACACACCGCAGCAGCAAAGGAGGTTTCTTTTTCCAATACCAGGGCAACCCGTTCGTAGGACTGGACCCCGGACTCCAGGGGCAGTTCCTGCTCCACAGTCAGGGTGCGCATGGCTGGTTTGATCACTTTCCGAGCCTTTTCCGGCATTTCATAAAGGCCTTTAACTGCCTCTTCCACGCCGTCCATCATTTTCTTGAGCAAACGGGCCTGCTGAGCTTCTCGGGAATCCTCCGCGCCGCGCATGAGTTGAAACTCCACCAGACCCGGCATAAAGGGGGTGAGGGAGTATTCCCTTTCCCCGGTAGCAGCATCCTTGGAAAAAACCAGCCCTTTGTCCGCCATTTCCTCCAGCATAGGCCTTAGCGTTTCCAGATCCCGGCCCATCAATTCCGACAATTTTTCGGCGGAATGGGAACCCAGGGGAAAATCCGCCCCCAACAAAGCCTCTTCCTCAGAAAAAATGGACCTGAGAAAATCCAAAACCGGCGCCACCAAAGGAAATCTTGCCGGGTTTTTGTTCAGCCTCTCGCCTAACCGGTTGTAAACATCTTGGTCCATAAATCCCCCTGCCTGCTTTGCTGGTTCGATGGTTATTGGGTTGAAAAAGAGAATTCCCTGCGATTTCTTTTAAAAATCCTGTTGACAACATGAACCATGTTCATTATTATGAACGAAATTCAACGGCATGGCAAGAAAAAACTCCTCACAAGGAAATAACCCATGACTCCACACCCTGAAAAATCCCTCAAAATCGCCCAGGATGGCCTGAAAACAATCCTGGTCCAGTGGGCCGCCACAAAATCCTATGACCAAAACCAGGCCAGAAAACTCCGGGAACAAGCCGCGGCAGCCAATTATCTCCGATACCGGGATCACATCCCCTATTTCGCCAAAGTCGCCGACATGGCGGGCTTGAACGGAGACGCCCCGGGCATGGAACAAATCCTGGAACATTGCATGATCCCGGACGATATTTTCAAGTCCTATCCCCAGAACTACCTGGACGAAAAGGATTTCCAAGGCATGAATCACTGGCTTTCGCAAGTGAGCTCAGTGCGCCCGTCCAAAAATTCAGCCAAGGCGCAGGGCCTGGACCAGTGGATGGAAGCCCTAAGCCGGGAAGGCATCCATCTGGTTTTTTCCTCCGGCACGTCAGGCAACATGTCCTTTGTTCCCCGAGACCCCGACACCTGGTTTCATTTTCTCAAAAACGCCATCTTGTACCTACCGGTGGTCGTGGCAAGCCAGGGTTTGACGCCCAAGTGGAAAAGCAGTTTGCTCAAAATAATTTCCCGGGCCATGGAGCCTGGCGCATTCCTGAATCTGGCCGACAAATACGGCCGCCTGATCTTTCGGGAATTCGACGGATATTTCTGCAATTTTTCCGGCGGCAACCAGGGCATACAGCTTGTGGGCCAGGAACTGGCGAAATATTGCGGTTCCTCTTTTTTCCTTTACGACATGCCCCTATCCCCCGAAGCGGTAAGGGGCATTGTGCGGGGGGCGAAGAATCCTGAGGAACAGGCCCTTATTGAAGCGTTTTTAAAAACCACTGTTCACGACAAGAAAGCCAATTACGACCGCATGCTCAGGGCATTGGAAAAATCCGTCAGGCGCGGCCGCAAGGTTATCATTTTCGGGACTCCCTACTTATTGATGGAAATATGCCAGGAGGTCAAGGCCCGAAACATGACCCTGCGTTTAAAAAAAGGCAGCAATGTGTTTTTCGGAGGGGGCTGGAAATCCTTTGACGGCCAGCGCATTCCCGAACAGGAGCTTGTGGCTCTCATGAGCGAAAGCCTTGGCGTTGAGCCCCGGTACATTTCCGAAGGGTATTCCATGACCGAAATCCAGGGGCTGATGATCCGGTGCCCTGAAAAAAGGTATCATATCCCTCCCCATTTTGAAACCGTGATCATGGACGCGGAACTAAGGCCCATGGAGGGGGAGGATCTTTCGGGTACTCTGGGCATTGTGGACCCCTTTGCCGAAAGCTACCCCGGATTCCTGATTACCGGGGACCATGTCCGGCGCCTCAACACACCCTGCCCTTGCGGCCGCCAAGGACCCACCATTGTTTCCATTGCACGCAGCCCGGGCAGAGAGATTAAGGGGTGCGGCGGAATCATGGCGAAAATCAACGCATGACAGTCGGAAATCAGGAGGGGACAAATGCAAACATACATAACCGGAATGGCCACATCGGATTATCTGTCCGGCGCCCTGGGGACGCTGTGCCGTCAACATCGACTAATGCAGCCGGACGAGGACAACATCATGCGGCTGCCATTCCTTATAAAGGGGGAGCTGCGTGTTCCTGTCCCTGTGGAGCCAGAGGTCATTTTCCTGGCCTTTGTGGATGCGGAACGGGAAGCCCTGCCCGGGGTGGTTCCCACCCATGTGAACCTGGGGCGGGCTCAGGTATTGCGGGAGCCCGTGATTGACCGCGAAACCATGCGGAACACCGGAGAATTCCTGTACACGGTCATGCCGGTGTTCACACCCGAAGAAGTCATTGAAACGGACATCCCGGCCCTGTGCAAAGACTTATACAATATGCCCTTTTCCAGGGTGACGGAGCTTCTGGGGGATCTGTCTCAGACCTTTTCGCAAAACCGTCTGCTTTTGGATTATGTGCGGGATGTGACCGTGCAGACCGCCATGCTGCCGGACCTATGGCACGACATGGGTTTTGAAGCCCTGGCCATGATGCTGGACCCGGAATCTGCCCAACAAATGGTGGACAGGGACTTGTGCGCCTGGGGAGTGGACGGCTCCCGACTGTTGGACGATTGGGTGGAGCTGGAACAGGCCAAGGTCCTGCCCGCCCCGGTCCATGTCATTGCAGCTCAGGCCTTGGGAGGAAAAGCTCCGCCATGGGAGACGCGCACACCTGCCTTGCGGGCCATGCCCACCCGGCAATTGCACATCACGGCAGGCAACGCCCCACAGATCCCTTTTATATCAGCCTTGCGGGCCATTCTCACCAAATCGGCGGCTGTGGTCAAATCCCCATATGGGGCGACCCTGCCAGGAGCTTTGCTGGCCCTGGCTCTGGTGGCGACAGCCCCGGACCACCCCATCACCCGGCATCTTTCCATAGTATATTGGCCGGGCGGCGACGGTTCGGTGGAAGACGCCTTTTTTATGCCGGGCAGCTTTGACCGGATTGTGGTGTGGGGAGCCCCTGGCGCGGTGGAATCGGTAAAGAAAAGAGCCTTGTTCACCAAGGTCCTGACCTTCAATCCCCGATACGGGGTCTCCCTGATCGCCAGGGAATCCCTGGAGGGCGACATGGATTCCCTGGCGTCCAGGGCGGTGACAGACTCTCTGGTGGCTAACCAAAAGGCCTGCATCGCCTCCCAAATCCATTATGTGGAAGGAGACAGGGATAGGGTTAAAGCCTATGCCCTGGCCCTACAAAAAGCCCTGGCAGCCTTTGACCGCATAGCGCCCAATTATGTGGAGCCTCACTTTGTGGGGGAGCTCAAACGGGTCATGCGGGGCGTCCTTATCGACGGAGAATGGTTCGTCAACCAGAAAAACGGATTCTGGCGCTCTGGCGTAGTCGTGATGGACCGGGAGGTTCCCCTTTCCGCAGTGACCATGCAACGGATGATCATCGTCCGCAGGGTGGATGACATTTCCCGGGCCCTTGCCCATCTGCACCCGGGAGTTTCCACGGTCAGCGTGTCAACCCCCTCCCTAAAAAATAAAATCCGGGACATTGCGGCAGCCTCCGGGGTGAGCAATGTGGTGGACCTGGGCCACAGCGGTACCATGTTTCCCGGCATGAGCCATGACGGCATGATGGTCCTCAGCGAACTGGTGGACTGGAAAAACGGTTGATAACAGCGAAAAGGAAACTCCCTATGAACGAAAAACCCTCCTCTATCCTTGTCCAGCCTTTGCAAATCGGACCTTTGACGGCTAACGGGCGCGTATTCAAAACCGCCACTTCCGAAACCCGGGCCACGGAAGACGGTTTTGTCTCTGACGAACTCCTGGATTTTTACAGGCCCATTGTCCAGGCGGGCACGCCTCTCATTGTTACCGGAAACCTTTATGTGACCGAAGAAGGCAAATCCACCTACCGCATGTGCGGGGCTGACAAAATGGACAAAGCCCAAGGCCTGGCCCGTTGGGCGGACCTTGCTCATGAGCATGGCAGGCTTTTGTTCGGGCAGATCAACCACTGTGGAAGACAGGTCCTGGCCCGGGCCATGGGGCTGGAATCCGCAGTGTCTGCCTCGGATATTGGAGAAAAGGTCATGGGAACCCGGCCCCGACCCCTTTCCAGGGATGAGGTGGGACAGGTTGTGGAAGCCTATGTAGCTTCGGCGGAAGTGTGTGAACAAGCAGGATTTGACGGGGTCCAAATCCATGCCGGGCACGGATACCTCATCAACCAGTTCCTCACCCCCTACACCAACCGGAGGGAGGACGAATACGGAGGCAGCTTTGTAAAACGCATGCGCCTGTTGCTGGAAATTTTCTGGGGAATCAGGGAGCGGACCAACCTGGCGGTGATCATGAAGATCAACGGCGCGGATTACCTGCCAGGCAGGCATGGGCTTTCCACGGCGCAACTGGTGGAGGTGGCCAGGATTCTCCAAAACGAAGGGCTGGACGCTGTGGAGGTTACGGTGGGCCATTACGAGTCAGGCTTTCCCATGATCCGGGGCAATTTCGGCCCCTTTTTCAAGGGATTGATGGAGGAAGGCATAGGGGATCAACTGCCCTGGTTCCGAAGATGGGGAGTGACTTGGTTCCGGCATCCGCTGGCGTTCATGTTTGACCAACTCTGGCCCGCCCGGGAGGGTTTCAACCTGGGTTACGCCCGGGCGTTCAAGGCAAAACTGTCCATACCGGTCATATGCGTGGGCGGATTCCTGACCCGGGAAAAAATGGAGCAAGGGGTAAAGGATGGCGTGTGCGATGCGGTTTCCGTGGGCCGGTCCATGATTGCCGATCCGTTTTTGTTCCAACACCTGATGACCGGGCAAAAGGGACCCAAATGCACCTTTTGCAACGCCTGCATCGCCAGAGCCGGACGCCTGCCAGTGGATTGCTATGACCCTGAAATCAAAAAAGAGAAAGACGCCATGATGGAAAATATGGCCCTGGTCTCAAAATAACAAACCAGACAACAGTAAAAAGCTGGTTAATACATTAACATTTAGCCGTTGCCACTGCTTTGAACAGAATCAATAATATGTATTAATAAAAAATTAGTGGTCACTAATATTTTTTCTTGACACGCTTTCAAAAGATGGTCTAAGGTCTGGATCAATGGGTGACCCTTGGAACAAATTCCGGGACCATTGCCGGACCCAATCAATTAAGGAAAAAACTGTGGTGCAAAGCAGCATAAAAATCGTGGAAAAAACCCGCCGGAAATACCTGGAGTATGAACAAAGGGAAAAGGAAATTTTGGCCTGCTCCATCCGATTGTTCAACGAGAAGGGATATAAGGACGCCACGACAGCCGCCATCGCCAGGGAATCAGGCATATCCGAGCCCATTTTGTACAAGCACTTCGAAAACAAAAAAGAGCTGTTTCTTTGCTGCTTCCACGCCATTGCCGACGAACTAATGGCACGCTACAAGGCGATTTTTAAAAACTGCCGGGACGACGAGTTGGGCTACATCAAGGGGGTTGTCCGGGCTTATGTGGATTTTGTGGTGAAGAACCCTGATAAGTCCATGTTCCTGGTTCATCTCATGAGTTATAAGAGCGACCCGGACTTTGCTGACACCTTCACCCAGTTCATGGAAGATAGCATAGGTGCCATAGAACGGGTTCTGAACCGGGCCAAAGCCAAGGGAAAAATCAAGGAGTCTGCCGATACCCGGTTTTTGGCGGCCATGTTTGTGAGCCAGTATTTTACGGTGGTAGCCATGCAGGACTTCATAGAACCCGGTTGCTTTACCGGAGACACCCATTTTGACATTATGGAAAGTTTAATGGGCTCCTGATCCGGGCGCATGCCTCCCGGACCCAGGACAGGGCTGATGAGGCTATTTTTTTATCCAATGGTTAGTGATTACTAACAGATAGTTTTCAACTATAAATATTTACTTTGGGGGGATTACAGTTATTATGAAAGGCACTATTCAAGCAGTTTTCAATAAAAATATCAGTCAGATCCCGGACAAACCCGCCCTGCTGTCCAAAGCGCAAGGCCAATGGATCACCCAAACCTGGGGCGATTACGGAAAAGCTGTGTTGGAGTTTTCCAAATGCCTGCTTGCCCTGGGGGTGGAAAAGGGCACCAAGGTGGCCCTCATGGGTAAAAACTCGGCCCACTGGTTTGTGGCGGACATGGCCATCATGACCATGGGTGCGGTTTCGGTACCCATATACGAAACCAACAGCGGGCCGCAGATCGCCCATATATTAAACCATGCGGGATGCAAGGTGTTTTTGATAGACAGCCTGGAATATTTTCTCCGCATGGAATCCCATAGGGAGGGCCTGGACCAACCCTGCAAGGCGGCTTTTTTCATGCCCCAGGACCAAGCCCATCCCCTGGTTATGAGGTATGAAGTATTGCAGCAGTTTGGGCGGGCCGTGCCTGACAAGGAGGTGGAACAAGCCCGGAATCAGGTAACGCCGGAAACCGTCTGCACCTTTATTTATACATCGGGGACAACCGGGCCTCCCAAGGCGGTGATGCTCACCCACAAAAATTGCCTTGCAGCGGCTGAAAATGTCCACCTGACCCTTTCGGTAAAGGCTGCCGCCAGCAGTTCCTGTTCCTACCTTCCCCTTTCCCATGTGGCGGAACGCACCGTGAACCTGTTTTCGCCCCTGTTTGACGGCAAGGCCGTGTACTTTATGGGCGGGTGGGACCAGTTCCAGGAATACCTGGCTGAAATCCGGCCTACGATTTGGGCGGGTGTTCCCAGGGTGTGGGAAAAACTCCACGAGGCTGTGGCCGGGTATTTGGCGGCGCAGCCGCCTTTGAAGCAAAAAGCAGCCAAATGGGCCTTGGCTACGGGCCTTAGGTTTAACCGGCACCTATACGACAAAAAGGCTGTCCCTCCCGGGCTGAGGATTTCCCACAAAATCGCCAGAATGCTTGTACTGAAAAAGCTCCTGAGGGCGCTGGGAATGGATCGGGTGGAAACCGCCGTGACTGGGGGCGCTGTTCTTTCCAGGGAAGTGCTGGAATTTTTCTTTGCCCTGGGTATCTGGCTCCAGGATGTCTACGGCCAGACAGAAGGCCATGGAACCACCAGTTTCGCCACCAGAGACGCCGTTCGATTTGGTTCGGCGGGAAAGCCTTACCCTTTGGTCAAGGTGCGCATTGCCGAGGATGGGGAAATCCTTGTCAAGGGGGACAATGTTTCTCCCGGGTATTTCCGGGAGCCGGAGTTGACCCGGGAAACTTTCCGGGACGGGTGGCTGTATTCCGGGGACCTGGGACGGATCGACGAGGATGGGTTCCTGTGGGTTACGGGCCGGAAAAAGGACATCATTATCACATCAGGGGGCAAGAACATCACACCCGCCAAGATTGAATCCTCCCTCATGAGTTCCCCCTTGGTGGAGCATGCGGTGGTGGTCGGGGAAGGCAGGAAATTCCTCACCGCGCTCCTGACCATCTCGCCGGAAGCCGGGGCAAAATTCCTGGGCATGGATTCCACCCCCCCCCTGGATATCAAAAAAATTATTTCCAATCCCAAAATATTGGAAGCTGTTGACGCCCATGTCAGGGAGATCAACTCCCAGTTTTCCAGGGTGGAGCAGATCAAGAAACATACGGTCCTGGACCAGACATTTTCACCGGACACCGGAGAGCTCACCCACCTGCAAAAGCTCAAACGCAATGTGGTGGTGGAGAAATACAGGGATTCGGTGGAGAAAATGTACCAAGCGTAACTATTGCAAAGGAGAGAAACCATGATTGACAAAAATATGGCCGGAAAAAGTCTGGGGGTTTTCGAGTTTCCGGTGGAGCGGGGCAAGATAAAGGAATTCGCCCAAGCCACCGGAAATACCAACCCAATGCACCGGAACCCGGATCACGCCAGGGAAGCCGGTTTCGGCAACGTGCTGATGCCGCTCACCTTTCCCGGCACATTCACCTTTCACATGCCTTCGGAAGACGCGGTCATGGACGCCATGAACGATCTGGGCATGGACCCTGCACGGTCTGTCCACGGGGAAACGGAGTTCATCCAGCATCGGCCGGTGTTTGCGGGGGAGATACTCACCGTGAAAATGAGCGTGGGCGACATTACGGAAAAGGCAGGGACTCGGGGGGGTACCATGGCCTTTGTGGAATTGCTGATGCGCTTTTTTGATTCGAACAACGAACCGGCCCTGGAAATGCGCAATGTTTTCATTGAACGGGGAGCCTTTTAGATAGTCCATCAAGCGTAAAATCAAAGCATTATAAATTGAAAGGAACGGCCATGAAAAATACGGGCCTTTATTGCGAGGACGTGAGCCCTGGGGATGCCCTCCCCACTTTTGAGCTGAAGGTAACCCGGACCCACATTGTCAAGTTTGCCGGAGCCGGGGGCGACTTCAACCCCATCCATCATGACGAGGAGTATGCCAAAGCCCTTGGCCTGCCTTCGGTGTTCGCCATGGGCCTTATGTCGGCGGGTTATCTCTCCAGGGTGATTACGGACTGGGCCGGGGTGGAAAATGTAAAACGATACAAGGTGCGTTATTCCGGCATTGTGTGGCCCGGGGATATCCTGACCTTTGGGGGCCAGGTTGGGGGCAAGGCCGGAGACCGGGGAATTGTCAGTTGCGAACTGCATGCGTCCAATCAAAATGGCGAAAAGGTTATTGAGGCTGAGGCCGAGGTTCTTTTACCAAGGCGGAACGCCTAACAAGGAGAAAATGTACATGGATTTCAGTTTAACCAACGAACAGAAAATGTTTGAAAAATCCGTGGAGGAATTTGCCCGGAAGGAAATTGCTCCCGGGGTGGACGAAAGGGAATATGGCTTGGGTTTTTGCCAGGAGACCTGGAACAAGCTGGCCCGGGTGGACCTGACCGGACTTTGCCTGCCGGAAAAATATGGCGGAGCGGGCGCGGACGCACTCACCACGGTCATTGCGTCCATTGCCTTTGCCAGGGGAGGCTTTGACGGCTCCCTATGCACGGTTTGGGGTTCGCATCTTTTTTTGGGGGCAATGTCCATTTGCGACCTGGGAACCGAGGAGCAAAAGGAACAGTACCTGCCCAAAATGGCCACAGGAGAATGGATTGGGGCTTTGGCCCTTACCGAGTCCGACGCCGGTACTGACGCCACCTCCCTGGCCACCACCGCAACACGGGACGGGGATTACTACATTCTTAACGGCAGCAAAACTTTTATTTCCAACGCGCCTATTGCCGACGTCTTTGTAACATACGCCACCGTGGACCCTTCAAAGAGAGCGGGCGGGATTACGGGTTTCATTGTGGACCGGGACACTCCCGGCCTGACTTGCAGCCCTCCCATGCAGAAACTTTTCGGCAAGTCCACTCCCACGGGAGAGATGTTTTTTGACAACGCACGGGTTCCTGCCAAAAACCTTTTGGGCAAGGAAGGGGAAGGCTTTACAGCTATGATCGCCTCCCTTGGCTGGGAACGCTTGGCCTTTGCGCCCATTGTAGGCCTCATGGAGGCGGAACTGGCCATTTGCATTGATTACGCCAGGACCCGCAAGCAATTTGGCAAGCCCATCGCCAAATTTCAACTTGTGCAGGCCATGCTTGCCGAAATGAAAATGGATCTGGAAGCCAGCCGGTATCTTGCTCTTTCCCTGGCCTGGAAAAAGGATCAGGGTATATTCAACCCCATTGACGCAGCCATCGCCAAAACCTTCATATCCGAGGCCGGGGAGCGCAATTCCCGGAAGGCCGTGCAGATACACGGCGGGGCGGGCTGCATGCAGGAATGCAAGGCAGGGCGCAACTTCTGGGGAGCCAAGATGACCACCATAGGCGGCGGCACTTCCCAGATTCAACGGGTACTCATAGGACGGATGCTCACTGGTATTTGAGCCATAACAAGGAGGAAGACAATGCATCCAATTCGCGGAAAAGCAGCCATTGTGGGTATCGGAGAGGTTCCCACAGGGCATTATCCTGAAAGATCGTTCATCGACGCGGCGGTAAGAGTGGGAACCATGGCCATTCGGGACGCGGGCATTCCCAAGGAGGATATAGACACCATCATACCCATTGGAGCGGTGGCCAATCCATTGGACAACGCCAATCTGGTATGCTCGTGTCTGGTGGAGGAAATGGGGCTGGGCAAAACAGCTAAGTCCAACTTCCAGGTCATGAGCGGGGGCTCCAGTTCCGCCAATTCCCTGAAGACGGCTGTTGCCCTGGTGAACTCAGGATTGTCCAAGGCGGTGCTGGTGCTCCATTGTGATAGGTTGGGCACAGGCATTGACTTTGAAGCGGCTATCACGACGTTTTCCAAGTCCTCCATCAGCCAGGAATATGAAAGCCCTTACGGATTTTCACAGCTTGCCCTGGCCGGTCTGCTCCAGCAACGATACATGCATGACACAGGAACCACGGAGCGGCAGGTTGCAGCGGTGGTGGAATCCCTGAGAAAATGGGCCGGACTCAACCCTAACGCCATGTTGCGCAAACCCCGGACAGCGGACGAGGTTCTGGACTCCAAGGTCATCAGCAGCCCGGTCCGCAAGCGCATGATGAACATCCTGGCAGACGGGGCCGCAGCGTTCATTGTCACAAGCGCTGAAAGAGCCGGGGATTTGACAGACACCCCGGCCTATGTGCTTGGCATGGGGAGCAGGTGTACAAATTTTACCTGCACGGCCCAACCCCAGGATCTTTTTAAAGCCTGGGGGCCTGCCTGTATGGAAGCCTATGATATGGCTGAAATCAAACCAACAGACGTGAGGGTGGCGGAAATTTATGACGCCTTTCCCACGTTCATCCTCATATCCATGGAGTTATTGGGCCTTTGCCCCCGGGGTACAGCCGGACAAATTGTGGAAGCGGGTCACACCTCGCCCGGCGGCAAGCTGCCGGTTTCCACTAACGGGGCCATGATGGCCCAGGGCCACACCGGGGCCGGAGGCGGCATGGCCATTCTGGTGGAGGCTGCCCGGCAGGTTATGGGCAAGGCCGGGGACCGGCAGGTGAAAAACACGGACATTGTGGTTGAAACCGCCTCGGGCGGTGTGGGCATGGATTTTCATGTGGGCGTTCTGGGAAGGGAGGTTTGATCATGGCCGAATACAAAAAACCGCTTCCGCTCATCACGAGTTTGAGCAAAGTGTTCTATGACGGATGCAAGGAAAACAAGCTGCTTTACCAACAATGCAAGGATTGCGGGGAGGTGATTTTTTTCCCGAAAATCGTCTGCCCCGGCTGCATGGGCGAAAACCTGGAATGGAAGGAATCCGCGGGCAAGGGGAAGATATTCAGTTTTACCGTGGCCTACGACTATGCCCCGCCCGAGTTTGCCGGGGACACCCCTTACGCCCTGGCCGTGGTGAACCTGGACGAAGGATTTTCCTTGCTCACCAATATTGTGAATTGTGATTTTGAGAAAATTTCCTGCGACATGCCGGTGGAGGTGATGTTCGACCCGGTAACACCGGAGATCTCCCTGCCCAAGTTCAGGCCCGTGGCCGGAGTATAGTGGAAGCCATGCTGGCGGATCAGGGGGATTTGCATCCGGTTCCGCCAGCCTATTCCGTAAACATAGAGCGGTTTAGCCTTTACAACCGTCCAGGGCCTGACGGATGGTCGAGGCCAGGGTTTTGGTGGACAGGGGTTTTTTAAGGAGTTTGAAGGCCCCCAGTTCCGAGGCTTGGGCGTCACTGAGTTTCCGGGAATACCCGGTGCAGAGTACAAATTTTACATCAGGCCGGATTTGCTTCATGTGGTGAGCCAAGACATCGCCGGTCATGAATGGCATGGTCATGTCCACCACGGCCAAGTCATAATTATCAGGATGTTTCCGAAAGGCTTCCAGGGCGTCCAGGCTGTTGTCGAAGGCGTGAACCTGGTATCCCAGGCGCTCCAGCGCCATGCCCAGCATTTTAATAATGGAGACCTCGTCATCCACCAACAAAATCCGTTCGTTGCCCCGAATGTTTTGAACAGCTTCAATCCGTTTGGAGAATGACCCCTTCATTTCCAATAAGGGGAAATACAAAGTAAAGGTGGTTCCCTGGCCAAAGTTGGTGTCCACCAAAATGTCGCCGCCATGTTTGCCCATAATGGAGTGGACCATGGCCAGCCCCATACCAGAACCCTCACCTTGGGGTTTGGTGGTGAAATATGGCTCAAAAATCCGGGAAGCCACATGGGGTTCCATTCCGGTCCCTGTGTCGGTAATCTGCAGTTGAAGGTATTGGCCGGGCGCCATACGAGATGAGGGCGGGAGATCGTCTGAATCCAGGATTTTCTTCTCCAGGGAGACCCGGAGAACCCCCCCTGAGTCTTTCATGGCATGATAGGAATTGGTACACAAGTTCATGAGCACCTGATGGACTTGGGTTGCATTACCTATTATAAGACCTGTACCGGCCTGGATATCTTCCTGAATCTCAATGGTGGATGGCAGGGTAGCCCTGATAAGATGGAGGGCTTCATCCACGATTGCAGGAAGTTTTATAGGCCTTTGTTTTTCTTCGCTGGGCTTGCTGAAACTAAGAATTTGAGCCACCAGACTTTTTGCCCGTTCCGTGGCATGGACGATTTCCCGCACATACTCGGCAGCGGGATTGTGTGGATGAATGTCTTCCAGGGCCAGCTCTGCATATCCCATGATAGGATAGAGAATATTGTTGAAATCATGGGCGATTCCGCCAGCAAGTGTTCCGATGGCCTCCATTTTCTGGGATTGGCGTAGACATTCCTCCATACGAAGTTGCTCGGTAATGTCCTGGGCGATAGCCAATATGGCTGTGGGCTGGCCTTTATCATCCTTAATGATGGATGTACTCATACGGGTGGGGAACTGTTCACCATTTTGCCGGATATGAAAAATCCTCAGATTACTGGCCCCGTCGTTTTCAGGATCCAACATGGCCGGTAAAACCAGCTTTTCGTATTGATCCCGGGAATGGAAAACCCCTATCTTTTTCCCAATCAGTTCATCTGTCGTTTCATATCCATGCATTTCGGCCCAGGCCTGATTGATGAATATGGCCTCGTCCTCCCTGGAAAAAAGGGCGATGCCGTCAAAGCTCTGTTCCAGGGCCATGGCCTGGCATCGCAAGGTTTTTTGGGTGTTCCATTCAGCCGTAATATCCCGGATAATGACGGTGGCCCCCACAGGGATTCCGTCCTTGTATAAAAACTGGTTATTGAGCAGGCACACCAGTTCCTGACCATCCTTTCTTCGGATGGTGTAACACACGGTAGGAGTGATTTGTTTTCCGGAAAAAAAATCGCGTACTCGTTGTTCGTACAAGGCCTGGCTTTCAGGCGTCAGAAGGTCTTGCGGGGATAGCCCCTTAAACTCTTCCCGGGAATACCCGCAATAGCCGCACATGGCTTCGTTGACGTTGGAAAACTTCCCGGTGGTGAAATCTATCTCATAAATACCAGCAGGAAAGCTCGCAAAAGCATGATTTAACTTTGCCTCGGCCTCCTGAAGAGCTGTCTCGGCTTTCACCCTTTTACGGGTTTCCAGCTCCAGATTCCCCAGAAGTGCATGATAGTCGTTTTCGGTTGGTTTGCCTTCCATCGCCCTGCCTTTAGAATCGCTCAGTACCCTATTCCATAGCATCAATTCGGAAATTGGCAAAGTCGCAAATACACAGTTCCTTTCATGGGGATACCCGGACTCGTGTCCGCACCATGGGGATTAGGGGAAGAAACGAAAAGGTTCAGGAAGCAATCCGAATAACTACAAACAAATAGATAAAAAAACGAAAATACTGTTCATGAGTTCCGATCGGTCTCAAGTTGATTCCCGGAAAAAAGATTCTGAGTCCCGAGCGCCCCTTGGAAACCAGCCTCGTGTTCGGGATTTCCAATTAAAATCCATGCCTGCAAATCTGAATCCCATCTGACAGCCCCGCCACCCATTGGAGGCGCCTGCCAACGCAGCCGGTTTTACAGTTTTTGGGAGGCCATTTCCAATCTTTTCTGATCCCCGTGACTGCCAAGCATTTTCTGGGACGATGTTTTGCCTGAAGGCCTGGACTGTAACAATTTCCCGGAATTTCCTCCCACCAGAGCCACCAGTTCGTCCACAATTTCTTTCATTTGTTCTGCCTGGGCGTTCAATTCTTCGGAGGCGCTGGCCGATTCCTCAGAATTGGCCGCATTGCTTTGGGTAACCTTGTCCATTTCAGAGATAGCTTTATTTATCTGTTCAATGCCTTGGGTTTGTTCGTTGGAAGCAGCGGCAATTTCGCCCACGATCTCCCCCACCTTAACCGTGCTGCCCGCCACTTCGCCAAAGGCCTGGCTGGTGGAGTTTACCAGTTGGGTGCCGTCCGTGACTCTTTTAACCGTCCCTTCAATAAGTTCGGTAGTGTTCCTGGCTGCTTCCGCAGCCCGCACCGCCAAATTGCGCACCTCGTCCGCCACTACGGCAAAGCCCGCGCCAGCCTCCCCTGCCCTGGCGGCTTCCACGGCGGCATTGAGGGCAAGCAGGTTGGTTTGAAAAGCTATTTCATCAATGGTTTTTATAATTTTTGAGGTTTCGGCGCTGGCGCGGGAAATCCCATCCATGGATGCTGTCAATTCCGCCATGGAATCGTTGGCGCGCTGCACAACTTCCCGAGCCCGTTGCATAAGGGTGTCTGCCTCATTGGCATTTTCAGCGTTGCGTTGGGTCATGGAAGCCATTTGTTCCATGGATGAAGAGGTTTCCTCCAGGGAGGCTGCCTGTTGTGAGGCGCCTTCAGCCAGGGATTGGCTGGAGGAGGCCACCTGTTCCGAGGCGGATGCCACCTGTCCCGCCCCCTCCCCCAGGTCGATGCTGATTCTTGAAAGAACACTTACTATTCCCCTGGCGATGAAGATGGCCAGAAAAAGACCAATCAACACAGCCGCTGAACCCAGCACAGTCACATTGCGCTTGGTTACCCTGGCTGCGTCGAGCATGGCAACATCGGTCATAATATTGCTTTTGGCTTCTTTCCGAAGCTCTCCCAGCAAGCCTTGGGTAGTTTTGAGGGAAGGCAGGGTTTGAGTGGCATAGACCTTATTGGCTTCCCGCTGGCCGGACTGCAGAATCACAGCCTCTTCCCGAACACTGTTCATGGCCTCCTGAGTAAGAGACAGGGCAGGGAGTGTTAGTGTCTTATAGGTGTCCATGGCCTGATTGCGCCCAACCATGAGGTTATCCTCAACCTCCATAGCTTGCTCAAATAATTTGCTAATTTCGCGAAGATCCGGAAGGGAAACCATTGTAAACACATCCCTGGCGGAAGTCGTGTCCCAGGTTTCCAAATACGACTCAATATCCTTGGCGGACTTATGCAGGCCGTCATGGGGCGCCACACAGGCTTCCAGGGCCTCTTTGATAGCTGGGAAGGATTGCATATATTCCCTGGCTTGCGCCGATGCCAAAAACTTGCCAAAGGCGCATTTTTGGGGATCAATTTCCACATCCAGGCTGGATTTTCCTTCCAGGATTGTCTGGGACACTGAGGCCGACCACCTGCGAATGTCGTTCAGTTGATCCTTAAGCGTAGACAACAGGCCAGGGTGGATCTGTTTATATTCGTTCTGGATTTGGATGGCGGATTCATGGAGCTTTCTGTGAGGTTCTTTAAGGGCTTCCAACAGAGGTCCCAGGGTAGGATTCCGTTTCACGGCTTTTTGAGCTTCCTCCCCGTAAAGCCATTTGCCCAGTGCGCATTGATGATCATCGGTGATGATATCCAGCGTGCCTCGGTTTTCCAGAAATAAATCATTGATTGTCGCCGCCCATTTGAGATGATCCACCTCCCTGGCGGAGATATACCCGGGCAGGTTGGTATCCGCAGGCTGAAAAACCTTGGAAATGGCAATGGCGGATTCATGGAGCTTGGCATGGGGTTCTTCTATTCTCTTGAGCATGGGCGCCAGGGAAGGCACCAGAGCTTCAGCCTGTTTCCGCCCTTCGCCATAAAGCCATTGGCCAAAGCCGCACTTGTGGGGATCGGTTTCCACAGTCAATTCCGTGACATGCTCGTCCGTAAGCAGGGCGTTGACAGCTCCGGCCCAGTTAAGATGATCCACCTCTCGTTGGGCCAGGACACCGTCCAGCTTGTTTCCTTCAATAACCTGTGTTGCATTGTCCACAATGCCTCCTACCCCAATGAAGCTAAGCAGACCAACCAATGCAAGCAGGATCAGAACGATGGAAAATCCTGCGGCAATTCGTTTTCCCACGGTCATTTGATGCCAAAACATGTTTATCTCCTCAAACAGCTCGAAAGATGAGCCTATAAAGTTGCAACCTGTTTAAAAGCCCCATAAGCATGGACATTGATCTCAATGATGACCATGGCATCTATAATTTCCTAATGCATCATTCGGAAACCAAACGCCTTCAAGGCTCGAATCGCTCATAGCGAGTCTCGTACCTGTAACTCGCCTGACTGGATTAATCCGGATTTTCATGGACTGTACAGAAAGTTGGAAATTCCATCTACTGATGGTTTTTTTAAGCAACAATCAGGCCAAATCAAAAATATCTGTGTAACCTGCTCTTTTACATACATAAAACCAATCCCAAAAACCTCCGTTTCACGTTGCGGTGTTTTCTCATGCCAAATACTTGTCGATATTGCCAAAAACGTGACTTTCCCAAATCCAGGATTGACTTTTCAGCGCCTTGGGCCTAAATATCTTGGGAAAGATTTACCGGGAGGGGGAATCCAATAAACTATGGCTGACGCGGTATTGATTTATCCATACATTGGGGACATGGACGTGGTGCGCGACAAACCTCACCTCCCCTTGGGGCTCATCCAGACCGCTTGCCTGGCTGCTCAGCATTTTGACATCACCCTCATTGACCTGCGTGTACAGTCTGACTGGCAAAGCATCCTGAAAAAAGAACTTGCTGCCAGGCCCTTGTTTGTGGGCCTTTCGGTCATGAGCGGCCAGCCCGTGGCGCGAGCCTGGACCGTATCGCGCTTTGTCAAAGAATCCAGCGATACGCCCGTGCTTTGGGGCGGCAATCATCCCAGCCTGAGTCCCGGGGAAACCCTCGGGGACCCCAACGTGGACATGGTGGTGATCGGCGACGGAGAAGAAACCCTTCTGGAAACCATGGAAAGGCTGGACGGCCAAAAATCCCTCAAGGGCGTCAACGGCTTATGGTTTAAAGAAGGGGCTGAGATAGTCAGGAACGAACTGCGCCCTCCTGTGGATCTGGACACCCTGCCCCCGCCTCCGTATCATCTGGTGAATGTGGAGGATTACATCCAGGAGTACCGGGGGAAGCGCATGGTCAACCTGGAAACCTCCCGGGGATGCGCCCACCATTGCCGGTATTGTTACCATACCAGCCAGTCCAGCAACCATCGTTTTCGGGCCATGGGGGTTGAGCAATCCCTAAAGCGCATGTTCTGGGCGCGGGACACCATGAACGTGGACGGCGTGTATTTGGTGGACGACAATTTTTTTTTGGATAGGAAACGTGGGTTGGCCATTGTGGAGGCCTTGAAATCCCAGTCGCGGCAATTCTATTGGCAAATCCAGGGGGTGGATGTCCCTAGCATGCTGGGCTTTAACAACAGCCAACTTGGGGACCTGGAAAAAAGCGGTCTCCAAAGGGTATCGGTGGGCGCGGAATCAGGCAGCCCAAGGGTTTTAAACTATGTCCAAAAACCCCATACCGTGCCTATGCTTTTGCAAGCCAACAAGTTGTGGAGCCCTTTTGACATAAACATCTTTTATTCGTGGCTCTCAGGGCTGCCCGGGGAAACCCTGGAAGACTTGAAAAAGACCGTTGGGGTGATGTTTCGCATTTTAAAGGATAATCCCCACGCCCGTTTGTCTCCTATATACAATTTTCTGCCTTTTCCCGGAACCTCAATGTGGGATGAAGTGATCAACAACCATGGTTTCCAGCCCCCCAAAAACCTTAAGGACTGGGGTAATTATGATTGGAGCCATGTGAATGTGGCCTACCTGGACCCTGGTTTGAAGAGGACCCTGGATAACCTGTACTTTCCCAGCCTGTGCCTGGACCGGAAATTCGATGACTTTCCCGCGCCATGGTGGCTACGCTGGGGCGTGCGTCTTTACCGCCCCCTGGCAAAGGCCAGGATGAAAACCCTGTACGCGGGTTTTCCCGCCGAAAGAGCCGCTGCTGCCGTGGCGGAACGGATTCTGGCGGCAGGCAACCGGGTCCGCACTCCGTGGACATTGTAGCAGCCCGGATAATTGACCATGCAAACAAGTTCAACACCTCATATTCTGCTTATCAAGGCGCCCAGCTACAGTGATGTCATAGCCCCCCCTCTGGGACTTGGCTATCTGGCCGCAGCCATCCGGGATGTGGCCAGGGTGAGCGTCCTGGACGGAGTACGGATCGGGCTTACCCCCAAAAAACTGGTTGCTCTGTGCAAATCACTCAGGCCGGACATGATCGGTTTTTCAGTGGTTTCCGCTGCCAAAGAACCGGCCCTGGAATGCATCCGGGCAGCCCGAAAGACCCTGTCCCAAGCTGTGCTTGTTGCCGGAGGCCCTCATCCCACGGCCATGCCCCTGGATTTTTTAAAGGAAGCCTCTCCTTGCCTGGATTATATATTAAGGGGTGAGGCGGAAAACAGCCTGCGGATTTTGTGCCGGGATTTCTCACGCACAAGGCCTCACCACATTCCCGCCGCAGATCTGGAACACATTCCCGGCGTGACGGCAAGGGCCAGGGACAGACTGATTTGCCTGCCGGTTTCCGTACGGGAAGAAATCAACACCCCGGCAATGCCTGCCTGGGATCTTATGCCTCCGGGCCAGTATCCCAAGGCCCCCCACGGTGCCTTTTACCGCAATTTCCCCGTGGCGCCAGTCCTCACCAGCCGTGGATGTTCCTATGGGTGCGGATTTTGCAGTGTACCGGCCTTGTCGGGCAACCGGATACGATTCCGTTCCCCGCACCTGGTGGCGGAGGAATTGTTGCATTTGAAAAAACAATTCGGCGTGCGGGAAGCTCAAATCATTGACGACAATTTTACAGCCAACAAAAATCACGCCCTTGGCGTTTGCCAAGCCATTAAGGAGTCGGGCGTAAACCTCCCCTGGACCTGCCCCAACGGCGCGAGGATGGAAAACCTGGATGACCAACTGATCCGTGCCATGTCGGATGCAGGGTGTTATTCCGTCTCCCTAGGCCTGGAGTCGGGGAGCCCCAGAGTGTTGCAGCGCATGAAAAAAGGCCTGACCATGGACCATGTGGCGGAAAAAGTCGAACGCATGGCAGCCTTGGGCATGGAGGTCAATGGCTTTTTCATCCTGGGGTATCCCGGCGAAACCCGGGCGGATATGAAAGCCACCCGGGCATTCGCCAAAAGCCTGCCCCTTACCCGGGCTAATTTCTCCCTGTTCACCCCCCTGCCCGGATGCCCGGAATGGGAAAGACTGATTGCCAGGCCATCCACTGCAAAGGGTTTGACCACCACATTCTCCCAGGTGGGTTTTGTGCCACGGGGATTTTCGGCAACCAGCCTTAAATGGCAACAACGAAAGGCCTTTTTGGGTTTTTATGGTAGAAAACAGCATGCGGAAAAACTTATAGCGTCCCTGCACTCCAGGGAAGCAGCGTTCTATTTTGCAAGAAGAGCCTGGCACTGGCTGGTGGCCTCATGAATCATGGGAAGGACTCAAGCCGCAACCTCCCCAGGGTATTGCTGTTAAATCCTCCGGCAGCCAAGCCCGTATTGCGGGATTATTACTGTTCCACCCGGCCGAAGACCTCGTACTACTGGCAGCCTGTTGACCTCCTGTGCCTTGCGGCCCAATTGGACAAACGGGCCAGGGTGCTCATGGTGGACGCCGTTACCCATGGGATTCCCCCAAAAACCCTGCGCAAAATGGTTAAAGCCTTCGCTCCCCATGCCATCTATTGCATGGTTTCCACCCTCACAGAGCAGGAAGACCTGGCCCTGTTAAAGCAACTGGCCGGGGAGAAGGCCCGCATCGTGATTGGAGGGGAAGCGGCCCTGAACCCGAATTTTTTCTTTGAGGAATACCCAGTTATCGATGCCCTGGCCCTGGATTTTACAGCCCCGGAACTGGGGGATTTCCTTTTGGAAGGGCGGGTTTCCGGCCGGTTGCGGACAAGGGATCAAGCTCCCGGCCCGCCGCCAAACGGAACGGAATACTCCATGGGAGTGACTCCCCACAACACTGTGGATAACGCCTTATATAAAATCCCTTTGTGGCGAGGTGTGTTTCATTCCCTGCTCACGGATTTCGGTTGTCCCCACCGGTGTTCCTTCTGCAATTCCGGTCTGCATAGCCTGGGGCATAAAACCAGGAAGGTGAAGGAAATCGGACAGGAACTGGAGTTGTTGAAAAGGCTGGAGGCCAAACAGATTTATCTGCGGGACATGACCTTTGGAGCCAACAAAAGCCATGGGCATGAAGTATTGGACCTTTTGGCAGGATATCCCTTTACCCTGCGTGGATATTTGCGTGCGGACCAGATAACGCCTAATTTCTCCAAATCATTAAAACGAGCCGGATTCGCCATGGCCCAGATTGGTGTGGAAAGCCCCTTACCCGAGGCCAGAAAGGCCATGGGAAAAAACCTTGGGGACGAGGTGTTTATCAAGGCATTCAGACAGTTGCATGAACAGGGCATTGAGGCCGGAGCCCATTTTATGGTGGGTTTTGACCAGGATCACCCCCTGATTGCCAGGTATTGCGTGGACATGGCAGCCAAACTGGGGGCGGCCTACTGCTCCATAAATATTTACGAACACCGCCTGGGAGCGCGGCCCATACTCCCCGCAGACCGCGTGCGCCGCCACTGGTTCAGCCTGCACGCCAGGGCCATGATGGCCCGGTATAACGCACCCAGGCAGGCGCGTTTCCTACTAACCCACTTGAAAAAACAGGCGAAATAGTTCCGGCCATTCCAGGCGCATCAGGCTGTCGGACTTTTTTCCACCAACGCCTGATGCAAGGTCACAATGGTGTTTTTAAAATCACTCTCCGACACAATGAATTTGGCCTCCACATTGCGCCGGTCCTTTTGCATGGCGATCACATAAACTCCGGCCCGATCCAGGGCCTCCGTAGCCCTTGCCATGAGCCCGGGTACAGCCATATTGCTGCCAATGGGGGAGACCATGGCCACCGTGCCCATGTCAATATCAGCCTCGGGGAAGTGCTTTTTCCAGCCTTCCACCAGCCTTGCGGCCCGTTTGAGGGATACCGGAAGATAATGGACAATGGTGTTGGCGCTGGTTGTCTTGGCGACATAACGCAGGCCACGGTCGTCCAGGTCCTTGCATAGCCTTTGATCATATCCGGTAAGGCCCACCATGTCCTGGTCCATGAACCGGACTTCGGTCAGGTTTTTTCTTCCGGCGATAATTTCCACGCAGGGGGATTCGCTCACGTAGTCGCTGGTTATAAGCGTGCCGGGGTGATCGGGCTCAAAGGTATTTTTGATGCGCAGGCTGATCCCGGAATTCCTGAGCCCCCTGGCGGCCCCCGGATGAATAGCCTCCATGCCCAGATCCGCCAGTTGGTCGGCCACGTCATAGTTGGTTTGGCCGATGGTTTGAACATTGTCGGCCCCAACCATCCGCGGGTCGCCACTGGAAAGGTGAAACTCCTTGTGGATGATGGCCTCCCTGGCCCGGGTTACGGTGGCCACCTTGCTGAAAGTGATCTCGCTGTATCCCCGGTCGTATGTGTGCATGAGGCCTTCCTTGCACTGGGTGTACCCCGTGACAATAGGCAATTCCTCGGCGTAGTTTGTGTGTTCGAAAAATTTACCGATTTTTTCGGCAAAACCCAGGTTGTCCCCCTCGCGCCACCCTGTGAGGTCGATATACCGGGCGTTGACGCCCTTGTCCTGAAGAATGAGCGATGTATTGTAGGCGCTGTGAGCCTCTCCCACTGCGGATAACAACTCCCGAATGGTCATGAGGTGCTCGGACAACTGAAAATGGCCGTAGGAGCACAGACGATGCAAATCCAGCAAGCAGCTTCGCACGCCCTCAATGCGCTCCCGGACAAAGCGGTCCGCCTGATCCACATCCAGGCCCAGGGGCTCCAGATCCGCGTTGATGGAGATCATTTTTTCCCCAACCCTGCTAATGGCGTCGCCCCAGGCCCAGGAAGAGTCGTTATCATCCACGAACATACCGTATACGCCAGGCTCCTGGGTCTTTTTATGTTCCAGGAGCAAATCCGTTAACCCTGCGTATGCAGAAACCACGATGATGCGCTGGTAGAGTTCCGATTCCCTGCGATTTCCCACCAGAACATTATCCAATACATCCGCAAACCGGGACATGGAGGTCCCGCCGATCTTTTCCACAGTGTGGGATTTCATGGTTCTTTTTCACCTGCCTTCAAAATAATAATTCCGTGGTTATTCGTCGAGAATGGGGTATGCCCCGTCCGCATCATGGTCTTCCCTACCCGTGAGAGGAGGATTGAACACGCAGACCAGCCGCAACTCCTCACTGGCCCGCAGCAGATGCTCGTCGTGTTTGTCCAGGGCATACATGGTGCCGGGAACAATGGGGATCAGCTCTCCCGAAGAGACCAATTCAATTTCGCCTTTTCCATGGATGCAATAAACCGCTTCCAGGTGGTTCTTGTACCAAAGGTGGGTTTCAGTGCCCGGATGAATAATAGTATCATGGAGCGAAAAACCCATGCCATCCTTCTTAAGGAGAAGGCGGCGGCTATTCCAGGTTCCGGAATCGCCCGCAACGTCCTGGTCTGTACCGATAATCTTGTCCAATTGCCTGACTAACATACAAACTCCCCTTTCAACCGCTCCTCTTTTTGCTCCAGGATCTCCCCGATTGCCTCGTCCACAATGCTGATGCCGGCCTTGAGGGTTTCCTCGTCAATGATAAGAGGAGGCAGGAACTTAACCACCTGGTCGTCGGCTCCGGCCAGTTCGATTACCAAGCCTTTTTCAAAGCACAGGCTGGAAACTTCGCTGGTGAAGCCTTTTTCAGGAATTTCAATGCCCCAGATCATGCCCCGGCCCCGAACGTCTGCTTCCAGGCTGGGATATTTTTCCGCAATTTTTCTCAACTCCGCTTCCATAACCGTGCCTTTATACTTGATGGCCTCGCTCAGGTCGTTATTTTCCCAGAACTTAAAATTTTCTGTGGCGGCTACAAAAGCCAGGTTGTTGCCCCGAAAAGTGCCTGTGTGCTCTCCGGGTTTCCATTGGTCCAGGTCGGGCCTCATGAGCAGGAGGGACAAAGGAAGGCCCCCGCCAATGGCCTTGGACAGGGTCACCATGTCGGGTTTGATGCCAGATTCCTCAAAGCTGAAAAAATCGCCGGTCCGGCCATTCCCCACCTGGATATCGTCCACAATGAGCAGGATGTCCCATTCGTGGCAAATTTCAGCCAGTTCAGCCAGCCATTCAGGTCGGGCAACGTTCACACCGCCTTCGGCCTGAACCGTCTCCAGGATAACAGCGGCAGGCAGGTCCAGTCCGCTGGAATTATCCCGAAGCAGCTTTCTGAAAAGATCCAGGGTATTGATGTCCGGCCCCATGTATCCGTCAAAGGGCAGAAAGCTGACGTTGCTGCGGCTGATATGGGCCTCGTCCCGATAAAAGGTGTTTCCGGTAACAGCCAAAGCCCCCATGGAAAGCCCATGGTATCCGTTGGTAAAGGCCACAATGTTGGAGCGGCCCTTGATCATACGGGCCAGTTTAAGAGCGCTTTCCACGGCATTGGTGCCTGTGGGGCCGGTAAACTGGACCTTGTAGTGCAGGTTTCTGGGCTCCAAAATGCCGTACACCAACGATTCTAGAAAACGCTCTTTAGCCTTGGTGGCCATATCCAGACCATGAAGAACCCCCTGGCTTTTGAGGTATTCAATCATGGCGTTGGACACGTTTTCGTTATTGTGGCCGTAATTAAGGGTTCCGGCGCCGGCGAAGAAGTCAATATACTCCTTGCCCATGGTGTCCGTTAAGGTGGAGCCTACGGCTTTTTCAAATATAACCGGAAAAGCCCGGATATATCCTCGAACACGGGATTCAAAATTTTCAAAAATACGCATGACATTTATCCTCTACAATTATTTGGTTATTGGCGTGGAACAAACCGGAAAAGAATTTCCTCCTCATGGAGACCCTTTTCCGTGGAATAAGCTTCTATGAATGTCTCTTTTTGAACAACAAGCCCCCGGTCCTTGGCAAAACGCAAAAACAGGCTTTGGCTCGCCTTGTTGGAAGGGCTTATGGTTGTTTCGAATTGGCAACAATCCGTCTGTTGCGCCAGCCAGTGAAGCATGGAAAGACCCAAACCCCGCTTGCGAAAGGATGAGGAGACAGCCACCTGCCAGACAAAAAAGGTTTGGGGATCATTTGGTTTGATATAGCCCGAAATAAACCCGGCGGATTGGGAATCCACCTCGGCCAGAACGCATGTGGAGGCAAAATGCTGGCAAAGCAAATGGTAGGCGTACTCGGAATTCAAGTCCAACGGCGCACAATTGCGTATAAGGTCATGCACCACAAAAGCATCCCCAGCTTCGGGATGCCTCATAGATGGAGGTTGGTTGTCGTTATCCATTGTCTCCTTCACTTTCCGGTGTCGGATTCCGTAATTTGGGTAATGAGATTAGGTGAGGCATCCAGGTTCTCCGCCTCCATCAGCCCAACCACTCGCTCCAATGACATGGCGATGGCTATCTGCTCCAACTGGGGCAAATGCTTGAGAGACTGGGAAAGCCGGTCCTGCAACAAGGACGGCGCAGCCTTGGTAAACTCCTGGCCATACTCGGTCTGGCGCACAAAAACCTTGCGCCTGTCATGGGTATCCCGCTCCCGAACCACAAGCCCCTTGCTCTCCAAACGATCCACAATGCCGTTCACCGTACTCAGGCCCAAAGTGACCGCCGAAGCCAGGGCCGACAGGGTGGACGGGCCATCTTTCTCCAAGGCGTACAAACAAATCAATTGGGGCGCGGTGATGTTCAGCTCACTATGGAGTTTGCGGGAATGAATGTCCACAGCCCGGATGATGCGCCGCAAGGACATGAGCACTCGAAACTCCACTTCCTGAAATACATCTTCTGTCATGGCACTGTTTTTCCATGGGTCCTGTTTTCGGCCCCGGGGGATTCCTGTTTGACGGGTGTATTTTCCATCACAATATTTCCTGAACGATTGTTTTCTACAAGAAAGGTATCACCACGAAACATATCTGTCAAGAGCACAGATTGATCATGGTAAAATATCATACCTAAACCACAATTCGAGAAACCAAGAACAAATAAGAACTGTGGTCGGCTTATAAAATCAAAGAGCACGAGGCGTCCCGTACAATATTTAACCGAATATTATCCTCCCTCTAATCTCCCTCTAACTCCAAAGCCCAAAAATACCCCTGACAGTATGGAATCTCATCCGTTCGGACAATTCGGACGGTTGCCCAGGCGACAGGATTCGTGTCGCGTATTCGTTGTATAAAACGGACGGCACGCT
This sequence comes from Desulfatibacillum sp., assembly GCA_016342355.1. GTDB lineage: Bacteria > Desulfobacterota > Desulfobacteria > Desulfobacterales > Desulfatibacillaceae > Desulfatibacillum. Next base: position 73,464 of record JAEINP010000010.1, read on the forward strand.
ATGTATCAGGCTTTAAGCACATGGGACCAGGACATCCAGGATTTTGGAAACGTCAGGGGCAATTTGAAAGTATACGAGACAGGCTGCTACCAGAGTTTGGTGGATATCATCGAAAATCAAAGGATTGACACAGTCTTCCAACCCATTGTGGATTTGCATAAGGGCGGCGTCTACGCATACGAAGCCCTCAGCCGCATCCAGGGTGAATCCAGCTTTCCCAACACGGAGTCCCTGTTCCAGGCTTCCCAATTTTTCCGGCAGACCTTGCAACTGGAAAGGGTCTGCCAAAAAAGCGCCATCCGAAGGGCCGAGGAATGGGGGATCGTCCGGCCGGTTTGCATAAACCTGTGCCCTTCCGTCTTTCGCACCCCGGACTGCAACCAAGGCGAGGTATCCTGCATGCTGGATGAATTGTTCGGCATCCGGGATAAAATCATCATCGAACTGACCGAACGCTTTTGCATCCGGGACGACGAGCTTTTCAAGAAAACCGTGGATTACTATTGCCAACAAGGCTTCCGAATAGCCATAGACGACCTGGGTTCCGGATATGCCGGACTCAAAATGCTGGCCCAAATAGAACCCTCCATCGTCAAGATAGATCGTTTCCTCATTGCGGAAATCGACAAGTCCACCAAAAAGCAAATGCTCCTTTCCGCCTTTGTGTCCTTTTGCCACAAGATCAACGCCCTGGTGGTCGCCGAAGGCATAGAAACCCGGGAAGAGCTGGAAACCGTGGCCGCCATGAAGGTGGACCTGGGCCAGGGTTATTACCTGGCCCGGCCTCATAAGGAGCCGGGCGTCTGCGCCCCTGAGGCCAAACAGGAAATTCTACGGATCAACAAGCCGTCCGTATCGGGCATAGAGGTGGGCAATTTCATCGGGTCCCTGGCCAAGTATATCGCGCCGGTCAATTGCGGGCAGCAGGTGGAAACAATCCTCAAACGCTTTGATGTGGAAAAGGACCTTTCCGCTGTTCCCGTGGTCAGGGACAACCGGCCCATGGGGATTATCCACAAAGCCAAGATATTTTACAAGCTGGGCCACAAGTTCGGTTACGATCTTTTCGCCCGGAAAAACGTGGAAAACATCATGGAATCCGGCATGGTCTTCGAGGCTTCCACCACCCTGGACGATGTGGCCCGCACCATCATCACCCGGGACGCCACCTCGGTCTACGACGCCCTCACCATTGTGCTCAACGGCTCGTATATGGGCATTGTGCAAATCCACGACCTGCTGGAAGCCATCACCCAGCAGAAAATCAACATGGCCAAACAGGCCAATCCCCTAACCGGACTCCCCGGGAACAACCTCATTAAGGAAGATATCGCCAACCGGCTCAACACCCATCAGGTCTTTGCGGTCATGTATTTCGACCTGGACGACTTCAAGCCCTTTAACGACAACTTCGGGTTTGACCAGGGAGACCAGGTTATCCGGCTGGTGGGAAATATCCTGAAAGACATGGCCCCCGAATGGGACCCCCTGGGTTTTGTGGGTCATATCGGCGGGGACGACTTTGTGGTGATCTGCCGGGCCCAGGGCATTGAAACCTTTTGCCAAGCTGTGCTCAACCGGTTTGATGCGGAAACCAGAAAGTTCTATCACGAGGATGTCCTGAAAGCAGGCTGTTACACCAGCAAGGATCGCAAGGGGCAGCAGCGGGACTTTCCCCTGCTTTCCCTGTCCATCGCCATCATCACCACTCAAAACCGTATCATCGAATCTTACGGGCACCTGGCGTCCCTGGCTTCGGAGGTCAAGAAGAAGGCCAAGACCATCCAGGGGAATTCGTACTATGTTGATCAACGCCACGAATAAACAGGGGAACTGCAATGAAAACCATGATGTTAAAGACCGATATGCACGTACACTCCAAGCATTCCAAGCGTCCCTCGGAATGGATTCTTCGAAAAATCGGCTGCGCAGAAAGTTATACGGAACCCATGGAGCTATACCGCATCGCCAGGGAGCGGGGCATGAACCTGGTGACCATCACGGACCACAACTCCATCGGAGGTTGTCTGGAAATCGCCCACCTGCCCCATACCTTTGTGAGTGAAGAGGTGACTTCGTATTTTCCCGAGGACGGATGCAAGGCCCACATCCTGGCTTATGACATTACGGAAAACCAGCACACGGACATCGGCCTCATCCGCAAGAACATCTACGACCTGGTGCGGTACCTCCGGGAACAGAACATTGTTCACGCCATCGCCCATCCCCTGTTCCCCATCAACGATCGCCTCACTCCGGTCCATGTGGAAAAATTTCTGGTCCTGTTCAACATCCTGGAAGCCAACGGCGCCCGCGACGTCCTCCAAAACGATTTCATCCAAAACCTGGCTGCGGGCCTCACCAAAAAGAAACTGGAGCAACTGGCCGACAAACACAGCCTGGAACCCCATGGCGCCAAGCCCTGGGATAAAAACCTCATCTCCGGCTCGGACGACCATTCCTCCATCACCATCGCCACCACCTACACCCAGGTGGAATGCGACCTGGACGACAAGAATTCCTTTCTCCGGGAAGTGGCTGCAGGCAGGGCCGTACCGGGCGGCGACGCCTCCGAACCCAAGACCCTGGCCCACAACATATACAGCATCGCCTTTCAGTTCTACAAACAGCGGTTCAGCCTGAACCGCTTTGTGGAAGGCGAGGTGCTTGCCAAATTCATCGACCAGGTCATGAGCCCCTGTCCCGGGGGCGAACCCGATACCGGGATAACCGAGCGCCTCAAGGGCCTTTTCCACAACTCGCGAAAAGGCCGTTTTTTTAAGGCCAAACCCAAAAACCTCCAGGAATTGCTCCAAATGGAAGCCCGGAACGTGATCCTCAACAACTCGGCCATGTACCGGCTGGTCAAGGACCCTTCCCCGCCTCCCATCCAAAAACCCGAGGTATGGTTCCGGTTCGTCAACAAAATGAGCGAGACCGTCCTGAAAACCTCGGCGGATAAGGCCCTGGACCAACTGGCTGGCGGCAACTTCTTCGATCTCTTCCACATGCTGGGCTCGGCGGGCTCCCTGTACACCATGCTCTCCCCCTACTTGGTGGCCTGGGCTGTTTTCGCCAAAGGCAGGAACATGGTGCGAGACTGCAAAGACCATTTTGCCCCGGATAATATGTCCATATCCAAGCCAAAGGTTCGCATGGCCCATTTTACCGACACCCTCCACGAAATAAACGGCGTGGCCCTCACCCTGAACATGCAGATCGACATCGCCCGCAAAAACAACATCCCCCTCACCATGATCACCTGCGGACCGGACCAAGGCAAGCCCGGGGTCAAACACTTCCAGGCCGTGGGGGAATACGGGCTGCCCGAGTACCCGGAAATCAAGCTCCATTATCCCCCTGTCATGGAAATGATCGACTATTGCTACGAAAACGATTTCACCCACATCCATTCCGCCACGCCCGGCCCCATGGGTTTGGCCGCCCTGGCAATCTCCCGGGTGCTCAAGCTCCCCCTGTACGGGACCTACCACACCGCCCTGCCCCAGTACGCCAGCCTTATCACCGGGGACCCGGCCATGGAGGAACTGGGCTGGAAATACATTGTCTGGTACTACGACCAACTGGACAAAATCTACGTGCCTTCCAGGGCTACGGGCGAAGAACTGGCGGCCAAGGGCATTTCCAAAAACAAGATAAAATTCTACGAACGGGGCATTGACATCGAACGGTTTCATCCCAAAAACCGCAACGGATTCTACGCCTCCCATTGCAACCTGGACGACTCCGTCACCAAACTCCTGTACGTGGGCAGGGTGTCCAAAGAAAAAAACCTGCCCTTTCTGGCGGAAAGTTTCAAGAAAATAAGCCGGGAACACAAAAACCTTCACTTGGTGGTGGTGGGCGAAGGCCCCTATCTCCAGGAAATGAAGGAAAGCCTGCAAGGGGAAAACGTCACCTTCACCGGCTACCTCCAGGGCAAAGACCTGGAAGCAGCCTATGCTTCCGCCGACATTTTTGTATTTCCCTCCACCACGGACACCTTTGGCAACGCCATCCTGGAAGCCCAGGCCTCGGGCATACCGGTGGTGGTCACGGACGAAGGCGGCCCCCGGGAAAACTGCGTGTCCGGCAAAACCGGGTTCATTGTGGCGTCCCACGACGACCAAGCCCTGAAGGAAGTGATCCTCAAGCTGGCCAAAAACCCGGACCTCCGGGCAAAAATGGGTGAATACGCAAGGGACTACATGCAAAGGCACTCCTTTGAATCCAAATACATGGAGCTGTGGGACAGTTACGGAAGGGCGGCGTAATTATGGTAAAAATCTTAAGCAGCGTCAAAACAGCCACGGGCGTCCTCAAAGGGATTACCCCCGGGCAATTGATCATCCAGTTCACCAACCAATGCAACGCCGCGTGTCCCCAGTGCGGCATGAACAAGGGGAATAAATTCTCCCGCTCCACCCTGCGCATGGACGAGGTCAAACGCATCATCGACGCAGCCGCCCAAAAGGGCGTCAAGGCCCTTTCGTTTACTGGGGGCGAACCCCTCCTATATCTGAACGAAGTGGCCGAACTGCTCAAACACGCGGGCCAGGCAGGCATCGAATACACCCGCACCGGAACCAACGGGTTCTTTTTCGCAAATCCCGGCAGCCCGGGCTTTGAAGACAGGGTGAAAAAAGTCGCTGAAACCCTGGCCGACACCCCCTTGCGGAACTTCTGGATCAGCGTGGACTCCCATGTGGCGGAATATCATGAGAAAATGCGGGGCTTCCCGGGCCTGGTCAAAGGCATGGAAAAGGCCGTCCCCATCTTCCACGAATTCGGAATCTACCCGGCTGCCAACCTGGGGATCAATCGGAATACAGGCGGCGACAGCACCGCCTCCCTATTCATCCGCCCCGAAACCACCGAGCAGACTAGCGAAACCATTCTGTTTTACAGCGGATTCAAAACCGCCTTTGAAAAATTCTACCGGTTTGTCAACAGCCTGGGCTTTACCATGGCTAATACCTGCTACCCCATGAGCGTGAACCAGGACGACGGCCAGGAACTGAGCGCCGTTTACGCGGCCACGTCCCCGGAAAACATCACGGGCTTCAATGCCATGGAAAAATCCCTCCTGTTCCAGGCCCTGGCCGAAACAATAAGCAAGTACAGGCCTGTCATCCGGATTTTTTCCCCCGTGGCCTCCCTCATGGCCCTCCATGGGGATTACTCCAACGGACACAAGGAATCCCGTCCCTGCCTGGGCGGCATCGACTATTTTTTCGTGGATGCGGAAGATGGAAACACATACCCCTGCGGGTTCCGCGGCAATGAAAACATGGGCAAGTTCTACGACCTGGATATAAAGCAAATCGACCGCAATCCCTCGTGCCGGTCGTGCGATTGGGAATGCTTTCGGGACCCCTCCGAACTGGTCTGGCCCTTTATGCAGATGATAAAAAACCCCTTCGCCCTGGCAGGCAAATGGATGGAAAATCCCACGCCCCTGAAAAACTGGTTTAAGGATCTGGCCTACTACAGGGCCTGCGGATACTTCAATGGCCGCCAAGCCCCGGAATACGTCAAAATGGCCAAATTCGCCAAACCCCTCTGGCAGTCCTCCATCCATTAGTAAAAGTCAACGCTACCTGACAAATTTGGGGAAAATTCCCTAATTTGTTTTACAGGTTGTAAATCAATCCGACATATCAAGGCGTACACAGCCTTTGCATACCTTGATACTGACAGAGTAATTAACAATAATATCAAATAATTATTAACAGTAACTCCATATAGGAACTGTGGCATATCCGTTGCTCAACAGGGAGACAAGGAAATCGGAGTCCTGTAGCCTCGTTTTGGTTTCCACCAGAGGAAAACGGGCAGCGCATTCACAACTTCAAAAATAAGGGGAGTGCCACCATGGAATGGAAAAGTATTTATAAACAAAAACTGGTTACGGCGGAAGAGGCCATGTCCCACATCAAATCCGGGGACAACATCAGCTTTTCAGGCGCCAACAGCGCTCCTCCGGATCTCATCAATGCCCTGTGCAAACGGTATGAGGAACTGGAAAACGTGACCCTGTGGTCCGGCCTTTTGATGTACCCCTTTGAATTCCTGAAAAGGGAGTACAAAGGCCACCTGAATTACATTACCACCTTTTACGGTCCTGTAGAAAGGATGTTCGCCGCCGAGAAAAATACGGAAAATTTCTCCTTTCATTTTTCCAATGCCGACAAGGCCTGCCTGGGCGTCACGGACTGGGATTACCTTATGTGCGAGGTTTCCCCGCCAGACTCCAAAGGATACATGAGCTTCGGCCCCACGGGCATTTACCACAACGGGTTCATGCGGGACCTGGTGAAAAAGGTGGTGGTCCAGGTCAACGACCAATGCCCCTATGTGAACGGCGTGGAAAACGTTATCCATGTCAGCGAAGTGGAACACATTGTGGAAAGCAGCCATCCTATTCCTGAAATGCCCGAGATCTCCATTGGGGACACGGAAATGAAGATCGGTTCCCTCATCGCCGAACAGGTCCCGAACCGGGCCACCATCCAGATTGGCATCGGCGGAGTGGCCAATGCTGTGGGACATTTTCTGGACCACAAAAAAGACCTGGGCGTGCATACCGAGTTGCTTACCGATTCCATGGTGGACCTGGCGGAACGGGGAATTATCACCAACCAGGCCAAGAATTTCCACCATGGCAAAATGCTCATTGGCGGCATTTGCATCGGATCCAAGGCCACGTACGAGTTCATTGACCGGAACCCCACGGTGACTTTTGCCCCGGTTTTCTATGTGAACAACCGGCAAAACATAGCCCGGAACGACAATTTCATATCCATCAACAATGCCTTAGCCGTGGACCTCACCGGGCAGGTGGCGTCGGAGTCCATTGGATTTTCCATGTACAGCGGCACAGGGGGCCAGGCGGACTTTGTCCGGGGGGCCACCCAGTCCAAAGGGGGAAAATCCTTTATTGCTCTCAAGTCCACTTATACAGGCAGGGGCGGCGAGTTGAAATCGAGGATTGTCTCTACCTTCGCCCCTGGCACGGCAGTAACCAGTGTGCGGGCTGACATCATGTATATTGTGACGGAATTCGGCATAGCTTATCTATGGCAAAAAACCACTTCCCAGCGGGTTCAAGCCATGATCTCCATAGCCCATCCTGAATTCAGGGGACAACTGGAAAAGGAAGCGATTCAATACGGGATGTTGTGAAGCTAAGTTGAGCAGGTAGATACTGTTCCGGGGAAAATCCATTATTTAATGGATTTTCCCCGGTTTACATTTTTTAAACTGATTCCTGAGCCTTGGCCTTGGCGTTGGCGTTGCGCATCTGATGCCGGGCCTGGCCGGAGAGCACGGATTTCCGCAGCCGCAGGGACTTGGGCGTCACCTCCACCAGTTCGTCCTCCTTGATAAAATGGAGGGCCTGTTCCAGGGTCAGGTGCTTGATGGGGGTCAGGGTTACGGCGTCATCCTTGCCCGATGCCCGGACGTTGGAGAGCTTTTTCTCCTTGCAGGGATTGACGGTGATGTCGTTTTCCCGGTTGTGTTCCCCCACAATCATGCCTTCGTAAACCGGTTCGTTTGGCACCAGGAACAAACGCCCCCTGGGTTCCAGGTTGAACAGGGCGTAGGCCACCGCTGCTCCGGCCCGGTCTGATACAATGGAGCCGGAAAAGCGGGAGGGAAAATCCCCCCGGTATTCTCCGTAACCTTCCAGGATGGAGTTCATGATGCCGGTTCCCTTGGTATCTGTGAGGAACTCGTCGCGGTATCCAATGAGGGAGCGGGAGGGCACGGAGAACTCCATACGGACGCGGCCTGTTCCCTTGTTGACCATGTTGGTCATCTTGCCCTTGCGGATGGAAATTTTTTCCGTGACAATGCCCATGAACTCCTCGCTACAGTCAATGAAGAGGTGCTCGATGGGTTCTGTAAGGACGCCATTTTGCCGTTTAAAAATAACCTGGGGGCGGCCTACGGTGAGTTCGAAGCCTTCCCGGCGCATGGTTTCCACCAGGATAGCCATCTGGAATTCTCCCCGGCCTTTGACGACATAAGTTTCCCGATCTTCAGCCATTTCCACCTGAATCCCCACATTGAGGAGGGTTTCCTTGAAGAGCCGTTCCTCAATCTTGGAGGACTGCACCAACTTGCCTTCCTTACCAGCCATGGGCGAGGTATTGGGGCCAAAGCGCATGGACACTGTGGGATCGTCCACCCGCACTCTTGGGAGGGCCTTGGGGGCATTGATAGTGCAGATGGTGTCGCCGATGGTCACATTGTCAATGCCTGCCAGAACCACGATGTCGCCGGGACCTGCGCCATCCACCTCCACCAGGGAGTTGCCCTCATAGGATTGAATCTTGGTCACCTTTAGGGGGACCGGCTTGTTTTCCTCGGAGAGGCACACCAATTCCTGGCGATGTTTAACAAAGCCGTTGAAAACCCTGCCCACGGCCAGCCTGCCCACATAGTCGGAATAACCCAGATCCGCCACCAACATCTGGAAAGGTTCGGCTGGATCAAATCTGGGGGGAGGCATGATATCCAGGATAGCGTCGAACAGAAGATGGAGATCTTCCGCCGTGTCCCCGGGTTCCTTCATGGCCACCCCGTCACGTCCAATAGCATAGAGGTAGGGGAAATCCAGTTGCTCGTCCGCGGCGTCCAGGTCGATAAAAAGGTCGTAGATTTCGTCCAGGACTTCTGCAGGGCGGGCGTCTTTGCGGTCGATCTTATTGATGACCACCATCACGGGCAGGCCTGCCTGGAGGGTTTTCTGAAGAACAAACCGGGTTTGGGGCAAGGGGCCTTCGGAAGCGTCCACCAGGAGCAAAGCGCCGTCGGCCATGGTCAGGGCGCGTTCCACTTCTCCGCCAAAATCAGCATGGCCAGGAGTGTCGATGATGTTGATCTTGATGCCTTTATAGACTACTGAACAGTTTTTGGCGGCAATGGTAATGCCCCTTTCCCGTTCCAGTTCCATGTTGTCCATGAGCCGATCCTGGAGCACGGCTCCTTCGCGAAACATGCCGGATTGCCGAAACATGGCATCCACCAGGGTGGTTTTTCCGTGGTCAACGTGGGCAATGATGGCCACATTACGTAATTTGGGATTTGTTTCCATATTCTTCATTGTCGTGACGCCTTTTGTGGAGTCTTGTTAGATTTCTTAAGATTTAATATGCAATTTCCGGACCCTTTTTTTGGCCGGGCCTGAACGCAAAAAAGCGCTTTGGGGTTGCCAGGGCCTGTTGCGTCGCCCTTGAACAGACTTCCCCTAAAGCGCAAGAAATTACCTGCTGAGTGTCTTTGCCTTATTGCGGCATGGAATGCAACCCATTTTTTTGTCCGGATTCCGTCAGGAAGAGAAAAACCGCGCTAAAAGGCCCCGGAATCAAAGGATTCCGGGCCTTTTAGCGTTATATTTTTTCTTTGTGTTTACAACCTTTTGTCGGGCACTGGAGAAAGGCGCCGTCCTTTTTGCTGGATTTTTCCACCAAAAAGGGAGACTGGCAAACGGGGCAGGCTTGGTCAACCGGCCTGTCCCAGGTGGCAAAATCGCATTTGGGATATTTGCTGCACCCGAAAAAAACCTTGCCCCTTTTAGACCTGCGTTCCTGGATTTCACCATCGCAGCCTTCCTTGGGGCACTGAACGCCGGTTCCCTGAGCCTGATGGGCGTTGCCGTTGAGTGTTCGGGTGTTCTTGCATTCGGGATAGCCGGAGCACCCCAGAAAGGTTCCATAAGGCCCGCTTTTCACAGCCATGGGTTTACCGCACTTGTCGCAAACCTCGTCGGTTTCCTCCACCTCGGGAGGCAGCTCCATGACAATGGTCCCTTTATCATCCCTTTCGTAGTTCCGGGTAAACCGGCAGTCCGGATACCCCGAGCAGGCAAGGAACGGCCCGTTTTTACCAATCTTGATGTGGAGTTCCTTGTCGCACTGGGGGCATTTCATGCCCGTGGGAATACCCACCCCCTTGACGCTGATCATCTTGTCCCCGGCGTTATCCAGGTCCTTTTTAAAAGACTGGTAAAACTCCGTCAGGATTTGCAGAGAATTGGCCTGGCGGGTTTCCACCCTGTCCAGGTTGTCTTCCATCTGGGCGGTAAAAGGCACCTCAAAAATAGCCCCAAAATTGGCGACCAGGAGGTCATTGACTATAAAACCCAACTCGCTGGGACGAAAATAGCGTTTGACCAAGTCCACGTACCCCTTGTCACGGATGGTGGAAAGGATGGCAGCATAGGTGCTTGGACGGCCAATGCCATTTTCCTCCAGCTCTTTGACCAGGCTGGCTTCAGAAAAACGCGGTGGGGGTTGGGTAAAGTGCTGTTTGGGTTCCAACTCCTTGCACCGGAGGACCATTTTTTCCTCCAGGACAGGCAGCATGATTCCATTGGAATCGTCATCCTCATTCCCGGTGTCATACACCATCAGGTACCCCTTGAAACGGAGGGTAGACCCGGTGGTGTGGAACAAATAGCGCCCTGCCGTGACTGACACGGAGGTTTGGTCAAACAATGCCGGATTCATCTGGGAGGCCACAAAGCGCTGCCATATGAGCGTATATAGGGCAAGTTGGTCCTTGGAAAGAGCGTCGGCAACCAGGTTCGGAGTACGGAGTACATTGGTAGGCCGGACAGCTTCATGGGCGTCCTGGACCTTTTTCTTGTTCTGGAAAAACCGTGGTTTGTCAGGCCTGTAATCCGGACCAAACACTTTGCCTATATATTCCAGAGCTTCCATCGCCGCCTCGTTGGACACACGGGTGGAGTCGGTACGCATATAGGTGATAAGCCCAACAGGTTCCCCTGGTCCCAGGTCAATGCCTTCATAAAGCTGCTGGGCCAGGAGCATGGTCTTTTTGGCTGAAAAACGCAACTTATGGATGGAGTCCTGCTGGAGCTTGCTGGTGGTAAAAGGCGGCAAAGGGTTCCGTTTGACGGTTTTTTTGATTACCTTGTCCACCACATAGGTTTCGCCCTCCAATTCCTTGAGGATGGCGTTGGACTCGTCCTCATTGGAGACCTTGGCCTTTTTACCGTCGATCTTCAACAATTTGGCAGGAAAAACAGGTGGTTCGTCCTTTTGAAGATGGGCGGTAAGGCTCCAGTATTCCTCGGGAATAAAGGCCTGAATTTCCCGTTCCCTTTCGCAAATCACGCGCACGGCAACCGTTTGGACCCGGCCTGCGGACAGGCCGCGCTGAACCTTTTTCCACAAAATAGGCGAAACCTGGTAGCCCACAAGGCGATCCAGGATTCTCCGGATTTGCTGGGCTTCGAACTTGTTCTGATCCAGATCCACTGGATTTTCCATGGATTTAAGGATGGCATTTTTGGTCAATTCGTGAAAAAGCACCCTGTGGAAATTGCGGTTCTTGCCCTTGAGGATCTGGGCTGTATGCCAGGCAATGGCTTCCCCTTCCCGGTCCGGGTCAGGGGCCAGAAAAATTTCCGTGGCGCCGACAGCCATCTTTTTCAGATTAGCGATTACCTTTTGTTTGCCGGGAATGATTTCGTATTGAGGTTCAAAATCCTTATCTATATCAATACCAATATTTTTTTGGGGAAGATCCCGGATATGGCCCACGGTAGCAGCCACGTTATAATCATCTCCCAGATACTTTTTTACGGTACGGACTTTTGTGGGGGATTCCACAATCACTAGAGGTTTGCTCACTGTATACTTCTTCCTCGGGAAAACAGCTTGCCGGGTTCTTGCCGGGCAAGCCCTTTGAGTTCCAATTGCAATAAGTTGGCGGACAACTCTCCCACCGGCATGCCCAGGCGCTGCACCAGAACATCAATGTGGATGGGATACGGCCCCAGGGCTTCTAACACGGATTTCTCATCTTCCGCAAGCCCCTCCGATGAAAATGGCGTCTCCTCCAGGGGTTCCTCCCCGGCAGTCGCCGATTGTTTGGGAGGCTGGCGCCAGGACAAAGCCAGGGCCTCCAGGATGTCCTGGGCGTTCTCCACCAGGCCCGCGCCTTGCTTGATGAGACGATGGGCGCCCGTGCTTTTGTGAGATTCCACGCTGCCGGGCACTGCCAGGACTTCCCTGCCCTGCTCTCCAGCCAGATTGGCGGTTATAAGGGAGCCGCTCTTTTGGGCGGCTTCCACCACCACGGTGGCCAGGCACATGCCGCTGATTATCCTGTTGCGAACAGGAAAGTGGCGCGCCTCGGGTTCGGAGCCCACGGGAAATTCCGAGACTACCGCTCCGTTTTGGGCGATGCGGTGATACAATTCCTCGCTTCCCCTGGGGTATACCTTGCCCAGGCCGCAGCCTAAAACAGCTACGGTTTGACCTCCCCCTTCCAAAGCGCCCTGGTGAGCGCGGGTGTCAATTCCCCGCGCCATGCCGGACACAATGGCCACGCCCTGTTCGGCAAGATCCCGGCAAATATTGAATGTGGTGTCCAGCCCGTAAAAGGTGGCGCTCCTGGACCCCACCACAGCCACATTCCGTTCCCCCTGGGGAAGCTGGCCATACACGTACAGTAGCGGGGGAGGATCGGGGATATGCCGTAACAAAGGGGGATAAATATCATCCGCAAAGGTTACGATCTTAAACCCGCTTTGCCGGGCCGCCTTCATGTCATCCAGCACATGGCCCGGCATCTTATGGCTCATAATGGCGCAAGCCAGCCTGGGGGTAACCCCCTGGACCGCCATAAGGCTTCCCTGGGAGGCGGCAAGCACCTCCTCAGGATGGGAAAAGCGCTCCAGTAAACGGCGAAACAGGAGGTTTCCGATTCCAGGAACGCTTTTCAGAAAGAACCATGGATAGTATTGGTCCATGCGCCCTCGTTTGTTTTTTTGCTATGCCGTCTCCCCCGAAGCCTTTTCCCAAGCCAGGAGAATGGGGCTGGCGACAAAAATGGATGAATAGGTCCCTATGAGCACGCCCACCATCAGGGCAAAAGCAAAATCCGCAATAATGCTGCCCCCGAACACAAAAAGGCACACCACCACGACCAGGGTGGTGAGGGATGTGAGCAGGGTGCGGCTGAGGGTTTCGTTGATACTCCTGTTGATAACGAAATCCAGGGGCCTGCGGCTATGCTTGGCGGTGTTCTCACGGATACGGTCAAAAACGATGATGGTATCGTTCAGGGAATATCCTATGATCGTGAGCAGAGCCGCAATGATAGGCAGATTGAATTCCTTGCCAACCAGAGAGAACACGCCCACGGTGATGATCACATCGTGAATTAGGGCCACAATGGCGCCCATGGCGAACTGGAGCTTAAGCACCCAAAAGCCCGCCACCGCAATGACCAGAGCCACCGCGATCTGGGCGGGAATGCCAAGGCTGAATTTATCCATGAGGCTGGCTACCCCGATAATGGCCACGGCCATGACCAGGGGTGGAATCCACTTGAGTTCAAATCTGCCCGAAATATACACGGTGATGAACAAAAGTGCATAAAACATGGCCATAAGGGCCTTTTCCTTGAGGTCCTTGCCCACCTGGGGCCCCACCATATCCACCTTTTCCAGTTCCACATTGGAACCCAGGGATTCCTGCAGGGTAAGACGGATGGTTTCCGCCATATCCGATTTGCCGCCTTCTTCCACATCGGTTCTGATGAGAAATTGGGTATGGCCTTCCATAACCGTTTTCTGAACCGTTGCCTTGGCAAGACCGATGGAAGCCAGGGAACTGCGAACCTGCTCCGCAGTGGGCAGGGTTTCGAATTTAAATATCATTTCCGAACCGCCGGCGAAGTCAACCCCCATTTTTGGGCCGCCATGCACAACCAGGGAAACCAGGGAAACTCCAATAAGCAACGCCGAAAAAACATAGGCAATAATCCGTTTGCCAATGATGTCCATATTAATGCCGGGTTTGATCCACTCCATAATAATCTTCCTTATATGCTCAGGGTCCGCACATTACGGTAATACAGGAAATAGTCGAAAATCAGCCGGGAAACCACAATGGCCGTAAACAGGCTGGCAATGATCCCGAAACACAATGTGACGGCAAAGCCTTTGACCGGGCCTGTGCCGAATTGCAGCAACACAAAAGCCGCCACAAAGGTGGTCACATTGGCGTCCAGGATGGTGATGGTGGCCTTGGAGAACCCGGAATCCACGGCAAAGGCCGGGGCCTTGCCCAGGCGAAGTTCCTCCCTAATGCGCTCAAAAATAAGAACATTGGCGTCCACCGCCATGCCTATGGTCAGGATCATACCGGCAATACCCGGCAGGGTAAGGGTTGCACCTGCCAAGGACAGGCTAGCCATAATCAAGAGCACGTTCAGGAAAAGGGCTACGTTGGCAATGAGACCCGCGCCCATATAATAAATAGCCATGAAACCCACGACCAGCACAAAGCCCATGGCCATGGCCATGGTGCTTGTGCGAATGGAATCCATACCCAGGGAGGCCCCCACCGTGCGTTCTTCCAGAATTTTCAGGGAAACCGGCAAGGCGCCTGCCTGAAGCACGATGGCCAGGTCCCTGGCGTCATCCATGCTGCCGATGCCATTGATAACCGCCTCGCCGCCCGTAATCTCGTCCCGGATCGTGGGTGCGGAATAGACCCGGTTATCCAGGATAATGGCCAGGGGCTTGCCCACGTTTTCCTTGGTGATCATGCCGAATTTGTATCCCCCCTTTTTATTGAATTTCAGGGAGACTTCCGGCTCGGAAAACTGACCGCCAAGGGTTGCAAAAGCCTTGTCAAGGTATTCGCCGGTAAGGAGCACCTTTTTCTTCACCAGATAGGGATTGGAAGTCACATGGCCTGTTTTCCGGTCCACGTCCTTGGAGTAAAGGATCTCCGTACCGGGCGGAGGTCTGCGATTCAAATAATCCCGCACCTGGCTATGTCGCTCGTCAAGCATGCGGAACTGAAGTTGAGCCGTGCTGACCAGCATATCCTTGGCGCGTTTGGTGTCGGTAACGCCGGGAAGCTGGACCAGGATGCGTTTTTCGCCCTGCTTGCGAATATCAGGTTCCGCCACTCCCAGGCCGTCAATACGGTTGCGGAGGGTTTCCATGGCCTGATCCCGGGCCGAATCCATGATGGCCTTTTTGTCGGCGGCCTGCATGGTGAAGGTTGCTGTGGTTTCTTCACCCTTGGTTTCATAGTCCGGTTTCAGCTCGCCCAGTTCATCGGCGGCCAATTTTTCAAGTTTGTCCAGAGAGGCCTTATCGAGGACCGTAACGGTAAGGGTGTCTCCATTGATTACCTGTTGGTCCTTGCTGCGGATATGCTCTTTCCTCAGGCCTTCTTTCAGGTCATCGGAATAGCGGTCCATGGTGCTGATAACCGCTTCGTGAGTCTGAACTTCCAGGACCAAATGCATGCCTCCCTGGAGGTCCAGGCCCAGAGTGATGATCTTATGGGGCCAGGCGGTATTATCCTTATCTTTTGAGACGAACCATTGATCAATGCTCGGCCATAAGAATACCATTGCCAGAACCAGCACGATTGCAACCATTGTTAGACGAAATGTGAAGTTTCTCAAAACGGTGAACTCCCTTTCTGACCAGTCGCTTCCATGGGCAACGACTCCTTGATTTTCCCCCCAAATATCGGGCTAATAGGCCTGAGCCTTGTTTTGGAGCAACAGGATGCCTTGGGGCAAAGACCTGTTATTTTTATTAAAACTGGCGGGGTTGCTATTTTGCAATTTCGGCCAGCCCGGCAATGCCGCTGCGGGCGATTCTTACCCGAACACGGTCGGCCAGTTCCACGGTGACGGTGTTTTCGTCCAGGCCGGTAATCTTGCCGTAAAAGCCGCCGTTGGTGATGATCTTGTCTCCCTTTTTAAGGGACGCCAGCATTTGGGCGTGTTCCTTGGCCTTTTTTTGCTGGGGTCGCATAATGAGGAAGTAAAAAATCAGGACCATCATGCCCAGCATGCCGAAAAAAGCGAAATTATTTTGCGCCGGAGCTGCCCCTGCGCCTATTACCATTGTACAATATGCCAAATCAATCAAAACTGCCTCCTTTGTACTATTGCCTTTAAGCCTCGGGCAGAGGCTTTTTGGACAACGGGAAATTTTTATTCCGGTAAAAAAACCGGTTTATTTGGATGCTTCTATTCTTTGCATAGCCTCATTAACTGACAAAGACCCTATCAAAAATAGTGTCCACGTGTTTGAAATGATAGTCCAGGTCGAAAATTTCCTCAATAGCTTCCTTGGAAAGGTGGGACGCAATGTCCGGGCAGGCCAGGATCAAAGTCTTGAAATCCGCGCCTTCGTCCCACACGCGCATGGCCTGGGACTGAACCATTTTATAGGCATTTTCCCTGCTGACTCCAACCTCTGCCAGGGCCAGAAGGATTTGCTGAGAAAAAATCAACCCCTTCATGAGGTTGAGGTTTTCCAGCATCCGATCCGCATTGATGATGAGGTTGCCCACCAAACCTGCCATACGGTGAAGCATGTAATCAATCAAAATGGTGCTGTCAGGGCCTATGATCCGTTCCACCGAGGAATGGCTGATATCCCGTTCATGCCACAGGGCCACGTTTTCCATGGCGGCCAGGGCGTTGGACCGCACAACCCGGGCCAAACCGGACATGTTTTCCGAGCCAATGGGGTTACGTTTGTGGGGCATAGCCGAAGAGCCTTTCTGGCCCTTGGAAAAATACTCCTGGGCTTCCAGGACTTCGGTTCTCTGCAAGTGCCTGATTTCCACAGCAATCTTTTCGATGGTGCAGGCGGTGACGGCCAGGGCGGAAAAGAACTCCGCATGCCGATCCCGCTGAATGATCTGGGTGGACGCCGGGGCCGGAGAAAGGCCCAGTTTTTTGCAGACCAGGGCTTCCACCTCGGGCGGGGTATTGGCAAAGGTGCCCACTGCACCGGAAATCTTGCCGTAGCTGATGGTCTTGATTGCGTTTTCAATGCGCAGGCGATTGCGTTTGACCTCATCATAAAAAACAGCCATTTTGAGGCCGAAGGTAATGGGCTCGGCATGGATGCCGTGGGATCTGCCCACCATGGGGGTGTATTTTTGCTCCATGGCCTGTTTTTTAATGGCTGCAAGAAGTTTGTCCACGCCCTGGAGAATCATTTCCCCGGCGTCCTTTAGCAGACAGGCGAAACTGGTGTCCAGGACATCGGAAGAAGTCATACCCTTATGTATGAAGCGGGCGTCTTCCCCTACATATTCAGCCACGTTGGTCAAAAATGCAATGACGTCGTGTTTGGTTTCCTTTTCAATCTCCAGAATGCGCTCGACGTTGAAATCCGCTTTCTCTGCAATGTTTTTTGCGGCTTCCTTGGGAATAATGCCCACTTCAGCCATGGCTTCGCAGGCGGCGATTTCCACCTTGAGCCAAGCCCGGAAGCGGTTTTCGTCCGTCCACAGGTTGCCCATCTCTTCACGGGTGTATCTTTTGATCATGTTTTCCTCTTAATTTGCCAGGGGCCGCATTTTCGGATTAAGTCCCCTGAATTTACATATTAGTCGAATAGTCTATTAATCCTTAATGGGCAGCCACAAGGTATCGCCATCAAACTGGATCATATTGACTTGGCTATAATCGATTTGGCGTAGCAGGTCAAAGACATGGGTCATATTATACACGACCACCTTGCTCAGGGGTTGAATCAAATTCAAATCCTGGTCCACCTGCCGGGTTTTAAGATTATAGATAGCTACCATATTTTCCGAAAATTTCAAAATTTTGCCAACGCCGGAACTGAATCCACTGCCTGAAGGCTCGTCAGCCAGAGGAGAAAGCCTGACTCCCTGGTGAGCGAAAAACTCGTCCAAAAGCCTGAAATGGATGTTCCAAATATTATCTCCCGGCTGCACTACATACACGCCGAATTCCCTACGCCCTTTTTGGGCGCGGGGAGGTTTTGCCGCGCCATAGCCCGGGGCCGCCTCGCCTGTCACACCGTTGGAGGATGCGGTCCCCTGCGATTGGGCCATAACCTGGACAGTTCCACCAGAGGTAGCTTGTGGCGCCGAGCTGGTTTGCGTCCCCTGAGGAAGATCCGCCGCCTGGAACGCGCCCGTATCCCTGGCTGGTGCGTTCTGGTCTGCAACATTATTCGGGCTGGACGAGGCATCCCCATTGGCCGGGTTGATTTCATCCACCACAATTTCGCCCCGGCTCACCTTGACGTCATCCATGATCTGCTTCATGGAAATAGTGTATTCACCCACCTTAATGGATTCGTTTTCATTAACAATAAGGTCCAGGCTTTCGCCCACCCCGTATTTGGCCTTGCGCTCTTCCATGAGGCTGGCCATATCCGCATCCTGCTCCCCTTCTCCATCCACCTTATTGTAGTCTATGACCACGGGTTCCTGTTCTCCGGCAAGTGCAGGGGCGGCGGGTTGTTCCTGCTGTGTGGAAGGTTGGGGTTGTGGAATCGGTGGCTGCTGAGGCTTATTAAGTGATTGGTGAACAAGAAAAGTGATGAGACCGGCAGCTAAAATAACCAAAATAAGGGCTACCACGCCTGTCGCCGAAACTTTCTGCCCTGAGGACGCTCTTTTAGCCATAGATTGCTTTTCCCCCTGCGCCGGAATTATTAACAATGCGGGAATTGTGTGTTCAGTTAAGGGGTTTTTGGATTCCCGGCGCCCGGAAAATTTTCCAGGCGCCGGGGATTTGTTCAGGCCTTGATCACAGGCCGAATACCGCACTTCTGTTAGCGGGTCTTGCCATGGAGCCCCCGCTTTGTCAAGGGAAGGCGCCTGATGAAACCCAAACCTATTTTGAGGCCTGGGCCTGAGCCTTTTTCTTTTGCTCCAAACGGGTGAAAAAACGCCCGGAAATCTGCATGATCACCTGGATAAAGCCCAGCACAATGAAAATCCCCACAAAGCGGATAATTAGGGTGTATAGGGCGTAATTCCAGTCAAAATCCGGGTCGTTTCGCCGAAGGTCTCCCCTACTGACATATCCTGTATCTTCCTGGGCCTGTTCGATGGCCTGCCCCCCATCCTGGGTGGTACTGGCCAAAACAGGAGCAGGCGCCAAGGTGACAAAGGCGCCCAGGGTTATTGTGAGGCACAGGCCCAAAACAAGGAGGGCCTTGCTTACGGAATATTTCTTTAATGCAGACATCTTTAGTTCCCTCCTGTGATTAACCGAACATGGCAATGAACATACCAGCGGCGGCAGCGCTGCCGATAACCCCGGCCAGATTGGGACCAATGGCATGCATGAGCAAAAAGTTTTGTTTGTCTTCCTGCTGCCCTGTCACCTGAGCCACCCGGGCGGCCATGGGCACGGCCGAAACCCCGGCTGCGCCGATAATGGGGTTGATCTTGTCCTTTATGAACAGGTTCATAAGATGGACCGTCAACACGCCGCCCATGGTGCAAATGGCAAAATCCACCAAGCCAAAGCCAAAAATCATGAGGGGCTTGGCGCTGAGGAATTTATCGCCGGACATGGTGGCGCCCACGGAAATCCCCAAAAAGATAGTGACGATGTTCATGAGGGAATTCTGGGCCGTATCGGTTAGCCTGTCCACCACGCCGCTCTCCCGCATGAAATTGCCAAGCATGAGCATGCCCATGAGGGGGGTGACCGCCGGAATCAGGATGGAAATGATCACGAAAACCATCAAGGGAAACATGGTTTTTTCCAGCTTGGAAACGGGCCTGAGTTGTTTCATGCGGATGAGGCGTTGTTTCCTGGTGGTGAAAAACCGTACAATGGGCGGCTGAATCAGGGGCACCATGGCCATGTAAGAATAGGCCGCCAGGGCATTGGCTCCCAGCAAGTCCGGGGCCAGCTTGGCCGTCAGATAAATGGTAGTAGGGCCATCGGCCCCTCCAATGATGCCGACGGACGCTGCTTCCCTGAGGGAAAAGTTAAAGAAAAGCACACCCAGAAAGGTCACGAAGACCCCGAGTTGCGCTCCGGCGCCGATTATCATAGTCTTGGGATTGGCGATGAGGGGGCCGAAATCGGTCATGGCGCCCAGGCCCAAAAAGATAACGCAGGGAATGACTTCCCATTCCACGCCGTAATGGTAAAAAATCTCGAAAAGATGGCGTTTCCCTTCTGCATCCATGCCCATCAAGGGCACGTGGGGGAAATTAACCGCCACAATTCCGAAACCGATCGGCAGCAGGAGCAGAGGTTCATATTTTTTGGCCACAGCCAAATAAATGAAAAAGAATCCGATCCCCCACATTACCACCATCTTGTAGTCAAGAGCAAAAAGCCCTGTCTGTGTCGTGAGAATTTCCATCAACACATCAATAAAATCTTGCCAACTCATGTGTCTCCCTCTCTCAAAGTCTGTTTGTTCGCCAGTAGGCGTCCCCCCCACCAATACGAATAAATGGCTTCCGGAGCATAAGCGTAAGTCGAAGAGTAGTAGAAAAAAAAGGAGTGACCGTCAAGCCCTATTTTTCGGCGTGTATGTGGGATTCCCCTGGAACCAGACTTTCATCCGCACGGATGATGATCGTCACATCATGCCTTAATTCCAGGTCATTCAGTTCCCGGCGCTTCTTGTTTAGAAGGTAGTCGGCCACATTGGCAGGGACCACTCCTTCCATGCTTTTAACCCCTTCCTTGATGATTTGGGACCTGAGTTTACGCAAAAAATCCAAAGTCATGGTTTCCAGGGACGGAACCCGGCCCTTGCCATGGCAGTGGGGGCACTCAAGATAACTCCCGTATTCAATGGACGGGCTGATGCGCTGACGCGACATTTCCATAAGCCCGAACTGGGATATCCGACCGATCTTCATCCGGGCCTTGTCCAGTTTGGTATGCTGGCGCATGGCCTTTTCCACGGCAGAACGGTTTTTGAGGTCCCGCATGTCGATGAAGTCCACCACAATAAGCCCACCCAGGTCGCGCAAACGCAGTTGCCGGGCGATTTCCTCAGCAGCTTCCAGGTTGGACTTGAGGGCGGTTTTTTCCACGGTGATTTCCTTGGTGGATTTGCCCGAATTGACATCAATGGAGACCAAAGCCTCGGTGGGATGAATGACAATAGTCCCCCCTGTTTTCAGACCCACCCGGCTTTCAAAAATGGAGGCTATCTGCATTTCCAACTGGTACTTGGAAAAAATTGGCCGGTCCTCCGTATGGAGCCGCACCACCTTTTTGCTCCGGGGTGCAATGACGGCCATGAATTCCTTGATTTCCTCGTAAGCGACCGGGTCGTCCACCAGGATGCTGCTCACTTCGGCGTTGAAATTATCCCGTAGAGACCTAATGGCCAGGCTTTGCTCCTTATTCAACAGAACAGGGGCCTTATCTTCCATGCCCTTTTTCTTGATGGTTTTCCAAAGCCGTAACAAATGGGTGATATCCTGGGAAATGACTGATTTGGTCCCCATTTTGCCCACGGTGCGGACAATGACCCCAAAACCCTCGGGTATCTTGCAGGAATCCAGAATCTTTTTCAGGCGGACCCTTTCATCCTCTTCCTCAATCTTCCGCGACACGCCCCGGGTTTTGCTCCCGGGCATAAGCACCACATGGCGGCCTGCCAGGGAAATGTAAGTGGTTAGCATGGCCCCTTTTTTGTCCACAGGGTCCTTGGTGATCTGGACCAACAACTCCATGCCAGGCTTGAGCACTTTGTTGATAGCCGTATCGCCCGTGTTAGTGTCTAAAAAATAATCGCTGTGGATTTCGTTTTTTTGCAAAAAGCCGTGGCGGTCTGCCCCGTAATCTACAAAAACAGCCTGGAGACTAGGCTCAACTCGGGCAATGACGCCTTTGTAGACGTTACCTCGAGTGATTTCCCTGGCCGCGGTTTCTATATGAAATCCTTCAAGATTATTATCCTTGATGATCGCAATGCGGCACTCCTCCGGGTCTACCGCATTTACAAGAATTCTCGTTGTCATTGGCGTTAAACTTTCATTTTGGTTAAGGTTATTTCCCACATGACTCATAGATAGAAATAAAACGCAATGAAGTCAACGGAATTCTCGTTTTTATGACATGGCGAAATAGTGGTATGCGCCTTGCCAAAAGCCTGAACTTGTGGCATGGATAAACCTATATTCTTTTAATCCCGGGCTAAAGCAGCCCCGGAGCACTCTATTTGGACAACATTAACTGCTAACCCTGTTAAGCCCCTGGTTGTGAAAGGCATTTTGGCATGGATGAACGTTACGACCCCAAAAAAATTGAAGGCAAATGGCAGACCCATTGGGACGCCACCGGACTGTTCAAGGTAAAGGAAGACCTTTCCAAAGAAAAATTTTTTCTTATGGAAATGTTCCCCTACCCCTCCGGAAAAATCCATATGGGGCATGTTCGCAATTATTCCATAGGCGACGTGGTAGCCCGCTACAAAAGGATGTGCGGCTTCAACGTCCTCCATCCCATGGGCTGGGACGCCTTTGGCATGCCTGCGGAAAATGCGGCCATCCAGAACAATACCCACCCCGCCAAATGGACCTACGAGAACATTGCAGCCATGGGCGCCCAGCTAAAAGCCATGGGGTTTTCCTATGACTGGGACCGGGAAATCGCCACCTGCCGCCCCGAGTATTACCGCTGGGAACAATGGCTCTTTGTAAAAATGTTCGAGAAGGGCATGGTTTACCGCAAGGATGCCAGCGTAAACTGGTGCGAAACCTGCCAGACAGTCCTGGCCAACGAGCAGGTGGAACAGAACATGTGCTGGCGTTGCGGGGAAGAGGTGGAGCAGAAAAAGCTGGAACAGTGGTTCTTTAAAATCACTGACTATGCCGAAGACCTGCTGGACCATTGCGAAAGACTGCCGGGATGGCCCGAAAAGGTCGTCACCATGCAGAAAAACTGGATCGGCAAAAGCCACGGCGCGGAAATCCTCTTTCCCGTGGCTGGCAGCGATATCAAAATCAAGGTCTTCACCACCCGGCCAGACACCTTGTGCGGCGCCACCTTCATGTGCCTGGCGCCGGAACACCCCCTGGTGGAGCTACTGTGCAAGGGAACTCCCCGGGAAGCCGAAGTCATGGAATTTGTGGCCCGCATGGCCAAGCAGGAAAAGGCCAAAAGAACCTCGGAAGATTACGAGAAGGAAGGGGTGCGCGTGGGCGCCCAATGCATCAATCCTCTCACGGGCAAAACCATGGAAATATTCACGGCCAACTTCGCCCTTATGGATTACGGAACCGGCGCGGTCATGTCCGTTCCCACCCATGACCAAAGGGATTTTGAATTTGCCAGAAAATACGGCCTGGACATGATCGTGGTCATCCAACCCGAAGGGCAAACCCTTTCGCCGGAAACCATGGCCGAAGCCTATGTGGAAGAAGGGGTTCTGGTGAACTCCGGCCAGTTTGACGGCATGCCCAACCGGGACGCCATGGAAGCCATTGCCCAATACCTGGACGAAAACAACCTGGGCAAAAAGACCGTTCAGTACAGAATCCGGGACTGGGGAATATCCCGCCAACGCTACTGGGGCGCGCCCATTCCCATGATCCATTGCCCCACCTGCGGCATTGTGCCCGTGCCCGAGGACCAGTTGCCGGTGATTTTGCCTGAAGACGCTCATTTGCTGGAAGGAGGCAAGTCCCCCCTGTCCTCCCTGGAGGAATTCGCCAAAACCACCTGCCCCAAGTGCGGCAATGAAAACGCCCGGCGCGAGACGGACACCATGGACACCTTTGTGGAATCCTCATGGTATCCGGAACGCTATTGCAGCCCCCATTGCGACACGGCCATGTTTGACGTGGAAGCCGTAAAATACTGGATGCCGGTGGACCAGTACATAGGCGGGGTGGAACACGCAGTCATGCATCTGCTTTATTCCAGGTATTTCACCCGGGTCTTGAACGACTTCGGCCTGGTGGATTTCAAGGAGCCCTTTACCCGATTGCTTACCCAAGGCATGGTCTGCAAGGAGACACTAAAATGTCCCGAACACGGCTGGCTGTTTCCCCAGGAGGCCGAAGGAGCCGGTGACGAACGCACCTGCACCAAATGCGGCAAACCCGTGGAAGCGGGCCGGGTGGAAAAAATGTCCAAGTCCAAAAAGAACGTTATCGATCCTGCCGAGCTGCTGGAGCGCTACGGAGCGGACACGGTGCGTTTGTTCTGCCTGTTCGCCGCTCCCCCGGAGCGGGACTTGGACTGGAGCGAAGAGGGTGTGGAAGGTTCCTTCCGGTTTCTCCAACGGGTGTGGCGTATGTTCGCCATGCATTTCGACGCCATCAGCGGGACCGCCGCCTATACGGGCAGCCCGGACGCCCTGGAAGGCTATTTGAAGGACCTGTACAAAAAGACCCACCAGACCATCAAAAAGGTCACCCACGACATTGACGGCCGATTCCATTTTAACACGGCCATATCGGCAATCATGGAACTGGTGAACATGGTGTACGGCCTGGACGATAACCTTGAGGATAAAAAACGGGCCGGAGTGCTGCGGGCGGCCATCGAGGCTATCGTGTTGCTGGTTTCGCCCGTGGCGCCCCATTTCTCCGAGGAGTTGTGGAGCCTGTTCGGCAATGAAAACAATGTACTGGAAACATCCTGGCCCACCTATCGCGAAGATGCCCTGAAAGCGGACGAGGTGGTGATTGTGCTCCAGGTGAACGGCAAGCTCCGAAGCAAGTTGACCGTGGATGTGGGAACCGGCGATGAAGAGGTCAAACAAATGGCCCTGGCTGACGAAAAGGTTCAAAAATTTATTGGCGAAAAAACCATTCGCAAAGTCATCGTGGTCAAAAACAAGCTGGTTAATGTGGTTGTCTAACCAACCACAAGAAAGGAACGCGGTTTTGCACATGCAAAAAACCTTTTTGCAGTTGGTTTTGCCTGTTTTTTTATTGAGCCTGGTTGCCTGCGGATATCATTTTTCCGGGGGCGCCAGGCCGGACGACCCCATACGCACGGTTTTTGTGCCGATTTTGGAGAACGAAACAGCAGAGACAGGCCTGGAAACCCGGGTGACCAATGACCTGATTCGGGAATTCACCCGGGAGGAAAAATTTCGTCTGGCCAGGAGCAGCACAGGCGCAGATGTGCGCCTGACCGGCTCTATCGAGTCCCTACTTGATGAAAACGCAGCGCGCAGATCATCGGGAGATTCGGCCCTGCGAAGGGTCAGGATGGTTCTTTCCCTGGAATTGCAGGATGAGGACGGCCGGGTCTTGTGGTCGGGGGACAAAATTACGGAGCACGAAACCTATCAGGTAGTGGAAGATAATCTGGCGGCGACCCAGGCAAACAAAAGCCAGGCATTATCGGTATTGACCGCACGCCTAGCCATTAAGGTCCGCCACCGGATGGAGGCGTATTTTGAAGGATTCTAATGGGATATCGGTCGGCTGCGCTGCCGGATTATGGTCATGCCATACGGCCATGACCATACAGCGCCGCCGCCGTCCCATTCAATACAAGATCCGGAAAAAACTAACCGGCCAGGGCATCCACCTTTTTTGCAAGGCGGGAAATCTTCCTGGAAGCGGTGTTTTTGTGGATCACGCCCTTGCTTGCGCATTTGTCAATGATAGCCTGGGTCTCAATCAAAATGGCCTTGGCTTCATCAACAGATTCCGCTTCCACGGCCTGGTTGACCTTCTTGACCATATTCCTGAGGCGGGTCTTGTATGAACGGTTGCGCATTTGTCTGATCGTGTTCTGGGTTGCTCTTTTCAAAGCGGACTTATGATTCGCCAATGTTGCATCCTCCGTGGCCGACATTCTGCGTGGCATATGCCGGACTGCATTATATTTTTTTTTAGCTTTCCATTGCTGGCAGGCGCCTATTGGATAGACACTGCAACATAAAAAGCGGTATGTAAGGTAAGAAGGCAAACTTGTCAAGGCTTAATATGGTCCACCCATTTTTTTGAAGGACGGGCGCTAGTGAGAATTGCTGTTATATCTGATATTCACGCCAATCTGGAAGCCTTTACCGCTGTCCTGAATAATATGCGGACAAAAAATGTCCATGCCTGCGTATGTCTGGGCGATGTGGTGGGATACGGCGCCGACCCAGAGCCGGTTTTGCAACTTTTATGGAGCAATAAAATTCCATCTATTTTAGGCAACCACGAAGAAGCCGTGTATGATGATGATATCCTAAACTATTTCAACCCCCAGGCCAAACAGACCGCCCTGCTTACCCGCAAGATGCTCAAACCTGAAAGCGCGGAGCGCATAAAAAAATGGCCTGTGAACATTGAGTTCAACGGCGCTCTGGGAGTCCATGGTTTTCCCCCGGACTCCATCCATAAATACCTGTTTGAGGCGGATCAGGAAGCCATCACCCGCATGTGGAAGTCCGTCAAGTACAACCTGTGCTTTGTGGGACATACCCACAGCCTGGACCTGGTGACCTTTGACGGACACAATGTCATCTACTATCCTCTGGGAGAAGGGGGATGGCTCCTGGATAACAGAAAAACCATTGTGAACGTGGGAAGCGTCGGCCAGCCCCGGGATGGCGACAATCACGCCAAGTACGTGATATGGGACACCAAAATGAACGCCCTGACCATTTGCTACGTGCCCTACGACATCCAGACCGCAGCCAACAAAATCCTGAAGGCCGGGTTTCCCGAAATCAACGCCCGGCGTTTGTATTGATCTCCACAAAGGCCAGCCCCACCCTTCTGCAAGAACCAAGGATAAGGCCGACCCATGGAATCACGCCGCATCCATATCCCCTATTCCCCAGGTATTAACCCGGTACCGGGCGCCATGGACCTTGCCCTCTCCCGCGGCAAGGGTCATTTTCCGGCTCATCACATCCTGAACATACTGGGGTTTGCTGTTTTCCGCCACCACCCGGGCTATGATCATCAGGGAGTCCCTTTCCACCAGGGGCGGATTGTGTGAAAAGGCGCTTTGAATTTGGGCTTTTTCCTGGAAATCAATGCCTCCGTTCTGCACGGCGATGTCAAAGCACAAGGCGTACCCCGCCTCGGTCTTCAACTCAAAATGATCCATGTCCTGCAAAGCCCGATCATAATAGCCCTTTACCCGTTCCAACTGGATCATCTGGACCTCCTTGATCTGGCCCAGTTTTGCAAAAGCCTCCGCCCATTGGGGTTCGATCTTGACTTTCTGGACGCCCAAGGAAATGCGATCCGCCCAATCCCGTTTTTCATCCCGGCTTCCCTGCATCACCGCCAAGAGTTCCGCTTTTAAGGGTCCAAAGGCCTGATCCAGATAGTGGGGATGGGTCCTGTTAACTTCAAGAATAATGGCGTCCACCTGCCCATGCCGCAAGGTAAACCCGATAATTCCCCAGGTGAACCACGCTCCGTCGAAATTGCCGCAAGCCAGCGTAAACGAGTGGCCTTCAAAAGCGGCTGTCAACTGGAGAGACCGGGCCGCCAGGGAAGGGGCCGGACCGCCCATGATTTTCCCCCAGGTTTCCACGTCCACCACTCCCGTGGGCGCGGACATATTCCTGGTTTGCCACTTATAGATGGCGTCTCGGGTTTTTGTCCCAAAAATACCGTCGGCAATACCCGGGTCGTAATCCAGGCGGAGCAGCTGAATTTGGAGATCCCGGATGATCTCCCCCCGCACACTCCGGTACCCGGAGGGCGGCATTTCAAAAAGCGTTCTGGCCATGATTGTTTCCTCCTTTGTTGTCAGATAGTTATTACTATCCCACGGAGACGGGGCGCAAACACCAGAATAAGCATTCTCAATTTTTATGGGATGAGAAACAGATTAGAAAAAAAATCATTTGCATGTCAAGAACTATTGACGAAAAAGACTATAACGATAATAAAATTTAGATTATTCCGAAATATTCCAGTGCTTTTTGAGTGACAGCCACAATAAATCCAGTCTTGGCGTGGGTGTAGGCGCTCCGGTCATGGGGATGCTCCAGAGCCAGACGCTCCTTTAACGCGCCGTAGGCGGCGGCCTCCCGGGGGAATTCTTTCAGATAATCCCGGAAATACAAGCGATCCCAAAGATTGGAATCCGCCTCCACCATATGGATGTGGTGGGTGCGTTCCCCGTTTGACTCACGCTTGATAAACCAATGATACATGGGGGACTTGTCCAGTTCGGGCCGCCAAAAATAGTCGTAGCCCAGAGCTTCCAGGACCGGCACGATTTCCCGACCAGCTTCCTCGGCGCTGGAAATCTCCACCAGCATGTCCACAATCGGCTTGGCCGTGATGCCTGGAACAGCCGTACTGCCAAAATGCTCGATGCGGCGAATCAGGGGAGAGGGAAAACGGATTTGCAGGAATTCCGCCTCTTGCCGGAATAGTTCAAGCCAGGAGGGATTATAGGGAACCATGGCGATTTTCTCGGCCACGGCTTCGGCTATGCGCTGTTCCAGGCTCTTAGCAACCATATTGGGCTCTCTCTATCAGCTCAAGCTGCATTTCCGTGTTCAGGGTGACAAAATAGGCATTGTACCCCGAAATGCGAACCAAAAGGCGTTTGTAATTCTCCGGGTGAACCATGGCGTCTTCCAGGGTCCTGGAATCCACCACATTAAACTGCATCTGCATACCTCCCTGCTCAAAATAGGTTGTGGCATAGGCTGCCATGGAGTCCACGGTTTTTTCAGGCGATTCGCTTCCTGATGGAACCAACTTGACGTTGAAGGCGATGTTGTTGTCCATGTATTCGGGGTTGAGATGGGCCACATCCCGGATGTTGTCCAGGAAATTGGGTGATGCCATGGGAGACGGGGTAAGGCCGGGCGTGAAGGCTTTGCCCTTCAGCCTGCCGGAAGGCAAGGCGCCGGACAGGTTGCCGTACGCCACATGCTGGGACATGGACCAAAACCCCGTGGTATATCCGCCGCCCCGGAAATTGGTATGGCCCGCCCACAGATCATGGATGACGCCCGCCACCCTGTTGGCCATGTCCAGGGCCTCGGCGTCCCCCGAGCCAAACCTGGGGGCCTTGTTTTGCACCAGGGCCAAAAGCCGGGGGGCGTTTTCGAAATTACAGTCAATGGCGGCCTTGAGTTCCGGGAACGCCACGGTCTGTTCGTCAAACACCAGTTTTTTGATCACCAGCAGGGAGTCCACCACGTCCGCCAAGCCAATATTAGAAGTGCCCGAGGTGTTGTACAAGGCTCCGCCTGCGGTGACGTCCGAGGCCTTGTCTATGCAGCCTTGGGTCATGGCGCTCAATAGGGGCGCGGGCCGGTATTGGGCATGGGCTTCCGCCAGCATGTGGTTGAGCTCCACGGCTTGCATAATGATAAAGGCAAGCTGGGTTTTGTAGGCTTGAAAAAAGTCCTCAAAGCTGGCGAAATCGCCCTCTTCCACCAGCCCTGTTTTGGGTCCCACATCCCAACGCATGAGGGGATGACGGCCATTATGCAGGGCCATTTCCAGGGGCGCCACCAGGTTCATGAGGATGGAGCCCGTGTGGCCGGTATGTTTGCCCGAAAGGGTGGGCTCCACGCAGCCTGTGGCGGACCAGTCGCGGATATCCTCCATGGGGTATCCGTGGGGTTTTAGGGAGGCGAATACCGCCGCGTCATTATGCAGGGAGGGGGTGGCGGCGGTAATGTGGTTCACTTGGCATAACCGTTTGAGATAAATGTGCGAATTCACGCCAGGACAAAAACGGGCGTTCACGTTGGGGTCCCGAAGGCCGAGCATTTCCGTGGCCTTGAGGATAACATAGGTCATGTCGCACACCCCATCCGAACCGTCCCGTTTAGTGCCGCCAATGGTGATGGCCTGGACAGACGGGCTGCCGCCGAACAAATAATTGCCTATGTCCGGCACCAGGGGCAGGTGGTCCGCGCAGCGGAGCATAAAACACCCCGTCAACTCAATAGCCCGCTTGGCGTAGGCTCTGCGTTCATCGGGAGTGTTCAGGCTTTCCATGTCTTTTTCAAAATACGGTTGCAACAGTTGGTCCAAACGGCCAATGGAGAATCCGGTATTGGTGTTTTCATTATGGAGGGCGATCCACATGGTCCAGATGCTTTGCACGGCCTCGTCCAGGTTTTGGGCGGGATGGGCGGGAACCCTCCTGCACAGGGTTTCCATATGGATGAGTTCCTGCTTTCTCTGTGGATCATCCTCCAGGGCGGCCAAGTCCCGTGCTTGGTTCGCAAGATTCCCGGCATAGATATTAACGGCTTCCAGGCAGATGATCATGCTATCCAGGCTTTCCCGCTCTTCCCTGGATAGCCCGGAGTCCTCCAGGCGGATTTTTGCGTCTTCAATAATCCCCAAAGAGCCCTTTGCCAACAGGCGTTCAAAATCAGGGATGGTGTGGGACACGCCCACGGTTTTCCATACAAAGTAAGCCACCCACCGATTATTGATTTTCTGGCACAAAGGGTCCCTGTGCTTGGTGCGCACCCATTCCCAAAAATTCCGTCTGGCCCAAAAAGGAAAAATCTCACTATGGAGGATTTCTGAGGTCTCCTTGGAAATCCGATACGGATTCAACAGACGGTGTTCCACCGTTTTTAATTCCCCCCACAACAGGGAACCCTGGGCGTCAGGAAAAATCAGCACGCCGGTGGGCGCCATGGAGGTGGTGGTTCCCGCCAGGAGATCATTGGCGGCGATCAGGGGGCTTTTTTGTGACAATAAATAATGAAAAGCCCTGGCATGATGCACGGCCCGATGTTCGGCATGGTCCTGGAATCCGTTTTCCCGAAAAAACCGCGTGAGCAGGCGGGGACGTTCGCAACACACCCGGGGTTTGTCGTTAAAATGGGCGTCCAATAAAGAGTTGAGGCGAGGGAAATCCTCCAGACCCATAGACGAAAAATAAGGTTCGTCCAAAAAACGGACTCCCGGGTCGATCCCCGGAGCCGAAGTCATGCCGTTCTTTCTCCCGGCCAATTCAAGAAAACCCTTGTCCGCCCTTTTGGCGCCGCCAAAACGGTTTTTTCGCGCAGCAAGGTCTTCCTGCCGGGCCTTTTCCAACTCTTTCACCTGCCTTTTACCCATAAGCAGGGACACAAAAAAGTTAAAGGCCTGGGCGTAAGTCAGGTTGCCCTCGACCTTGAGTTTGTTTTTTAGCATGAGATTCATGATTTCTGCGGGCGGGGCGAACAACATCTTCCGAAGGGCTTGGTCGTCTTCAAAAATCAAAACCGTATCCGTGGACTGGGGAATATCCCCGCGCACCCTGATTCGCCCCTCATGAAAACGGATGGACTGGGCCACGGAGCCTGCCTCGGTGCTTATCCCCACACTGAAATCAATCCAGCCATCCTTGCCCCTTAACATCTTCCGCAAAGACGGGCGAAAACGCATTTGAGCGGCCATGACCCTGAGCAGCATGTGAACAAGAGGATTGAGCAAACCCTTGCCTGCAGGGCCTTTGGCGTCCGCACCCTGAGGATAGAGTGTAGCCAATATATTGGGTATCAGTCTTTTAATCACGGAAGGCCTCCTTGTCTCGGGATTATAAACCCGGTTTTCCAGGGACTTATCTCTGGTGGATCGCGAATCCGGTCAACGTATTCAATATGCTTTCTATCAGCACTGCGGGCTGCTCCTCCACTTCATGGAGAGTACGATTGTTGTAGAGAGCCACGTACCCGTGCAAAAGCAGCCAGGCCTGCATGAGATGCTGCCAGACGTCCTTGTCCTCAAGCCCGCCAATCTCCGCCAAAACCTCCCCGGCCACGGACTCGGCTTCCCCCAACACCTGCAAGGCCGCCATTTTTTCCGCCAGGGCCAAGGGCTCCATGGGGGTGTTTTTATAGTCAGCATACTTGGGGCCGTGACGGTTGAACATGACTTCATAATAGGCCACTTCCTCCAAACCAAAGGTTACATACACCCTGGCCATCCGCCGAAGCTTTTCCACAGGCGGGATATCCAGCCCGGCCACCTGGGCGAACAGGCTGTGGAGCAATTCAAAACCCTGCTTCTGAATAGCCAGGTAGATTTCATCCTTGCTCCTATAATAGTTGTAGATATTGGCTGCCGTCATGCCCATGGCCGAGGCCAGCTTGCGCATGCTCAGGCCTTCGAAGCCTTCCTCGAACATAATTTGTACCGCCTGATCCAGGATTTCATCCTTCACAGCCTCCACCTCCATGGTTTTTCTTTGCGCCTTTGGCATGGTCATCTCCTATCGCATAAACGCTGTTAAGTTAACACTGTTTATAAAACCCTGTCAAGGGGGGCTTGCATTTTTTTCCCAAGAGAGTTACAGTCCCCCAAAAACCGAACGAACGTTCTATTTTTCAACGCCCGGCCATTTTTGGGGGCCGGAGTTTCACTGATATAAAGGAAGCGCCCATGAACAACCCATTTCAACCCATTCGCCCCTTGAGAGGCTCCCATATCCAGACCATCATGGCCAGCAGCCGGTACCGGGCCATGGGAAAAAATCCCATGGCTGAGGCTGCCCGGGAAATGATTTTGCATTGCGAGGACAGAGTGCGGCTCCAGGGTTTTTATTCGCCCCAGCCCGCAAGCACGGGCAAGGGATTGGTGATTCTGCTCCATGGGTGGGAGGGAAGCGTCAATTCCTCCTATATTTTGAGTTCCGGGAGATATTTGTACAACCTGGGTTATGATGTTTTCCGGCTGAACTTCCGGGATCACGGCGAGTCCCATTATCTGAACCGGGGAATTTTCCTTTCCGTATTGCTGGACGAGGTTTTCCAGGGCGTGCATCAGGCCGCCGGGTTGAGCCAGGGCAAGCCGGTTTTTTTGGCGGGTTTTTCGTTGGGAGGTAATTTCGCCCTGCGCATTGCATCCAGGGAAGCCGCCCACCGTATTCCCAACCTGAGACAGGTGGTGGCGGTGAGCCCGGTGATCAGCCCCAACCGGGCCTGCGACGCCATTGATGCGGACTTTATGATCAAGTGGTATTTCATGCGCAAGTGGAAGCGGTCCCTATCCATCAAGAACAGGCTCTTCCCAGGCCTGGGCCTGGATAGGGTGTTGGCGGAAAACAATTTGCGGAACATGACCCAGGCCCTGTTGGAGATTTACGATGGCGGCTACGACAATGCCCATGATTATTTCAACGGCTACGCCGTCAATAATGGCTGGCTTAATAAGGTGGTGGTCCCAACCCTCATCATCACGGCCGAGGACGATCCGGTGATTCCGGTGGTGGACTTTTTCGGCCTGGAAACCAGCCCTGCCTGCGAGATGATCATCCACAAGCATGGCGGACACAACGCCTTTATTGAAACATTCACCCGCACATCCTGGGTGGACCAAGAGATGGAGCAGGTTTTCGGAACTTATACCGATTAACGCCCTTGAACCCTTGGCAGAAAGCCGGTTCCGTGGTAGTTTTTCCAAAGTCACACTGTGTTAAGAACAATACTCACGGGGGAACCGGAAAGAGCCATAAAATGAGACGCCTACTCCAAACCTCTTTATTGTGCCTGCTTGTTTTCTGCTGGACAGGATCAACCCTGTGGGCCGAAAGCGCCCTGCCTCGGGAGGAGCGCCTTCAAAAGGCTGTCGCCGCCGGGGATTACCTGTGTTCCGTACTCCGGGATAATGGCCGGTTTCTGTTCGAATACAATCCTGTGGAATGCAAGGAGTCAGAGGACTACAACTGGCTCAGCCATAGCGGAGCCGTGCTTTCCCTCTTGAGGCTCCAACAAGTCACGGGCGATAAAAAATATCTGGCAGCCGCGGAAAAAGCAGCCCAAGCCATTGAGGAAAGAATTATCCCTATTAAAATTGGCGATCAGGAGTTCATGGTTTTCCTGGCAAATCCTACCGGAGACGGCATCCGGAACGGGGTTGTGGACACCGGGGAATGCGCCCTATCCGCCATGGCTTTAGCCCAACTGGACCAAGCCGGACAGGCCGTCGCCCATAAGAACGCGGTCCAGGGGCTTTGCCGGTATCTGCACCATGTGCAGGGCGGAGACGGGTCCCTCAAAAGCCGATATGTGGTGAAGGACGACGCCGGGCAATTCGCCAACTGGCATTCCCCCGATTACCAGGGAGAGGCCCTTGCGGCCCTGGCCACGGCCCGGGAAATCTACCCGAGCGCAGAGAATCTGACCTGCATCAACCGGCTGGTGAACTTCCTGGCTGTGGAATGGGCCCTGAAGGATTTGGAAGGGGGCCAGGAGCCTTTTGACTATTGGGGCATGATCGGATTTACCAGGGCATTCTCGTTTTTGGATGACGGGGTTTTGCTCCAAGTCCATGAAGACTACCTTAACGCCCTGAAAACCAAGATAATGGATATCCAGGCCAGATTGACACAAGGGCCTCTGTTCGACGAACGCAGGGCTCTGGAAACGCATCTTGCCCGGTTTGATACCAAACTCAACCTGATGCAAAAGCAAGGCGCCCTGTCCCGCGATACACTCCTTCCCCTGGTTTTCACCTATTGCAATACCGAATGGAAAGGGCAGATCCTGGACCCGGGAAGGACCGAGCACGGGTCTTTCTGGAACGCCCAGGGTAATTCAGCCGATACAGCTCTGCGTTTGGAAGGCCTGGAAGCGGTGCATGACCTGTTTGTCCGCACTCCGGGCACCCCCTACCAGGGCTGGGTTCGCCGTTGGGAACCCCGCCTGGATTTGGTGAGGAGCTTTGTGGCCCAATGCCAGTATACCCCGAAAGACCAGGAAAAATTTGCCTGCCCGATTTCCGTCGCAGGAGGCTTCCGCAGGCATATTCACGACGGCAAGGGAAAATCGGTGCGGCTGGACTACTGCTGGCACGGCGTTTTCGCTCTCCTGGGCCGGGATGCTTCGGGCTCTGCATCCAAATGAGTCCGGGCGTGACGGTTTTTGTTGCCTCTGTTTGGAAAATCGAAAATAGCCGTTCTCCGGAAATGAGGGAAAGGTAAAGAGGATGATAGAACTTGAAACATTAATACCGTTTTTTGCAGCGTCCTTGCTTCTTGGCATTGCACCTGGTCCTGACAACATATTCGTGCTCACACAATCCGCCTTGCACGGGAAAAAAGCCGGGATCATTGTGATGCTTGGGTTATGCACAGGGCTTGTTGCACACACGACTGCGGTGGCTCTCGGGGTGGCTGTCATCTTCCACACCTCGGCAGTGGCATTTTCCATGCTCAAGTTCATTGGCGCAGGCTACCTTGTATATCTTGCCTGGCAGGCATTCAAGGCCTCTGCAGAAATAATCCGCAACGCGCTTCCCGAAAAATTCAGCCTTCGAAAGCTATATCTCCGCGGCATCCTGATGAATATTACAAACCCCAAGGTTTCTCTGTTTTTCCTGGCCTTCCTGCCCCAGTTTGCCGACCCGTCAAGGGGACCTGTGTCCATACAAATCTTCCTTCTTGGCGGTGTCTTTATCCTGGCCACCCTATTGGTTTTTGGCGGAATAGCTCTTCTTTCCGGGAGTATCGGGCAGGTTCTGACCCGGTCGGTTCGCTTTAACAAAATATTGAATAAAGTTGCCGGCACTGTTTTTCTGGGCCTTGCGTTAAAACTGGCCACAACGGAACGCTGAGAATCAAAAAGCCCCGCGTCCTGTTTGAAGGGCGCGGGGCTTTTTACGTTACCTGTTTAAGCCTCAGGGATCAGACATGTCCTGCCCGGGAAAGAGCGTGGGCCACGACCTTTTGCAAAAGTTTTTCCTTGATGCTTTTGGGCGCATCCAGGTTCATGCGTTTGAGATAAGGCACGGCCTTGGGAGGCACGGGGCCTTTCATATCCTTGAGCAGTTCCTTGACCGCCGTGAACTTATTGGTGGCCATGCCGGATTTGAATCTCCGAAGGGAAGCGCCCAGGACAATTTCCTCGTCCGTGAATTCCTTGCCAAAAGGAAAGGCCTTGAGAAAGCCCTTTTGCTTGAAGGGCGCCAATTTCTTTTCCAGTTGGTCGGGGTAATTATTCCGGAATTCGTAGGGGATTTCATAGTCAGCGGGAATCTTGCCTGCCTTTTTCGCCTGCTCCAGCAATTCTTCCTGGAACCGGGAATCCGCCACATTGATGAGTTCCTTCATCACGTCCTGGTCCATCTTGCTCCGGAGATCTGCAATGCCGTACTCGGTGACCACAATATCTCTCAGGTGGCGGGGGATGGTGGTGTACCCGTAGTTGAATACGATGTTGGAGTGGACATCTGTGGGGGTTTCCTTGGTGCTCCTGATCATCATGATCAAGCGGGCGTCGGGCAAGGCGTGGGCCATGGACACGAAATTGTACTGCCCCCCTACCCCGCTGATTACCGTGCCGTTTTCCAGGGCGTCGGAAGCCACATTGCCCATGAGGGAAATTTTCATGCCCGCATTGACAAAGCGCCCGTCTTTGCGCTGGAGGGAGCGGAGGACCTCGTTTCCGTAAAGCTGATTAACCACGGCCACGCCGGTCATCTCGAACTTTTTCCGTTCTTCGTCGCTCATGTCCCTGAGAAAATCGTAAAAATTATTGGGGCCGATAAAAAATGCGCCGGTGAGGACCACGCCGTTTTTCAACTGGCCGCCCAGGCAGTTTTCCACCACTTTTTCCAGGTTTTCGGGGTCCCTGAAGTCTGCGGAGTATTTGGCGTCGCCATTAACTATCTGGTAATCCACATATTTCAATTCCGGCTTAAAAACGCCATAATTTTGCAGGGACAGAAAATCCTTTTCCTTCAGGACAGGAACATATTCGTCCTGGGTCAGGAGGTCCCTGGCTGCTTCGGGCGTGATGATTTCCTCCAGGGTTCCTGCGTTGAGCATCCGCATAATGGGAATATTGTGAAAAACATTCCTTTTGATGATCCCGCCCTTGTAGAGTTCCACGAACACGTCCACCAGCATTTCGGTAGCGCCGTACAGTCCTTGGGTAAAGGGATTGCGACCCCCGAACTCATCAATAATGCGGCCGTAGTTTTTGTTGATGCCCAGGTCGTCCAGCAGGGCGTTGTACCCGGCATTGTCATGATGCCGCATGAGCAGGCCGTTTGCGATGGCGTCTCCCAGAGTTCCGATGCCGATCTGGAGGGTTCCTCCGTCCTTGATCAGGCTGCTCACATGGATACCGATCATATGGTCCTTGGTGAACACCGGTGCTTTGGGAGCTGAAAACAAGGGAAAGTAGTACTTGGGGCTGTCCAGAATCATGTCAAAGTGATAGGCTTCCTCCACCGCATCCCCGTACATGAAAGGCAGGGAGTCATTGACGTGGCCCACATAGAGCACTTTTTTGCCCCGGCGCTCCAGCTCGGGCTTGAGCCTGTAAACCTCGTAGGCAAGGTCTGAATTGCAGGAATCGCTGTAAACGGTCCTGCCGTCTATCTCTCCCTTGGCAACGCACTGGCAGACCACGAGTTCATCAAAATTATTCGTGATATCGCGTATGGCATGGGTATAGTTGGAACTGATATGGTTCTGCTGGGCCATAAGGGTTTTGTTGTTTGCACCTGCTTTGAAAAAGAATTCCATAATCCTTACATTTTTGGGCAGGGCGTTTTTACGCAGGTCCAGCATGTAGTGAAAATCGGGAACCCCTTTCCAAATCCTGTCGCGAAGCGGTTCCACAAGTCTCTGTTCCAGGTCGCTTGACCAGGTGGGTTTTTCCAGAGCCAGGGCCGTCACGAAGGTGAGTTGGATTTCAGGGTCTTCCTTGGCTCGCCTGTACACTTCATTGGCCAGATGATAGGACTTGCCCAAAGCAAGGGGCAGGGCCACGTTCACCTTTTTGTTGAAAAACCTTATAATTTCGTCCGCGCATTTCTCCACGCTGTCATAATAAGTTGTTTGATCGTCCGCCATTTAAAAAGTTCTCCTCCAGGAATTACAATTAGGACGCCCGTTCTCCCCCCAGGGATTTGCAAAAACCAAGCGTCCTCAAGCGTCCCCCGCAACCTTCTTGGAGACAGTTTTTGGTTAACAATAAGCCTGTTGGCTTTTGGGCATAAAAAAAACTCAGGTTCTCCCCCCCAGAAAAATGGAGCCCCTGAATCTCTTTTCTTAACCCCACCAACACGGTTTTTTCCGAAATGGCCAGTACCATATTTACTCCGGGTTGCAAACAGAAAATAAAATTGTAAGCAGGCCAAGGGCCGGATTTCTATTGGCCTTCCCGTGGCTTTGGGTTAGAATCGGGGCTATGAAAACGATATTCGCCCTGTTGCTCATACTGGTTCTGGTCTTTGCCGGGTATCGCCGGAGTTTCAGAAGCCTGAAGTTGCCGCTCCTGGCCCGGCGGTTTTATCTGACCGGGATCGAGTACCTTTTTCTGGGTTTTGCCCTGGGGCCGGGATTCCTGAATATCCTGGACGCCCAGACCCAACTGGGACTGGCGCCCCTGTGCGCCCTGGTCCTGGGATGGGTGGGACTATTGACAGGATTTCAGTTTGAAATACCCAAGCTTAGACGGGTTCCCAAAAGCCATCTGATCGCTGCGGTGGTAGCCGGAGGCATCACCGCCTGCCTGTTGATGTTTGGCGCGTGGTGGGTTTTGCCCCAGGTGCTTTCCCTGCCGCGGGAGGCCTATATTCTGTCCGGCGTGGCCATAGCAGCGGCTGCCTGCAACACAGCCCAGGTAAGCCTGGCTCTCAATCCCCTGGCCAGAGCCCCTCAAAATCGGCCCCTGGCCAACCTGATCCAGATCATGTCCAGCGCGGACGGGGCTTTGGCCCTGGCTGTCTTTTCCGTGGCTTTCCTGCTGAGACCGGACGCGACCCAACACATGCACCCGGGTTGGCTGACCTTGAGTGTGACGGTATGCATCCTGGGCCAGTTGTTTTTATTTTTGTTGTTTTTAAACAGACGGCGGAGCCAGGAGGAACTAACCGTGGTGCTCATGGGCGTGGTGATTTTGGGCAGCGGGGTGGCCTCCATGCTGGATTTGTCCCCCCTGATCGTAAATTTTGTAACCGGGGTGCTTCTGGTGAACATCACCCGGGAAAAGGAACGGCTGTACGGCATGATCGCCGCAGTGGAAAAGCCCGCCTACCTTATCCTCCTGGTTTTTTTGGGCGCCACCTGGCAGTTGGATTCCTTTTTGTACTATTTCGGGGGACTCATGTATTTTTCGTGGCGCATCCTTGCCAAGACCGCCGGAGGTTTTGCCGCTGTCCAGGCCATCCCCTCCCTGCGGGGTATGCCTCCTGGCCTTGGCCTGGGACTGCTGGATCACGGAGGCATGTCCATGGCCATTTTGCTGGATTTTTCCATGAGTTTTTCCCAGACGTATACCGTTCCGGTGGTCAGCGCCATCCTCATTGGCGTGGTGGTGAACGAATTGTTAAGCCCGTCCTTTATCGGGCTGATTCTGGAAGGGAGACGCCATGGCGCCTAATCTCCAGCAAAGCACAAAGCCCAGGTGGCTTCCCATCATGCTTGCCATAGGGATCATGGCCATCCTGGGGTTGTGGTACATGACCTTCGAGCCCCGGGAAGCGTGGCAGGTTTCCGGGTCCATGAATTTTTCCCTGGGATTCCTTATGCTGGCGGGCTATGTGGGCGCTTTGATTTTTCAGGTAATGAAACTACCCAGGATTACGGGATATATTTTTGCGGGCATCCTCATTGGCCCCCATGTGTTTGGCATCTTCACCCTGGAACGCGTCACGGACCTGAGGCTGGTGGACGATCTGGCCCTGAGTTTTATCGCCCTCACCGCCGGAGGAAGCCTGGAGTTAAAGGCTTTGTCCCAAAGACTTCGGCACATTGCCCTGACCGTGATCCTCATTGCCCTGGTGGTTTTCACAGGGGTTGCGCTGCTGGTAAGCCTTGCCGGACCCATGTTTGCGTTCACGGCCCAGTTGTCGTCCCGGGAAATCCTGGCAATGGCCTTGCTTTTGGGGGTTTTGGCTGTGGCCATATCCCCGTCTTCGGTCATCGCCATCATTGGCGAAACACGGGCCAAAGGGCCGTTTACGGAAACCACCCTGGGCGTGACCGTGGCCATCGACGTGATGGTGATTGTGCTGTTCACCGTGGCCATGGCGGCGGCCAGGGGCCTGCTCATGTCCCAAGGCGCGGACCCCATGGTCTTTGTAGTGCTTGGGGCGGAGTTGTTTGTCTCCATTGCCGTGGGAGGATTGCTGGGATGGAGTCTGGCCTATTACATCAAAAACGTGGGGCACGACCTGCCCCTGGTGCTCTTTCTGGCAGCCTTTGGCGTGGCCAGGGCCTCGGCTTTTTTAAGCTGGTATGTCAGCACCCAATATAACGCGTCCATGCACCTGGAGCCGTTGCTCATCTGCATGGCGGCGGGTTTTGTGGTGGCCAATTTTTCGAACTGCGGACACAAGTTCGTGGAGACACTGGAACGATTTTCCCTGCCCATTTATCTTTTGTTCTTCTGCCTGACCGGGGCCTCCCTGGATCTCCGGGCACTGGCCGCCACATGGCCCCTGGCCCTGGCCATCGCCATGATCCGGGTAGGAGGCATCTGGATCGCCACCAATGTGTCGGGTGTATTGGCCAACAGCCCGCCCCCCCATCGAAAACGAGCCTTCATGGCCTTTGTGTCCCAGGCGGGAGTGGCCGTGGGCTTGGCGGGCCTAGCCCAAAGCCAGTTTCCCGAAATCGGATGCTATCTCCTGACAGTAGTCCTGGCACTCATCACCATCAACCAGATCGCAGGCCCTGTACTTTTGAAATTGGCCCTGGGACAGGTTGGGGAAACACCGGGGAAAAAGTAGCAATCTACATAGAAATAGGATTAGTTTCAGAGGCTTTCAACCGAGACAATTCTCTTTCAATTATGGTCGATTCATGTGCCTCTTTAAAGATATCGTAGTCGCTAGTGCCATGAATTTTCCCCATTGACAAAAAGTCAAATATTTCGCTGCGTGTCTTATGGTGGAGTTTTGCGACTCGATTTGCGGCTAAAGCAATTGACTTTTTTTCAATGGCTTGCGTCATAGAATTGCCATAGTCCTAAATCCGTGAGCGATTTTTGACGCAGGTCTTGTTTGGGGTTCTGGAGGCGATTTTTCAGGTTTTCAGTTCCGTTTGAA
>JAEINP010000073.1 GCA_016342355.1 Desulfatibacillum sp.
TTCATATTTATAAAATTTTTAATAAGTTAATCGTATATTTTAACCGGTTAGAGTAGGGTCTTACTATTTAATATGACCTAACTAACTGATTTTATTGGGATTACTTTTCATGTGAAGAGACCATCCCTGAAACTCCTGTGAAAGACCGTATGAACCAAGCAATAGATAATGCTACGCAGTTAATAACCCATTGCACAGAAGTGGATTCAGACAGCCCTTCTACCAAAATGCATGAATTCGTAAAGTATATGATGCAATTAAGAGAAAAGGCTAAACATAAAAGCAAGTCTTGCAATTGAGCTATAGCTTCCCCCCAATATATTTTACTTCAATTACAGTTCCGGCAGGCCGCCCATTTTTTTCAGGGCTCTTTCCGGGATGTCCTTGATGCGCCAACGCCGGTGCACCCACAGCCATTGGGAGGGGTCTTTGCGTATTTCGGATTCCATGACCCGGTTGAACAGGGCTGTGTTGGCCTCTATGTCCTTGCCAATGTTTCCGGTTCTGATGAGATCCAGGGCCGGAAGAAATTCCACATCATAGATGCCGTCCGGCCTTTTGCGGGAAAACGCGGGAACGACCGTGGCGCCATGGCGCAGGGCGAAGATGGCCAAGCCCTTGTTGGTGCAGCATATCCGGTTGAAAAAGGGCACATACACGCCTTCGTACCAAGAGGCGTTCTGATCCAGGAGAATGCCCAGGGATTGCCTGTTTTTCAAGAGGCCAGCCACGGCGCCCGCGCTTTTATCCTTATCCAACACCACGTTTCCCGTATGGGAGCGCATTTCCGTGAGCACCCGATCCGCCGGGGCCAGATCCAGGGGCCGGGCCATGACATGGATGGGAATTTGAAACTGTTGGGCCACAGCCAGGGCCAACAACTCCCAGTTGCCGTAATGGGCGGTAAGAAAAACAACACTTTGATCCTGACGCAAGGCCTTATACGCGTTGTTCAGTCCGGCCAATTCCACAAAGTCCTTCATAGTGGCGGCGTTCAGTTTGAACATGTGGGGAAGTTCCAACACCACGCCCGCCAGATGCACAAAGGTATCCCGGCCTATCCGAAGGATTTCCGCGGGGGGTTTTTCCTTGCCGTAGGCGTGAGTGAGATTGTCCATGGCGATATCGCGGTGGCGCTTGTCCAGCTTGAACCACAGGCGGCCTATGGCCCGGGACAGGGGTGTTATCCAGGGCCTTGGCAACAGGGCGAGAAAGCGCACAAGGACCTTGATGAGGGTGTACAAAAAATTTTCAACTGCAGGGGGAAATTCACGTTCTTTCATATTGCACTCTATTGGCTGAGGGCTCGTTGGCCCGTATCAGTGTTTTTTTTCTTTGGCGCATTCCGTGGCCCCGGACAGGACCAGAAAATAGGCGAACAAGGCGTGGTACCAGCTATGGTAGATGTTGAATCCGGTCAGCCCGATCATCAAGAGAACCACGGGCCATGCGATCAGTCCGTTTCTCCAGCCTTGGGGATTGGCGTAAACCAGCCTGCACACCCGGACCATGAGCCAACCAAAGGCGGCGAGCCCCAGGAATCCCGTGCAGGACCCTATCATGAGGAAAAGGTTATGGGCGTGGGTTTGCTCGGCATTAAAGTAGATGCGGCCGTCCGGGGCTTCCCAGGGAGGCACCAGGCCCAGAGCCGAGACTCTGGCGAAGGCGTCCTGGAACGCGCCCACCCCCGCGCCCACTGTGGGGTGTTCTTTCCAGACTTCAAAGGCGACCTGCCAGATTACCCAACGGTCGTACATGCTTTCCATGTTCCACCATTCACCCAGATAAAAAACCACGCCCAACACGGTGGAAACAAGCAGGGCGACCAAGCCGACTTTTATAAAGCCGAACTTGCGGGCCTGTCCGTAAAAAAAGAGGAACACAAAGCCGACCAGGGTGGCCAGCACCACGGTCCGCACCTGGGTCTGGATGATTTGGGCGAAGGCCAGGGCGGCCAGGAACAGAAGCACGGCCAGCCTTTTTTTGTTCCCCAGGATTTTGGGATCCCCAAAGGCCCAGCCCGCGAAAAAAACCGAGGCGTAGGCGCACAGTCCGGAGAAGCGGGCGGCTTCCTTGAGCTTGCCGGTGTATCGTTCCAGGGGTCTGCCGAACATGTCTCCGCCCACGATATAGGCCAGAGTGGTATTGAGGGCGGCCAGGAGCACTCCGGTAGCCAGGCCCCAGATAAGGTAGGCTCTCACGGGTCTTCTTGTGGAGACGTCCAGCAGGGCCAGGCCGAAGAGGAAAAAGCGGATAAAGGCCACATCATGCAAAGCCCCCTTGGAGCCTGCGCCGTTGACAATGAGGCTGATGATTATGGCGCCGAACCAGAACATCCAGGGCGCCACCAGGGGATTTTGGGAAATCCTTTCCACGGTGTTGTCCCTGGCGACCAGGGCCCGAAGAATCCAGGCTACTCCAGCCAGGGCCACGGCGGACTCGAAGCCCACATTGCCCGCCACAATCCCCATGGGCAACAAAGCGGCGGCCCACAGGCACACGGCGTCGCTGGTGTTTTCCAATTTTTCTCTGAATGAATCCAATCCTGATCCTTATCATTTTAGAGTGGGAAATTCCCCCGCAGCTTGCGGCGCCTTTTTCTGGAGTATCCCGCAATTTGCTATGGGCGCTTCATTCCCCCCCCGGCAATACGCGGTCCAGAATGGCTTGAAGCATGCCGCGCATTTTATCATCCCCGAAATGCCGGTCAAACAGAGCCCGGGTGTTTCTGCCCCGTTCCGGCAATTCTTCGGGCCTGGCAATCCATTCCCGAACCTTGTCAGCCAAGGCCTGTTCGTCCCCCCGATCAACCCACCCGATTACCGGGCTGTTCCCCAGGTTATCGGCATAGGCGCTGGCCTGTTGAGTAATAAGAGGCCGGGCCACGGCCATTGCTTCGAAAATCTTGTTGGGAATCACAAAATCCGTTTTCCGGGTTGTGCCGAAAATGCCCAGGAGGATATGCATATTTCCCATGCGTTCAGGTAGGGTTTCATACTCTACCCAGCCGGTGAATTCAACATTGTTTAAGCCTTGGGCCAATTCCATGTCCCGGGGTTTGTCGTCGCCTTCGCCTATGAGGGTCCATTTGACGGGCAGGTCCTGGCATAGGCGGGCGGCTTTGACAATCACGTCGGTGCCCATGGAAGGCTGGAAACTGCCCACAAAGCCCACT
The DNA here is from genome assembly GCA_016342355.1 of Desulfatibacillum sp. Lineage (GTDB taxonomy): Bacteria > Desulfobacterota > Desulfobacteria > Desulfobacterales > Desulfatibacillaceae > Desulfatibacillum. Next base: position 3,176 of record JAEINP010000073.1, read on the forward strand.
TCAAAGGGCGGGCCCGGTTTGGGGGCCGGCTGGGGCGTGAAAAAGCGTGTAAATGCCCCGTTATACAGCACGGCCAGTTTTTCGGCAGGCACGCCCATTTCGTCCCGGACAAAGTCGGCATAGGCCGTATTTTCCAGAACAATGAGGTCGGCCTTTTTAAACAGGTTTGCCTCCCAATTAAGGAGCCGTTTGGCCCGCCATGAGTCCGGCGAAAACTTTTTTCGTTCGTAGACCTGTTTCTGGTACGAGGAGGTAAGGGGGTCGCTTATTACCGGAATCTTCCATTTTTTGGAAAAATGGAGGGCCGAGGCCATATCGCGCTGGCGAAAACACGGCAGCCATATGAGGTCCGGTTTTTTCAGCCTGGAGAAACAGGCCTGGACCAGTCCCAGTTCACTGCCCACGGCCGGATGAAAATAATCGCATTCCCAGCCCAGTTCCCCGAACAGGCGGGCAATAGTCCGGTTGCGCGAATAATTTTTGTCCCCTCGTCCCCACCACAGTACGGTCGGCATTATGTTTTTCAGCGGGCGGAATGGATTTTCAGCCAATCTTACCGCTTTCCCCCAATTTTTTTATGATTCTGGCAAATACCAGGTCCGGTGTCAAATTTTCCATGCAGACATGCCCTTTGTCCGGCGGGCAGGTTGCCTTAAAGCACGGGCTGCAAGGCATGCTGACGGTGACCACATTCGCCCTTTGGTTGAAGCCATGGCTCCACTTATAATTTGTGGGGCCAAACAGGGCGAAAACAGGGATACCCGTTTGAGAAAACACATGCATGGGCGCAGAATCATTGCTCACGGCAAACAGGGCGTCCCGGGCCAGGACATAGAGTTGCCGAACGCTCAGGACGCCGGTGGCGTCTATGCCCGCGTTTACCGTAATGCGGGCGTTTATATCGCGCTCCACGGGCGAGCCTGTCATGACGCAGGATATACCATAAAGCTCCATCATTTCTATAAGTTGGGCAAAATAATCCGCAGGCCATCGCTTGGAGAGCCATTCCGGACTGCTTCCGGCATGGAGCACAGCGAAGTGTTTCGGCTTCAGGCCATGAAGGCTTTTGAACATGGCCACACCCTGGATATCCTCCTTGCTGGCGTACAAGGGGCCGGGCTCGGTGGCGGGGTTTATGCCTCCGGCTGCCAGGGTCTTGTTGAGCCGGGTGATCACGTTATGCTTGACGGTCCGAACCCATTTGGTGGGTACGCTTTTGGTATAGGCCGGGTTGGGCTGGGTGCCGATGCGTTCCGGGCTTTTGGACCATTTGCACAGGCGGTAGCTGACCTTGTTGCCCTGGAGATCGAAAATCCGGTCAAACCCCATGGCGCGGACCCACTTTATGGTGGAGAACACGCCGTCCCGCCCAAAAAAGTTATCCCGGTTGACGGTTCGCACCTGAAAAAAGGGGTGATGGGCAAAAAGGCTTTTTGCCTCGGGGCTGGTAAGAAGCCAGATTTCGCCCCCTGCATGATGGCGGCAAATCTGCTCCATGGGGGCCAAGGCTGCGGCCACGTCGCCCAGTGCGGTCATTTTTATAACCAGGACTTTGGTCATGCGCCCTGCCCTTTCGCGTTCAACAGTTCCCAATACAACTCCAGGGTTTGCCGACACATTTTAGTGGTGGTGAAGTTTTCCCCCACCCAGGCTTGCGCCCGGGCGCCCATTTGCCGCCTCAACTCCGGGTTGGCAATGGCCCGGGCCAGGGCTGCTGCCATTGGTTCGGGACTCTCGTGACTCACCAGCCAGCCTGTTTTGCCGGGCAGGACGGTTTCCAGGCTTCCGCCATGGGCCGTGGCGACCACGGGGATCCCCATGGCCTGGGCTTCCACAGCTATCCTTCCAAAGGCTTCAGGCTCCAGGGAGGCGGACACAGCCACCTGGGCGTTCATGAGCGCTGCGGCCATATCGTCGCAATGGCCGGAAAAGAGGACTTTGCCTTCCAAGCCCAGGCTTTTTACCTGATCCAACAGGGATTGGGTGAACGGAGGATTATCCCGGGTATCGCCCACGCAAACCGCCATGAAGTCGTGGTCCTTGATCAAGGCCAGGGCGTTTAAAAACAACTTGTGCCCTTTCCAGCCCGTAATGCGGGCAGGGAGGATAATCACCGGGAATGTATTTTGATCCAGGCCCCATTGTTTTCTCAGGGCCCGGACTCTTTCCTGAGAAACCACGCCGGGGTTAAAATGGCCGGGATCATAACCCCGGTGAATGACGCGGATTTTGTCGGGGTTTGTGTCGTAATTTTCCCGGATGTGGTCGGCGATGAATTGGGAAATGGCAATGACCCTTTCGCCTCGGGCCATAATGGCTGAAAAAAAATGGACCGAATAAAACCCGTGAAACGTCGTAACAATGGCCGGGCGCTTGGATGGAGGAAGGCTTTTGGCAGCAAGATACCCCACCCAGGCAGGCACACGGGACCGCAAATGGAGGATGTCCACCTTTTCCTTCACCAGCAGGGACCGCAGGGGGGCCAGATACTTGAGGAGGAAAAGGTTTTTCTCCCCCACTTTCCAGGCTATGTGCTCGCTCCCTGCGCCGGTAAGTTGGGGAACCAGGCGGCCGCCGCCGGAGATAACCAGGGATCTGTGACCCTGGTTTACCAGGTAGGCCCCGGTTTCCAGGGCGCCCCGTTCCACCCCTCCGGCTTCCAATTCAGGAAGCATTTGCACTACGGTAAGCGTTCTGGCCACCATCGCCTCAAGATTTCCCTGGCTGCCCGGCCAGCTTCGTCAAGGGCCTGGCGTCTTTCCCAGGCCTGTTTGTTGTCAAAATAGTCGTCAAAGGATATCACCCATTTTTCGCTCAAAAGCCGTTTAAGGCCTTGGGCGATTTTCCCCGAGGGGTTTTTCCATTCCACGGGGATGATCCCCACCCGGCATCCTGCGCTGAGGGCTTCGTATGTCATGGACACGCTGTCCGCCGTCACCCAGCAGATATCCGCCTGATTGTATTGCTCTTCTATCCAGCCCGGGCCAGTATCACGGGCCGCAAAAAAGACGCAGTTATTCAAGGTTTCCTGCATTTGTTCGAGCTTTGGTAGCATATCCGGGGGAGTTCTGAAAGACGAAGAAACAGTCCAGTGGATATCTTTATGGTGCCTGATGATGGCTGAGGCTGTTTCCAGGATGGTTTCCGAGTCCCAGACATGATTTTTCGGGTCTGTGCCGCCAATGAGCAAAAGGCCTTGGGCCGGGTTATGGTCTTTCAGGTCCCTGGCTGTGTTTGGGGGGCCTAACGTCTCGAACAGGTTGGGTTTTGGGCCGGAATTGTCGTGGGCGGGCACAAAGCACAAATCAAACCGGCTCACCAGCAGGGAGCTTGGGGTCATACAGGTTACCACCGGGGCCTTGCACGCTCTTTTATAGTGGAGCATGGGCAAGTGGGTGTGGGTTCCCGTTCCCAGGATAAGGTCCGTGGAAGACGCCATGGACTGGCATTCCAGGGGAACGGCGGCCCTGCCCAAAAACCACGATGCCCATTGCCCAGCCTGATTCGCCAAGCCCGGAATGGCCACGGACGCCCGGGTGACTGATATGGCTGTAAGCTCTTTCAATGCCTCCAGGATTCCCCGGGTTTGCTTCAGGTGTCCGGGCCGGGTATCCATGAAAGCGGCTATGTGCAAAGGTTGCATAAGTGTTCCGTATTTCAAAAAGCCACTTGGTCCAGTCAGTTTATTAAATCAATAGCACTCCCGAGGTTATTCATCAACAGCGCACTGAAAGGGTTAACTTACATCAAGCCGTTTGAGTATTTTATTTGTCCTTTGCCGCCACAAGGTAAAGGTTTCCGGGTCATATTCCCCGGGGAAATTCCTGTAATGCCGGGTGATGATGGGAATTTTCGCGCCGTGTTTTACAAAACCGATAAGGGCGCCCATCACAGGCAGGGCTTTCATGAAAAGCCCCAGTCCCTGCAAGGGGTCCACTCCAAAGGGCTTGGCGTCATGGACGTTCTTGAATTGCCTGGGATCGATGAGTTTATGCCGGATCAGATTCTGGACTTCCTGCTCCGAAAATGTGGTAAAAATCCGGTGGGCTACGTAATACCCGGCAAAGGTGGCCCCTAACCCGGTCTGGAACGCCACGTTATAGCCCCACAAGGCTTTCCTGGTGGGTTTTAAACCTGCATTGAGGACCTTTGCCACTGTCCAGGCGCATTGGGCGCCCGCCACCATGGACGGGGTGGTGCCTGATCCGTTGGCAGGGGACGCCATAAAAGCCGCATCTCCCAGGATGGCGATTCCGTTATCCACCAGATTATCCAGGGACTGACGCATGGGGATGGCGCGGCCTCCTCCGTATATTTTTTCCGTGCAAAAACCCAGACTGTTGTCCTTGAAATCGTCGATCAATTCCCGGGGAGACAGGACGCCTGGATTCTGTGGTTTGCAACCGGCCAGGAGCGCCACGACTTCCTGATCCAGGTCCAACTGGTACATGAAGGTGGAAAAGGGCCCTGCCCCGGGCACACCCATAAAAAAGACCATTTCGTTGGGAGTCAGGCTGCCCTGGCTGACCATTTCCCTGGCAGGCCCGGGATTGATTTTCCACAATTCCTGGATGGCATGCACCGCGTCGTCCGGGCGGAAATGGAAGTCAAAATCGCAAAATTCGGGAATTTTTTTCAGGATGGGGGCAAAGGCCCCGCAGGCCACCACCACCATCCGTGCCGGAATGTCCTTGGAAACGCCGCCATCCTCAACAAGAATGCCCGTGACGGCCTTGCCATCCTCCAAAAAACCGGTGGCCCGGGAATTAAACACGAACTGAACCCCGGCTTCCCTGCACAGGCTGACCAGACGTTTTTGGTAAAGGGACATCTTCAAGGCATAATTGGGAATATTGCCTATGATGACGCCGCCTTCGACCCCGTTGGCGTTGGCCCGAATATTGCGGTCAATGGGAAAGGCCAGTTCTTCGGGCAGGGGTTTAGGAAGGTCGTATTTTTCAAAAGGATGGAGATCCAGGTCGTTCATCCAGGTGTTGCCGTAGTGGTCTTCGGAACTCTTTTCCATCACCAATACATCCAGGCCTTCCCTGGCCATTTTCAGAGCGGCGATAAGCCCGCCTGTACCTGCGCCAATAATCACTACGTCCGGTTTCATGTCCCTCCTATATTCATATGCTGTTGCAAAAAATTCTCGAATGCTGCGTTATCTTCAAAGGCCATTGTGATTTCCAGGGCGTAAAGAGTCAGGCCCCGGGTGTTCCATCCCGCCAGTCTGGCAAGGTCTTTTTCCGTGGTGACAAGGGTTTGGACTCCCGCCTTGCTGGCTTTCTGTAAAATATTGGTCCGGTCCTCCGGGGTATAGGTGTGGTGGTCCGGGTATGAAAGGCTTTCACCAATCTCTGCGCCCAGTTTTTTCAAGCTGTCAAAAAAGCCCGGGTTGTCGGCAATGCCGGAAAAAGCCAGGATTTTTTTGCCTTTAAGCATGGAAACAGGATGGCGGGCGACCAGGGAAAGGTCCCCGGATTTGGCGACAGGGCAGTGTTCCACAAGGTCTCCGGTTTGATGATTGCACGAAAAAATAGGCTGGCCTTCCGGCAGGGTGTCCGAGCCATTGCCACGGTTGGCACGGGTTTTGATAATGGCGTCCGCCCTGTTTGCATAATCGGCAGGCTCCCGAAGAACTCCTCCGGGAATAAGACGGCCGTTTCCAAAGGGGGCTTTGGAGTCCACCAGAAGAAGATTCAGGTCCCGGGCTATGGCAAGATGGCTGAAGGCGTCGTCCAGGATAAGCACCCGGGTGTTGAATTTTTCGACGCAAAGATTTCCGGAGCGAACCCGGTTTCCCCCCACCACCACGGGCACGCCCGGGAGTTTCGCGGCCATGAGCCAGGGTTCGTCCCCGGCCTCGGCAGGCGACAGCAAAATTCGCTCGCCGTCCGAAACCACTCCGCCCTGCTTTTGCCTGGAACCGCCGTATCCCCGGCTGGCGATAGCCACGGGCACGCCCCATTGGCTAAGCAGGCTGGCCAGATGGATGACCATAGGGGTTTTGCCTGTGCCGCCCACGGTGATGTTGCCCACGGAAATCACCTTGCAGGAAACCCGGCCTGTTTGGAGTATCCCGATGGAATACAGATAAAAACGCAAGCGCATGACCAAGCTATATAGACGGGACGCCAGATTCAGAAAAAGCCCCAACAGGCCATGGTTTTCGCCAGGGCTGGAACGCATGATCCGCTCGATTTTTTGGCGCAGTTTATCCATGATTGTTTTGTGGCTCCCGGATGTACTCTTTGACCAGGGCCAGGTTTTTTTCCAGGGCGCCCTGATTTTGGCGGATGACTTCCAGGGCGATTTTTCCCAAACGAGCTGCCTTGGTTGGATTGGTCAACAGATCCTCCACGGCTTGCTCAAGGCCTTCGGGATCTTGCACCTGCAAGGCGCCGCCTTTTTCCAGCAACAGCATAGAAATATGGGGAAAATCCTTCATGTCCGGCCCGAATATGATGGGTTTGCCATACACTGCGGGCTCCAGGGGGTTGTGGCCTCCGTAGGGCCGAAGGCTTCCGCCAATAAAGCACAAATCGCCCCTGGCGTATAGTGCGGCCAGGACGCCCATTTGATCCACCACCACCACGTCCGCTTTTTCGGCTGCCTGGGAATACAGGGTGGTGGAAAACCCGGCCTTGGAAAATTCCTCCAAAACAGCCCGGGACCTTTTGGGGTCACGAGGCGCCACAATCAGGGACAGGCCGTGTTTGCTTTTCCAGCCTTTTAGCAACCGGGCCAGGATGGTTTCCTCGCCCGGATGGGTGGACCCCGCCACCAGGACCGGTCCCGGGAATTCCGGCAGGATTTCCAGAGGCGCCAGGGCCGGGGGCGGTGGCCTGTCGAATTTCAGGTTGCCGGTGATTTCCAGGCATTGGGGACGGACGCCCACGTTCAGAAACCGGTCCCCTTCCTGTTCGGACTGGGCCCCAACCTTATCAAAAGATTTATACACCGGAGCAAAGAGAAAACCCAGTTTTTTATAGCCTTTATAAGAAGAATCGGAAAGCCTGCCATTGGCCAGAACCAGGGGGATGCCCTGTTTTTTGACCTGAAACACAAAATTGGGCCAGATGTCCGATTCCACCAGGATGCACAGGCACGGATCAACTTGTTTTAATGCCCGGATCACGCTCCAGGCCAGATCGTAGGGATAGTAGATCACCGCCGCCACTTTTCCGTGCAACTGGGCCGTTGCCAAGTCAAACCCGGTCTTGGTGGACGCGGAAACCACCAGATCCTTTTCAGGATGGGCTTGAGCCAAAGCCAGAACCAGGGGGATGGCCGCGTTGATCTCCCCCACGGAAAGGCCATGGACCCACACGGGCTTATTGAGGGGCGGAACCTGTTGAAAACCCAGGCGGGGACCCAAGGTGGCCCGGCGTTTTTCCTGGAACAGGGCCAGTACAAGGCCCACGGGCAGGAAAAGAATCGCCAACAGGCACAGCAACAGATTGTATATGGCTTTCACCATGAAATTTTTATCCTGCAAGTTTTCAGGCCAATTCGTACACCAACACCGCCGCAAGCACGACGAACAGGGCGTTAGCTGTCCAGGCCGCCAAAACAGGGGAATACATGCCTGCATATCCCAAAGAAATGCACAGGCTGTGCACCACCCAGTATGAAAAGGCCAGGCCCATACCCAAGACCACGTTTACGGCCAGGCCTTCGCCCTTTTTCCCCCTTAGGGCCATGGCGCCGCCCAGGATGGACATGATGAGACAAACCAGGGGAAAGGAAACCTTGGCGGCCAGGTCCACCTGGAATCGGGTGGCTTTGTAACCTTCCGCCTCTATTTTTTGAATGTGTTCCATGAGCTGTGGCAGGGACATTTCGTCGGATCGTTTGACCCGGTCGTGCAACTGGTCGGCGGTGAAGTCCATTTCCACCTGGAGTTCCGGGTATTGTTTGGAATCCGAAGCCCTGCCTCCCATGGATTCCATGGCGTTGTATAGGGTCCAGGTTGTGCCGGAAATGGCGCCTTCCAGGGCGTCAATGCGTTTAACCAGCTTAAAGCCCTGGTCATAATAGTTGAGGGTGATGTCTTTGGCCCGTCGGGTTTCGGGATAGTACCTGCCCACCCTTCCGATCATGCCCTGACGATGGAACCAGGTGGTTTTTTTTCGGACGTTTTCTCCGCCCTCTCCCCGGACCTGTTGATACCATATTCGGTTGGCTTCCACGGCGGTTGCCGGAACAATCATCTCGTTGAACATGAATAAAAACAGGCTGGAAAGAATCCCCAGGGCCACCACGGGCTTGAGCAGGCTGAGCCCGCTGCCTCCGCCGCTGGCGTAGGCGATGATTTCATTATGCTTGGCCATGAGCCCGATGACCACCAGGGCGGACAACAGCACGCCCACAGGGAAAACCTGGGCCACCACAAAGGGGATGCGCAGGAGGAAAAAATATCCGGCAATGGAAAGGGGGATTTTGGCTTCCATGAAGTCGTCGATTTTCTCGAAAAAATCCACGGCCACATAAATCACCACCACGGCGAACAGAATGGTCAGGAGATTCTTGAAAAGCCCCCGGGCTATGTATTTGGAAATGATTTTCATAAGTTGGCCCTGGCCTCTTTTCTGGCGGCCCATTTATCCAACACCACACGGGCCGTATCCTGCAACCACGATAGGACAGCCACGGGCCTGTCTTTGGCCATACGCACCAGGGTGTAAGTCCCCAGAGCTCCTATGACAAGGTTGGGCATCCACATTCCCAACGCCGGGGGATATTGTCCGGTTTCCCCAAAAACCCAACCTGCGGAAAGCAGCAGGTAATAAAGGAGGAAAAGGCCCAGGCCAAGGGCCACGCCAAAAGAACGCCGGGCGGAACGGGAGACCATCCCCAAGGGTATGGCGGCCAGGCCCAGAGCCAGGCACGAAAATGGTATGGAGAATTTTTTATGTACCTCCAGCAGGGCCAGAAAATAGCGGTCATCCTGTTTATTGTATCGTTTTACAAAGGTGAGGAGTTCGTTGAAGTACATTTCCTCCTCGTCCTTATCTTTGGCCGAAGGTCCCAGGGCGCTGGCAAGGTTGAGGGTGAAATCGTAGCTTTCAAAACCCACGGTGAACATGGATTGATTTTTTTGGTCCGCACGCACCACCACGCCGTCTTTGAGGCGAAGCTCCCAAATGTCCTTTTTTGTACTGGGAACGATCTTGCCGGAGGAAGCCATGATGGTGCTGGAGAGTTCATTGTTCCTGCGGTCTTCGATGAACACATGATGCAGGGTCCTGGACTCGGCGTCCACAGCGCCTACATAGAGGACCACGTTCTTGAAGGTTCTTTCAAAGGTTCTTTCCTTCAGGCCCACTTCCACGTTTTTCCGGGCCACTTCCACCAGGAGTTCCCTGGCCGCCAGCCTGCCCCAGGGCAATGCCAGAAAAGACATGGAGGCGGTCAGCAGGGCCGCAGCCGTACAAAAGACCAACACCGGAGGCAGGAGGTTGTAAAGGCTCCACCCGGCAGCTTTAAGGGCGGTGATTTCGTTGTCCGAGGACATGCGCAAAAAAGTGAGAAGCACCGCCATCATGGTGGACATGGGGATGACAAAAATAAGAAAAAAGGGCATGGAATAAAGGAGCAACAGGAGGACGTGCCCCAGCCCGACCCGAAAATTAACCACATAATCAGTCAGTTGCAGCATTCTGGTCATAAGGAAGATGAGGGCGAACACCAGAAGGGTCACCCCAAAGGGGGGCAACATCTCCCCGACCATGTATTTGAATATAATATGTTTCTTTTTCACCTTGAGCCTTGTTTCCATGGTTATTCATAGCCTTATCCCCTAAAAACGGAAAAATTGCAAATCATCCGGATGAAGCCAAAAAAAAGAGACGCCTGTCTTGTGTCCGGAAAGAGGATTATGCTAAGGTGCGCTTGCAAGACCAAATACTTGGACGTTGTGTTTAAGGACTCGTTTAATAAGGCTTTTTCAATACTATCCCCATGAAACCAGATATTGACATTTATGCCGTGGAAGAGGACCTGCAAAGGGGAAAGGCCGACCTGGATTCCCTTTTCGCCCTGGGTGACATGTATTTTTCACAGGGCAGGCATCTGGACCTTTTGGACCTGTGCAACCGCATGACCACCATGCCCCTGACGAAACTGGACCTTGCCACGGTTCTTTCGTACAAGGGGGTGACCCATGTTTGCCTCAGCCACTGGGAGGCTGCCACGGCAGCATTTTTGCAATCCCTGGATGCTTTGGAGCATGCGCCGGAAAACATGGAAGAGGTGGTTTCTCTCAAGGGCATGAATTATTATGATTTGTCCCTTTATTGCCAGGATGTGGACAAGGCGGACGACTACGGCGAGCTTGCCCTGAAATACCTGACCATCCTGTCCCGGAGTTTTCCCGACTATCCCCATATGTCCAAGGTATTCGCCCACATCGCCGATCTTCACCACAGCATGGGAGACCTGGACCAGGCTTTGGTCTATTACGGCCTTTTTTACGAAGCCAGCGTAGAGACGGAAGACAAGGTCTGGGCCATGACCGGTATGGCCACGGTATACGGGTTTTTAGGGCAAACGGACAAGGCCCTGGAAATGTACAACGATGCCCTGCAGGTGGCGGATTCCAAAGCCCTTATGTCCAAGGTCTATTATGACCTGGGGGAAATGCATTACCGGCTGGAAAACTTTTACGAGTCCCGGTCGTCTTTGGAAACCGCCCTGAAATTCCGGGACCAGGACCCTGTATTAATGCAGAATGAGGAATATGAGGTTAGCATCCTTTGGCGACTGGGCACCATCGCTTTTGACCTGGAAGAGGAAGAGGAAATGGCGCCCTTGTTTGAAAAGGTATTGGGCATGATTAATTCCACACACTCCTATTATGCGGACATCAATCTGCGCATGGGCCATTATTATCTGGGCCTGTGCCGGTACGCCACGGCGTCCGGATATTACAACGAAGTCCTGTTGACCCCCGCCGCCAGCGCCGAAGAAACTCTCATCGCCAAAGACTGCCTTGCAGGCATTCCCCTGAAAAAGCCCACCCTGCTTCACTGAAAACTGTCCGCCCGGAAAAGCCCATCTCACTCCCCGCAGTGGCGCTGACACAACAGAATGGCAATGGGATGGCCGTGGCCGCGCCCTTTGCCGCCAGAGTGCAGCGGCACAATTTTTTTCAACCTGAGCGCTGGGTATACTGCTTGATATGAAATAAGTATGGTGTTCCCGGAATTCGCAGACAGGTCCGACCAAACAATCAAAACGCCATGCACAATAGAATCGTCAACACCGTCAACACCGATTGTAAGACCATCTCTCCTGTGGTACTATTTAAGGGATAAAAAAACATACCGAATTCTTCTCAGGCCTCTTAAGGAATCATTGGTAAAAAATCATGAAAAACAAACCACTCAGCAGAAGAACTTTTTTGGATGTCTCGGCGACCGTGGCGTGCACCGTCGCCGCACTGGGCGCCCCGGGAATTCTGTTGGCCAATCCCTTGGATAATCCATTGGAGGGCATACCTGTCCTTAAAGGGTATGAACCCAAAATCAATAGCATTTGGGTCAGACAGGACGATAAAAAGAACGCCTTTGACAACCTGAAAAAACTCATTGAATCCGCCACCGATTTTTCATGGCTTTCAAAAGGGGACACAATATTAATCAAACTGGCCTTAAATTCAGGCAATGAATTCCCGGCCACCTCCGACCCCTCTGTTCTAAATTGCCTTGTCAAAGTCCTCAAAGAAAAGGGCGCCGGAAAAATATTCGCCTGCGACCAGAGCGGCGTCGAGCATGTTCAGTTTTCCGCCACGGAAGAAAGAGGTTCCTCAAGACAACTCTGCGACACAGCAGGTCTGCTAACAGTTATTACCGAAAATGATATCATCCCAATTTTCTTTGAGGAAAACGGACTGGAATCCTTTTTTGAATCATCCCCAAAAGGAGCCCATCATTGGAAAAAGCCCTTATTCATTCCCTCTGCAATTAAAGCGGCGGACCATATTATTTATCTGCCAAGGGTTTCATCCCATGTGATGGCTGATATCACTTCCGGTTTTAAAATCGGAGTAGGCTTTTTGCGGGACGACAGCCGGCATGAACTTCACCGGAACGGGAAGCACTTCTATGAGATGTATGAAGAAATCAACCAGATACCGGAAATTTCCAACAAACTGAGGCTGACGATTACTTCGGGCAGAAAGGTTTTTTCCACCTTTGGCCCGGACAAGGGGCATCTCTGTCAACCGGATCACGGCCTTATTATGGCCTCGGAAGACCTCCTCGCCAATGAATTGCTCTCCTACGCCTGGCTTCAATGGAACCGGGAATGCAACACCCCTTTTTATTCCAAGATGACCACAGGCCAAATTACAAAACTCAGGTCGGGGATCAACAAAGGATTTGTCTGGAAATTCTGGGACAATCCGGAAAACACCCGGACCTCCTCCATTCCCATGTTTAGTCCGGGGAACATTTACGCCCATCCCGCAATCGTCAATTATATGAAAAGAAAAGGCGGCAAACCGGAAAAAATTCAATGGCAAAGTCTGAACAACAACCCGGATGAATCGGTATCCGCCTACCTGGAAAAACAAATGAACGGCTGAATTCAAAAGGGGGTGCGCACCTGCTTCGGATAGTCTCCCCTGCTTCCCTGTCTCCAACCGCCCCGGGAACTTGAGCAATGGCCTTTAAAAATTCAACCGATTGCTCGCGCCCGTTCGCTTTGCTTCCCCGGGGCCCCACGCCTCGGGAAAGCAAACACAAAATCACTGGACTCTTGTCCGCAAAATGCTCTTAAAACGCCCACCTGATGCCAGCCACGCCCATGTGGATCCGGGCCGCATCAAGGTCCACATCCTTTATGGCGACATTATCCTGCTCATGATCACGGGAACTGGTTCCAAAAAAACGGTACATGAGATCAAGCGATACGCCCGGCATAAACTCCCATGCAGCCCCTGCCATCAACTGATACCCAAAAGCCCAGGCGCCGTCGCTGGAACTCACCCCAGGTATGGCGTCGCCTAAGATAGGATCAAACCCTATTTCATGATGGGCGTAAACAGGGCCGATTCCGCCGCCCGCATAGGGGGTGACACTTGTTGTATTCCGATAATCAAAAAGAGCATTAATCATAAAAGCATAGAACTGCTCATCTCCCGTCTCCACCGTGTCCTGGCCGAAATGGCCGACCACCTCATCCACATCGGCTTTCATATAGCTAAACTCCCCCTCAAGCCTCAACCAGGGAAGCATCTCTCTCCCCAAAGCCAGGCCAAAGCCAAATGAAGGGTTGTATTCAATCTTGGAGGTGCGGGTCCCGGCGGTCCTGTCCAGGTCAGACAAATGGCCAACGCTCCCACGGAGGGTGACATAGTTCAATGAATCATCTTCCGCCATGGCGGCAAGGGGAAATAAAAAACAGGAAATAAGTACGAGCAGCAGGATTTTCTTAATCGCCATGATATTGTCTCCTTACACAATTGAGAGTGAGTATGTTATCCATCCATTCTTATGGGGCGGTTTAATAACGAAGATCGGCGCCTATCCCGAAACTCTTTAATTTCCAGTGCGACCGCCTGTAAAATAGTTAAAAATCAAGGCGCCTCCAAGGAAAGTTGCAATACCAAGGCGCCGTCATACGGGTAACTTGTAAGCCTATTGTGCAGGACGCCAAAGTGATATGGGGGGACATGATCTTTATCTCAAAAGTGCTGCTTTGGTAGTTTCCAAAACCGCCGCAAGAGATAAGAGTCGTGTCCCCCCTAAATAGCCGCCACAGGGCGAATCAAAGTATGTTCGGTGCGGCGAAAAAAAAGGGTGGGGATATCCCCTTGGTATGTCGCACGGGCGAAAGCGGCCGCCAAAACGCCATCGGAAGCCATTTAGCAACACCAATAAAATTGACACGTTCCGTTTTCCATTTGTATAGTCATCTGGCGCCAACCCACTGGCGACTTCAAAGCCAAATTCCATAAACGATAAAAAGTGAGCGCATGATGACTAATTTGCCCAATACAAAACCAACCGCCATTAGGACTTCCCACAGTCTTCGAAAAACCTGTGCTCCGGCGCTTTCTTTCATAGCGTTCCTTGTCTTTGCGCTGGGCATGGCAGGCTGTTTTTCAACGGACAATACATCCTCCATATATTTCGGGGGGGACATCCTGACCATGAGCGAATCAGGCCCTGACGCGGTGGAAGCGGTGTTGGTGAAAAACGGCCGCATTGTTTCCGTTGGATCAAAAGAAGCGATTTTCGCCCAAAAGGAACCTGACACCCAATGGGTGGACTTGCAGGGAAAAACTTTGATGCCGGGCTTTATCGCAGTGCATACCCACCCGGATCTTTCGGCGTATCTGCACAGCTTTGTTGATTTAAGCGGATTTACAAACAGCACCCCGAAAGAAGTCTGGGCGCGGCTTGAGGACACCGTGAAGAATGCTCCCAAAGGCGCCTGGATTTTTTGCAAAGGATTTGATCCCATGCTCATCCCGGGGCTTGTGGCCCCGGACATCCACGAGCTTGACGCCATCGCGCCCAATAACCCTTTGGTGATTATAGCGCAAAGCCTGCACTCTGCATGGGCGAATTCCCTCGCTTTTCGGGAAATTGGCGTCACGGAAACCACCCCGGCCCCCGCCGTGGGAAGTTATTATGAAAAAGATGAAAAGGGAAAACTGACCGGATTCATCTCCGAGGTCCAGGCCATTGCACCTTTCAGCAAAGTTGCTGTTGAGGAGTTTGACATCAAACAGAATGTTGTGGAAGTTTATAACGACTACATGAAAAACGGCTTTACCTCCATAACCACCATGGGCATGTTCGCAAAGGACAAAAAGCCCTTTCTTTTGTATGAGCATTTATCCACGGATCACCCCAAACTTATGCACAGGGCTCTTGATCTCTTTGGAATGCTTCCCGACAAAAAGCCCACCGTCAGGCATTTTGTGTATATCAAGCACGACACCCCCTTTCTCATCCCTGAAAATATCGATAATGGCGACGACTTTTTTAAGGTGGTGGGCGTCAAACTCTGGTACGATGGCTCCCCTTATACCGGGTCCATGTATCTGAAAGAACCCTATCTGGAATCCGATCTCACGCAAAAGGGCCTGAACCTGCCCCCCAACCATCGGGGCGGGCCTGTCATCGCCAAAGACGAATTTTTTAACGCCCTGAAAAAATACCATGACCTGGGATGGCAGCTAAGCATCCATTCCCAGGGCGACCAGTCCACCATGGAAGTGCTTGAAATCCTGGAACAGGCCATGGCCGAAACCGGAGAAAACGACCACCGCCACCGGATAGAACACGGCGTGCTTCTGCCCCCCGAACTCTTGGACGAAATGAAACAGATGAACATGACCCCCAGCTTCCATATCAACCATCTTTATTATTATGGAGAGGCGTTGCAGAACGATATTATCGGAGAAGCCCGGGCGGAAAAAATGCTGCCCGTAAAAAGCGCCATACAGGCCGGAATGCACTGCTCCCTCCACGCGGATGCGCCCATGTACCCGGAAGATCCCCTCAGCCTTCTCCAGACCGCCGTCACACGTAAAACAAAGGCAAGCGGGGAGGTTATCGGCGCCTCAGAAAAAATATCAGTCATGGATGGCCTGAAAGCCCTGACCATTGATTCCGCATGGCAGCTCCATATGGAAAAGAAGATAGGCAGCATCGAGCCTGGAAAATACGCGGATTTGGTCATATTGGACACCAACCCGTTAAAAGCAGACCCCGAAAACCTGCGGGACATCAAAGTCCTGAAAACCATCGTCAACGGGGTGAAGACCTGGAAACAGTAATGCCTGTTAATAAAGTTAATGCAACCAAGGAATTATCATGAAACAGTATATAGATGAACTACTGCCTGAATCCGTGAACGAAATTGTCGTAAAAATGCTTATATGAATATTATAAGTTCTTGATTTAATAAACTATTTATG
>JAEINP010000011.1 GCA_016342355.1 Desulfatibacillum sp.
TTTCGCCAGACTGCCAATGGCCAAATATACACGATATTTAATCACAGTTCTATTGCTCAGGCCAAGAAATGGATTGTCTCAAAACACCAAAATGGGAACAGGAATGATTATAATTAGCTAATAAAATCTTAAATTTAAATCTTGCAAGGAACCATTTTGGGGCCCGGCCAGATGTTCCTCTCCATAATGGCGCAAATAGAAGGGAATCATCCCTTCCAAATTCAATTCCGCATATTGGCGCCTCGCCTGTTTACCAGGGAGGTCTTGAGGAAGCGCCCACCCGGATTCTTTACTTTGACCTATTGGCGGCTGTGGTGTAATACATGGCTGACAGGATAGAGTTCCCCAACGGCGTTTTTTCACGGTTTTTGAACGGTGTGCATATGTTTTGGTTTGTTCTTGCTCTTTGTGTTTATCTGGCCCTGACTCTGGTTGCAACCTATCTGGTGCATCAACTTCCCCGAAGGCCCGTATCAGAAAGCCCTGACTGGGGAACCCTGGAAGACACCCGCATTCCCACCGTGGGCGGCGGATCTCTGGAAGTCTGGAAGGTGACCCCAAACAGCCCCAGCCGCGGGACCGTGGTTTTCGCCCATGGATGGAGCCGAAACCGGGATCGCATGGTGCCACGGGCAAGGCTTTTGGGCCGTATGGGTTTTACCACGGTCATGCATAGCGCCAGGGACCATGGCAAATCCACCCCCAAACGGTGGATGCAGGCGGCCCGGTTCGCCGAGGACATCGAGGCCGTGCTGGATTGGGTCAAGGAACCGGTGATCCTCTACGGGCATTCCGCAGGAGCCGGGGGGGCGATCATTGCGGCCCACAACAAGCAGAACCAGGTAAAACTGCTCATCCTGGAAGGCTGTTATCCCCACACCCGGCGGGCGCTTTTTTTTCTGTATACCAGCTTCAACAAAGCCTTTGGCCTGTTACTTGGCCCCATGGTTCTGTTATGGATGAGCCTGATCTACGGAAAAATGATCGACGCCCAAAGCCCGGGCAATCTGGCGAAGCAGATTTCCATGCCCGTGCTGCTGATCCACGGGGAGTTCGACGAAAAATTTCCCCTGTCCATGGCTCGGGAATTGCTGGGATATTTCAAGCCGGGACAGGCTTCTCTGTTTATTGGCAAGGGCTCGGGTCATAGCGATTCGCCTGACGCCCCGGGATATGAAGACGCGGTACAAAACTTTGTGAACAGTCACTGGAAAAATCGTGACACAAAAGGATAACCATTGACCGGAATGGGAAACGACAAGGCGGAGAAAGAAAACACCACTTTCCGCTGGTGTGAAAAACGAGAGCAAATGGTTGCCGTGACTGTTTGCAGGGTCATGGCCTCCAAGAAGAAATATTGCCTCAAATGTCTGGCTAAATACGACCAGTTATCCTTATTTCCGGGATTGAAATAGGCCCCCTATGAATAAAAAGACCACCGCGCTCATGCGCCTGTATTCCCTGCTGGAACGTACCGCCGCGCCCTGGCCGGTTGTTTGCGAAAAAGGGTGCGCCTCGTGCTGCACCACCCATGTGACCATGACCACCCTGGAAGGCCAAGCCATCCTGGACTATCTTTTCAAGGCGGGCGATAAACCCGTGCCTCAAAACCAGGGGCTGGGAGAGCTCTTCAGGCCCGCCATCACCACCAACGGCCTGGCCCGGTGCTGCATGGAACGCAGGGAGCCCCCGGTGGAACAAAAACCGGATCACTTCAACCCCTGCCCGTTTTTGGAAGACAATGCCTGCACCATATATCCGGTCCGCCCCCTGGGATGCCGGGTTATGCTGTCCAGCAAACGTTGCAGGGCCGGGGGATATGCTGAAATGGAAGACTACTGGCTGACGCTAAACCAGGTTTTCCTCCAGGCTGTGGAAGCCCTGGATTGCCCGGGGAAATTCGGCAACATGTCCCTGGTTTTGAAATTCCTGGATTCCGGTCAGGAGGAGGAAGCGCTTCTCACCAATGAACCTGTCCCAGGGCTTATGATCCCCCGGGAACACCAGGAGGATGCAGGTCCCGTGCTGGCGGAAATCAACCGCATTTTGGCCGGCGCCATGGGCTGAGCTCCCTATTCGCTGTCAGGCGCCCATAAGGCGTCCTGCAACCCTGAAGGCCGGTGGGTCGGGCTTTGCACGGCCTTTCTCAAGGAAGGCAGGCTTCCCACAATGTGAAGCCCGGACCGGGCGCGTGTGATGGCGGTATAGAGCAATTCCCTGGTCAGCACAGGCGAGTTTTCCTGGGGCAGGATCAACAAAACAGAGGTGAATTCCGAACCCTGGCTTTTGTGCACGGTCATAGCGAAAGCTGTGTCGTGGGCCGGGAGCATGGATCGGGCATAATGCCTGAATTCTCCCTGACCTCCTGGAAAAATCACCTGTCCCGCCATGTGAATTCCATTATCCCCGTTGAATAGTTCCATCTCGCTGTCGTTCCGGTTGATGACCACAGGTCGCTTTTCAAACCATGGAAAATCCTGGGGGCGAATCACCCCCTCCTGCAAAAATATGGCTTCCACTTGGCTGTTGGCAGCGTTCACGCCCCACGGCCCCTGGCGCACCCCGCATAAAATGCGAAACCCGGTAAATTTTTCCAAAGCCTCCCGGGGTGTGCTCGCTTCCATGTATTGGGAAAAACCTTCCTTTAACGGAGCCGCCAGCAACGGGGGGAGGCTTTGGGGATTGCTGACAGGGCTGTAAATGATTTCCCTGCCCTGGTGCAGACTCTCCACGGCTCCGGCCACATCGCCTTCCACCACAAACCTCGCCAGTTCGCCAATCCCCGAATCCTTGGAAAAACGGTAATTTTTTGTAAGATGCACGATGCTGTCCGCGATGGGCGGAAGGCCATCCTCTTGTTGGACTTTTTGGCCTGTCACCTTGGTGATTGTCCGGGACCATTCCGGAGAAAAACACCGGGCTCCGGGGCCGGAGCAAATGTCGCCCATGACCGACCCTGGCCCGACGGAGGCAAGCTGGTCCTTGTCGCCCAATAGAATCAATTTGGCATGGTCGGGAAGGGCTTCCATAAGCCGGGCCATAAGAGCCAAGTCCACCATGGAGGCTTCGTCCACAATGAGAATGTCGGCATGGAGCGGATTTTTAGCGTGGTGCAAAAATTGGTTCGAGTTGAAACGCGCACCCATGAGCCGATGGATTGTTTTGGATCCCGAAGGGATGGCGTCCTGTAACTCCTTGGGGATGTCCAGCTTGCCCAACTCCTTGCCAAGGGATTCCAGCAGACGGGCGGCAGCCTTGCCCGTGGGCGCGGTAATGGCGATGGTTGGCGGTTTTTCTTTTGCCAGGGTTAACAACAGAAAGACAATACGAGCCACAATGGTGGTTTTTCCGGTACCGGGGCCGCCGGAAATCACGGAAAACCGGCGCAGGACAGCCGTTGCCGCAGCCACTTTTTGCCAGTCGGTTTCATTTTCAGGCAAAGGCGCGAAAAGCCGGTCCAACTCCCTGGTCAGCCCTGGTATATCTGCATACTGAGGGTCCGGCCCGCACCACGCACGGACTTTTTTCGCCACAAGGGCTTGGTCTTCGAAATACCTGTGCAGATACAGCCTGCCTGCATGATCCAGGATTAGGGGTTTGTAGTCCCCGGGCATGCCGACAACCGGGGATTTTCGCAGGGCCTGCACCCAACTGGAGGTGTCTTGCTGGAAATCTTGTTCAAGGAGCATGCCTGGCTTCAACTCGGAGTCCAATTCCACGCAGGTGTGGCCTGCGCGGGTTTTTTGGGATGCCAGGGCTGCGGCTGAATGGAGTATGGGGTCACGGCCGCCTGCCAACCGTTCCAGAAAGGAAGCAAACCGAACATCTATCTCTTCAAATTCATTCATAAAAGATTGCTCTTAAGGTGTTGGATTGTTTCCCTGGATGGGCAGTCATGAAAAATACCGTATTCAGGCCCCTTACGTTTATCCACACCCCTCAAAAAAATGTAAAAGACACCGCCAAAGTCGCGTTCGTATGTATAGCCTTTCAGCCTTTGTTTAAGATGCAGGTCCAGGGCCAGAGTGTAGAGAAGGTATTGCAAATCGTACTTATGGTGCATCATGGCCCGGGCCAGGGATTCCTGACCATAATCCTCCACCTGATTCCCCAGGTGGTTGGATTTCCAGTCCACAATGTAATACCGGCCTTCAAAACAAAAAACCATGTCCATGAAACCGCGGATAAAACCTTTTACCGGCGAGAAAAACAGCCTGCCGTTGTTTTTCTCGGGGCCTGTCCCAAACACCTCGGCAAAGGACCCGGGCGATATTTTTTTTATGGGAAAATAAAATTCCATTTCATTGGACCGGGCGGACAAGGGAATGTGGCTGAGGGTGAAATCCTGCCCGCCATTTTGCAAAGGGCAGGATAAGACATTATCCACCATGTTTGTAACCGGGGAAATCCATTGTTCCTCAAATCCATAGACAGCCAGTTTTTCCGCCGCAAGGTCTTGGGGAAATCCCGGTTTCACTGAAGTAAAGTCCATGTTTTCAAAAAGATCATGAAGCATGATTCCCGGACCGGTCCCCCGAGGAAAGGTAAATATGTTGATGCCCTCCTCCTCGGATTCCGGCAAAATCTCTTGCTGCAAACCGGGGATGACGGCTTCGTCGTTGCCGGGTTCGGCCTTGCCGGGCTTGTCCATGGAAAGGGCCGAAAAACTGGTGACATTCCAGGAAAGGTCCGGGCTTCCCGCAAACTGCCTATGCTCCAACAGAGGGGCTGGGGCGCATCCCTCCAGGGAAGCGGGAAAAATTTCCTCCGGCGGCGCCAGAACACGTATGCAGCCATTGGAATCCCTGGCCAGCTCTTCCAGGTCACCGGGCAGGTCCTGGAGGACCATTGGGACGGACACCTTGCCTTTGTCTACACGGCCCCCGTGGAGGAGATAGGCCGGGGCGGATGTCCCCGCCTTGTTGATGGCGCCCCAAAGCACATAACACCGCTGTTTTGCCCGGGTAAGGGCAACGTAGGCAAGGCGCACGTTTTCGGCCAGGGTTTCCAATTGGGCGAGGTCTTTGTTAGGGGAAGATTCCCCCCGCAGGTCCAATGTCAGGCGTTCGTTGTTTTCCGGGTCATGAAAAGTGAGAGGTTCCCCTTTTCTGGGCAGAGAATCCTGGCAAAGGAACGGGCAGAAAACCACGGGGAACTCAAGCCCCTTGCTTCCGTGCATGGTCACCACCTGGACGGCCTGGGCATCGCTTTCCAAGCGCAGTTGGTGCTCCTCGCTCCGTGGCGTGGCCGGGTCCATCTGTCGGTCCAACCATTTTATGAGGCCCGAAACGCCGAGTTTTCTTTCCTTTTCCGCCTGATGGAGCACCTCGGCAAGGTGCATGATGTTAGTCAGACGCCGCTCCCCTTCCGGTAAGGACAAAAGGGTGGCTGGCGCGTCTTGTCCTCGCAGGAATGTCATGAACATGCGTATAAAACCATGCTGTTGCCAACTCTCATGCAAGCCGGAGAACAGACTGAGGACGGTTTCCACCTCGGCCTCGCCCGGAATCAGCCTTTCCAGCCTATGGGCCGGCCAGTTTAGCAAACTAGTGCTGAGGGCGGATTTAATGCCCGGGAGGCGGTTGTTGGCGATAGCCGCCAGAATTCTGCGGGTTTCCAGGGCTTCGGGTGTTTCGAAAAGATTGCCTGTCTTTTTTAAAACACTGTGGATTCCCGCTTGTCTGAGCCCTTCCTGCACTGCCAGAGCCTGGGAATTTTTCCGCACCAGAATGGCTATGTCTTCGGGAGAATACTCTCCTTTGTGCTTGCTGGACAACAAGCGGCTGATTTCCGAGGCTACGGCCTGCACGGCAATGTCCTGGGCCATGCCAATTCCTACGGCCTTGCCATCCCGGGGAGGCAGCACCCAAATATCCATGGGCGGGCTCTGGCCTTTTTCCGGCCCCGTGCAGGGGGCAATATCCGGTTTGGGCAGCGCCGGGGTGAAACGGATTTCCTCAAGCACAAAGGGGTTTTTATTACGGGAAAAAATGCTGTTCACAGCCTGGATCAGTGGGGGGGAGGAGCGCCAGTTATGAGTAAGCGTATAGTTTTTTTCCGCCTTTCTGGAAGCCTGAAGATAGGAAAAAAGATCGGCGCCGCGAAACGCATATATGGCCTGTTTGGGGTCCCCAATGAGAAAAAGCACCTGATTGCGCCCTGAAAACAGGGCTTGGAAAATTTCGTACTGGGCAGAGTCCGTGTCCTGAAATTCGTCGATAAGGGCGGCCAGATATTTTTTCCGAACAGTCGCCACCAGGGCAGGACCCATGGGGCTGGAAAGGGCGTTTTTAAAGTTAATTACCAAATCATCGAAAAACCTTATGTCTTTGGCGTTTTTTCGTTTAGGAATGGTTTTCTCGCCAAACCGGAAGATCTCCCTATCCAGGTAAAGAAGAAACTGGTCCAGTTCCTGCTCCATGTCTTGGGCTGCTGTTTGCAAATCCTGGCACAGGCGGAAGAATTCCAGGTCTGGCACGGTACAGTTCTTCTTTGTGCCGTCCTGTATACAATCCAAAGTAAAATATTTGAACTGCTCAAACAGGGGAAAGCCCATGCCCTCTTGGTTTACATAGGCTTCCATGGCCGTGATAAAGGCCTGGGCCTTGCCGTTTTCATCCGTAGGTTTACCGTACTGATTGGCTTTAAGGTTTCCGCTTTTAAGGACTGTCAACACCTGATCCCTGGACTGGGGCCAAGATTGGGCCACCATCTTCCTGGCGTTTTCAAATTGGCTTTGGGCTGCAAGATCTGGCCGGTCTGCCTGGGGCGCCACTGCAATGCCCGGATATTTGGCGTGATAAGCCAGCAATTTTGCATAATGGGAAGGGGTGCGGTTTTTTTGTATAGCATGGGCAATGAGGGATAAGGGGGCTTGGTAAAACTCCTTGCGCCAAAAATCCTGAGCAATTTCCAGGAAAAAATCCCTGGTTTCCGTCACCAGGGCGGCGTCAAAGGAAACTCCCGATTCAAAAGCGCTTTCTCCCAGGATGCGTTGGCAAAACCCGTGTATGGTGAAAATGGCGGCTTCGTCAAACCTGCGGATGGCGTCTTCCACGCGCAGCCTGCTCAGGGTGGAATGGTTTTCCTGCACAATTTTTTCCACAAAGGGATCGTCCACAGGCAGGCCGGCAAAAGCATCCCGGGCGATTTTCAAACGTTGCCGTATGCGGTCCTTCAACTCCTGGGTGGCGGCTACCGTAAAGGTTACCACCAGGATTTGTTCTATAAACAGCCTTTTCTCAATGAGCAGACGCAAAAACAAGCTGGTGAGAGTGTATGTCTTGCCCGTGCCTGCCGAGGCCTCTATGAGATTCACCCCTTCCAGGGGGGCATATTGCGCTTCGGAAGCCTTTGCCATTACCACCCTCCCTCTTGCTGATACTCCAGGACCGGCCCGAAAACCCGGGTTGCTATGGCCTGAAAATCCCGGGAAAGGGGGTTTTGGCCTTCAAAACACAAGGCTGAATAGGCGTTCAGGGACTCCCCGTTATTGTAAAATCCAGGTTCCCACTTGCCCCGCGCTGCGCCAAGGGCTTTGGCATGGTCCCTGGACGTTGCCAGGGCTTTGGCGAAAGCAAAGGATGTCTCGGGGAAAAAAGGGACAGGTTTTTCCAGGCCTTGGGAGAAGATGGATAGTAGCTCCGCCAAATGCCTTAGGGCTTCATCCTCTGGCAGACCATCAAAACGCACTGTTTTGTCTATGCCCGCATAAAAAGTTTCCAGTCCGGACTCAGGCTTGGCAAGGCACAGTAAAAGATGCCGTATCCACGCGTTTAACCGGTCATAGGCCTTGACCGTGGCTGTCCGGTATAAAAAAAGGCCTTGGGGGCCTACGGGGTCCAGCCTTCCACGGACCCGGTATCCCTCCAGTTCCACCTCTGCATCAATGCGCCGGGTGGCGCTGGCGAGCCTGGAGGCTGTATTTTTTGCAAAGGAGGCCATTTGTTCCGCCAGTTGGTTAAAGGCCCATGTCCCCACGTTTCCATGGGGAAGTTCCCCTTGTGCTTTGGCCATGGGGAATAGATCCATAGGATGATGACCCTGAGCGGTTTTTTCCACCATAAGGCCAGCCATGCGATGCCTCTCCAGTCCGCCAAGATTGAATGGCTCCGCGCTTTCCACAACGCCGGACAACTCATCCAGGACTAACCCAATCCTTTCCCGCAGGAAAAAGCGTGCGGGAAGCCTGAAAAAACTGCAAAGGGTTTCCAGGTCCACAGAGCGTTCGGCATCTTGGGGCATGGCAATGGATTGCTGGAAAAAAACCCGGGGAGACTTTCTACTTTTTTGCAACATTATGGCTGCCTGGCAAAGCTGACGGGAATAACTGAAAAGGCCGGGCGTTTGTCCGGAAAAATAGGCAGGATCAAAAGCCTGCAACTTATGGATAGTTATTAGAGGACTTGCCTGGGAAAGATCAAAACCCGCCTCCACATAGTCGATCAACTCACTCACCAGGGGGGAGGGGCACAAAGGGGCGTTATCCTGTATGCCCTGGCCCACATAGGAAATATGAAGCGTCTTTTCCGCGTTAAGAATAGCTTGCAAAAAGGCGAACCGGTCATCCCCCCGAGGGGATCGGTCTCCCAGTTTTGGGGATCGGGCCATGTAGTCAAACCCCAACGCTACTTCCTGCCGGGGAAAAGCGCCGTCATCCATCCCCACCAGGCAAATCAACGGCGATGGAATCCCCGCGCCCTGGCTGATGGAACAAAAATTGATGCCCCGCCTCATTATGCCTGCGCTGGGCATGCTTTTACCCAGAAGGTTTATGAGACCAGCCTTAACCACGGAAATCGACACCGGTTGGAAAAAACCGTGCTCTGTCTCAGCTGCGGATAATTTGGACAGGGCAATTTGCAGTAAATGGATGTCGTCGGTTTCCGGGCCAAGGAAATCAAAAACCATTCCCTCCAGGATATTTACCCATTCCACAATGGTGTGGGGATGGGTCATTTTTTCAGATAAACTGACCAGGGAGGCGACAAAACCGGTAAAACGGCCCAACAGGGGAGCATCCTCCATGGCAAGGTCGTCAAAGGGGCTGATGCCCTGGAAAAAATCCTCCTGGCTGCCGGACATGGCATAGCCCAGCAAAAGGCGATCCAGGCCGCTTTCCCAGGTGTTTTCCCCCATGCCGGGCAATCCAAGGGCCTGTCGGCTGTCCGCATTTGCCCCCCATCGGATGCGGGTCTGTGAGACCCATTGGGCAAGGGTGTCCTGGTCTGTTTCAAAAAAACCAAATTTTTCCGCCACCGGGGGCAGACCCGCTGCATCCAGGACTGAAACAGCTTCAAAACGGCCCTGGCATAGCTCCATGATTTCCAGGAAGGCGTTGATGCCGGGGCTGATTGTCCGGATTTCCTTGTGGGCGATGCTATACGGAATGCGGGTTCCATCGGACCCGGGGGAGGAAAAAACAGCCTCCACATAGGGAGCGTAAAGATCCATGTCCGGGGCCATGACCAGAATATCCCGAGGCTCCAGGCCAGGGTTTTCTTCCAGGAAACGGAGCACGTGATCATAAAGCACTTCCATTTCCCGCATGGGGCTGTGGCAATTATGGATGGATAGGGAGCGGTCTCCCTTGGGCGCCTGGCGTTTTTCCGGACTCTCTGCACCCGTCAAATCCAGTATTTCACCCTGAATCATTCCCAGCAATTCCACCCCAAAGGGTTCTGCGTAGATTTCCTCAGGATGACAATCCCTGTCTATGAGCAGGCTTAAAAAATCCCGTCCAACCCCTCCCAGGGTGGCCAAAAGGGCATTGCCCTTTTCCAGATGCAATTCCTCGTGAGGGGTAAAAGGACTCTGGGATGTGATACGCGTTATCTGTCTGTTGGAAAGCGCATCGGCCCAATATTGCCTGCACGGACTGACATGGAAAAGATTTACAGGCAGGACTCGGCTTAAACCTGAAAAAATACTCAGGTGGTATGGCGGCATGCCCCATACCCCGAACAAGGAAATCCGTTTGGGAAGTGACTCCGGGGCGGGGGAAGATGTGTCCAAAGCCCTGAAAAAATCCTGTTGCAGGGCGGGTCTATGCTGCCGGGGGAAATCCCGGCTGATTTCCCGCCATAACAATGCCTGCCAATGTTCCCCTTTGCCCTGATCCCAGTTCAAAACCATTCCTGGCCTGAACAGCAGGTAACGGTCAAAGACTCCTGCCACCCGGCTGCTTAGCCCAAAGCGCTTGCGTCCGTCCGGGTCGTCCTGCAGGTATCGTTGGATTTCCGTGAACGGAGGGGAATCCAGGAATCGGTCCAAGGCATCCATGATACGCCAGGTCATGGCCCAGGGAGAGAAGGGGGATTGCTCCTCGTTCCCGGCATGGGGGACAACTCTGGAGAATAACTCGTGCATGTAGGCATTGGGCATGGAGATACAAAGGTTGGCGCAACCCTGATTGATTTCAGCAAGCGTCAAGTGGAGCCAACGCCCCATGACCGGGTTTTGGACCAGGATCACTTCCGGTTCCAGGGGGGGCAGAGGCGCCTGGCCTATCAAGTCCGCCAATTTTCCGGCCAATACTCTGAGGCTGTTGCTGGCATAGACCCGAAGACATTCCTGGCCGTTTGTGAGTGCGTTTTGCGCCTGTGTCATGAATTCCTTGAATGCCTATTGGAAACAAGCCTGATTGTTTAACAGATGGCTACCTATTAAAACAACCGGGCCGACAATGCAAGGGGGCGGCTAATTGGCTGGAAGGATCACATGAAAGACTGCGCCCTGGCCAGGAGTGGACTCCACGGTGATATCGCCTCCGTGTTTTTTCACAATGGAAAGGCAGGTGGCAAGCCCCAAACCCATACCCCGTTGACTCCCTCGGCTCTTGGTGGAAAAATAGGGCTCAAATATTCGGGATTGGTCTTCTTGGGCAATTCCACAGCCCGTATCTGAAAAGGAAATCCGGACATAAGGCCCGGGACTGAGTTGGAGGAGATTCTTCCCGTCCAGGACCTGGTTTTCGCCTCGAACGCTGAGTTCTCCCCCCGCTTCCATGGCCTCTTTAGCGTTTAGAACGATGTTTTGCACCACCTGTCCCATCTGAACACTATCAACCAACACGGGAAAAAGGCTTGGAGGCAAATCATATTTGGCCTTGATGTCAGACCCTCCTAAAAGGGACTCACATCGCTGTTGTATAAGCTCGGATATGTCGGTTTCTTCTTTTAGAGGAGCGCCGCCGGAAGAAAAGGTCAATAGCCTGGCTGTCAGACTTCGGGCGTGTTCAATGGACTCGCAGGAATTCAAGAGAAGTTGTCGGTCCGGGTTGCCCGGAGCCATGTCTGCGGCTACCATTTCGGTATTTCCCAGGATAATTGTGAGTAGATTATTGAAATCATGGGCTATGCCGCCCGCAAGCACGCCAAGGGACTCCAACTGCCGGAGCTTTAATTGTTCCTCTTGCAATTGATGATGCTGGGTGACGTCCCGGATGACAAACACCCCTCCCACAATAACGCCCCGATTGTCCTTGACCGGCGCCCCACTCAGGCTGAGAAAACGTCTTTCTCCCTTTGTTGGGACAATATCATTGGGGAAAAGCAGTATTTCCCCCTGCAAAACAACTCTTTTGAAGAAGGAGGAAAGAAGTTCTGACTTTTTAAAATGGTCTGTGGAAAAAACAGCTTCCAGCAAACGTCCTTGAAGCACATCCTGGGGAATTCCAAGAATAACCTCCGCCCTCAGGTTGGCGGAAAGAATACGCAAATCCTTGTCAATGGTTATGACAGCGTCGCCAATGCCCTTTAAAATGGCGCTGGATTTTTCTTTTTCTTCATACAAATCCGCCAGAGCCCGGTTTAAGGCCCGGATGGGCAGACGGCGTAAGGTCCAAAAAGTGATGAAGCCCATCAGCAAACCGACCAATAGAGCCATGGCGGTTTTTTTAAGTAGCGGACGATACGAACGTTCCAAAACCACAAAACCCACGGGTTTTCCTGAAATCCAAAAATTTTTGCTCATGGTAATGGCGGGAAATTCCGTGTCATGGGGAATTTCCATGACCAGATTCATATCCTGGTCAAAAATTTTTTTGGAAACCCCCTCAGGGACATCTCCTCCGCCCCGAAGGACAATTTCTTCCAGACGCTCTTCCATAAAAGGCCACAGCCCTGGATATTGCGCAGCAAAATTGCTTGCGGTCCGGGTCGTTATTTCGGCGGCCGTGCTGACTACAGCGCTTTCATGTTGGAAGGCTGTTGCAAAGTATACAGTGGGTATTCCAAGGGCTATAAGCCCGGAGATGATTCCTGATAACAAGGTGGTGACAGCGCTAATGCGGTTTGGCATATTGGCCCCTCAGGACGAATTTAAGGCAGAAAGTGACCGGAAGACTCCAAAATTTCCCTGCCTTGGGCTGACAGAATGTATTCAACGAATTCCCGTGCAGTCGACGACATGTCCGGCCGAAATATCAGGTAGTAGGTTTTATAATAGGAATAGGCCGGGTTTACTTTGGCGTCAATCAAAGGCGGAATGCCTTCCAGGGCCAACACCTTGACGTTTCTTTGCTCTGCTATAATCTGCCCAAGAGATAGGGACGCCAGAGAACCTTTTATGGACTCCAACAGATCCGCTGTTTCCTGGTCTGTCACGGCAAACATCATGCCATTCCGTTTGAGTGCTTTGTCCATCGCCTTATCCATTTCCGAAGACATGGATCTGATAAGCAGGGTGTCCGATTCCTTGGGCGGTCGCACAATCAGGTGAATGGGACTGCCGTCCGGCCATGTGAGGGAATCCCCGGAATAAATATCCGCCAATTGCCTTTTCGTGACTCCCGACCCGGAGGAGGCAGCCGTAGTGGCGAAAACAAAGGGGGTCATGGCATAAGCAATGGAAGTCAGGCCCTGGACGAGTTCCCTTTTTTTCAGGGGACGCACACTCAAGGCAAGATCCACCTTTTTCTGCAGCAAGGCTTTGATGCCCCCGCTGCTTCCCAGGCTGGGCAAGACCTTGACCGCGACACCGGGGTTAGCTTCCATGAAGGCCTCACCCAATAAACGAGCCGCACCCAGGGAGGAACCGGTTCCTCCAATCACGATTTGAACCTTTGCACCCGAAGCCTCCTGGATTTCCGCCCAAGATTCCGTGGAAAGGGACAACACCAGCAAGACAGTCAAAAAAAGGCCCGTAAAGCGTGCAAACATCCTGATGGTTAAGGTCTGCATATTACCTCCGGGACAAGTGCGAGGTTAAAAACCGCTAATAAGACACCCGCCTAAGCACCGATCTGGGTAAAACCTCCAAAAACCGGGAGGGACGGTATAAATAGGTCATGGTTGCAGGATCGAAAACATCCATGGGATGCACAAAAAAAAGCTCCTTTTTCGCTCTTGTGGCAGCCACGTACATGAGGCGCAACTCTTCTTCCAGGCTGTCTCCCTGTTTGGCCACAGCCTGGCGGGAAGGAAAGCGGCCTTCCAAGGTCCAGATCACAAAAACAGCCTCCCACTCCAACCCCTTGGCCGAATGGATGGTGGACAGGACCATGCGGTCCGGCGGCGCCTCGCCTACGGATAGAACCTCCTCCACCGTACTGTTGGGAGGTTCCAGGGTCACGTCGTGAATAAACTTTTCAAGATCCGTGCCATACCTGTCCATCATGGTGACAAGCTGGTCCAGGTCTTTTTGCCGCTTGGGCCAATTGTCAAAATTGGTTTCCAGGTAAGGCTTGTAGTATTCCAGGACCTTTTTGCCCAGGTCCGAAACCTTTTGACCTGGCCGGGAAAGGTCGAAAATAAAGTCCCGCAGGAGATTGAATCCTGATTTGATGGAAGGGGCGGGCTTGATGGACGCCAGATCCTGGCCCGAACAAATTTTATCCGTCAGTGTCTGGGCGGTTTTAGGACCTATCTTATTCAATAACATAAGCGCCCGGTTCCAGCTAAGGCGATCCGTGGGAAAGGCGGCAATCCTTAAATGCACCAGTACGTCCTTGATATGGGCGGATTCCATAAACTTGAACCCCCCGTATTTGACGAACTTAATCCCTGCCCGGGTAAGCTCCACCTCCAGGTCAAAGGCCTGATAACCGGCGCGGAAAAGCACGGCGATTTCCTTTAAGGGAATCCCCTGGCTCTGCATCCTTTTGATTTCTTCCACCACAAAATTGGACTGGGAGTTTTCGTCCGGCGCACTCACCAGGGATGGAGCTGCGCCGCCCTGGAGATTGGTGAACAGGGTCTTGGTGTATTTTCTGGTAGCCTGCTTGACAATGCCGTTGGTCACATCCAAAACCGGCTGATAGGACCGGTAGTTTTCCTCAAGGCGAATAATTTTTGTATTGGGAAAGACCTCGGGAAAGCGCATGATGTTCTCAAAGTTGGCGCCCCGGAATCCGTAAATGCTTTGGCAGTCGTCCCCCACAACCATGACGTTCTGATGGCCCTGCCCCAGGTAACGCAAAATATCCGCCTGGATGGTATTGGTGTCCTGGTATTCGTCCACCATGATGT
The DNA here is from genome assembly GCA_016342355.1 of Desulfatibacillum sp. Lineage (GTDB taxonomy): Bacteria > Desulfobacterota > Desulfobacteria > Desulfobacterales > Desulfatibacillaceae > Desulfatibacillum. The sequence continues at coordinate 14,469 of JAEINP010000011.1, forward strand.
AGTCGTACTTTTTCGCCATGGCCTCGCGGATATCCGGCTCCGTGGCTAATAAAATACGCATGTGGAGCAACAGGTCATCAAAGTCCATGAGGCTTTCGCGGGACTTGGTCAGGGCGTACTGGGTGAACATGTTGTCCAGGTAATCCTTATGGGGAATAAAATGGGTATATTCATCAAACAGGATTTTTTCCACGCTCATGCCCGTGTTGGCGCTTCGGCTGAAAATGGAGGCGACGGTCCCTTTTCGGGGGAAGTTCCGGGTGCCCTTGGGAACATATTCCTTACGCAGGCTGTCCACAAGGGCTTCGCAATCAGGGCGGTCCAGGATCACAAAGCCCGGATCAAACCCCAGTTTGTAGGCATAACGGCGCAACATCTGGTGGGAAAAAGAATGGAAGGTCCCCCCAGCCACCTCGTCGCAATTCATCTCCAATAGCTGACCTGCCCGCCGGAGCATTTCTCCCGAAGCCTTGCGAGTGAACGTAAGAAGCAGGATGCGTTCAGGGGGTACGCCGCAATCCACCAGACGGGCCACCCTGTATGTAAGGGTCCGGGTTTTGCCGCTACCTGCCCCGGCAATGACCAGCATAGGGCCTTCCAGGGTGGTTACAGCATCATATTGGGACTCGTTCAGGTCCTTTTCGTATTGGATTTTGGGGGCCATAATCAGGACCTGTCCTTATAATTGGACAGATCGGAAACAAAATCCATGAAATCCCTTTCAATCAGGAATCGGGAGATCATTGTGTTGACTGCGTCGGAGGTGTCCACCCGGTACACACCCTTGGCATCCGCCCCGGCCGCTTCCTTGGCGCGGGCCACAATGGTTTTGAGGGCTTCCACCGGAATTTCGATGTTGGCGTTGATAAGTAACGTTTCATTGGAATCGTTCATGCGAGTCTCCATAATGTATTGTGGAAATAGCTTGTGGTCTTGCTTTGCCGGTCGATAGTATGTAATCATTGGAACCCTGTCAAGAAGGCGGACTATCCCCGATCCGATTGGTTATCATCCGGACCAAAAAATAAGCAAAGGCCTGATTGGGCAATACATACGGAGGCGAACATGGATTTTGAGTTATTGCAGAAATACGCGCAGGTATTGTGGTGGGGACTTTCTACCGCCAGGCTGGAGAAATATAAGAAAGGCGATATCATTCTGGTCCGGTATGACCGGCCAGCCCTTGAAATGGCCGAGGTCCTCCAGGCCATGCTTTTGAAAAAAGGTATGAATCCGGTACTCAGATTGAGCTATACCCCCACCATGGAACGCCAGTTCTACGAGGATGCCAATTCCAAACAATTGGTTTTTATCGCCCCCGGGGATGAGGAGCTCTTCAGGAATATCAATGGGAGCGTCAGCCTTTTGGCGCCGGAATCCCTCACCCATCTGGCCCATATCGACTCTGCGAAAATGGGCAAGGCCGCCGTGGCCCGTAAACCTTTTCGGGATATCCTGGACAAAAGGGAGCAGCAAGGGAGCTTTGGCTGGACCCTTGGAATAATACCCACCCCGGAGCTTGCCAAACAAGCCCGCATGTCCCTTAAATCTTATACGGAACAATGGCTCAAGGCTTGTTTGCTGGACCATGAAGACCCCTCCGCCCAATGGAAGAAACTATTTGACCGGGCCATTGCCCTTAAGGCGTGGCTTAACAACATGGATGTGGGATACTATCATGTGGAGTCTGCCAATATGGACCTCAGGGTCGCCCCGGGCGAAAAGCGCCGCTGGATAGGCATTTCCGGCCACAATATCCCCAGCTTCGAGCTGTTTCTTTCCCCGGACTGGCGCGGGACCGAAGGGGTTTATTATGCCAATCAGCCCTCCTTCAGGAGCGGCAACTACGTCAAGGGGGTCCGTCTGGAGTTCTCCAAGGGCAAAGTAAAAAAAGTCTCCGCCCTGGAAGGCGAGGACTTTGTGAAAAAACAGGTGGCCATGGACCAGGGGGCCGGCAGGCTGGGCGAGTTTTCCCTGACAGACAAGACCTTTTCCAAGATTGACAAATTCATGGCAAACACCTTGTTTGACGAAAACTACGGTGGCAAATTCGGCAACTGCCACGTGGCCATTGGCGCTTCGTACGCAGACACCTATGCCGGGGACGTAAAACAGCTTGACGCCGCCCTGAAAAAACAACTGGGTTTCAACGACTCGGCCCTGCACTGGGATTTGGTGAACACGGAAAAAAAGACGGTCACCGCCCATTTGCAATCCGGGGATTCCCTCATCATATACAAGGACGGCGTATTTACCGGTCCGTTTGAATAATGAAGCAGCCTGGAACAAAACAGGACAACTCCTCTGAACCGGACGCCTATCTGGAGGTGGCTGTTGCAGCTCCTCTGGACCATACCCTGACCTACAAGGTTTCGCCGGACCAGGCAAGTCTGGCCGAATCGGGAAAAAGAGTGCTGGTCCCCTTGGGGCGGCGAAGGGTCACAGGCTATATTCTGGGGACCGCCCCAAAGCCCCAAGAGTTTAAGGCCCGTTCGATCCTGGACATCCTGGACGAGACCCCCCTGTTCCCGGAAACCATGGTTCCCCTGTTCCGCTGGCTGTCTGACTACTACCTGTACCCCATCGGCCAAACCATTAAAGAATCTCTGCCTTCCGGGGTGAATGCCCTGGAACTGGCCATGGTCCACCTATGCCCTCAAGGTCAGGAGGCTTTGGAACAGGGCGACGCCAACGCCAAGGAACACAGGCTTTTGGAAATCCTGGCGGCTGCTGGTCCCCAGGCCCAAAACCAATTGTTGAAAAAAGCGGGCAAGGGGGCCTCGGTTTCCACCATCCTGAGCATGCAGCGTAAAGGATATGTGGAAATCCGGCGGGTATTGCAACAGGGCCGGGTCAAATCAAAAACCGAAACCTATTTAAAGGCGGTGCTTGAAAAAAGCGATGCACCGGCCCGGCAGAAATCCCGGCATAAGATTTTGGAAATCCTGCCCCGCGAGGGGGATATGGCCCTGGGGGATTTGAAGAAAGAGGTCCCATCTGCACCTCGCTGGATCTGGGTCATGGAGGAGGCCGGGGAAATCGAGGTTTTTGAAAAAGAAGTCTACCGTGATCCCTTTGGAGAGCCCATCCCGCCTGATACCGAGCGCTTTACCCTTACCTCCGAGCAGGAAAATTCCTACAATAGTATAGTCCAGGCTCTGGGCAAGGGGTACAAAACCTGCCTGCTTCACGGGGTTACAGGCAGCGGCAAGACCGAGGTTTATTTACGGAGTGTGGAAAAAGCTCTGGAAATGGGGTTATCGTCCATAATCCTGGTGCCGGAAATCGCCCTGATATCCCAGATGCAACGGAGTTTCCTGGCCCGGTTCGGGGATAAAGTGGCGGTGCTGCACTCCGGCTTGTCGGATGGTGAACGCCTGGACCAGTGGATGCGCATAATACGAGGCCAGGCGCCTATCTCCATGGGAGCCCGGTCTGCCATTTTCGCCCCGGTTAAGAATCTTGGCCTGGTGATCGTGGATGAAGAACACGATGAGTCGTATAAGCAGGACAATCGCCTGCGCTATCAGGCCCGGGACCTGGCGGTTATGCGCTGCCATATGGAAAAAGCTGTGACTGTGCTGGGTTCGGCCACTCCGTCCATATCCTCCCGGCATAACTGCACCACGGGCAAATTTAAAAAAATCTCCATCAAAAACCGGGTTGCCGAAAGGCCCTTTCCCGAGGTGACCCTGGTGGACTTGCGCAATGCCACCACAGGAACCAACCGCTCCCTGCTTACGGACGTTCTCAAACACCACCTTGCCCTGACCCTGGACAAGGGTGAACAGGCCCTCCTGTTTCTGAACAGGCGGGGATTCGCCAATTTTCCCGTTTGCCTGGAGTGCGGCGGAACCATTACATGCTGCCATTGCGATGTTTCCCTGACCTATCACCAGGGCGACGGAACCTTTCAGTGCCATTATTGCGGTTTTTGCCAGGATATCACCAAAGGATGCCCTTCCTGCGGCTCCCACAACCTGAAGATGATGGGCATGGGCACGGAAAAGATAGAGGACTCCCTGCACACCCTGTTTCCCCAGGCAACCATATCCCGCCTGGACAGGGACGTGGTCAGCAAAAAGGGGGCGCTGGTTTCCGTACTTAAAGGCCTCCGTGAGGAAACCACGGACATTGTGGTGGGCACCCAGATGGTCACCAAAGGGCACGATTTTCCAAATATTACTCTGGTGGGTATTGTGTGCGCGGACTTGTCCATGGGATTCCCGGATTTTCGGGCGGGAGAGCGGACTTTTCAACTTCTGGCCCAGGTGGCGGGAAGGGCGGGGCGCGGAGACAAACCCGGCCGCGTGATCTTGCAAACCTACAACCCGGAGCATTTTTGCATTGCCACGGCATGCAGCGGAGACTACGAGGCCTTTTGCGCCCAGGAATTGAAATTCAGACACCAGTTGAAATACCCGCCTTTTTCCCGCTTGGCCCAGATCCGTTTTTCCGGCAAGGATAACAAGGAGACCGCCGGGTTTGCAGGGGGTATCGGAGAAGAATGCCGCAAACTCCTGTGGGCGGATAAATCCTTCAAGGATGCCATCCAGGTGCTGGGTCCCATTCCTTCGCCCATTGCCCGCATCGCCCAGCTGTACCGCTGGCAGATGCTGCTGAAAGGCCTGGATCACAAGGCTTTCCGGGCCTATTTGAGGCAGGTGAACCGGATTATACAGTCCAGGACCACGGCCAATGGCCCGGGGGCTGTCATTGATGTGGACCCGGTGAACATGTTATGATTGCCGCCACCATAAACTATTAAGGAAAGGTTTTGATATGGATACCAAGTTGGAGGCTTTTCAGGACTATTATCCCGACGACTACGCCCACTGCTACGGCTGCGGTCGTCTGAACGAACACGGCATGCAAATCAAGAGCTATTGGGACGGAGACGAAAGCGTATGCCATGTGAAGCCCCGGGATCATTATACCGGCGGCATGAAGCACATTCTCTACGGTGGGCTTATTGCGTCTCTTATCGATTGCCATGCGGCAGGCACGGCTGCTGCCGCCAAGGCCAGGGAAGAGGGCATTCAACTGGCTCCGGGCGCCATGCCCCGCTTTGTCACGGCATCTTTGAAGGTGGATTATGTGGCGCCCACTCCTGTGGGTGTGGAGGTGGAGCTTCGGGGCAAGGTGCTGGAAATCAAGGGACGCAAGGTGACCATTGGTGTGGATCTGCTGGCCGAAGGCAAAGTATGCGCCAAGGGGCAGGCCCTCATGATTCAGATTAAGGAAACCGTCTGAGATTCTGTTGCATTAAAAAAAAACGGAAAGGATAGCCCGGTGGCCGTCCTTTCCGTTTTTTAAAATCACACAAAACCGTTAGGTCTATTCAATATCCTTGACCAGACGAAATCCGATGAATTTCTGGGAACTGAGGCTGTTGTTCCTGGCTGCCGAAGTGCAGAACTGGGCCTTGGAATACCAACCGCCGCCACGCACGACTCTGGGGGGCGCTTTTCTGGCTTTGGGGTCAGCTTCAATGCCTTTGGGGTCCAGTGCGGGACTGTCCTTGTAATATTCCTGGCCGTAAAAATCCTGGCACCATTCAAACACGTTTCCGTACATGTCGTAAAGGCCCCAGGCATTGGGCTTAAGCTGGCCTACGGGCTGGGTGTATGCCGCGTTGGCGTAATACCAGGCGTATTCCCCCAGTTTAGCCAGATCATCCCCGAAAAAACAGGCGGAAGCAGAGCCTGCCCGGGCAGCGTATTCCCATTCAGCTTCCGTAGGCAGTCTATAGGCTTCCGTGCCTTCCAGCTTGTTCAGCTTAAGCAGAAAAAGCTGCACGTCTTCATAAGTGACTTCTTCCACAGGATTGTCCGGATTGGATACCTTTTCAGGATTCTGGCCCATAACCTTGGCCCATTGCTTGCGGGTGATCTCGAATTTCCCCAAAAAAAAGGGATTGGATACAGTCACATTGTGGGCAGGCTGGGCATCTTCATACATATCCCCCTCGGGGGCGCCCATTTGAAAGGATCCTGCCTCAATTTTAACAAACTCCATGCCAAGCATATTGGTGAATTCATCCTGCCCGGCCAGTGCGGCAGCAGGGGCTAAAACCATGCATATGGCCGCAAAAAAAGAAAAAATCGATAATAATTTAACTGTCCTTGTCACAATATCTCCTCCCAAGCTCTGTCGAAATTGTCAGCGTCTATATTTCCATGCACCAGCGTTTTGCGTGTTTGCAAAACTATCGGATTCGGAAAAAATTTCTCTAAAAAAAAATTGCATAACGGAGCAAAGTATTGCCCAATGCGGCTTTATCTTGCTCTTCCGGCTTTTTTTTTCGGGACTTCTCCCGAGGCATCACGATAATAAATCATAGGGTGGATTGCAAGTGATAAAGATCACAAGATCCGATTTCCAAGCTATTTTCCGAAAAAATGCTTCCAGGCCGCCATGACAGTCTCACGAACCTCCGCCACTTCTTCCTCCGCCACCAGGGCTGGCTTGTCCTCCCTTGCCAGGGCATGCACATGGCCCCGTAAAACCAGATAGGCCTCCTTGAGCGCAGAGGACATGGTTTCCGGCATTAGCTGGGCTGCGGTGATGGCTTCCAACAGACGCATGTTATCCGTCCAGTCGGTAAGGCTGGGAATGTCATGAGCCCGGGAAAGAACCAGGTACTGGACCAGGAATTCAATGTCCACAATACCACCGGCGCCCTGCTTGATGTCAAAAAGGCCTGGTTTCTTCTTTTCCAGCTCTTTTTTCATGAGGTTGCGCATTTTAACAACTTCGGTTTTTAGGCTTGTGTCATTGCGATAGGTGCAAAGCACTTCCCGTCTGATCCGGTAAAATCGGCTGGCCATGCCCACGTCTCCGGTCACGGGGCGGGCTCGCACCAAAGCCTGGTGCTCCCAGGATCTGGCCTGATTGCGCTGGTAATCGTTAAAGGCTTCCACATGACTCACCAACAGACCCCCGCCTCCGCTGGGGCGCAAACGCATGTCCGTTTCATAACAAATTCCGGAAGAGGTATGGGCGCCCAGAATATGTATGACGCGTTGGCCCAAACGGGCGAAAAAAGCCGCGTTATACAAGGGGTTGGAGCTTTTTGTCATTTCTCCTGTAATTCCGGCATGGAGAAAAACCATGTCCAGGTCCGACCCGTAGCTCAACTCAATGCCTCCCAGTTTTCCGTAAGCCACCACCGAAAAGCCCCTTTGACACTGGCAATGGCTCAACAGGCAGGTGGGTTCGCCGTGTTTCTTCACCACATGATTCCATGCCATATCCAAAGATTTGGACAAAATGCATTCGGCAATTTCGGTAAGGTGGTCGCTCACCCTCATGAGGGGCAGGCTTCCTGTGACATCCGCGGCAATAACCCGCAGAACATTGACCTGTTTGAACATCCTGAGTTGTTCCAGGAATTCCTCTTCATCCTCGGGATTGAGTCCCTTCATGCGCAGATGGAGATCCCTGTCCAATTCCCACCGGTCCAAGGGATTGTATAGGATTTTCGGGTCCATCAATTCATCCAGCAAGGCGGGATAGCGTGTCACCAGAGAAGCTATCAGGGGACTGGAATCGCACAGCATGATCAGGCGTTTTAAAACTTCGGGGTTCTCCACCATCAGGGAAAGATAGGCGGTGCGCCGGGTAACGGCCTCCACCAGGGTGAGAACCCTTTTCAGGGCCAACTCCGGCTGGCTTGCCTGCCCCGCATCAGCCAGAACAGCAGGGATCAGCCTGTCCAGTTGCAGCCGGGCATGTTCCGTAAGGTTTCGGCCCTGGGGTGATTTTTTCAGGTCCGATATCTGCGACTCCGCCTGTTCAGGATCATCAAACCCCGCCAGAGCAAGCATTTCAATCGCCTGCTCCCGGGAGACTGTCTGATGCCAGACCCACAAAAGCGCCTGGGTGTCTCCGCCTATGGCGGATCGTTCCTCGGGCTCGGCAAGGAGTTCTTCAAAATGGCTCTGGACCTTTTGCCTCTGGCGGCTGAGAAAATGCTCAAAATCCTCCCAAGCCCAAAAACCCATGGAAAGGGCCAGACACATTTGTTCGGTCAGGGTTCGGGGTATCTTATGTTCCTGGCGATCTCCAAATTCCTGTATGCGATTTTCCGTGCGGCGCAGGACCACATAAGCCTTGGCCAGGTCCTCGCAAACATCCAATGGCAGAAGGTTATGCTCTTTCAGGATCTCCAGGATCTCCAGGATGCCCGGCTCCTGCAAGGCAGGCATAATTCCCCCCCGGATGAGCTGCATGACCTGGCCCATGAATTCGATTTCCCGAATCCCACCGGGACCAATTTTTATATTGTGCTCCAAGCCCTTGCGTTTAACTTCCTGGGAGATCATGCGTTTCATCTCCCTCAGGGCTTCGAACACGGTGTAATCCAGGTATTTCCGGTACAGGAAGGGTTTTAAAATCTGCAGAAGTTCCTTGCCTGCTTCAATATCCCCGGCCACTGGCCTTGCCTTGATCCATGCATAGCGCTCCCATTCCCGGCCCTGGTACTGATAATAGTGCTCCATGGCGGAAAAGGGCATAACAATGGGGCCGTTTTCACCGTCCGGCCGCAGTCTGATGTCCACCCGAAAAACGTGCCCCAGTTCCGTGGTGGCTCCAATGGTCTGGACAAGGTCTTTGCACAACTTGGTGAAAAATTCCAGATTGGTGATGCTTTTGTTCCCGCCTGCGGTGTTTCCGTTTTGTTTGTAGGCAAAGATGAGGTCAATGTCGGATGAAAAGTTCAATTCCCGGGCGCCCAGCTTGCCCATGCCCATGACCACCAAACCCACTTCCTCGCCGCCCGGTCCTGTGGGTGCTCCCCAGGTTTTAATCAGCCATCCCCTTAGTTTTACAATGGCTTGATCCAGGCAGATCCTGGCCAGAGCGCTCAGGCTGTGCAAGGTATGCGTAAGATCGTCCCAGCCCGCCAAATCCCTCCATGCAATACGCACCATCTCCCGATTACGAAAACGCCTCAGCGCGCCCATGAGTTCGGTTTTGTCCTCTACATCCTTGCAGAGTTCTTCCAAGTCATGGCGCATGTGCTCTTCTTCGCGCCCCTGGAGCAGATCATGCCGGGCAAGCTCGCAAAAGGCCTCCGGCCTACGGAGACAATACTGGTACACAAAGTCACTGCAAGTAAAAATCAGGGGCAGAACCTCTTGAACCTGCTCCTCGTCGGGAGGCGCCAACCCTGCGCCTTGCAATTCCAGGGCAAAGGCGTCCACCCTTTCCTCCATCCTGGCTGTCAATGCTGCTGGAAGATCGACCGTCTTTACTTGTTCCGCCCACGTTGTATATCTGTTTTTTTCCAAGATTCCTCTTTAATGGAGAATTCATAGGGTTAGTCTGTCATTCGGTATCAGATTATTTTTATGCCACTTTGCCATTGTGAATCAAGGAAAAGATATGAAGCGGCCATACTCCTGTCTCCGGCTGAACTACAGAAAGGACAAACGGGGATAGGCTTCAGGCCAGGCATGGAGAAAGCGTGAGGGGCTTCTGCGGTTCAAAATATCCCGAAAGGCTGGCAATAAGAACAGTTCTTAATTCCCCTAAAAAACGGCAAATTTTTTCAGGGCCAAGAAAAGTTGTTAGCTATTTTTTCATGTCTTTTACAGGCCTTCTGCCCACCGAGCCCATATAGATGGCCGCCAATGCCAGAACAGCCCCGGCGATACGCACCGGGCCTGCTGGAAGGTCGAAAAACACAATGTCCCATACAAAAGCCAGGGTGGGTTGAATCAGGATAATGAGTCCGGCAACCGAAGCCCGCATCCCGGGCAGTCCCGAGGAAATCAACAGCCACCCCAAAGCCTGAGGGCCGATCCCGTAAACCACCAGGATCAGAAAGCCGGACGCGCCCCCCACGGAGAAATCCGCACCCCGTGTCAGGGCGGTTACGCCCACAAAAAAGGCCGTGGCCAGGGATATCCAGGCCATGTTGGTCACGGCGGGCAGTTTGCCCATTCTCCCCAGGCTGTTGCGCACGGCAAGAATGTACAGTGAATACCACAGGGCCGCACCCAGGCCCCAGGCCACCCCTATGACCATGCTTCGGGGCAGGGCCGAGACATCCACGCCCACCAGAAACCACAGGCCCACAAAGGCCATTATGATAGATATTGCCAGGAAGGGCGTCACCCGTTCCTTAAAAAGGATTACGCCGAACACGGCCAATATGACGGCCTGGAAATTGGTGATGATAGTAGCCAGGCCGGGCCCTACGTAGCCTATGCACACATGCCAGAATTCCAGATCCAGGCAAAATAGTATGCCGCACAGGGATAAAAGGGGCAGAACTCCCTTGCCTCGTAAGGCCCTGAAAGGCTTTTCTTTTCTAATGAGCGCCAGAATCAGGAGAAAAATCCCGCCGAATATGGTTCTGCCAAAAGAGCCCGCCGTGGGCGAGGCCCCTGAGATTTTGAACAATACCGGAGAAAAACTGATGATGACGCCGCCTGAAAAAACCTTTGCCATGGAGGCCAGTTCAGGACTGAGGCGTTTGTTCCGGCCCGGGTTATTCACAACAAAAATCCTTTGCCAAGGCTTCTGCACAGGGAGTCTTGGCTCTATTGTTCCTTGAACAGGATGTCGCCGTAAAAGGACACGGCATTATCGCCGGTGTTGTCCGTGTCGGTCATGATGGCCACGCCTGCAATCAGGGGCGGTTCCTCGCCAAAGGCTTTACGGTAATCCTCCAGGATGTTCCGCTCTTCCACAACCCGGGTTCCCAGGCCTTCCTGACCGCTTTCCACGGCAATCATCATAACCTTGTCGGTATAGGGGTTGGGCGCAACAGTTCCCTTGGGGGCGTTGCTTGCCCAAATGTAGTTGATGGCGCTATGGGGAGGGTATTCCCCATACATGAGCTTGGCGGCCTTGTATTTGGTCCGGTCCCAGAGGCCCAACCGGGAAGGATCGTACTTGAAACTCACATAGATCCTGGCCGGATAATCGTCCCCGCTCTTTTTGGTGACATCGCCCTTTGCGAAAACCTTGGTCACCTTCCAACTCCATTGAATGACCGGGTACTTTTGGGGGTCGATTTCCATTTTGCGAATCATGCCGGAAGAAGACGCCTGGCTTTCCGCCCGGACAACCACTGCGCCCTCATCCTCCACAAGGGTGTATTGGGTGTGTTCCTTGATTTTCGGGAAAAACAGGGGCTCCCATCCTTCCGGAAAAACACCACCGGCCGAGGCCTTGGAAAAGGGACCCAGGTCCAGGGTGGGCAGGCCTGCAGCCAGGGCCACGGCCAGTCCCGCGCAAAACATTCCAGTCAAAAGTACGGTTCCCACAATTTTTTTTCTGAATGCCATGGTCCATGGCTCCTTGATCGGCTTTGCCGCTTTTAGTCGTCCGTGTCCCCATTGCCGCCGTTTGAGCAATCTTGCAAGCCCTGGCGGTCCAGGAGCCGTATTTCCCGTTTGTCCACCTGGATAAGTCCATTGTCCCTCAATCGCGCCAGGGAACGGGAAAGAGTTTCGGGTATGGTGCCCAAAAGGCTGGCCAAATGGGCCTTTGAAATGTGAAGGATCACCAGGTCATCATGCCCTTGTTCGGCGGCCATATGGAGCAGGTATCCGGCCACCCTGCCGTCCACTTCCTTGAGGGAAAGGTTTTCCACCTGCACCGTGAATTCCCGCAGCCTTTTCGCCAGAACCGCCAGCATGTTCAGGGCTATGGGCGGGCTTTGGTTGATAAGGTTCACAATGCCTTTGCGGGAAAAATACAGGCATTGAGTCTTGACCAAAGCCTGGGCGTTGGCAGGATAGGACCCGCCGGAAAAAACAGGCACCTCGCCAAAAGGCTCCCCGGGGCCGAACACGTGGAAGATCTGCTCCTTGCCTTCGGGAGAGATTTTGTAAATTTTTACCTGGCCTTCCAAGGCTGCATAAAAGCCCTCGGCCTTGTCTCCGTCATAAAACATGAACTGGCCTTTTTCAAAGGACACTTCCGTGGCCATGTTGCGCACCAGCACAAGCTGGTCGTCATCCAGGCCCGAGAAAAACGGGATGTGCGTGATGATCTCGAATACCTTGTCCAGGGGCTTATCCAATCCCAAAATCCACTCCAGCCAGTATAAGAAAATAACGGGCGCCCTTGCCCAGGACCACCCAAAAGATAAACGAAAGCAAACTCACTCGTAATATACCCGCTACCACGGTAAGGGGGTCGCCCACAATAGGCAGCCACGCAAAAAAGAGGACGGGCGAACCCCACCGGCCAAAAACTCTCTCCGCCTGTTCCAGACTGTTGGTCTCGGCTTGGACATATTTTTTTAGAATAAATTTCCGGCCCCATTTTCCGGCGTAATAGTTGACCAGGGCGCCCAGAGAATTGCCGGTCGTCGCCACTATCAATACCATGGCCGGGTCAAAGCCTGTGGCGGCCATCAGGGCCACGGCCGCCTCGGACCCCAGAGGAAGGAGGGTGGCCGCCAGAAAACTGACTGCAAAAAGGCCTGCATATCCAAATTGGACAAACAATGTTTCGTTCATTGATAAAGGCCGAATCGTCCGAATCGGACTGGATGCAAATCGTTCATCGCCCTGGCGCGACCGGGGTAGGAGGAAATTCCAGCCTCATCGCGGGCTGGCGTCATGCGGGTTGAGCGAGCCACGCCAGTGTTTTTTCCAGTATCTCGGCGTATACCGCCTGCTTATCCCTGTCAGCGCTTTTGAGCAGCTTAAAAGAATGATCGCCCCCTTCCACAATTTCCAATTTCGGAGGCGTGGGAATCAGGACCAAATTCCGCCTGAGTGTCTTCAGGTCGCATAAGGAGTCCCGGGTTCCTGCAAAAAATAAGGAAGGCGTGTTAATATTTTTGAAGTGAGGGCATCGGGGCTCCTCTTTCTTGCCAGGAGCGTGAAGGGGATATCCGTACAAGATCAGACGATTGGCTTCCAATACCCCGTCAGCCTGAAGTTGGGAGGCCACCCGGCCGCCCATGGACTTGCCTGCGGCGACCATGTTTTGAGGTCGGAAATTAGGATGGTTTTTCAGATAACGAAACGCAGCCAACCAGGCTTGCTCTAGCCTTTTCTGGCCGTCGGGCCTTTTTCTTCCCTCCTCCCGGTAGGGAAAATTAAAACGCATGGCAAGATGCCCTGCCCGGGCAAGGCCAGTAGCCAGAGCTTCCATCATGGAGTGATTCATGTCGTTGCCTGCGCCGTGGGCAAGCACGATAGCCCATTTTTCCGGCCGAAACCCGTTTTCCGGAGCGGAAATAACAGCGGATACGGGATTGGAGTCGGGGATCTGCACCTTTGCCTGGATTTCGATAACTGACACGTCCTGCCTCCTGTGTGATGACAACAGCCCGATTTGCTGATTTTAGCCTCGCCTTTGTGCTATGAAAATCGATTGAAAATGCGGCCTAAAAAACTCTTGGGCTCCTCCTTCAATGCAAACATAATGTATGGAGTAGTTGAATATACTCCCACGGGAATATTGGGACAATCATCAAAAACTCCAGCTTCTTCAACTCTCAAGGACTCATGCAGATTTTTAGGTTCAAACCTTTTTGCCAATTCAAAAGCTTGGTCCGGATTTTTTGCGACGACATTATATGATGTAAAAAATCCAACGCCTTCGGTCCCATGGCCTGAAGATACGGGCATTACCCCTTCTATTACCAATTGGAATGATTTGGCTTCGCTTGAAAATTGGTTTTCAAGTTCCCGAATTAAGAACATTGCATTCTGGTTTGTTTTGTCCAGTTCAATGGATTTCCAAAGATACTCAAAGGCCTGATTATTCTCCGTTAGCTTCCACATTGTTGTGGCAAAGGAGTCATACAGCGCCGACAGTTCCTTCGGAAAAGCATCGACATGGGAAATATCCTTTAACAGTGAAAGGCCAAAATCATAAGCCTTTTTAAATTCATTAAGTTCATTGAAGATTGTAATATTGGTTTGAGATGCCAAAAGGAGCAGTTTGTATGATTCTTTCCTTAAAAGTTCCTTAAAATTGACTTGTTCAATTTGTTTTTGGGCCTCAATATACTTATTTTCCCGAATATATGCCAAGGCGGAGTTGTATCTGATTGAGTCTTCATCCGTGCTCTCGCATTGAAGCGCCTTTTCGTAACTTGTTTGCGCTTCGCTGAAATTATTCAAATCTGATTGAAGATTGCCCAACAACTGCCAAAGGACCCAGAGGTCAGGTGCTATCCTGAGGCCCTTCTTCAAAATCTTGATAGCCTTTTTCGGCTTACCCTTTTGGCTATATGCAAGACCCAAAATTTCAAATGCCGATGTGTTTCTTAATCGCCTAATTTTTCTGCCGATTTTAATGGCGGCTTTGAAGTCGCAGTCCTCCAGAGCCTGAAAGCCGGCCTCCATCAACTGTTTTTTTTTCTGATTATTATCCATGGTATTCTATCGGCAGGAGCTCCAATTTCAATTTTATCAGGTTTGCTAAACTTCAGCTTGAAGACGCTTCGAGAGATTGTTCCTTTTCTTGGTGACTTTTTTTGATCGCTATTATTACACTATTATCCAGACATAACAAGAGCCTGCTTGTCAATTCCATTGAAGCTCAATATCGTGAAAAATGCAGGAAAGTTGCTTGAGAGACATTTGAATTGAAAATCTTACTGTACATGCAAAAAAAAGGGATAGCTTTGGGCGCTATCCCGAGATTGAATGAACTAATAGGGAAAAGAAAAATTACTTCGCATTGACGACGATTTGGGCTAGGTTCGAAGGAACCTCTCGCCACCAACATGTCTGGGGCAGGGATTCTCCGGGATAAAAAGGCTCGCCCATGATGGGGGTGGCCACTGTCACCTGGTTTTGCCGGGCCGCTGCCAAGGCCCGTTCCACGGGTTCGTTCCAGGGGTGGAGGCTCAGGTTGAACTTGCCCCAATGGATGGGCATGAGCACCTTGCCACCCAAATCCATGTGGGCCTGGACAGTCTGTTCCGGCATCATATGGATATAGGGCCAATAGGGGCTGTATGCTCCGCATTCCACCAAAGCAAGGTCAAAGGGTCCGAATTTCTGTCCAATTGTCCGAAATACGTCAAAATACCCGGAATCCCCGCCGAAAAACACCTTGTGGCCGCTTCCCTCAATCACCCACGAACACCACAGAGTCCGGTAGGCATCCAGGCCTGCCCGTCCTGAAAAATGCCGGGCCGGTGTGGCGGTAAAACGCAGGCTTCCCAGTTCAAAGCCTTGCCACCAGTCCAGTTCCGTAATCTTTTCGGGGGATATACCCCATTTTTCCAAATGCGCGCCCACGCCAAGGGGGACGAAAAACATTTCCGTCCTGCCTTCCAGAGCCATAATGGTTCCATAATCCAGATGGTCGTAATGATCGTGGGAAATCACAATAGCTTTGATGTCGGGAAAATCCTCCGCATTGAGGGGCGCCTCGTCATTAAATTGCTTGGGCCCTGCAAAGGGTATGGGAGAAGCCCGCCTGCCAAGCATGGGGTCCGTGAGAATCACCTGACCGTCCATTTCCAGAATCACCGTGGAATGGCCCAGCCATGTTACCCGAAGGGATTCAGGGGAGGCCTTGCCAATGGTTTGGGGATCTACCTTAACAAAGGGCAGCGGATGGGAAGGCTCTCTGTTATTTCCCTTAAATGCGAATTCCCAAAAGGATTTCAGGGAGCCGGTAAAGGACTCCTGAATGGTGGTCTCCACAGGATTGCAAAACTTTCCGTCCTTGAAATGGTCCGATTGTTCCATGATGGCGAGCCTGTCTCCGTTGGGTCTTCCTCCCAACTGGGGCGCGCAGGAATAAAAAATCACGCAAGCCCCCACGAGTATACTCAGAATAACCAAAGCCACCTTGCTTCTCCTTCCCATGATTACGCTTCCCCGAAAATGCGCCCTTTGGGCTTTTGGGTTGAAAAAATAAACTACACAGTGTAGTTTTATGAATATAACATGAATCGAAGATATGTAAACTCAAAAGTTTACATTTTTTTCGGGAATGGAAAGAATCATGAAATTGTCGGAACGCAAGAGGGCGGATATTTTGGAGGCCGCCGTGGAGGAATTCCGGTCCGGAGGATTCCAAGGGACCAGCATGGACCGTATTGCCGCCACGGCGAAAGTATCCAAGCGGACGGTTTACAACCATTTCGCCAGCAAGAAGGAATTGTTCCGGGCCATATTGGTGGAGTTGGTCAAAAGAGGCATGGATGTTTCCGCCCTTGCCTATGATTCTTCCCTCTCGCTGGAATCACAACTAACTGATATTGCAAAAAATGAGCTGGCTTTGTTTGCGTCCCAGGATTTTCTGGATCTGGCCCGGGTGACCCTGGCGGAATACGTGATGTCGCCGGACATGGCCCGCCGGGCCTTTGACGAGATGCATGAAAAGGAATTGGGTGTGCTCACATGGATCAGGGAGGCCGCCCGTGACGGCCGGTTGCATGTGGATGACCCGGAGATAGCGGCCCATCAGTTTTTAGGATTGATCAAAACCTTTATGTTTTGGCCTCAATTAGTAGGTGGCCAACCTCTGCTTTCCAGGGAAGAGGGGGATCAGGTTATTCACTCTGCCGTAAGCATGTTTTTGGACCACTACGGAAAGCCTTCCCGGGACTTTTGATTTTTTTGCCAGTTAACTGCGGATACCTGCAACTATCCCATTATCCCTTATGATTTGAGCCAGGCGTTCCACATGCTCGTCATCCGGCGTGTGTCCCACGAATCCTGGAGACTTGAGCCCTACCTGCGCCCACTTGGGCTCGCCTCCCTGGTGAAAGGGCAGGAGGGATATTTTTTCCACGCCCCATTCCCTGGCCATGGCCGCAACACGTGAAATTTCTTCCTCACTGTCGTTGACGCCTCCCATAAGGGGAAGGCGAAACCAGGTCCGGGTTATATTGGCGGCAAGCCGGGCGTTTTCCAGGATCAGCTTGTTGTCCACGCCCGTCAGGATTTTGTGTTGGGCGGGGTCCAGGTGCTTGATGTCGAAAAGAGCCAAATCCGCCAGGGGCAGGATTTTTTCCAAAACCCGGGGAGGAGCATGGCCTGTGGTATCCAGGGCTGTGTGAAAGCCTTCCTGCCTGCACGCGGCCAGGACCTCATAAAGAAAATCGTGCTGGACCAGGGGTTCCCCCCCCGAAAAGGTTACTCCACCCCCGGAATTGCGGTAAAAAACCTCATCCCTTTTAACCGTCTCCATCACGGATTCCGGGGTTTTTAATTCTCCGGCCACAGAAAGGGCCTTGTAAAGGCATGCGTCCACGCATTCAAAGCACAGGTCGCATTGGTCCCTGTGGATGATGCGCCCATGGTCCACAGACAAAACAATGGCCCCGCGGGAACAGGCTTCCACACATGCGCCGCATCCTGTGCATTTGATGTCCCTTGTCATGAGTTGGGGGGCCAAAACCTGGGACTCGGGATTGGCGCACCACAGGCAACGCAAGGGACAGCCTTTTAAAAAAACGGTGGTGCGGATGCCCGGGCCGTCGTGGGTGCTGAAACGTTGAATATTGAAAACTGTGCCTTGCAACGGCATGGGCTTCCTTTCAGTTTATCCGGCAAGGGGGGCTTTGCGCCCCCCCCCCGGGGTTTTCCTTAAAAAAATCTAAAAACTTTGGTCGGTGCGCGCAATGATGGAATCCTGGAGGCCTTTGGAAAGGTCCACAAAATAGGCGCTATACCCGGCCACCCGGACCAGGAGGTCGGGATAATCCTCGGGTTTTTCCTGGGCGGCCAGGAGGGTTTGCTTGTCCACCACGTTGAACTGGATCTGGCTGATTCCCAAATCCCCCCAGGAGCGGATATAATCCACAAAAACCTCTTTCATATTCCCTTCCAGGGCCTGGGGCAGGAATTTCTGGTTCATGAGGTGATTATAGGAGTCCACGGTGGATGTCTTGGACGCCGATTTCAGCACGGCCGTGGGGCCGTTCTGGTCCATGCCGAACACAGGGGAAAGGGTGGCGTCGGCAAAAGGCTCTCCCGAATACCGGCCCTCCGGCGTGGCGGGAATGATAGAGCCTGCGGCGTATGTTGCGGAAAGGCCGCTCCCGTCTCCCCGGCATGGGAGGCCAAACCGGGTTTTTGCCTTGGCCATGGCCTGGGCGGTCCTGGTCTGTACCTGGGCGGAGATGGCGTCCGCATAATCGTCGTCATTCCCGTATTTGGGGGCGTTCACCATGAGCTGGCGAATGTCTTCATATCCTTTCCAATTGGCGTCCATGGCTTTCAGGAGGGCGTCCATGGAGACCTTTTTGTCGTCAAAAACCACCTTTTTTACAGCTGTGATGGAATCCCCTACATTGGTGGGGCCGATCATGATGCACAGGTTGACTACAGCCGAAGGATAAGTGAATTTTTTGCTTTCCTTGCCCTGTTCGATGCACCCCTCCAAAAGGGCCGAGTAAAAGGGCCTGGGGAGATATTTTTCGTACAAGGTCTGGCTAGTGTTTTCCAGGGTGCACAGGCGCTTTGCAAAGAACTCCACCTGGGCGCTGTAGGCGTCCATGAGGTCGTCCGCGGACTGGAAGGTCCTGGGATCGGGGGTTTTGGCGCCCACAATCTTGCCCGTAAACTGGCTTTTGCCCTGATTCAGGGCATAATACAGGGCCGCAGGCAGTACAATTCCCCCGTATGCCCGGCGGGCAATGTTTTTGCCCGGGATTTCCAGATACACGCAACCGCTTATGGCGTAATCCCGACTGTCCTTCAGGGGTGCGTCCCATTTTTTCAAAAGGGGCAAAATGGCCTTGTCATTGAAAAAGGACGGATAGCCGATGCCGGTTTTAATCACGTCTGTGGCCCTGGACAAAAGCTCCCTGGGGGTTCCGTCGTGATAACGCAGAGCTATGGTAGGCTCGGGGGTGCGCATGGTTTCGGCGCACTCCAGCACCAGATACGTCATGTCGTTGGTCACGTCCTCTCCGTTTTCATCCACCCCGCCCAGGGTGATGGCCTGGAGAGAGGCGACCCCTCCGTATATGGCGGACAAGCTGGGGGAATAAATAAGGCCCAGTTCATGAAATTTGACCCACAGGAGTTGAAGGAGTTCCAGGGCCTGATCCCTGGTCAGGACGCCGTTCTTGAGGTCCTTTTCCAGGTAAGGCCCGAAAACCTTGTCAAAGCGTACTCCAATGCCCAGAGTCGAATATTCGATATACCGGATCACATGGAGGAAAAAAAAGGACTGGAGCGCCTCCTGCAAGGTCTGGGGGGGATGCTCCGGGACCCTGGAACAGGTGCGGGCGATGGATTCCAGCCGGGCCTTGTCTTCAGGGTCTGTGGCTGCCGCCGCCTTTTCCAGGGCCAGGGCGCCATAGCGCTTCGCATATTTGAGGGTGGCCTCCATGGAGATGAGCACGGCCTGGAGGAATTCCTTTTGGTCCACATAGTCCGGGGGCACGGTCCGGTCAATTTCATCCAGTCTGGCCCGGGCTTGATCCATCAGGCCTTTCACCCCGACTTTAAACACCTTTTCATAATCCGGGATGCCCAACTCCGACCAGTGGGACCAGGACATGGCGCCGCTGTTCTCAAATTTCCAGCTTTCCAGTATCTCCCCGGTAAAGGTTTTTTGCTGGATGTCGCTCATGGCCTTGCCGTCCCAGTATGCAATGAGCTCGTCCAGGGTTTTCCGGCCTGCGTCATCCAGAAGGCTTTTGCCTTCCTCCTGGTCCACAACCCGCCGCACCGAGCGCCAGGCCATGTCGATGCCAAAGTACAGGCCGCTGGGTGTGGACACATTGTTGCCCACAATGCGTTCATGGTCCTGGATATACAAGTCCATGCTGCTGAGGATTTTATCCAAAGCCTTGGCTCTCCTCAGAACCATGGGCTGGCCTTCGGTTTCCCGGTAGGCCTGGGTAAGAAGCACGGAACGCTGCAGGTCCAGCTTGACGCCGGGCTGGTACATGGATTTTCCCGGGTCTTCCTGGTTGCCTCCCTTGCGGATATTGCGCACGGCCTTGTTGACCAGTTTGTCCTGGATATTTCCTTTGGGTCTCATGGTGGTCATGGGTTTGCCTCTTTAGAGTATGGGTGATTAGGCGCAAGGCCGGGTGGCGGCCTTGAGTTGATCCTTGAATAAGCAATGTTGGCGCCACAAATCACATTTCTAATGATATAGGAGTGTTGTCTGAAGTGAAATATGTCATGCGAAACGGTATGGTTGATATATCGATGGTAAGGCGAGATACCGTTTTGTAGGTTGACCCCGGCGCCAGGCCAGGTTATACTGCCAACTCCACGACCCGGAATAGGAGACAGCATGACCAGGATCCCCAT
Source organism: Desulfatibacillum sp. (assembly GCA_016342355.1). Lineage (GTDB taxonomy): Bacteria > Desulfobacterota > Desulfobacteria > Desulfobacterales > Desulfatibacillaceae > Desulfatibacillum. Next base: position 34,694 of record JAEINP010000011.1, read on the forward strand.
GGATACGGAAGCGAACATCCTCAGAATGGCGGCTCTTTTTCACCAGGATTTCTCCATTGACTGGCTTATCACCCTCTCAGGGAGCAAGGCTTCCACCATCCTGGAAATTCTGGAAGAGGCCATAGGCAAGGGGCTTCTGGTTAAAAAAGATTTTTCCCGATACTGCTTTCAGGAACCGGAAAGGAAAGAGGCCTTTGTTCAAGGGCTTTCCCCGGAAGAGACCCGGGACCTGAAAGGGCGCATTGTTCGCCTGTTGCTGGAGGAATTGCCGGATAACGAGGAAAAGGCCAGGCGGGTTTCAGGGTATCTCCTGGATATCCCCAATAACCTGGAGCAGTGCCGATGGCTGGCGGCCGCCGGAGAGGTCTTCTCGGGTTCGTACAAACACCAAAAAGCCTTTGCCTGTTATCTCAAGGCCCTTGGAGATCTGGAGGAGATTCAGGCCCCCGAGGCTGAAAGCCTTTTTATAGAAACCGTCCTGAAGTATTCCCGGATAGCGGATTTCCAGTTCGACATCCGAAAAACATCGAATTTGCTGAACAAAGCCTTGAAAATGGCCGGGAATCACCAGGACCTTCGGTCCCAGGCCCTTTTACAGATGCACATGGCCAAGAATGAATGGTATCGATCCAATTATGCCGAGGCGGAGGACCTGTTTCAAAAAGGCTGGGCGATTTCCGAAACCATGGCCGATCCCCGTCTCCGGCGTTCAGCCCTCACTTTCAGCACCTTCTTTCACTATTGGCAGGGCTATTTTCAGGAAGCAGTCAATATTTACGAGTCTGAAGTCATCAGTCCGGAGGAAAATACTCCGGGCCGGTTTCCTTTTATGGCCGAATGCACCATGGGCAATTGCTACAATTTTATCGGACAGGCCGCCCAGGGATTTGGCATTATTGATGCCGTCCGATCCCGTAGCAAACTTGCCGGGGATACTTTCATGGAAGGGTTTAGCGGCATTGTTATGGCTATCTCCCTCATGAACATCCAGCGGTTCGGCGAAGCCATGGAGCACCTGGAAGCGGCCCGAAGGGAGGCCAGAAAGTGGCCTAAAAGTCCCCTTTCCATGATTTTAAACCTCATCACAGCATACGGCCATTTCCAGGGGGGAGACATTGCCAGGACCGGGCGGCATTTGAAAAAGTTTCTGGCGTTGCGGGAGCAGATCCAGGTGTCCATGTGGCCCTATCCCTATTTGTTGGAACTCTGTTGGGCCATGGAGGAAGATCGCCTTCCTCCAATCGCGGGCCTTTTTCTGGACAAGGAGATACGCCTTGCCAAACAGGGAAAAAACGTGTTCATGGAGGGGATCGCTTGTCGGTTCGAGGCCCTGGCCATGCAGAAAACCAACGCCCCGCCCCAAACTGTTCATGACGCCCTCCTCGCCTCGGAGCAATTTCTGGCAAAGTCAGGACACTTAATGGAATTGTTCCGGACACGCTTGCTCATGGCCAATCACCACCTGTCGCAAGGCCGGGACAAAGAAGCCGCCGCCATTCGAGGAGACTTGTCTCAGGCCCTTTCCTCCATACCCGTCTCCATGATTCCTGCGGACCTCTTGCCGCTGCGCATGGAATGCTCCGGGCGCGAAAACCTGGCCAGAGACCTTTCCCAAGTGGCCGCCAATGTTTCGAAAATCAGGGATTCCGAAACATTGGCGCATCATCTTATCACCACATCCAGCCGAATGATCGGGGCGGAAAGGGGGGCTGTTTTCCTGTTCCATGGCCCTCCCGGCAACCGGGCTCTGTCATTGTATGCGTCACGCAATCTTGGGCCGGAGCAGGTGGCGGAACCGGGCTTTCAGCCAGCCCTTGACGCCATCAAAACGGCGGCCAGAACAGGGGAAGGGGTGATCCTGAGCCAAACCCAGATGCCTGATTCAGGATCGGACAAGCCCATTCGTTCCCTGTTATGCGCCCCCCTTGTGTTGGAGGGCAGGGTCCTGGGGGTGCTGTACCACGACAACCGCATGCTCCTGGACCTGTTTAGGGATTCCCACCTCAAGCAAATGCGCTATTTTACAGCAATTCTGGCCCTGGTGCTGGGCCTTGGCCAAGCTAAAGAAGAGTTGCAGGCCATCAAGGAGGGCGCCTTGGAAATTCAGCCTCCAAGGAAGCATCGGTCCCACGGAATGGTGGGCCAAAGCCAGCCGTTGGAAAGGGTCCTGGCCCATGTGCGCCAAGTCGCCGCTACCGAGGCGACGGTTCTCATCCTGGGAGAAACCGGGGTGGGCAAGGAACTGGTGGCCAAAGCCATTCATGAGGCCAGCGGCCGGAGTCAGGGGCCTTTTATTTCCGTAAACTGCAACGCCCTGCCGGATTCTCTCATCAGCAGCGAACTTTTCGGACATGAAAAAGGATCTTTCACCGGAGCGATAAACCGGCGCATGGGGCGTTTTGAACTGGCGACCGGAGGGACCCTGTTCCTGGATGAAATCGGGGAACTGCCCATGGAGACCCAGGTTAAACTCTTGCGCGTACTCCAAACCCGGGAGTTTGAACGCATCGGAGGCGCCCAAACCCTGCGGTCTGATTTTCGGCTTATCGCCGCCACCAACCGGAATTTGGAGTCCCGGGTGGAAGAAGGTCTGTTCCGCGCTGATCTGTTTTACCGTCTGAATGTATTTCCCATCCCTGTTCCTTCCCTGCGTCATCGCAAGGAGGATATACCCCTGCTGGCCCGGCATTTTCTCCAGGTGTTTTCCCTTCGGACAGGCAAACGTTTCACCAGTTTTCCGGAATACGAAATGGAAAAACTCATGCGCCATGACTGGCCGGGGAATGTGCGGGAACTGGAAAACGTCATGGAGCGGGGCGCCATATTGAGCCGGAGTTCCATTTTTCAGGTTCCTGAACTGGATAAGGACCCGGAGTTTTCATCGCTTGTCCCCGCTACGCCGGGCATGAGCCTGCGAGAGGTGGAGCGGAATCACATCCTTCAGACCCTGGAAAGCACGCGCGGTAAGATTCGGGGCCCTGGCGGGGCTTCGGAATTATTGGATATCCATCCTTCCACCCTGTATTCGAGGATGAAAAAACTGGGGATTTCGCCCGGCGGACAGGTGTCCGTCTCGGAATAGGCGAAAAATAGATGCCTTAATCGATATATCGATTATCCGGAAAGGCGAATCCACGATTTCTCTCCGATCATGCAGGTCCATCCTTTTGTGCCTTTAATAATAATCTCATGAATTCAATGTGATATCCTATCTGCTACAGGACGTTGAACCCCATGCCGCTCTTTCCCTCCTCCTGGCACAGCCGTTGCTATACCCATGGCAACCATCCCTTTCACCTGACAAAGGAGCTGCTCCATGAGAATGGAAATATCTGACCTGAAGAAAAAACTCACTGTAAAAGCCGTGCGTAATGTGCGCCGGGGCTATGAAAAAGACCAGGCTTCCAGGGGCATGTACCGCCCGGGCATCCGACTGGACCTCCAACGGTCCCGACTGCTCACCCAATCCTACAAGGAAACAGAGGGCCTGCCCATGGCGCTGCGCAGGGCCCGGGCCTTGGAGAAAATCCTCTCCCACATGGAAATCTATATCCAGGATTGGGAACGGATTGTGGGAAACAATGTGTCCACCCCGAACGGTCTGTATTTTGGCATCGACATGAACTGGCGGAGCGTCAAGCGGATCGTCAATGGAGAAGAAGGGCGGTCCTTGCTGGATGAAGAGGGCCGCCAGGAACTGGGGGAGATGATCAGGTATTGGGACGGCAAGTCCATGAGCGATATTCATAACCGGTTTTTTACAGGGGACATCCTAAAATATTGGAAATATGAAGGCACCTTTATATGGACCCATTGGTCTGAACTGGGTATCCCGGATCACGAGAAAATTCTGGCCGTGGGCTTTGAGGGGCTGATCAACCAGGCCAAAGCGCGCCTGGAAGAAATTGATCGCATTGTGCCCCCGGATTACGTGGACCAAAAGGAATTCCTGGAAGCCGCCATTATTGCACTGGAAGCAGGCATCACCTTTGCCCGGCGTTATGCGGATATGGCCAGGGAACAGGCGGCGGCGACCACAGACGCAGCTGACAAGGCCCGCCTGGAAAGGATCGCCGCCATCTGCGACAGGGTTCCTGAAAAACCTCCCCGCACCCTGGAAGAGGCCCTCCAATGTTTTTTCTTTGTCCATATCATCCGGTATATAGAATACTCCTCCGTGGGCATTGGAGTACGCTTTGACAAGGTCTTTGGCCCCTTTCTGGAAAAAGACATCCAGGACGGCGTTCTGACCCGGGACGAAGGCCTCCGCCTTCTCCAACTCCTATGGATGAAATTCAACGAACTGGGCCTGGTATACTCCCCCCTCCTGTCCTCGATCTACGGAGGCGTCGCCGCGGTGCAGGCAATCACCCTGGGCGGCGTGGACGAGCACGGCCAGGATGTGACCAACGCCATGACCCATCTTGTCCTGGACACCGCCGAAACCATGCAGACCCTGGAGCCCAGCATCTGCATGCGATATCACCAGGGAACGCCGGACGCGGTCCTGAACCGGTGCGCGGACGTCATCCGAACGGGCGTGGGGTATCCCTCTTTTTTTAACGACACCTCCATCCTTCCCCTCCTGGAAAAATGGGATGTCCCCGTCAAGGACGCCCGGGACTATGGAGTTACCGGATGCGTGTACCTGGAGATTCCCGGCAAGAATATCGTGCGCCGGGCTTACGGGGGAATCCATCTGCCCAAAATCCTGTGGTGGGCCATGAACCAAGGCGTGGACCCCAAAACCGGCGCGCAATGGGGGGCCCCCACCCCGGACCCCCGATCCTTCACGTCGGTGGACGATCTCATGGACGCCTATTGCCAGCAGTTTGATTTCTTTATGGAGCGGTTTGTGAAAATTGAAAATACTTCCAGGGCCTTGTATGAAAAATACCTCCCCAGACCATACTATTCGGCCATTGTGGAAGGATGCATGGAACAGGGCAAGGATTGCCGCACCTGGCAATACCCCTCCATGGTTCATGATATTTGCATTGTGGTGGGCGCCTCCAATGTCGCCGACGCCCTGGCCGCCATTAAAAAGAACGTGTTTGAAGATAAAACCGTCGGCATGGAACAGCTATTGAACGCCCTGGCGGCCAACTGGGAAGGCTTTGAGGATGTCAGGCAAATTATGATCAGCGCTCCCAAGTATGGAAATGACGACGATTACGCGGATTCCATCGCCGCTGAAGTTCACCGGAAGACAGCCCGGGTCATGGCCCGGCATAAAAACCGCTTCGGATACCCCGCCCGCGGGGATGGAAGCGGCACCTCCGGCACCTATGGAGCGGCTATGGCTTGCCCGGCCACTCCGGACGGTCGGCGCAATGGAGAAGCCTTTGCCGACGCCACCTTGTCTCCCGTATTCGGCATGGATCAGCAAGGCCCTACAGCGGTCCTTAAATCCGCCGCCAAGATTGATACCCTTCAGACCTACAACCATCTCCTCAACCAGAAATTTCTTCCCCAGGCCTTGGAAGGGGACATGAAAAAGATCTTTGTGAGTTATCTCAGATCCTGGGGGGAACTGGGCATCAGCCATGTCCAGTTTAATGTGGTGGATAAGGAAACCCTGTTGGACGCCCAGGCCCACCCGGAAAACCACTTGGATCTCATCGTCCGGGTTGCGGGGTACAGCGCCTATTTCGCCGATTTGTCCAAGGGTCTCCAGGACACCATCATCGCCCGAACTGAACAGGTTCTGTAAATCCAATAATCAACAGATCAGGCAGGGAATTCCGGGAATGGCATGGGAGAGATTTTCCGGATTTCCCTGCGCGACATTATGTTGATTTTTTTTAGAAACACATATATTACACAATTAGATCTATGGTAAATAAATATGTAATATTCGGACGAAGAATCAAGCCGTCCGCAACACCATGCAAGAAAGGACAACACCATGGCCCAACTGATCGCAGACCGCAGGGACATAAATTTTGTATTGTATGAACAACTGGATGTGGACAGCCTGAAGAACACGCCTCGCTACCAAGGCCAAAACCGGAAGATGTTTGACATGGTCATCAACGAGGCTCGCAATTTTGGCGTTAAGGAGGTCTTGCCCCTTAATGAACTGGGCGACAGGGAAGGGGTTACCCTGGACAAGGACGGGGTGCGCCTGCCGGAATCTTTTCATCGGGCCTGGAAACTGTTGCGGGAAGGGGAGTGGATTTCCATGACCGAAGACCCGGAATATGGCGGTCAGGCTCTTCCCCATGTGGTGGCTAAGGCTGCAGCCGAATATATCGTGGGGGCCGACATATCCTTTTGGATTCTGGCCACCCTGTGCCATGGAGCGGGCAAAATGGTGGAGGTTTTCGGCACGGACAGGCAAAAAGAGCTTTTCCTGAAAAAACTGTACACCGGAGAATGGGGCGGCACCATGGTGCTGACGGAACCCGATGCTGGATCGGATTTGGGAAATCTCACCACCTCGGCCAGAAAAAACACGGATGGAACCTACTCCATATCCGGCAACAAGATTTTTATTACAGATGCGGACCAGGATCTTACGGAAAACATCATCCATCCTGTTCTGGCCCGTATTGAAGGCGCGCCCCGGGGGGCGGGAGGCATTTCCCTGTTTCTGGTTCCCAAATTCCGGGTGAGCGAGGACGGCGGCCCGGGTGAACATAACGACGTGGTGGTCACGGCCATTGAGGAAAAGATGGGTCTCCACGGAAGCCCTACCTGCCAAGTCACCTTTGGAGGCAAGGGCCAGTGCCAGGGAGAGCTTTTGGGTGAGGAGAACAAGGGCATGCGGGTCATGTTTCACATGATGAACGAGGCCCGTTTAGGCGTGGGGTCCGTGGGCATGTTCCAGGGATCGGCCGCCTATCTGTATGCGCTGGACTATGCCCGTCAGCGAGTCCAGGGCCGGGACATCTCCCAGGTGATGGAAAAGGACGCCAAACCGGTTCCCATTATTCAGCATCCTGACATCCGCCGCATGCTTTTGTGGATGAAGGCCCATGTGGAGGGAATGCGGAGTTTTGTCTATTATACGGCGCACTTGTTCGACCTGGAAACGTGCTCAGAGAATGCCGAGGAAAAGCAGAGGATTAATGGCCTCATTGAACTGCTTACCCCCGTGCTCAAAGCCTATAATTCAGACAAGGGATTTGACGCCACGGTATGGGCCATGCAGATTTATGGCGGGGCCGGATATACCAAGGATTATCCCATTGAACGTCTGTGCAGGGATTCCAAGATCAATTCCATCTTCGAAGGCTCCAACGGCATACAGGCAATGGACTTATTGGGCCGCAAGCTGGGTATGCTGGGCGGAGCAGTGTTTATGGGATTCATCGAGGAAATCTTGAAGGCCGTGGCGAAGGCGCAGAAAACCGGGCTGGAGGACTTGGCGCAGGAAGTGGAGACAGCCGCCAACCAGTTAAGCCAAACCGCTCTTTCTTTGGGCAAGATGGCGGGCTCGGGGGGACTTCGGGCGGCCTTTGGCTTTGCCTATCCTTTCCAGGATGTCATGGGCGATTTGATTATGGCATGGATGCTCTTATGGCGGGCGACAATCGCCCGTCCCGCCCTGGACGCCATCCTGGATGGACTGGACAAGGATGCACGGGATGCAAAAATCATTAAGGACAAAAACGCCGCCTTCTATATGGGCCAAGTCAAGTCTGCGGAGTATTTCATATATTCTCTGCTGCCAGCAACTCTGGGAAAGATGGCAGCTATCCGAAGGGGGCATGCCGCCGTTGTGAATATTCCCGAGGCGTCCTTTGGTGGTCTGTAAGCATGGTTGATGGATGGAAATTAAAGGCCGGCGTTTCTCACTATCGGATCAATGCCGTTAAAAAAACCCGCCCTTCGGGAATAGAACCCCGGAGGGCGGGCTGGTTGCAATTGTTGGCCTGATTGCGGCCTTTTAGTTCATGAAATTTTCATAGGGGGCGGCCATATCATAGCCCAGTTCCAGAGCCTTCTGGTTCATTTCCAGAAACCCTCTGGGGATACGGGTTTCCAACACCTTCATGATGGATTCCGGCTTGACAATCCCGATAATCCGGGCCACAGCCCCCAGCATGCACACATTGTAGACAATGGGCTTGCCGATCTCATCCATGACACCCTGGTACATGGGTAATTGTATGGCGATGGCATCCACTTTTTTTTCGGTATTCACAAACTTGGGGTCGGAAATGAGGATTCCACCAGGCCGCAGGATAGGATAGTTGAGAGAATAGGCTTCCTGGGTAAGGGAAACCAGGAGGTTGGGCTGTAAAACCTTGGGAAACAGGATTTCACTTTTTGCAATAATGACGTCAGCCCGCGTGGAGCCGCCCCTGGCTGCGGCGCCGTAGGTTTGGGACTGGACTGCCACCAGCCCTTCGTGGAGGACCGCTGTTTCGGCAAGGATGACGGCAGCCGTGATCACACCCTGCCCCCCCGATCCCGTGAAAACAAGATTATGTCGTTCCATGCTTATGCTCCCCCTTGGGCCCGTTCAATGATCTTGTCATATTCGGCGCAATATTCCGGCAGGTCTTTTTCCACAAATACGCCCCGTTCAATGAGTCCCGGGTTTTCCTGTTTGGCTTTGGACCCTATGGGGGTGGTGATGTCCTTGAACTCCTTGATCATTTCGGCAGGCCCGCCTTTTTTGTTTTTCCGGCCATAATGGGTGGGACATTGGGTCATGATTTCCACCACGGAAAATCCGTCGTGAAGAATGGCGTCGTGGATCATCTGGGTGCATTCCTGGGCATGGAAGGCCGTGGACCGGGCCACATAGGTCGCTCCCGCCGCCTTGGCCAGCTCCACCACGTCAAAGCTCCTGTCTATGCTGGCGTAAGGGGCGGTGGTAGCCATGCCGCCGACCCCGGTGAGGGGTGAAAACTGTCCCCCTGTCATGCCGTAAATTTTGTTGTTCATGACGATGGCTGTCATTGCGATGTTGCGGCGTGCTGCGTGGATAAAGTGGTTCCCGCCGATTGCCAGGGCGTCGCCGTCCCCCATGGGAACGATGACGTTCAACTCGGGTTTGGAGAGCTTGACCCCTGTGGCAAAGGCCAGAGCCCGGCCATGGAGGGTGTGGAGAGTGTGGAAATCCACATACCCGGAAATGCGGGCCGAACACCCAATTCCCGAAACCACGACGATTTCGTTCTTACTCATGCCCAGTTGCTCCACGGCCCTCAAGAGGCTGTTAAGCACGGTGCCATGGCCGCAGCCCGGGCACCACATGTGGGGGAAAAAACGCTCGCGAATATAATCCTTGATGGGCATGGTCTACACCCCCTTTCCCTGGATGAGCCTGAGAATTTTATAAATATCAGGAGGCGTGATGTACTCGCCGTCCACCCGGTTGGCCAGAAACACATTGTCGGGCTGGTCCACTGCCTTTTTTACTTCATGGAGTATCTGGCCCATGTTCATTTCCACCACAATGACGGATTTCTTTCCCACGCACCGGTCCCGCACGATCTCGGCCGGGAAGGGCCACAGGGTCTGGAGTTCCAAAAGCCCCAGTTTTTCCCCACGCAGGCGGCGGTCCTTGACCACATGGAGGGCGGACCGGGCCGAGCAACCGTAGCTCACCATGATCCTTTCCGCATCCTCCAGGAAATATTCCTTGTAACGGGCCAGCACATTCACCCGGTTTTCAATTTTATCATGGAGGTGGCGAATGAGGCCATGGACCATTTTGGGGTCCGAGGTGGGGAATCCCCACATATCGTGGTACAGCCCGGTTACGTTATACCGGTGTACGCCTCCGAAGTCGGACATGGGCAGGCGACCATCCTCCCGGGGAAGATAGGGGTGATAGTTCACCCCATCCCGGACCGAGGTCCTCAGCCTTTCCACCAGTGGCAATTCCCCCGGCTCGGGGATCTCCAGTTTTTCCCGCATATGCCCTATGGCCTCGTCCAGAAGCAGGATAACAGGGGTCCGGTAGGTTTCGGCGATATTAAAGGCTTCCACGGTCATTTCAAAAACGTCCTGATGAGAAGAGGCGGTGAGGGCCACAATGGAATGGTCCCCATGGACTCCCCACCGGGCCTGCATCACATCTCCCTGGCCTCCGTGGGTGGGCAGACCGGTGGACGGGCCGCCCCGCATTACGTCCACGATCACGCAGGGGATTTCCGTCATGACCGCATAGCCCAGGCCTTCCTGCATCAGGGAGAAGCCGGGACCGCTGGTGGCTGTCATGACTTTGTGTCCTGTGAGGGACGCACCAATAATGGCGCAGATAGAGGATATCTCGTCCTCCATCTGAATGAATTTGCCGCCCACGGCAGGCAGGCGCAGGGCCAGGCCTTCGGTTATTTCGCTGGACGGGGTGATGGGATACCCGGCATAAAACTGGAGCCCTGCATACAGAGCCCCTTCCAGGCACGCTTCATTTCCTTGTACAAACTTGACCTGTCTGCTCATTTTTCATCCGGCTCCGTGATGATTTCAATGGCAAGATCCGGGCAGCGTATCTCGCACAGTTTACAGGCAATACAGTCCTCGGGCCGCACAGCCACGGCTTTTTCCTCTGCGTCCAGCTCCAGGACCTTTTTGGGACACAATTCCACGCAAATTCCGCATCCCTTGCACCAGTCGCGGTTGATCCGGTGTTCCTTGAGTTTGGCTTTGCCCATGTGGCGCTCCCATAAAAATATTATTGTTTAAACCGGGGCTTTTCTATTTAATGATAATCTATATCATGGCGCGTCTGCTTAGGGCAAACCCAAGGGGACGCATTTTTCATTCCCTTTTGATTAAAAGGGTTGCATTGATGCGTGACGACTTGTATATTTTTTCCCTATGAAATTAGTCAGGAAAAGGGTGCGCCATCATTCATTTGAGGGCTGTCCGTGTTCGCGGGCAGCGAGGGGGAGCTGACTACACAATGAAATCCATTAAGAAAATCCTGTTTGTGACTGACCTTTCCGATCATGCGGCCCATGCTTACCAATATGCTGTCGCCATGGCCGAACGCTTTGGCGCGGGTATCGTGGTCCTGCATGTCCTGGAAGGCACCTCGTCGGTTAACGAGGAAGTACTTGGCAAGTGGATAGGCGCCAGGCGCATGTCCGAGCTAAAGGCCAAGGCCCGGGAAGAAGCCAGGGATCTCCTCATCGGGAAAAAGCGCCACGGCGTCATTGTCCAAGAGGCCCTGGAATGCTTTTGTTCGGAGGTTCAACAAGGGTGCGAGGAAGAGTCCCGGGTGTCCTCGGACGCCATTGTCATCACCGAAGGCAAAGTGGTGGACGGCATTCTGAATACGTGCAAAGAAACCGATTGCGACATGATCGTCATGGCCCATCCTGTGCGAAGGGTCATTGATGAACCGCTTTTTGGAGCCACCACAAGGGGGGTGCTGAGAAAAAGCACCCATCCTGTTCTTTTGGTGCCGCCCCCGCAATAACAAGTAATAAATTTGGAGGTTTTTATGGTCAGGACCGAAATCAGGCTTTTCTTGCGAAATAAGCCGGGAGAACTGGGGCGTCTGTCCAATTTATTGGCGGATAACGGCATCAATGTAGATGCCCTTACCATACAGGATGCTTCGGACTATGTGAGAGAACTTTTCAAGGCCCGGGGCAAGTCCATCCGACGGATAGCCTCGGCTTCCAATTACAACTCCATGCAAAAGGATTCCTTGGAATACGCCCTGATCCGGCTGGTAGTCAGTGATACGGACAAGGCCGTGGACTTGCTCTCCAGGGAAGAGTACCTCTTTGATTTTATTCCGGTCATCGCCCTGGAAATGGACAACAAACCGGGAAGCCTTGCAGAATTCGCCAACACTCTGGGCGAGCAAGGGATAAATATACACTACGTGTATGGGTCCGCAGTGCCGGGGACAGGCCAGGCCCTGTTTGTTTTTTGTCCTGAAGACATTGATCAGGCGATTAAGATTTTCAAGGAATGATTGGGAAATAAGCACTGGTTACGATGTGCCAGGGGCCGGAATTGCTATCAGAATAAAGGGCAGGGGGAGAAATCGCACCCCTGCCCTTTTTTGTTGGATTCAGAAACCCTGAGATGCCCAGGGAGGGCAGCACATTGTTTGGCAGGGAAACTCACGCGCCAATTCTATGGCAATTCGCCAAAAAAATTAACGCCGTTTGGTACCCTTGCAACGCATGGGCACCGTCTTGCCGTCCCGCTCCTCATAAACCTGGATGGCATGGATACCTGCACCTGCACTGGCCCCAAGCACAAAACTCACCAAAAAAACATGCCCCTCCGCGCAAATGGTTTTTACCAGCCATCCGCTCAGTTCAGAGGGAAGTTTGTCCTCGTTGAGGATTTCAAAGCTCTCTGCAAAGGCGCTGCTTCCGGCCAGGTAAAACAGCACAACACAAAATACCAGGATCTTTTTCATAAACTCACCCCCACTTGATTATAATTATACGGAATTCCCTTCAGGCCAAGGATAGAAGACTCATGTTGCATGAAAAGCCTGCTTCTGTCAAGGCGCGATCCCTCCGTTTCTCAATCCGTTTGCCCAAACCCAAAAAATGGCATGAAGCCTGCAAGATAAAATGCCCCATACCACAACTTAAAAAAGGAGTAGCGGATGACACCAGGGGATATCCTGAAGAAATGCCATTCCCTATCTGTGGCCAAAACCCGGGAAATGGGCGATGAATATGCGGAACTGGTCTTTTTCAGCAAGGACTTGGAAAAATGGGACGAGGTCCTATCCGAAGTGCTGGGGCCTGCGGAAAAGAAAAGGGATGCCCGCCCTTCCAGGGAACAGCAGGGGCTGACTCGAAAGTTGGGCGGCGTTCGCCATGGACAGACCCTGTTCGCCAAAAAATGCGTCCAGGGCACCGTAGTGGCCATGTATTGGCCTTGGCGCGACAGGACCCACATCACTCTGAAACTGGGTCTGATTGCCTGAGAAGGGAAAACCTGCAAAATACCATTATTATGGTGATTTCTGCTTGCAAAACGGAATCCGGTGATCAGGGTATGATTCGCCGTTTCAGGACCTCGCCACTCCCCGTGATAAAAAATCTTGAATGGATGAAAAATTGGTGCTAAACTGCTACTATGGTTGTGTATTCATGGCGGTAGCGCGTGTCTCTGCCCGAAACCTTCCAGGGCATATCCCATATATGCCTTCCCATCTGTTTTTAATGCAGCGTCCGGGTCTTCCACCGGGCCTTGGATTATAGAAGTCACTTGCCGGAAACTCTATTCCCGTTGGGAAATATATTATTGTAGGACCTCCTGTTCGCCCTGCCGGACGTGTTTGGGACGGACGCCCGAGGTTTATCATGCTGACAAGGTTTTTCGCCCTGAATCCTGTGGGCTGTTTTTGTGGATGAGTTAATCGTTTAACCCCTGTCAGAAGTACAATAGCCAAAGGAAGTTGATTATGCCAGAGCATGAGATGGGAACGGTCAAGTGGTTTAACGACAAAAAGGGTTTTGGCTTTATTGAGCGCGAAGCAGGCGGGGATGTTTTCGTGCACTACAGCGCCATTGTGGGGTCCGGATTCCGGTCCCTTACCGAGGGACAGCGTGTGAAGTTCACCGTGGTGCAGGGGGCTAAGGGACCCGCAGCAGAAGAGGTGTCTTCCGAGTAACTATTTCCCCCCTTCCGCCTCTGGGGAACCGGATCAGTAGGGGCGGCGGGGAAGTCGTGTTTTTCAACCGGCCGGGTTTGATCTTCACTTGAGGGAGAGTGCGTTTATGGTCTGGAACGCACAGGGAGTTTTGCGCCCTGGCATCCCAGCCCCGCCCCAGACTACTATATTCCTGAAAAAAATAGGCAGAGCTAAAGATTAGGCATAGAAAGCCGATAATAATAATGGACTGCGGGAAACCTGCCCCAATACGGTCCATCCTATTTCTTCGGGAAGCCCCTGGGAGTTTCTCCCCCCTTCCCCCGCACCTTATTCCGGGGGCTTCGTCATCCCTCCAATGAATGGGCTTATGGCCTGTTCATTGGTTTTTTTTGCGCCAGAGTCTATAAAAATTCAGGAACCGTGCATAATAATGGGAAGATTATTTTCCATGGATGATGTGTGCTTGCCTTCCCTGGAAAACAAGGGATCCGGAGCCCTTCCAATGAATCTTCCTGATTGCTCAAGGCACTCCTACCACCGCATCAGGTTGGCGCCCCAAGTGAACCCGGCCCCAAAGCCCAGCATCATCAAAAGGTCTCCACGCTCCAACATTCCGGCCCGATAGGTCTCGTCCAACAAAAGCGGAATGGACGCCGCCGTGGTATTTCCGTAATTCTGCATATTATGGAGAAATTTTTCCCTGGGAATCCCCAACTTGTCAGCCACGATTTGGTTGATCCGCATGTTGGCCTGATGGGGGATGAAATATTTGATATCCTCGGAGGTTACGTTCTGAGTCCTCAAGGTGTTTTCCACGGTTTCCACCAGTCTGGTGACGGCATGCTTGAAAACAGTTCTCCCGTCCATGATGGGATGAATATCCTTGTTGTCGATGGAAGCATGAGACATATAAGGCTTCCTGGACATGTCCCATATATCCAGGTACAAGGCCCGGGCATGTTTTCCGTCCGCGTGGAGCTCGGAATAAAGAAGGCCCCGGTTGGGGTCCTCGCAAGGAGAAACCACCACCGCTCCGGCGCCGTCCCCAAAAAGCACGGTCACATCCCTGCCCGGAGTGGAAAAATCCAGGGCGCTGGAATGGACCTCGGCTCCTACCACCAAAATGTTTTTGTACTGCCCGGCTCGCACAAAAGCGTCTGCTATGGATAGGGAATACAGAAATCCCGTGCACTGGTTCCGGACATCCAGACACCCCTGTCCCTCCATGCCCAACTTGGCCTGCAGATAACACCCGGTTCCGGGGAAATGATAATCCGGTGAAAGGGTGGCGAAAATCAGAAAATCCACGTCCTGCATTGTTATCCCGGCGTCTTCCACGGCCCTTTTGCAGGCTTCCACCGCCAAGTCGGAACAAAAAACGCCATCCACAGCATACCGTCTTTCCTGGATTCCCGTCCTTGTTTGAATCCATTCATCGTCGGTATCCATAAACTGGGCCAGATCATCATTGGTGATCACTGTGGGAGGCACATAACTCCCAATACCGGATATCACACTTCGAATCATTTATTTTGTCCTCCGAATAAAAACAGACACGAGCACGTGCAGACAGGCCTTTGTTAAACCCTGTTTAAAAAAAGGCAGGGCTCTTGTCAATGAACTTAGTATGGAAACAAGCGGGCGCCGCGGCGTTTTGATAGTCCCGGAAGACAGGATTTTTTCCTGCCAATCAAGACATGCCTCCCTGAAAATCATCACATCATAACCGCCATTTCGCCAATTTTTACCTAAAGTTTTTCCATGAAAAGCCGAAAAATACTTAAGACATAACCAATGGATCTTTGACAACAAGCGAGGAATACACTCGGAAAGCTCCTTTTTGAACAGCGCCGTCATGCTGTTTTTAGTTCTCATTGCCAAACCTGTTGCAAAACAGGGACGGAAAGCCACGGGTCCGCGCCTGCGGATAGCCGGGTTACCTGCAGGTGCAACCTGCTGAAAGGGGACATCATGAAGAAAATGGTAGTTTTGATCACAATTATTTTTGTCGTAATAGGGTGTGTGCCGACAATGGCCCAAATGGTGGAACTGGGTGACTCCGAATTGGAATTGATCACCGGCCAGGCTTCGAGTATCGGTGTCCCCCAAACCTTTGCAGGCGTGGACACCAGCCAGGTTAGATACAACATCCAAATGGATTCCCTGGACATGGATACCCTTGCCCAAGGTCTCCAAGGTTCGGAATTTGAAATGGCCAGGACCATCATCACCATCGATTCCATTTCCACCCATTCCATGTTCGGACAAGTGGAAGCCAGGGGTATCACGGTGGATATGGAAGCCGGCACCACAGTGCGCTTTTTTTAACATATGAGACGGTGCGGCAGTCTGACGGTGCTGTTGAGAAAGGATTTTTTCCGGGAATTTCATCCTATATAACAGCTTTATATTATATTAAAAATATAAAAAAATTAATAATTTAAGATAGTTATAGCTATGGTCAGGGGGCACGGGTTTTGCATCCCTAAAAAACGCCGAATCTGCCCATGTTTGGCGGGGGAACCAAACGCCGGCCAAGATCGTTAATGCAGAACCTCCATTTTTCACCATAATCCCGGCCAAAACTCCCCCAGGCATATTTCAATAAGAGAATCCGGAAGGACAGACCCATGACAACCATGTCCGTGCAAGACTGCGCTGGTTCCGCACCGCCTTGGGAAAACCAGCAAGTAAAAAATGCAGGCGCCCTAAGGGAACTGCTCCAGGAGGCCTCCCGCGATAGCCTTTATCCAAAGACCATTCAATGCATCCTCGATATCCAGGAAGAACCCTGGGAAAACGGCTTGCCCGCCGAAGCGCTTTCCAAAGCGCTGTCCGGGCTTTTTCAGTCGGCGGTCCGCCATGTGCCGCCCGGCGGGCATGTCCAGGTTACCGTGGCCAATGTCACTCTTTCAGGCCAGGACTCCCTTCTGTCCAATGTGGAGCCCGGAGCCTATGTGAAGATCTGCATTACCAACAGCGGGCCAGAAATGGAAAGCCCCCCGGCAAACGGGGCAAATATCATCAATCTCCCGGGCTTGGTCCATATACCCGGTCCCGACGGCAGCATCACGTTTTTTCTGCCAGTCCTGGAAATTAAAACCCCGTCCCCAAAACAGGAAACTCCCGCCAAACAGCGGATCCTCATAATGGATGACGACGAAGCCGTGTGCGAAATCGCCTCCCAAATGCTTAAATTCATTGGCTTCGAGGCGGCAGTCTCCATGGATGGGGATGAAGCCATTTCCATGTACCAGGAAGCCCGGAACCAGGGACAACCCTTTGCCGCAGTCATCCTGGACCTCACCGTCCCCGATGGCCCGGGGGCCGAAGAAACCGTCAAGCGCCTGACGGCCCTGGACCCCAACGTGGTGGCCCTGATTTCATCGGGCTATTTTGACGACCCTGCAGTGAGCCAATTCCAGGAACACGGTTTTTCCGGAGCCATTGCCAAGCCCTTCCGCATCAAGGCCCTGGCCAGTGCGCTCAAGGCCGCCCTGACGGGAAACCCGGAATGCCCCTGATGCCCTTTTTCGCGTTTTGAATTATTTTTTGATTCTTTTTGCTTGACTAAAATTTTTTAACTGGTACACTGGTCAGACCATCAGATGAGAGGATGATTATGCTAAAACCCGTGGAAAAACAAAGCCTGTCCAACCAGGTCTTCACCCAAATCAGAGACTTTATCCTGAACGAACAATACCATCCAGGCGACAAACTGCCCTCGGAACGGGAACTTTGCGACCTCATGCAGATCAACCGCAGCTCTGTGCGGGAAGCCCTCAAACGCCTGGAACAAGCCCGGCTTATTGAAATCCGCCACGGTGAGGGGTCCGTGGTCCTGGATTTCCGGTATCACGGGGGCTTTGATCTCATACGCCATATGGTGGAGCCGGGAAAACCCCTGAACTACATCACCGTACGAAGCCTGTGCGAGGTCCGGTCCGTGGTGTGCCGGGAAATCGCCCGTCTGGCGGCCCTGCGCATTCAAAAGGCCGAACTGGATGAACTGGCCGGACTGGTGAGCCAAATCCAAACCTGCACCCGGGAGGAAGGCAGCCCGCTCCAGGACCTGGATTTCGAGTTCCATTACACCCTGGCCAAGGCCAGCGAAAACGTAGCCTTTATGCTTATGCTTAACTCCATCCGGGAGGTTTACCTGCCCATCACACAGGCCTTTGCAGCCATGTTCGAGCACGTGATTGCCGACCCCGGAGTGTATCAGGATATATATCAGGCGGTGGAGGGGGGGGATTCCGAGCAGGCAGCGGTCCTTACAAGCCGATTGATAGAGGACGGAAACCGGATTTTTTTGAAATTGTATAAGGAAGCCTGATCCAACCAGGCTCCCGGTGCGGAAAGGACGCAATCATGCCGAATTTGCAAGGAAAAAGAGTTTTGA
This sequence comes from Desulfatibacillum sp., assembly GCA_016342355.1. Lineage (GTDB taxonomy): Bacteria > Desulfobacterota > Desulfobacteria > Desulfobacterales > Desulfatibacillaceae > Desulfatibacillum. The sequence continues at coordinate 52,642 of JAEINP010000011.1, forward strand.
TCACCGGCGCCGCCAACGGAATAGGCCGCTCCATGGCAGGGTATTTCGCCAAAGCGGGCTGTACGCTCATTCTCACGGACCTGGACAGCCAGGCCCTGGAAGCCGCGGCGGAAGAACTCCGCCAGGACGGTGTCCGCATTTACACCCATCAGGTGGACGTTTCCAAGTCAGACGAAGTGGACAGAATGGCCGCCAAGGTCATCGCCAATCCCGGCATTGACATCCTGATAAATAACGCGGGCATAGGCCATAACGGGGAGATTATCGAAACCCCACTGACCAAGTGGAAAGCCCTCATGGATGTGAATTTTTGGGGACCCCTGTACCATGTCTACGCGTTCATGCCCCAGATGATCAAGCAGGGCAACGGGCATATTGTGAACGTGTCGTCGGGGCAGGCGTTTTTCCGCCTTCCCACCTGGGGACCCTACGCCACCATCAAACTGGCCTTGGGGGGATTTTCCGAGCTCCTGCGGGTGGAAGCGAAAAAATTCGGCATCAAGGTCACCACGGTCTATCCTTTTATGGTGAACACGGGCTTTTACAAGGAAATCGATGGAGAGACTTTTGGAACCAAATTGTCCATGAAGCTCCTGCCTTTTTATTCCATGAGTCCTGACAAGGTGGCCAAAATCATCTTCAAGGCCGTGAAAAAGGAAAAATCCGTGGAAATGGTAAGTATGGTGAATGATCTTGGCTATATAACTCGGCTGTTGCCGCCGGTTTCCAATCTGGTGAGCAGGGCGTCCCTGCTTTTTCTGGGTAAGGACGCCGCCACACTCCGCCAGGAACAGGGCATATAAGGCCGAAATTTTTTTTCTGCAACCAATATCGATAGCGAGGTGTGGAATGGGACGTATAAACGATTTGATCACCATGGCGAAGGAACGCCGCGTGGGATTTGTGATGGACGAAATCATGAGCGGAGACCACGCTTTTGAACCGGGAATGGGGCCGGAAGGCCGCCGCCCCTTTGAGTTCCGAGTCACCTGGGGACCTAAAAATCTGATTAAATGGATCAATCCCCTGGGGAAGGGATTCATGACACAGCCTTTGGACGGGACGGTGACCGTGGGGGGAATGTGCACCAGGGTTCCCTGTGCGGGAACCCTGGAACTGGCCTATTTTACCGAGGGCAAAATACGGTACACCTTTGAGTTCGTGTATGGGGGAAAAACCTACCATTTTGTGGGCGAAAAAGTCCACATCCGGCCTTGGAACCTGCCTGTCAGCCACACCACCTGTTTCGGAACCCTTACGGAAAAGGACTCGGGCAAGCTGGTTTCCAGGTCCCTGACCCATTTCCGGTTCCGGACCACCCCCGCCTTTATAGCCAGCCTCCGCCTTGCCTGAGGCCCTGCCGCAGCATCTGAAACACCGCCAGTCCAATTCCGCCCATGGACGAATCAATATCAGCCCGGCTGAAAACGCCTTTTTTCAGCCGGGCTTTTTTTTAACAAACATGAAAAAAAGACGCCCCCGGCGGGACGTTTTCTAAAAATACAAACGGCGCGGCAAGCCGCGCAGCTACATAGGGTTGAAAAGAGTGTCCGACTTCTTGTTACTACGCCGCAGGGCTTGCCCCTACGCGGCGTCCTTCCTGCGACCCCGCCCGCGTTTTTTGTTTTGTCATTCCCGAATGTTTCTCTCGGGAATCCAGGGGCCTGGTTTTTTTGCCGTAGGGGCGCGGCTTGCGGCGCACTTGGGGTTGGGTCCCCCAACCCCCTGGCAGGGAAACCCTGCCCGCGGCGTCCTTCCCGCGACCCCGCCCGCGTTTTTTTGTTTTGTCATTCCCGAATGTTTCCGTCGGGAATCCAGGGTTCTTGTTTTTGTAGCCGCAGGGCTTGCCCTGCCTGTTGTTTATAGGAAGCAGGCCCCCGTCCTGCACTTTCTTTGGTGGGTGCTCCCGGGGACTTTTTGCCAGGGCGAAGCGTATTAAGGGCGACCCCAAATGATTTTTGAATCAGGGAATGGAAGGCGGCCCAAAGAGGAGGATTGAATCCTGGCTTCGGTGATGAGAGTCGGTTCGCTGCAGGGCATTGGGATTTGGTAACGCTTCGGTCGACCTACTGTCCGGACCCCGGCAACAAGTTGCCCGGAGGAATCTCGGAATCGGGGGAATCTCGGGAACGTCCTATAGTACCTCCTGTCAATAGGAAAAATGAATTTTTAAAAATCGTATGATTTCAGACCGATACAGTTTTGGTCGGTTATGGGGCGCACCGATCCTGCGGCTGGATTCTGCGTTCAGTCCGGGAGCCTGGCTGGCTTTGGTATAGGTGTTGACCACGTTGAACATGGAGGAGGGAAGTTCCATTTCCTGGGGATAATCCGGCTAAAACCATCGCCCCCGAGGGGAAGACAAACCGTTATGCCTACGACCTGGAAGTGTTAACGGTCGTGTAGAATGGATTCATCCAGGGACTGAAAACAGTGTTCCGGATAGTCCGGGCGATACTTGCAAATGCGAAAAAGCGATTCCTGGAAGGGATTCCTGGAAGGGATTCCTGGAAGGGATTCGTGCAGATTAAACCCTCCGCTTCACCCCGAGTCACTGCCGTCCTCAGGGTGAAGCGATCAATTTCCTTCCTGTACGATTCCAAGGATGAGGGTTATTGGACTTCTCCACGTACTGCATCTCCAAGAGGCATTTCAATGTCCCGTCTATTGGGGATTTTTCATTTTCAAAATCACAGCCGGTTTGGTCCGGTTTGAATACTTGAAAAGTCGGGCTTCCGTACCGCCCCCGTATTTGGCTTTCAGTTCATCCAAAGGCCCCACATCAAGGGCGCGGGTGTAGCAACTTTCCACACAGGACGGAACCTTTCCTTCGGCCAGCCGGTCGTGGCATAGATTGCACTTGCCCATTTTCGCCTGGGGTTCGGGGCCGAATTGAGGCGCGTCGTACGGGCAGGCCTTCAAGCATTTGGCGCCGCATTCCTCCTTGCCCAGGCAAGCCTCCCGGTCCACGAAGACCAACCCGTCCTCCGGGCGTTTTGTAATGGCGTTGGCCGGGCAGGCGTCGGCGCAGACCGGTGATTCGCAGTGAAAGCAAGGGTGCACCATGTAAGCCACGAACACGTCCGGGGTTTCGCCCTGTTCCAGATATCCCAGGCGCATCCAGTTTTCCGGCCCTGCGGGCACATCGTTCCAGTCCTTGCATGCCACGCGGCAGGCGTTGCATCCGGTACAGCGGGTTTGATCAAAATAAAATCCCATCTGCATATCTTTATCTCCTTCAGGCCCTGGCGACCTGGACCAGTGAAGTGTTCATGACAGCGGCGCCGCCTCCGGAATAAGCATCCTTGGTGAGGGTGTTGGCGCAGGCGCCCCGATCCACCCCGGACTTGTCGGGCTGGTACCAGGCGCCTTCAAAAAGGCTGACCACGCCGGGCTTGATGCGCCGGGTGACAAAGGCTGTAATGGAAACTCGGCCCCGGCCGTTGAAAACCTCTATCTTGTCCCCGTCAACCACCCCGCGGGCCTCCGCATCCTCCGGGTGTATCCAGAGCCGGTGAGGTTCCACTTCCGCCAGCCACTCCACCTTGTACAGTTCCGAGTGGACCCGGTTTCTGGGATGGGGGGTCAGCAATTGGAGCGGATATTTTTCGAACAGAGGATCGTTCCTGTCTTCAAAGGTCGGCATGTATTTGGGTATGGGCGGACATTGAGGTTTGTTCATATCAGCCACTCTTTGCGAGTAAATTTCGATCTTACCGGAAGGCGTCTCAAAGGGGTTGTTCTCCGGGTCTTCAATCTGCTTGCGAAAGGCGATGTAGGGCTTGTCCATCTTCACGCGGTGGATGCCGTCGTTCTTGAATTTGTCAAAGTCGGTGACGTATTTGCTGGTGACCGGGTTCTGGGCGACCATGAGCTTTAATATTTCTTCTTCCGCACCCAGCCGGAAATTCTCAATGTCCAGGCGCTCAGCCAGCATGTCGCAGATTTCCAGGTCTGACTTGCATTCGCCCAGGGGCTCGATAGCCCGGTTGACATAGGTGTAATAAGGCCCGGACGGCCAGGCATAGGTCAGGTCGCTTCTTTCGGCGGCGGTGGTTACGGGCAGGAGCAGGTCGGCATACCGGGCCTGGGCGGTCAAAAAAAGCTCGTTGACCGCAAAGAAAGGCAATTTTTTCAAAGCCAAATCGCCCTTGTTTGAATTGCCGATCTGGTTGAGATAATTGTTGCACACAGACCAGGCCATTTGAATATCCGCCGGATATCCGCCTTGTTTTCCCTCCAGCATGGCCTCCCAGAGTTTGTTGATATGGATGCGTTTGATAACCCGGTCCCGTATGTCCAGGGTGCCCTTGATCTTGGGACCTGTCATTTCCACCGGATTTTTACCGGGCGGAATGGCGGACATGCGGAACATATGCCCGATGGGAATACCCATAAGCCCGCCGCAGGCTGAGCCGCCTTCTTTGCCCACGTTGCCGGTCATGGCCGAAAGGGTGGCGGCGAAGCGGTTGTATTGTTCGCCCATGGCGCTTCGGGCCGGACCCTGGCAATCCATTAAGGCAGCAGGTTTGGCTGTTGCATATACCCGGGCGACCTCGGTTATAGTATGGGCCGGAACCCCGCAGATGGCCTCCGCCCACTCAGGGGTCTTGGCCTGACCATCTTCTTTACCCAGGATGTAGTCCTTGAACAGATCAAAACCCACGGTGTATTTGTCCAGAAAATCCTGATCATGAAGATTTTCAGTGATCATGACATAGGCCATGGCCGCCATCATGGCCGTGTCCGTTCCCGGATAAATGGGAATCCACTGGTCCGCGACCGTGGCGGCGGTGTCTGTGTAACGGGGTTCGATGGAAATCACCCTGGCCCCGTTCTCCTTGGCCTTGATCAGGTGATGCATGGTGTTGGTCCCGGATATCATGCGGGCCGGGTCCCAGCCCCAGAGAATGATCACCTTGGAATTCAGCATATCTTCCCGGCCATGGCCCACCATGACACTGCCGTACTGAACCAGGGAGGCCCACACCGCGCCCTCCGACGATAAGTTGCCGTAATGGGTGGTGTATCCGCCAAACTGGTTGAGCAGCCGTGAGGCGGCTAAGGACCCGTTGTGGAGGCTGGCGAGATAGGCGCCGCCCGTCATGAGCAGGATGGAGGCCGGGCCGTATTTGTCCTTGGTCTCTTTCAGTTTGGCGGCCAAAATGCCCAGGGCCTCGTCCCAGGAAATACGCTGGAATTTGCCTTCGCCCTTCTCGCCGATCCGCTTTTGCGGGTACATGAGTCGCTCGGGATGGTGGACGTATTTTCTATAGGCGCGACACCTCAGACAGGTGCGGAGCTGTTTGTTGGAGTCGGGGTGATCGTCGCCTTCCACGCGAATGATGGTGTTGCCTTTCACATGGAGGCGCAAAGGACAGCGCCCGCCGCAATCAAAGGCGGACGTGGCCCGGACTATGCGGACTTCATTGGATTCTTGTGGATTTGACAAAGCGGCCTCCTTAAAGGTTGTGCATGATTGCTTTCCCTCTGAATCGGATCATGGAAGATTTCACTGAGTCATTAAATCATGGGTTATGCGGCATGGCAATTTTGGAGCAATCAAAGGGGGCGGGAAAGACTAACACAGGGTCAAATCACTTAGTAATTACAATTTTTACGGATATGAAATGATTTATTATAACCATTGAGGCCCGTCCGTGTCGTTCTGTCTTTTTGGCTAGCACGGTCGTGTAAAATCGGGCCAAGGGCAAACCCCTCACGGGGCATGGGTCCAATCTTTATTTGCTGTTTGAGGATATTTGGCTATTGGAAAAATGAAATCAGCCCATTGAGATATAAAGCCGTGACAACTCTCTACCAAAGCCCAATAAAGGCGGCCGGAAACGGCCTTTCGAAGCAGAAAAGGGGCGAATAAGGCGGGAGAAACCTCCATTAGATTTCCATGGAGATTTCTCCGCCTGGTTTTTCAAAAAATTCAATTCAGTTCAGATTTAGAAAACCTGTTTATACAACTCCACAATGTCGTTGGGGTCGACTACCGGCCGGGCGTTAAACAGGGTCGGCGTGTCGGCAATGGCATGGAAAGGCGCCATTAACAAGGCGTCTTCCGTGACTCCCACCTGACTCAGGCGCATGGGGTGCCCGGTGGATTCCATGAGTTTTTCCACGGCGTCTGCGGCTGCCAGGGCCGCCTCGCGTTTGTCCATAGCGCCGATGCTCACGCCCATGGCCTGGGCGATCAGGGCCAGTTTGTCGGTTGCATGATCCACGTTGTAGCGCATGACCGCGGGAAGCACGATGCCGCAGGCTGCTCCATGGGGCACGTTACAGAGCATGCCCACGGTGTGGGCCATGGAGTGGGCCAGACCCACCTGGGCGATGGAGAAGGCCCACCCGGCGGTGGTGGCGCCGATCTGCAGATTGAGGCGGGCGTCTTCATCCTTTCCGTTAGCGATGGCCCGGGGCAGGTTTGCTGCAATCAGGCGAATGGCCTGGAGGGCGTGGCCGTCGCAGATGGCGTTGGACATGGTGCTGGTAAGGGCCTCCACAGCGTGGGTCATGGCGTCCATGGCCGTGGTGGCGGTGAGGCCGGGAGGCAGGGACAGGGTGAATATGGGGTCCAGAATGGCTGTGTTGGGCACAATATAATTATCGATAATATAGACTTTGCGTCCGGCGGTGTTGCTTTTGATAACCGCGGCGCTGGTTACCTCGCTTCCCGTGCCCGAGGTGGTGGGGATGCAGATATGGGGAATCTGGGGTTCGGTCAGGCGCATAAGCGCTATATGGTCGTCCGCCTTGCCTCCGTTTTTCAGGGTCACGCAGACGGCCTTGGCCGTGTCGATCACGCTGCCTCCGCCCACGCTCACAATGAGGTCCGCGCCCTTTTCCCGGGCCGCGGCCACGGCTGCGTCCACGGTGGCCAAGTCGGAATCCTGGGAGATTTCATCAAAGACGCCTGCGCAGAAACTTCCCAAAGCGTCCTCAACCAGCTTGACCAGCCCGGCCCCGCGCACTCCGGCATCGCTTAGGATCAGGGCCTTGTGGCCTCCCAGGCGAACCACTTCCCGGCTTATGGAAGGCAGGCATCCATGGCCAGCAATGACCAGGGTGGGGGTCATGTACTGGACAAAGGGGATTTTTAGATCATCGGAAAAGAGCTTCATGGTGAAATTGCTGTTATGGTCGGCGCTGGCGGACACATGGACCCGTTTGATCTGGGTGTATTCGGCCAGGCCTGCATGGCCCAGCTCGCGGCCCACGCCGGACTGTTTGTAGCCGCCAAAGGGGCAGAAGTCGCCGAAGGCGTGATAGTTGTTGATCCACATGGTGCCGGTGTTGATCTGATGGGCGATGCGTTCGGCCCGCGCCGTGCTCCGGGAGAACACTCCGCCAGCCAGGCCGTAGTCGGAATCGTTGGCCATGGACACGGCTTCCTCTTCGGTATCGTACTTGAGCACGCACACCACGGGTCCGAATATTTCCTCCCGGGCGACGCGCATGCTGTTATTGACTCCGGCGAAAATAGTGGGGCGATAGTAAAAGCCCCCGTCCAGGCCTTCCACATGGGCGCGCTCGCCGCCGGTAACCACCTGGGCGCCTTCATCCCGTCCGATCTGAACATAGCGTTCCACTGTGGCCAATTGGGATCCATTGGCCAGGGGGCCTTGCTGGGAGGCCGGGTCCAGTTGATACCCAATCCGGAGTTGCTCGGCCCGGGATTTCATCTTGCCCAGGAATTCATCGTAAATTTTGGAGGCAACAAGGACACGGGTGCCGGACTCGCACACCTGGCCTTGATGGAAGAAGGTTCCGAACAAAGCGCCTTCCACGGCCAAGTCGATGTCCGCGTCATCACAAATAATGTTGGCGGATTTGCCGCCCAACTCCAGGGTGACCTTTTTCACCGTGTCGGCGGCCATTTTCATAATTTGCCTGCCCACCTGGGTGCTGCCTGTAAAGGCGATTTTATCCACGGCCTTGTGGGTGCACAGGGTGTGGCCCAGTTCGCCGCCAGGACCGGCTATGACGTTGACTACGCCAGGGGGGATGCCGGCGGCCTTGGCGCATTCGGCGATGATCAAAGCGCCCAGGGGCGTGGAGGTGGCGGGCTTGAGGACAATGGTGTTGCCCATGGCGATGGCCTGGCCGATCTTCCAGAAGGCCATGCTCATGGGAAAATTCCATGGAATGATGCCTACGCATACCCCTATGGGTTCGCGGCGGATGTAATCACGGCCCGGGGCAAATACGTTTCCGGCGTAGGGGATATCCTCTTCCCAGGGGAACTTGGTGGCCGAGTAATGGGCGAAATTCCGCAGCAATTGGGAGCCGAGCATGCCCCAATATTTGGCGAGGCCGATGACCTGGCCCGAGTCCATGGATTCGGTGATGGCCATGCGCAGGGTTTGTTGGGTGACCTGATCGGCGAATGCGTTGAGTTTTTCGGCCCTGGCGGCGGGGGAAATACGGCTCCATACGCCGCTGTCAAAGGCTTGGCGGGCGGCCAGGATGGCGGCTTCCGCGTCTACGGCTCCGGCCATGGCGACCTGGGCGACGGGAACGCCTGTGCCCGGATCGATGGATTCAAAGGTATCGCCGCTGGCGGCATCCACAAATTCTCCGTTGATGAATAATTTGTACTGTTCCATGCTAAAATCTCCTGTTTTGGTGGGTTTGGGGTTTTGAGGAAAAAAGTCCATTTTGGGTTTTGGGTTGCAACTCCGCTTCAGGGCGGGCATGAGACAATAGGCTTACACGGCAGCTTCCGGCCCCATCATGAAACAGGAGTATTCTAAAAATTTATGTTTATTCCTGAAATTACTTTTTACTCCAATCCTTTTCAGCCTGTTATTACGCTTAAATAATTGGTATTTATTTAATATGTCCGTTTTCAACCACTCCGCGCCACAGCACGACGAAAAGGCGGATGCAACCTTTATGCAAAGGCAATCCCAAGCCACATAAGCATGCTCAAGTAGTCGAATTTAATTTGGAACTTTTTAGTTGGGCGGTGGACAACGCCCCAGAATGGGCGTCCCAACTCGCAGAATGGAGATAGTTTAAACCACCAATGAAACAGATGTCAAATATTTGGTCTGTTTCATAAAAACTATCGTTTTAGGCTAAAACATTGCAATGTTTCCCATCTTGTTTTACAAATAAGGAGGATTTGTAAAATGGACCCAACCTTTCGGGAGATACCCCATAAAAACAGCATCATGGAGAACAACATGCCTTCTATGCCCCCCCGCATTGTTTCGGCCCTCATGGCGGTCTTTCCCACGCCCGGCAGCTTTCACCAATTCGCAGGAAACAGCGAAAATACCAAGGCCCTGGCGTCGTTCACATCATTTGCCGCCCAAAATGGAATCCTTGAAACAGACGAGGTTTCCTCCTTTGAAAAGTTCGTCGCCGGGAATGCCAGACCCAAAGAGGCCTGCAAACCGCCTTATCAAATGAATTTTGGAGACTTTTTCGACCAAAAAGAGACCCTGCTTGAGTTGAACATCTCCGTGCGCGCCTTGACGGACCGCATCAATGCCCTGCTGGATCTGTACGGAATTGATTTGCCCAGGGTGGGCAACTCCATGCTATCCAGACTGAAAAAGGAAAAAGCGGACACGACTCACAAACAAAATGTACTCAGGAGCCTGGCTTTTTGGCTGGGGCATGACCGGGGCCATTTGGGGCCGCAATGGAATTATGAAACCCTTATGGAGCTTTGCCGGGGCGGAAGGCAGCAGGTGGACCATAAGGAGGGGGTGAGAATCGGCTTTGCCCTGTACAGCCGGGGTGATGTGATTGATCATGAAACCGTGGGATGGTTAAAGGGGGAGCTTAAAGGCTATATACAGCAGTCCATCGGGCGCTTTGTTTACGGCAAATGGGGCAAGGTGCGTTCCCACGATATAACCACCCTGTATGTGGATCTCCCCAAGGAGGAGCAAGTTAGTAATCCGGCCTCGTATCGGCAGTGCCTGCGCAGCGCGCTTTCCCTGGCCCATCAGATTGCCATCCGGTGGGCCTTGTCAAAATATTATTCCCAGAATCGTTTTTTGTCCATTGGCGTTGCGGCCGGGAATTTTGACAGCCTGGACAACTACCTGCTGCCCATCCTGAACGCCAAACTTCCCGGCGATCCCGCCATTCGCCTGACCGACTATGCCCGGCAATGCGCTTTGATCAATGACATCCGCGCCCTGCTATGCCCGGGCCCTGCGGAGATCACCCTTTTTAACGATGAAGCGCTAACGATCTGGTGGGTGGTGGGGGTATGGAGCACCCTGTATTTTGATTTCATACCGGACCTGTTGAAAGATAAGACACTTCAGAACGACCCGGCTTCCACAACACTCTTTTTCACCACGCTCTATCCTTCGGTCGTGAGCGCCCAGGATGTCGACGGCGGGGACCAGCCCAACGCTCTTTCCACCTTTCTCCGGTTTCCCCACAACTCCCTGCTTGGCCTGGAAATCGCCAAGACGCTATACTACCGCCGAAGGTTCTGGGACGCCAACGAGATCCTGAGAATTATCCTCAGCCTCAACCCCACCCACTTGAACGCCAGAACCCTGCGCATGGTTTTATTGCGCAATCTGGCCCTGGACGCCCCTTCCTATGCCATTGCCGAAGGAATGTTTGAACAAGCCCATTTGGAGGCGGCGTTCATTCTGGAAAACTGCGCCTTTCTTTCCGAGGATTTCTATTGCGAGCACGCCGTGCTCTTCCTGGCCCAGGCCATGACAACCCTGCGCTATCTGCGCAAAGGAAATGGTGCGATTGAAGGCGAGGCAAACGCCGATCACCACAAAAGAAAAATATTCGCCGGGTTGGAAAAAGCGGATAGTGCATTTATGAACGGCATGACAGTTTCCCCCACGGGTGTCAGGGCCAACTATCTGCTTAATTCTGTCAAGGTGATCAAAAGCGTTTTAAAAAACGACGACAGGATCTTCTCGGACCCGAACAGGCCCGTTGACGGCCCGCCCTCCACTGTGCGCAAACCCATCTATGACTTGCAATGGCAACTGGGATACCTGCGGGAAGATTTGCCTCAAACAAGGCCATATGAATTGATGGAGAATGTTTTTAAATTATACACGGAGGTTCATGACGACTCCATTTCTCTCCAGGCTTACCGCCCAACCACCTACTATTGTACGGCTGTGGTTTGGTGGGATCTTTTCCCGGAGCGAACAGTCGCCTGCGCCCGGCGCACCATAAGACTGCTGGAAGGCGCCGCGGATCTTGCCAGGGAAATGGACAAAAAGGATGTTTGCATATACGCCTTCACACGCACTTACGGCGAAATGATTCCCGCCCAGGAATTTGTAAGGCATATCGAGAAAATGCTGCGGGTGGTGCACGCCTATGTGGGGGCGGATCTGTCCGCGCGCAAGAGCACGGAGGTGATCGAACCGCCGGATGGCAAGCCCATGAATCTGCTCATGACGTTGAATTTCTGAAAGGCTTTGGCTTGATGGCTTGGCGAACAAATCAAAAATAATGTATTATTTCAGTATGATACTTAGAAAGGGGGTTAGAAACGGATGTCCCGCAGAGCCCATAAAGTTAGTCGATTACGCAAGGACGTCCCCAACTTTCCAGGCGCGATTGTAACCACTTTGAACCTTCGTATGGTGATATGTAATCGGTCCATGGAGAAAATCACTTGCTTTTTTCCTTTCGGGATCTTATTTTAGGATAACAACTTAAGCTAAAATAACAAAGAGCCTTATTTTAGGATAGAGGCAAGCAATGTGAAACGAGAACTCCAAGGCGAGTACGTAACCGTATCGACTGTGGGTGAGAAGGTCCAGGCTTTTGTACCTGCGCCCCTAAAGTTTCCTTATTGAGTTACTTAAATACGTCCCTAAAGTTCATTAACCAGATTTCCGTCCTTATTGTATTCCATGCGGGAAGAATTTAGAAGGGCGTTGGTGATTTCAACCACTCAGTCCCGGATGAAATATTCACGAGGCTTCAAAATACTGCACCTGGACCAGCCTGTCTACGTCGATCACAAGGCGGCTTTTGTCAGATTAGGCGATTACACAGGGATGTCCCCGAGAATTTCTTTACAACAAACGGGCTGACACAGAATTCTGAACACTGCCCCGGAATCTCAACCGACTGTACTATTTTCCCTTATTTGTCTTATCGTTACTTGCAGCATAGTTGAGGTGAGCCCATTGATCGGTGAAATAGGCATTGCCTCGCCTGAAGATCACGACTTCCTTTTCTGGGGCAGAGGCCTCCTTTACATTCTTATGTGGTTGTGACTCTTTATACTGCTCAGAATCACTTATAGGTTTAAAAATATTCATCAAAATAACACGCCATATTGCGACTATGAGAATAAGTAAACAACTTACCAAAGCAATGAAAAAAATGATGGAGGGGAATTTTGCACTCTCATAGCCCCCAGCAAACCAATAAGGCCCTTTGGAAACAAGTTTGATAATCCATCTGAATAAGCAAACATGAAGACTGACTGCTATAATTGATATTTTTCCCCACCATGCAAAACTCGTGGGTCGCGATCCCTCAACCAACTTTTCAATTTCCTTTAATACTCCTTCTGCGGGGTAACCACCCTCAGACAGATTACGAAACAAGGCTCTAATCTTGGAGATTCTTTCAGATTGGACCGTGATCGCAAGGGTAAGAAAGTATGATTTATCATCAAATTTAATCTGAAACCAATAGAAACGATTTAATGAATGCCCTTTAGCGCCAATCCAATGAAAATATGCCTGCCTTTTTTCCATAACTACTATTTCAGGTTCGGATGATTCTTCACTTTTCAGGATTAGGGTTAAATGGTGATCATCGTAATCTAAAAGAGCATGGCGGGACTCGTTCGATTGGCTGAACTCACTTCCACTCTTAATGAATACGTTTTGAGCCAGGGGAGATAGGGTTTTTCCACAATTTTCTCTCAAAGACCGAAATGTTCCAGCTTCGCCCGTTAACGCCATCAGCAGCCAAATAGTAAATACAATTAAACCGCTTCCTAAGCACGATATAGACCAAAATGCAGCCGTTTTATTTCCTACAAATCCCAAACCATTGCCCCAGGCAATAATGCATCCTGAAAGAAATAAAAGTATGAACAGTACCAAAACTTTATTCATTTTTGCCTTTTTCATATCAAATTCATTCCTTCAGAATTCAAATTCTGGGGACGCAGACTCATTTGCGCAGGCCCCCTATTCGCTTATTGGCATTGCTTGAATATATAAAGCAGGGCGCTTCCGGAATTCAAAGTATTTACCTCTTTTCATCGTGCCATATCTGCCAAAATTCAGTGCAGGGAATTCTTGGAAACGCCCGTGCATAATTGACTAACTGTTCCTTCGATGTCTATGGCTGACGGTTTCAGGCATCCAAGGCATATCGGTTTTGCCGGGCAATCCGTTATCCACGGTGCGCGCTACACCAGAAACAGGCATTGAGAATTCACGGGCCAAGTCAGCCCGGGAAAGTTCCAGTTTTCTTATTTCCCAGCACTTAAGCAGGGAAGTTCCGCTGATTTGCCTGAATCCCACCCATGCCCGAATACTAAAACAGCCTCTGATTACACCATACGATAACTTGCAAAAAACCATTATTAAGTCTATTTGAACGATATTTATCACACTTTAGTTTTGGAGACCAGAAAATTTCTGTGTATTTCAGGAGGGCGCACGCAACACTCATTTGATGACCCGGCAAGAAGTCCAAAAAAGCCGCATTTCCCCAACATAAACCTTGACATTTAATGGATGCTATTTTCTCACAAATGTCTTTTGCCGCATTACCCCAAAAGGCCGTCGGGCGCGATGGATTGCAGATGTTTCCCATGCGCAATGTGATGAATTATTGGTTGGTCTGGCGACTTCCTCCCCGCCCCTCCTGGAAGCCATGTTGGGTCTTTTGCGCTTGGTTCCGGTGATTTCCGCAAATGAATCCGAATAGTTTCCGGCTTCCCATATTGTTCCAATCCGTTTTCGCCCACCCGCTCGGGCGCCTTCCGCCAAGGCCAATCCTCCGTTAACAGGGGGTCAAATCAAGCCAGATTTTCAGCAGGGCCTTTTTCCACCTTGGGTGCTCAAAGGCCATGCCCCGCCACGTCTCGCCTTCCGCCACATTGATTTCCAGCACCTGCCAGGCCCTGGCGTAGTCAAAGGCCTTCCAGAGGGTTCCGGCCTGATACAGGTAACGGCAACTGCCTGAGCGCAGCAATCCCTCAAAACCTTTTTCAAAATCAAATTGTTTCCAATGGGCGCCGGCGTAAAACAGGTATTGGGCGTCCCCAAGGACAAGGAGGGCGTCCAGGGCTTTGGCGAAGTCAATAATCTTCCATTCCAGGCCTGCATGATAAATGTACTTGGCGCTCTTCAAATGGACAAGAGTCTCAAATCCTATGAGATAATCAAAGACTGGCCATGTGCGTCCAGCCCGAAAAATAGTTTCCGCATCTTTCAATGTAATGAGTTGCTCCAGGCCTTCTTCATAGTGGAAGTTACTGTCTTTGACTCCCTGTTCATACAGGAGCAGAGCTTTTTCTTTGTTGGAATATTTGGTCATATCGCTTCGTCCATGCAAACGACCTTCCCAAAAGGCGGTTGAAACCGTCCGGCCTGCTTGGATGAAATGGCCCACAGGGTGGGGCCGTAGGGTTTCAGGGCCTTGAGGTCATAAATAAAACCGTCTGTCATGACGATCAGGGCCTCTTTATGCCCCTTGAGATAGGCATTGAACAGGGGCGCAAAAAGGGTCGTCCCCCGGTTGCCTGAACGGATATGCCGCCAATCCCCCTTTTTGTAAAAATAGGGGCGCTTGCTTTTGGAGGCTTTAAACACGTCCCCGTGTTTTTCCGGCACAAAAAGGTCCTGGTCGATGCACAGGAGATTGATGCGGAATTCCGGAGCCAGGTCCTCAATGACGCCAAAGGCCTGTTCCATTTCTTCGGGATGGGCGGCCATGGACCCGGAAACATCCACCACCACGGTGATGAGAGGCATGTAGGTATAACGCCTTCCCGGAGCATAAATACCCGAGGCGAAATAGCGCCGGTTGAACCGGGAGCATGCGTATTCCCATTGTTCCCTGGGGCGGGTGTAATCCATGATGGTGCGAATTTCCCGTTTCCAGGCAGGCGGTTTGATCTTTTTAGGCGCATTAATGAGGCTGGATACATCCTGGAAAGCCCTTTCCCCGGCGCACTCCCCGCCCTGCAGGATAAAACGGATAATCCTCTTGGCCCCTGCGTCCGCCTGTTCGTTAACCTGGCTGTCCCCGGTAAGGTGGACTCCGGTGGGCAGGGCTTTCCCCGCCTGGTCCATGAGCGCCAATCCTTCAACGGACTCGGGTGAGCCCGTCCGGTTTCCCATGGCTTGCCAGGAGTTTTCATCCAAGCCGGGCACGCCGGGTTCTTGCTCCCGGCGGCTGGTGTCCGGAAAGGCGGACCGGGAGTTCAGCCAGGCATAAACCTCCTCCCAGGTGATTTCGGCCAGGGCTTGTCGCCCCTTCTCCCTGACAAGGGATTGGGGGATCATGGGCAGCCCGGGCGGCAATTCCAACTCCGGGGTCTGGTGGCGGCCTGTGCGGGAAAAAAAGGTTTTCCGGTTATCCCACAAATAGGAATTGATCACCATGTCCTGAGCCAGATTCTGGAGGGCCAGGTTTCTACCCGGAATGAGGCGATGCTCGTGGTTGAGAATCACATGGAACATTTCGTGAAGCAATAATCCGATCAGGTGGTCAGGGCTGGTTTGCAGGACAAAGGAGGAGTTGTAAAAAAGGGTCAACCTGCGCCGGAATACGGTCAGGGCCAGGGTAGGCAGGTCTTCATTGGCGACAAAGCTCACGGACTGAAAAAAAAAGGAGGCGAAACGGCTTTGGTTCCATAGCCTTGAAAGGGCGAGGTCCCACACGGCAGAGGCGTCATCGCCGCTCATGATTCCTCCAGCAGGTCCCTTATTTTGTCCCTGACGCCGCCAGCGGTTTCAGAATCCATAAGCTCCAGGGCCCGGGGAATTTGGGTGAACAGGGCGCATTGCTTTATCAGAAGATAAAAAAAGGACAGGCGCATGTCGGCGCGTGTCCGGGATAAAAATTTAAGAGTATTGGCCAGCATTTCCAAAAGGGCCAAGTCCGGCTTGCCTTCCGCCGCAAGATTTCTTTCCCGTAGGGTTCCCAGTGCACCGGAAAGGCCCCACAACAGGTCTTCCTGGCTCACAAGACCCCGCGCCAGGAGGTCCAGTTTATCCTGGATGCCGTCCAGGATGTCCCGGGATGTCAATTCCCGGGGAGCGGTTAGTTGAAGGATGAAATCGCTGCACGCAATTTTGCCCACCAGGGCTGTGATCATTTTCTCCAGGGGAGTGCTGGAACCCGAATCCAGGTAGTTGAGCAAGTCCTCTTCAGTACGCAGATTGTGGGAAAGATGCAGGGCCTGGGAAACCTGGTGCCACCCCCGGGGATTGGGATGGATGTTTTCCTCGTCCCAGAGTTTATCGGGGAAGCTGGCGATATACCGGACAATGGACGGATGAATGCCCTCGGTTCCGGCCCATTGCAACCAGTTTTGAGCGTCCGGCCTCAGGTGAAAAATCGCCAGCCGGCCGTCCAGGGCCGAATCGTCAAAATCCGTAATCGCCGTGCTGTCTTCCTCCCCCAGGTTTCCGGCCAGGACCACAAAGGTTTTGTCGGGAAGTTGGTGTTCTCCGCAAACGCCTTCGGTGATGATCTGGAACAGGGTTTGGATTACCGTGGGGTGGGCGCGATTGGCTTCGTCCAGAAACCACAGGATACCGTCAGAACCCTCGGGAACCTCCGGGGGCGGGATGAATCCCGGCCTGTAATAGAGCATGCGGCGGGAGTCGTGGTCCGGCACGGGGTAACCGCCCAGGTCGATGTTTTCCTTGAAGGCCAGACGGGTGTCGATAAACAGGAAATTCTTTTTGCGGGCGGTCTGGCGAACAAGGTCGGATTTACCGATCCCGGGATGCCCCACGATCTTCACCGCATAATTGATGGTGGAATCCGCCTCCAGGTATCGCTCCAGGATCTCCTGAAGCTCCGGAACGGTAACGCCCACGGGTTCTTTGCGCATAGGTCTTTGCCTTTGGGAAAAAACAAGGCGGGGGCAAAGGCCCCCGCCTTGCATAATGCTTGCTCAAACCATGATTTAGGGATTCATGGTGTAGGCGTCAATCAGGGAATAGACATCCTTTTCAAGCACCCTGGCGAACTTGTCGTTGTCCACCACGGGGCTCTTGATGCACTTGAGGATGGCGTCTTTCTGCGCCTGGGTGGACGTGGGTTTGCCGTTGATGGACAGGGCGTACTGGGAGAAATCCCGCACATACACGTCAAACATTTCGTCCAGGAGATCGTCGTCCACGCCTTCTATCTTGGCGCTTTCAATGATGAGCTGTCCATAGGCCACCAGGGTGAATATTTCGCCCACCGCCAGGAGAAAGTCGAAATCGTTGAGCATCTGCTTGCCCAATTCCATACCCGACAGCATGAGCCATTCCGCAAAGGCCTGGATCTGTTCCTTGAAGATGTTCACATTGGGCAGATCCACACTGTTGTATGTCACATTGTAATCGTGGAACTGGATCTTGCCGTAGCCGCGGGTGGGTCCCTGGGCAAAAAGGTGGTCGTCGTTGCGATTGTCCGTGATCCTGCCCACTTCCGGGTATTCCTTGGGGTTGAAGAAATAATTGGGCAGGAGCTTGGCGATAAGGGCCATGTTCACGTGACGGGTGCCTTCCAGCTTGGGAAAGCCCTTGAGTTCCATCACGGCCTGGGAGAAATAATTATCCTTTTCAAAGCCCTTGGCGGCGATGATGTCCCACAGCATTTCGTGGACCTCTTCGCCCTGGATGGCGACCTTCATCTTCATGATGGGATTGTACAGCATGTACCGTTTGTCGTCCGGGCTTGCGGCCCGCATGTAGTCCGTGGCGCGCAGTCCAAAGAGTTTCATGCCCGCCAGACGGCAGTAGGAGTCCAGGAAAAGCCTCTTAACATGGGGAAAATCGGTGACGAACTTGCCGTAAACATTACGGTGTGCGGCGTGGTTCAGGGCCTCGTAAAAGGAATGGGTGACAATGCCTGTAGCGCCGGAGCCAATATTGAACTTGCAGATATTGATGGTGTTGAGCATGTCATCCCAGGCTTTTTGACCTTTGGTGGTGATGTCCGCATCCGTGATGGGATAATCGTGCAGGATGAATTCAGACACATAGTTTTGGGCGTAGATCACGTTCTTGACGCATTCGTATTTTTCGTGGGCGGAGTCCACCACAAAAAACACATACTCGTCCGTATCGGCCATTTTGGCGAAGACCGTGACTGTGGAGGCCTTGTTGCCATTGCCGATGTAATACTTGGAGCCGCGGGCAAGGTAGGTGCCGTCTTCCTGGGGATAGAGCTTCATTTCCGAGGAATAAATGTCGGCGCCGTGCTCTTTTTCAGACAGGCCAAAGGCGCACAGGGGATTTTCCCGCAGGGTTTCCACAGCCTTGTGCTTCAACTCCTCGTTGTCGCCCAAAAAGACAGGGTCCAGCCCCAGAGTGGAAACATGGTAGGTGTACCAATAGGCGGTGCCGTAAAATCCGCAGATTTCCGAGAACTCGTACATCCGGTAGGTGCTGTAATATTGGTCGTCGCTGCCGTATCCCTTGGGGAGGAACAGGGTTTCAAAAATTCCTTCCTTTTTTATGAACTCGGTAAAATCGTCTGTGAATTTAGCGGCATAGGTATCTTCCTTCATTTTCGCCATGCCCTTGTTTTCAAACCATTCAATGGTCTTGAGCATGATTTCCTTGGACCGCTCATCGGGATAGTTCCGGTCCTGATAGTTTTTGGGATTCAGTAAAAGCATTCTCAACTCCTTTGGGTTATTGATGGATTTATGTAAATGCAAAATTGTGTACACCCGTATAATAAAGAAGATACGGATTTTAGGCAAGTGTGTATATTGCTTTTCGCTGGGCATAGGCAGTTGGAAAGATCGCTCTGCCCGAGTGTGGCGTTGAGGATATAACCCCAAGGGGCTTCCTGTCCAGTGTTTGAAAGCCCCCGAGGACAAATGGGAGGATTTTATCATGCAGGGAATTGGAGGGGCGGACGGGGAGGTCCAGCCCCACAAGGCGAAAGAATATTAGATACGGTCTGTGCTATTGCACAGGCCCCCGTTCTTTGGCTTTTTCCGCAAGACGGGCTTCCAATGCAGGGAGGCCTTTTCGCCAAGTGCTCACTTCCATAACTATACTCCCATTTTCCTGGAGGGCGGTTTTTCCTTTGCAGTTGACAATGTTCGGATCAGCGCCGTAATCCAGGAGAATCTGTGCAATCTCACCGGCTCGCGCTTCATGCAAAGGTGTGTCACCCCAGGCATCTTGAGCGTTGGGGTCCGCTCCATATTCCAGGAACAATTCCACGGCTCCAGGATTCTTAGTATTAGCCGCCTGATGTAATAATGTCCCGTATTTGTCGTCGGTATCAAAAACGACCTTGGGGGTCCTGGCTACCAATTCCCTTATTTTCTTCAAATCTCCTGGGTTTTTATCCCGTCTATTGGTGGCTCTATCATCGCAAGTCATATAGATTAAGTCTAAAATTTCCTCATAGTGCGTAGGGATGTAAGGCACTGGCCGCCCTAATTCTTTTAAAGCCTTTTCTATGGCTTCTCTTCTTAGATAACGCGCGCCGCACTCATAAGGGGTTTCTCCCCATTGATTTTTTATGGCCGTGTCAGCTCCTTGCTTAAGCCAGTAATCTAACCACTCTCCACTCTTTTGTGTATGTTGACGTGGGAATGAAGCGCACACATAATGAAACTTATTATCTCCATTTAGGTTCTGTGCGTTCACATCCGCCCCTTTCGTCACCAAGAACTCGGCCATTTTCCGAGTCTTGGCCATCATGAGGGGGGTGCCATGAGTAGTCCTTCCAATAATGGAATGCCTAGGGGGTGAACATGCTGGATCAAAGCCATTATCGCAAGGGTCATATTCGTGCTTAAGAGCGTTGATATCCGCTCCTCTGGAGAGCAGGAATGTGATCATGCCTTCATGATCCAACGTGTACTTTTCTCCTTTTTTTAAATTATGTTTTACAATGTCAGGAATAAGGACAGTGCCCATAATGGGAGTATATCCATAGTCTGATCCCGCATTGACGTCGGCGCCGTTATCCAGTAGAAATTTGGCCACATCCAGATGGCACATGGTTGCGGCAATGTGAAGAGGGGTTTCCCCGAAGGAGTTCACATGGCGCACGGAACTATGGTCGGCATTTACATTGGCTTTAACCTGCTCCAGATCGCCGTCATAAGCAGCCTTGAAAACGCCTGATTCGAATTTTTCCACATTGGTTCTGATCGCGTCAGGAGCAGTACGCCTGATGAAGAGATGAAGAGGTTCAAAGTGTTTTCTGCTGCATGGAGCCGTTGTTTTTGCATGTATAGGAGGCAGGTCCTGTGTTGCCGTTTTATTTGTATCGGAAAGAGCCCGAGATTGGGATTCGTCTGTTTCGTCCCCGTCCTGGCCCGATGAATCCAAAGGGGCAAGAGAAGGCAAGGAGTTCCCCAAGCCCCCTTTATAAGATCCGGTTTGGGAGGATCGTGAAATCAAATTTGTATTGCTGACGGCAAGCGGCTTAGCGGCTGTTTGAGCCGGGGCCAGGGCGGCTGCTTTTTCCGAGGATTCAATGCGTTCCACTTTGGACTTGGAGTAGGAAATCTCCCCACCAAAGCGGATACATTTTACCAGTATCCCTTCTTCCCAGGCCTGTTCCACTTCAATGTTTCTGCCATCTTTAAAAACAATCGTGTCAGATAGGGAAACAACCGGCAGCCAGGATGCCAGCAATAGGATTACAAACATTATTCTACAGCACTTCATGAATAATTCTCCCCTTAAAACCCGCTACCGTTGAGAATCCAGAAACTCTTTGAGCTTTCTGGACTTGGACAATTGGATCGGCGTATCCCCGTTAATGTCTTTAGCATGAGGATCCGCACCGGCTTTGATATACATTTTGGCCAACTCCACAATATCTGAAGAATAATGCCATCTATGCGCCAAATTGTGCAATGGGGTTTGTCCCACCAGATTCTTGATTGTAGGATCAGCGCCGGCCGCTAAAAGCATTTTCACAGCACTATTGTCCGCTGCCCACAAATGCAGCGCTGTATTCCCTTCAGTATCCTGCACGTTTACGGGAATAATATAGGGCAACAGGATTTCCAGGGCGTCCAGGTTGGTATATTCTCCCGACCAATGCAAAAGAGTGCGGCCAAACCTATCCCTATATTTTGTCAATTCCATATTTTGCCTTAACAATGCAAACGTTGCCGTGGGGTTTTCCTTGCCATGTTTTGCTTTAATATCTGCGGTGGCCGTGTAGTGAATGGAAGTCTGGGGTCTCACATCCTTTGAGCTAGCCAACATCCACATAGATGTTCTTACATCTCCCCACATGACTGGGATGGAAGGCATCTCCATATCAACCTCTTCCAACTGTTTGGTGATCCGATCTCTTAATCCTACATCTATCGCGCTTTCAATGGGGGTTAGCCCCCATTTATTTTGTGCAAATATGGAAGCTCCGTGATTAAGCAGGAATTTAACCTTGCCCAAGTCATAATCCTTCAGAGTGCGGCAAGCTATGTGAAGCGCTGTATCTCCGTGACTGTTGTAGGCGTTAATGTTCGCACCCAGTTTCAATAAAGTTGCCGCCGCGTTAAATTTTTTCTCTTTTACCGCGATCATGAAAGGAGTGCCTTCCTTGTCCGCGGAATAAACTGATCGGCCCGGGTCATTCAGCAATTCCATGTTTGCGCCATTGGAAACCAATAGCCTGATGCTCTCGGGTTCATCCCACCGCATAGCCCAATAAAGAGCTGTTTCTCCCAAGTCGTTACCGGCATTAACATCAAAGCCTTTTTGCAAGAAATACTGAACTATGGCGGGGAGTCTGGCACTGGCCATCAAAAAATTGTTCCCTTCGGAATCCGCTTGAAATATAATGCTCGGATCTTTCGCAACAAGTTCTTCAAACTCCTCCATATTCCCTGTTTTTATGAGAACGTAAGCACGGTTTTTATACGTCCGAAGGGTACCCGGCTTGGTATAGTTAGTTCTCACCCGAAGGGTATCGGGTATCTTTACAGGTTCTGTAACCAGGCACTTCCACTTGGGCACGTTAGAAAGGGTAGGGGCATGGTCCTGAAAGATGATGGTAGTCTTTTCGCCTTTATTAATATGGTCGATGGTGATTTTTGGGTATTTCACCAGTTTTCCGTACCGGTAACAGTTAAATGTTTCTTCCTCTTCCCACACCTTTTTAACTTCGATTTCCTTACCACTTTTGAATACAATGGTGTCCGCCCAGGCGGAGAGGGGTGAAAGGGCGATTAGCGGAATAACCACGGCCAAATACTTTAGGATTTTCACAATTCCATCCACACATAAAAGTAGGGGGTGCTTGGTATTGATCACGGGACCGGCTTGGTCTTAGCCACCCATCTATTATTGACAGTCCTATCGCATTACCATGTGTTCTCCTGGATCTCAAGCGTAAATACCCAGAAAAATGTAATGCAAACCGGCAATTTGACATGTTCAATACCAGTATTCAGATTTGATTTTCCTTGAGATTCCTGCTAAAGCATGCCAAAATCTCTCAAAAAAAATCAGTCACCCTGCTTCACGATCAACAAAAAAAGGATTTCTCCACGCTTGCCGGGCATGACTGCAATAAAAGGCGATAACTGCAACAGGGGCGAAAACTTCATAAATGGAACCACAATACAAAATCATATTTCGAGGCAAGGTTTTGGCGGACAAAGACCCTGCCCAGGCTCAAGAAACTCTGTCAGCCGTTTTTAAACAGAATGCCCCCAAGGTTGTGGCGCCGTTTACCGGAGGCGCCCCTTTTGTGCGAAGCAATCTGGACCTGGCACAAGCAAGGAAATTCAAAGCGGTCTTTGACAAAGCCGGGGCAGCCATTCAGGTTGTGAAAACCTTCAAATGCCCGGATTGCGGGCATGTACAAAAAGCCAACAGCCAATGCGAAAAATGCCTGAATCTTAAAATGGAATCTCCCGCAAAGAACAACTCCGAAAAGTCAACTCCGCAACCCGCAAAATCCGCACCCTCCAGTTCCCCCAATACCTCCAGTTCCTCCAAAAAGCTCAACCCCTACGCCACATACAAGGTGCTATTTAGTGGCGGCGTCCTGCCGGGATTCAATGCGGAGGAGGTCAAAACCAAACTTGGACAGGAGTTTAAGAGTGAGGTGTTTAAGGTGAATGCCCCCTTTGCAGGGGGAGATCCTTACCTCAAGGGGCGATTAAACGGCATTGAAGCCGAGGGATTGCGAGAGCGGTTTGAAAACGCAGGAGCCGTGGTGGATGTGATTGAAACGGTGCAATGCCCGGGTTGCCGCAAGGTCCTCGACAAAGGCCAAAGATGCCCCGAGTGCTATGAAGAGCAAAAGAGCCCTTCTATTGATGACTCATATTCAGGGTCTGGCGGCGGGGACCATCTCTCCTCCATACCCAAAGGGACAACTTCCTCCGACAAAAAAACCTCCACATTCGGAGGCGTAGTGGAGGACCGCGAGGAATACAGGCAAGAGGCCATTGTCAGATTCCGGCGGGGGGCTATTGTATTGGCCCTTTTTTTTGGAATTCACTGCCTAACGGGGGCAAACCGTACTTTTGCCATTAGCTGGGTCTATTGGATACCAACCCCTTATTTTTTATTGGGTTGTTATTATATGGCAAAGGCCAAGGGGTATTCCACGCGATTGTGTCTGTTAGGAGTGGCCAACCTGCTGGGGGTATTTGTAATGTTCATGCTCCCGGACAAATCCCCCAGCGCCAAACCTGACAATTTTTTTAATCGAGACCGACAGTTGGGGGTAGTTTGTCTGGCCGTAGTACTGGTTTTCCCGGTAGCGCTACTGATTGGGACTTTACGGGTGAACGCCCACTTAGACAGATATTCCGCCTATAGGGCAAAATTAATTGACCCGCAAACCCAAATTCCTCTGGATGATTTGGTTGCCGAATTGGAGGATTTTTTGGATGAAGGCGTCTCGGTCCAAACCCTTACTAAACCAGGATCAGAAGAGTCTCTGAATGTGGCGGACTCTTTATTGGGAGCCATGGAATGCTTTTTCATCCATGTACAACGCAATCAGTCTCTCCAAAGCAAAAACAAGGAAGGAGTTGCTCCCGAATACACCGATGGGGAACTCTCCGGACTTAAATACAAGATTATTCAATCATTTGAGAAAAAGATTGGCGAGGAGCGCACACACGCGGCGGCAGGAACTTACCGGCGCTGGTTACAAATGGCGCATTACCCATTAACAAGAGCGAAAGAAAGTCCTTTGGTGGATTTTATGAAGGAATTGGATAACACGCTTGTAATATTGAACGAACAGTTAGCCATTTACATGGAGGAAAATTTCCTGTGCCCCCCTATTCACAGCGACCAAATCTTTAACGCGGAAAACTATACGACCTTTCCCAAAGAGCAAAAATGTGTCTCAAAGGAAACGCTGGAGGAACTGGTTACCATTTCAGTGGATGAAAATGCTTTTATTGTTTTGACAATTAAGGACACGCCTAAAACATTAGAAGACCTCGTGGGGCAAACCATCATGTTTGTTCCTGCCGTTAAAAAAGAGTTTGATCGAAACGGGAATGAGCAGCATAAGTATTCCATCAAAAGGGTGGGGGGTACGCTTAGGGATACTTACTTGGCAAACCGGAATGTGTTGTGCCAAGCCACCGAAAATTCGATTTACTTTGGAGACACCAGATAAGCAAAGCGGACGGCCAAATACAACAATCCAGGGATGACCCAATGAGAATCTGCTCTAAACACGCACAAAGCCGTTTTCCATATTATGGATGATATTCAAGCCTTGTCCCAAAGCGGACGTTTTGTGAAACCCAGGCTGATTGGCTGCGGGGCAACCGCCAATGTCTATGCCGCACGAAATAACCGGACCGGGAAATGGGTGGCCGTAAAGGTTTTGCACCCCAGCCTTACCCGGGATGCCGCCAGCCTGGACCAGTTCAGGCGCGAGGTTCGGATTGCCAGGCTTATCAACCATCCGGGCATGGTTCCCATATACAACATGATCCGCCTCAACGGGCGCATTTGCCTGGAAATGGAGTTGCTGCGAGGCCTCCCCTTAAAGCAATATATCCAGGCCAAGGGTAGGCTGGATGTGGGGCTGGCTACAAAAATCGTTTCCAAAATCGCCGACATCCTTTTGGCCTGCCACAAAAAAAACATCATCCATCGTGATCTCAAACCTCAAAATATTTTCCTTTCCAAGGACGGACGGGTGAGGCTACTGGATTTTGGCATCGCCAAAATGACCGCAGTCAGCGACCTGACCAAAACAGGCGTTTCCCTGGGAACTCCCGAATACATGGCGCCTGAATTATTTGCGGGGTCTTCTTCCGATCCCAGGACAGACCTGTACAGCCTGGGGATTATCCTTTTTGAAATGATTGCGGGCCG
This sequence comes from Desulfatibacillum sp., assembly GCA_016342355.1. Taxonomy (GTDB): domain Bacteria; phylum Desulfobacterota; class Desulfobacteria; order Desulfobacterales; family Desulfatibacillaceae; genus Desulfatibacillum. The sequence continues at coordinate 78,162 of JAEINP010000011.1, forward strand.
ACCTCCCTTCCAGGGAGACTCCATCTCTGAGCTTTTCACGACCCACCTTAAAACCCCGGTTCCCAATATTCAGGAATACAATCCCAAAACCCCTGCTTGGCTGAAGGACTCCATAGGCAGACTTTTGGAAAAAAACCCGGTCAACCGCTATCAGTGCGTGGAAGAATTCATGTTGGACTTGAAGCAGGAGCAAGTGGCTCACAAGTCCATGCCCAGCCTGAAAAAGGCCAAATGTATTCATTGCGGAAAAGAGACCATTAAAAACCTGCCCTTTTGCGTGTTTTGCGGGTTCGGATTTACCAGGGCTTCCAGGGACGGAAGGTTCCGTTTAATTCGCAATGTGGAACACCGGAATTTTCGGATACCTGAATCGGAAAAGCAGGAACTGCTCCAATTCGTGAATAAAACCTTTGATTTGGATCAAAAAAAAATCCCTGCTAACCGAAAAGTGCTTCTTAACGGGATAGACAAAATGTTCGCTGAGTTGGTTCAAAAACAGGCGGAAAAGGACAATATATTCCTCCAAGTCCGAGAAATCAATGGGGTCAGGGATTCCCTTACGGAGTTCTTGCGTATATTCGCCTTGGCCCCCCCTTTAATATTTTTTATCCTGCTCATCCGGTATTTTTTACTATTGATCTTGGAGGAATGCCCGGAGATCGCCAGCCTGGGCTTTATCCTGCCGTGCATCATTGCCTTGGCGCTTGCTGGGCTTGTCTCTTTCATCTCCGGAGCATTCATCATCCGCTCCAGCCTCCAGCCGGCCCTCAAGCATAGAGACATATTTTCAACAAGTTTCTTCCAGGACCTCAAATGGCTGCATTGCATGTCCGAAAGCCTGCAAGAGCCCAGGACAGAAGAAATGCGGCTGGTGGTAGCCCAGGTTATTGAACAGATTCTGCTGTTAAAGGAAAACGCAGGAGATGTTCCAGGCCAAGGGCTTGAAATGGAAAGAATGCAGGAGTTGCTCCTTATCAGTGTCCATGTGGCGAACCTGGTAAGCGAAGTGGACACAAACCTGACGCAAATCGACTGGGCCGGGCTTGACGTGGAACGCCTGACTGCCAAAGCCGCCGGAGGTGACATGTTTTATATGGAGTTGCTTGTGCAATACCAAAATTTGCAGGAAAAACGGGACGCCCCCATGCTCAGGTTTTATGAAATGCGGTTTGTGTTAAACCGCCTGTGCTCTCGCACACTCGTGATGAAATTGTCTTTGGAGCAGGAAATCCTGTTGGACTATGAAAATCGCCTTAAATCCCTGGAAAAGGAATTGAGCGCCCTGGCTGAAGTAAGACTGGAGGTTACATCCCCGGTATGACTGCGTTCAATAATCTAATCAAGGGAAACGTCCTAAAGAACCGATACCGGATTGAAACAGTCCTGGGCAGCGGGCACAGTTCCGTAGTCTATAAGGCATTGGATAGCCGCTCGGACACTCATGTGGCGTTAAAAATCATGGACCCACTTTTCAACCTGGACTCCAGCACCCTGGAGCGGTTTTTGAGGGAGGTCCGAATCCTGCAACCGATTAATCATCCCAATATTGTTACTGCCTACGATGTTTTTGAAACCAAGGGATTCCACTGCATAGCCATGGAACTGGTCAGAGGCCTGGACGGCAAGGCTTATCTGAAAAAAAACGGTCCCATGCCTTTTCCCCGTTTCCTAAAGGTGACGGAACAGCTTTTGGAAGCCCTGGCAAGCTGCCACGACAAGGGGATCGTGCACAGGGATATCAAGCCTCAAAACCTTGTTATTGACGATGAAGAAAACATGAAACTGCTGGATTTCGGCATCGCCAAGATGAACACCATGAGCGATCTCACCAAAACAGGCACGTCACTGGGCACCCCGGAGTATATGGCCCCCGAAATCTTCCAAAAAGGGGCGTCCTTTGATCCCCGGGTGGATATCTACGCCACAGGCTTGGTATTACATGAGTTTCTCACGGGGAAATCCTTATTCCAGGCCCAAACCCTCAGCGCGTTATTCCAGTTACACCGCACCGGCGACAGGGAGCCTGTAACCTCACTTAGGTCTGATCTTCCCGACTGGATTGATTCCGTAATCGCCAAGTGCCTGGAACCGGACCCGGCCAACAGGTACCAGTCTGTTTATGAACTCCAAAGCGACCTGAAAAAAAACAAAATGGCCGCAGCCCATCTCCAAAAGGACACGGAACCTGCTTTGTGCAATAATTGCAGGGCCCGATTGGTTGCCCATGTACCCTTTTGCTGCCAATGCGGTGCATTCGCCGAGGCGGGGATAAATCCGGGAGAGTATTCCCTGATAGTCCAGGAATGCGGGGAACAGGACCGGCTGGCCGAATTTCTTGCAAAAACCTATAAAAAGGTATCTGCCAAGGAAGTCAAAAGAAAGCTCGGCAAGCCCCCGGTCCTTGTAGCCTCCGGCCTGAGCAAGGACACAGCCCATAGGATGGCGGCGGATTTATCTTTATTCCCATGCAAATACCTTATCACCACGCGCCTGTCACAATCTTTCCGGCTTCCGGATTTTTATGCGGCTTTGGGCCTGATCCTGCCCCTGGTGCTCATGCTGTTTTCAGGACTGAAAACCGGGGCGCTGCTTTTGGCGGGCCTGGCGCTTTTACTGGTTGAAGTTGCTGCCTACTCATTGTTCAGGCTCAAAACCCGTCCCCTCATCAATATCAGGCGCCAGGGAGAGAAAAGGCCTCCCCCCCCACGCGCCCTGGTTTTCGCCAAAAGTATGCAGAAAATCTCAACACCCAGATTCAAAAACTCCCTGGCCCATGTCTTGTCCAAGTATTTCAGAATCCTTGAAAAAGCATCTGAAATGACCAACGGGGAACACGAAATGGAGGCCTTGGACCAAATAGTGGAAATAGCTTTTAAAAGCATTGAGACCGCTCAGGAATATTTGGGGGCGCTCGACTCCACATCCCTGGCCGAACTCAAGGAAAGGGAATTCCGGCTTTCAGTACAGATTGACATGTCTAACGAACCGGATAAAATTGAGAAACTGATCAAAATGAAAACCGAATGCATGGCCCAAATGAGGATGTTCAGGGAAATGGAGGACCGCTATCAGGGCCTGCTTACCTCTGTGATCCAGGCAAGCGGGGCCTTGCAGCGGTATGAAGACTCCCTGCGCGACATGTCAACGGAGGGAATGCTGAAGGAATTGTTAACAAAAATGGATTCCGATTTGGGGGGCATTGGGGATTGATAGCCTTGTTAAATGCCTCCCGAACTATTAGCGACAAACCCTGCGAAATACGTTTCGCGGGGTTTGCCGCTTTTTCAATATTATAGACCCATTTTGGCTTTAAGCGAGGCCAGGGCGTCATCTCCATGCTTTTCCCGCTCCATGGCGGCGAATTTGGATTCCAGGGCGTCCGATTCGGGATCGCCCATCAATTCCACCGCGGCTTCAGCCTCGGATTCCATGGTCAGCACCTTTTCGTTTAAGGCTTCCATGGCTGCCAGGGGAGAGGCGACGTCTGTGGCGCTCATCCGGTCTGCGACTTGTTTCTTGGCTTCGGCTGTTTTATACTGGGCCACCAACAAATTATATTTCCGTCTGGAGTCTTCCACCTGCTTTTTGGTTTTGCCCAGGGACTTTTTCAGCTTAACTGTGGCGTCCCGCTGTGTTTCCCAGTCCTTAAGCACGGCTCTTGCACTGTCTGTCGCCTCTTCCTTTTTCAGTAAGGCCTCCTTGGCCAGGAATTCATCCCCTTTCTCCAAGGCCAGCATGGCTTTCTTTTCCCAGGAGTCCGCCTTGGAAATGAGATCATCCAACTGCATTTTCAGACGCTTTTCATCCACCATGGCGGTAGCCACCGCTTTTTGCAAAGTCGCCATCTGTTTGTTGGTTTCTTCTACAAACAGCCTGATCTGGTCTTCCGGACTCTCCATACGATCCAGTGCAGAGTTGGTTTTACCCTTGAGAACATTGGAAACTCTTCCAAAAAAGCCAGCCATCGCAGCCTCCTTTTGAGATTGTACTTGCATGCCCCGCCCGTCAATGGCAAGTCGAGCGCACGAACAGATAAGGGGATGATTTCACCGGAGCAAGGGAGTTCCTGCTATACTAATGAACAGCATACCCCCCGTAATATTCATTTTTACAGAAACAATCCCCCAATAGCGGAAATATGCGATAATTGCAACCCAAACGGCAGAGTGCGGCCTGTAACAACTCCCTTTCTTAAAAACTCTCCTTGGGGGGATTGAAGTAGCCGAAGCGGACCTTGGGATGGAGGCGGGTGATTTCGTCCAGGAAGGCTTCCACGCCCAGGGGCGTACTGCACGGTCCGGCCTGGGCCATGGCGTCGTAATACTGCCGGGGGTTAAAATTCATGTTTCGCCACTGGATCATGGTCACGGGATAATCCCCTAAAAACTGCAAAAAGGCTTCCGCCTCTTCCGGGGAGTCGGTGAATCCCGGCATGTTCAAATAATTGATGGACACCCATTTTCCCCGGGACCCGGCCAGATCAATGCATTTAAGCACGTCCTTGAAATCATAGGAGGGCCTGAAATAGGCCTGATAACATTCCGGCCGTACGCTGTTTATGCTCACCCGGATGGAGTCCAAACCCGCGTCCAGGCATTGTTCCAGGAGATCGGGCCTGCTGCCGTTGGTGTTGAGGTTGATGGTGCCGTTGGAGGTCTGTTCCCGGATCATGGCGATGGCCGGGGCAATGACCTTGGTCGCCAGCAGGGGTTCCCCTTCGCAACCCTGTCCAAAGCTGACCACTCCCTGTTTCACCCGAGAAAGGTGCTCCAGGGCCACCTGGGCGATTTCCTCGGCAGTGGGGGTAAAATTGATGCGATCCTGGCTGTGAGGAATGGGGCTGTCCTTTTGCAGGGACAGGCATCCCAGGCATTTGGCGTTGCATGTCTGGGCCGTGGGAAGCGGCGCTTCCTCCCTGCCGATGAACATGTTCTTGGCTGCCGGGCAGCCATAGGTGAGGGCGCAATGCTCCAGATGCCTTGCCAAGCGATTATCAGGCATTTTTTTTCGAAATCTTTTAACGCCGCTCTCCACCTTAGCCAGGGGCATGAGGCGCAGGTCCTGCCGCCGGGACCGATCCACCCGCAAGGCCGCTGCCACCACATCCTGGCCGTCCCAGCCGCATGCGCCATAGGAGAACAGGGGCAGGACCTGGGCGCCGGGGTCTTCCACAAACGCGCAGGAGGCCGTGGCGATGTAACCGGGTGAATTGAAGGTTGCTACCGGAAAGATGGCCTCTCCGGGGTTGTAGGGATTTTCCTCCAGGGCCACCAGTTCCATGGAATCCAGGTCCAGGACCACAGGGACCCGATCTGGCAAAAACAGGGTTTCGCTGCCATGGGGCTGCACGATGGCCCTGTCTCCGTCCAGTGGCGCCAGGTAGTTTCCGGACGCGCCCACGGCGGCATAGCCTTCCAGTTCGAATATTTCACCTTCTTCATTGGCCACCAGGGGCGCGACAGTATTAAGTTCCATTTTTTTGATCCCTTCTCCAGATTATTGATGTTGGCAGGATATTTCTTTGCCCTGGCCAAGTCAAGCAGGCTTAAACAAGACTGTCTTAAATGATGTGGTATTGATAACATCTGGTTTTCATGTACAATGGGAGGAAGAATCCTTGCCATGGGCGGCCATGGCCTGTCCGAGCAGGAAAAATGAACGGCGCAACAGCCTTTTTACCAAAACCGATTGGGGCAAAAACAGCGCATGCTCAATATAACAGCTTCCAGAAGACACAAGGCCCAAGGGGTGGAGTTGAACATTGCTCCCCTCATTGATATGGTCTTCATATTGCTCATATTTTTTCTGGTGACCACCAGTTTCATCCGGGAAACCGGGGTGGACGTGGAGCGGCCCTCCGCTGCCACGGCTGTCACCAAAAACCAGTCCAGCATCCTCATTGCCGTCACCAAAGATAACCGTGTATTCATGGATAAAAGGGAGCTGGACCCGCGCACGGTAAGAGCCAATGTTGAGCGGGCCCTGGCGGAAAACCCCGAGGCCGGGGTGGTGGTGGTGGCGGACCGGGAGAGCATGACCGGGATGGTCATGGAAGTTATGGACGGGTGCAGGATGGCAGGGGCGAAAAACGTTTCCATTGCCGCGAGCCTGGATTCGGGAGGATGACGTGGGTGATGCCACCCAAAGCCATAAGCAGTATGGATTCGGCGAAGGAAAAGCCTGGATGTTTGCGATCCTTGCAGCCGTGGCCCTGAACCTGCTCTTTTTCGGACTCATGCCGGGCCTGATGGCGCGGCTTCCCCAGGAGCAACCCTCCCGGGCCATGACCGATCCCGTACGCCTGACACAGGTCCGCCCTCCCGAGCCTGAAATAAAAATGCCGACTCTCCCCAAAGAGGTAAAAACCGCTGCTCAAACGCCTTCCCGGGCAACACCCCAGACTGCGGTTCAGAACACCCTTCGCACGGACATCGGCCCCCTGCCATTGGAGTTGAATCCGGCTCTGCCGCCCACCTCCGTGGCTTTACCGGCCCCCAATTTCAAAACCATGCCTTTGCCAGCGGTTCAATTCCAAGGCCCTTTCAATGAATCTGACCTGGATTCCCCGGCCAGGGAACTGACCGGAACCAAACCGGTTTATCCCCTGCGGGCGCGGCGCATGAATGTGGAGGGCACGGTAAAGGTGCGTTTTGTTCTCACCAAAGAGGGGGAAATCCGGGACTTGGTGATTGTTGAGGCAAATCCACCAGGCTATTTTGAGGACGCCACGTTGCGGACCATCACTTCATCCTGGCGGTTTTCTTTGGGAAAAAAGGGCGGCCAACCTGCGGATGCTGTCCTGGTCCGGGAAATCCGGTTTCAGATGGGGGAGTGATCCATGACAAAATCGAACCGCCTGTTATGGATAGCGTCCTTGATTTTTTTTGTATTCCTGCCCCCTGCCCTGGCTGTTGAAGAAATACCCCAAGCGCTTCATCAAGTGTTGGAGGAGGCCCAGACGCGCATGGAGGCCGGGGACTATCGGGAAGCAGCCCGGCTTTTGGATGATTTCCAGGAGAATCAAAAATTCCAGCATTATCTGTTGGATTTCATCCGGGGCAACGCCTATCTTGGTCTGGGCCAGGTTTCCCGGGCAAAAGGTTTGTATCTTGCTGCCATACAAAAAAAGCCGGATTTTTCCCCGGCCCATCAGAATCTTGCCCGGTGTTATTTTGAATCGGGAGACATGACCCTGGCGGCGAGTTCCTTTGAAAGCGCTTATACCCTATCCGGCGGAAAAGAACCGGACCTCCTATTCTATGCGGCCTCCTGTCTGTCTTCGGCAGATAATTTTTTGGGGTCCCTGGCGCTTTTTGAAAAGCTCATGGCAGCCCATAAATCCCAAACAAAGCTGGAATGGAAAGAGGGCATGGCCCAGGCCATGCTTGGCGCCGGACTCAACCGGAAAGCCCTGCCCCTTTTGGAAGAGATCGCAGGAGAAGCTACTGGAGCAAGAAAACGCCAATGGCAAGAGGTACTGCTCTATCAATACGCGGAACTGGGGATGGGGGAAAAGGCGATTGCCTATGTGCATGGGCTTCTGGACGAATATCCCTCCGAGCCTCTGTGGTGGAAATCGCTTTGGCGGCTGCATTTGAACCAGGGCCAGCACAAGGAAGCCCTGGCCGCCCTCATTGCATACAGCTTTTTTCAGCCTCTTACTGTGGAGGAAGCGGAACTTGCCGGGGATTTGTATGCCGTTTCCGGGGCGCCAACCAAGGCTGCAAGTTTTTATGAACAGGCCTTGGCTAACCAGCAGGACCCGGACATGGTTCTCAAGCTGGTAGATAATTTCCGGCGTATGAGAAAACCCCAACAGGCCCTGGAATGGATTGATAAGGCCATGACGCAGGGACAGGAAAAGGCTTTTACAATGCCCCGGGCCTACGTATTGTATGATATGGAGGAATATGCCCAGGCAGCCCTGGCCTTTGAAAAGGCCGCGCCCCAGGCACGGGAACCAGGCCAAGCATGGCTCATGGCCGGATATTCAGCTTACAACGCGCAAAATCTGACGGAAGCCAGGAAGTTCTTAAAAATTGCGGCCAAATACAAAAATACTCAGCAAGCAGCCACACGGTTGCTTGGACAAATACAGCCTATGGAGGATTCATGAAGATAGCGATTTGCGGAAAAGGCGGAGCAGGAAAAAGCACGGTATCGGCCCTTATTGCCCGGGGACTGGTGGCCGAGGGATATCGGGTGTTGCTCATGGACGCCGATGAATCCAATTTCGGGCTCCATCGCCTGTTGGGTGTGGAGCAGCCCCTAAACCTGATGGAAAGCATGGGCGGCAAGCCGGAATTAAAAAAGAAAATGAACCAGGCTTTTCGGGAAAGCCAGAAGGTCCAATACCTGAGCCAAGCCCTTACCACTTCCGACATCCCCGAAGAATGCTATGCCGAATCCGACGGGGTTAAGCTGGTTTCCATGGGCAAAATCCACAATTTCGGAGAAGGCTGCGCCTGCCCCATTGGAGTACTTTCAAAAAATTTCCTCACCAACCTGGTTCTTTCGGACGACGAGGTGGTGGTCATCGACACCGAGGCCGGTGTGGAGCATTTTGGCCGGGGCCTGGACACCCAGTGCGACCTGATTCTGGGTGTGGTGGATCCCACTTTTGAATCTTTCCGCCTGGCTAAAAAGATGCTGGAGATGTCCGACAAGGCCTTCAAAAAGATCTTTTTCATCCAGAACAAAGTCAGTGAAAAGGTGCAAGACGCCTTTAACCAGGCTATGGACTCGAAAAGGGTGGCAGGAGTCATCCCCCAGGATGAGGACTTGTTCCTCAATAGCCTCAACGGCACAAAGATGTCGGCGGATATCCCACAGGTAAAGCAATTGTGCGGTTTTATCAAAGGCCACTGGGTCAAACCGACCCGGGCTGCGGCGGTCTCGCCCCTTAAAATGTAAACAGGTATCCCGAGAAAGGGCGCTATGGAAGACAGGCCTAAAAGCATTTTTTTTGACACCAAAGACCACGAGTTATTGGCGATTGTGAATGATGTGCTGGAGCAGGGAGACGACAGTTCTGTTCCCGGCGGCGCATTTTACGATCATTTCCATCCCAATGGAATCATGGAAATGGCCGAATCCCGTGGTCTGCGTCTGGCCCATGCGGTCGCCAAGCTTCTTCAATCCCTGGAAGTGGGGGGGTTGGAGGACAGGCTCCGCGCCCTGCGGTATCTTCGTGTGGCAGTGTACAGCATGTCTGTGGGATCTATGCCCCAAAACACGGCTCGTGTGCTTTTGCAAATCGCCAAGGAATTAGTGCGCGCCAGGGGTGATTACGCCCGCCAGTTGGAGCTTGCCCGGGACTTCCGTATGACAGCCACTGGCAAACCCCGCAAGGTGAGGCAGCAGCTTAAAAAGTACCATCTCCTGGAAATGCCAGAAGAGTGGAACCAGATAGCCTTTGACGACCATGTGCATGATTCCAGCACCAAGGGCCGCAAGTCACCCACTCACCTGATTATGGACGCCTGGATCAAGGGAATCCGGCGTTTGCGGGTTATCCAGTATAATTATGTGGAACCCAGGGCCGCCGCTGAGCTTATGGAGGCCGCAAAAATCATGGGCATGGACGTGCGAATTGGTATCGAATACGCAGCCAAGTTCCGTGACAAGTATGTGTACCTGATCTGGCGGCCCCGTGGTTTTACCGATTCCCAGTCTTTCCTTTGTTTTCTGGCCGAGCCTGAAATTGCGGAATTCCTGGCCCAGGGTAAAAAGGTAGCCCAATATCAAAAAGGCTACGTTCTTGAGGTCCTGGATACCTTTAACAAAAAGCACAGGCCCGCCTTGGAAAAAACCCTTGGTCTGGACATGCCCCCTCTGACCCACGGGGGCTTATTGGAATTTGTGGGCAGCGCCCAAATTTCCCTGCTTCACTTGGCCAGATACGCCCACATGAATCTCCTGCCTGCCATGCAGGACCGCACCCGCGAGTTAAGCGAGGAATATCACGAAGCCGATGATTCCAGGAAAATGGTCATTGAAGCCCTGGTCGAGGAAATGAACAACCTGGACATGGAGACCATTTACCAGAAGCACCTGGAGCCTGTCGCCAACCCCTGTCTGGCGGATACAAAAACCCCCTGCGTCATTGGCGACGTGCCGGAATTGCTGGGCCTCTCCCCATCCGAGTTGGTGAAACGCCTGGACCGTCTTCACAGGGACTACCGCCTCACCCTGAATCTGAGCAACCTGGAAGCCGAAGACGTGGTGGAACTGCTTTACGACTGCGAAGGCCTGATCACCCGGCTGGAAATTTTCAATCTAAAGGATTTTGACAAAGGCCATACCGGTCACATCCCAGGGATTAACGAGCTCCAAAGGGCCTTGAACGCAGACAACCCCATCAAGCTCAAAAAAGTCATCAACAAAATCATGAACCGGGTCCAGGCTTCGGACAAGCCGGACAAAGAACAACGGCTGGAAAAACTGGACGCCATCCTCCATGACCTGGACAATTACAACGCAACCTATGTGGGCAGGCCGCTCAAACCCCGCATGGGAAGTGATTCCACCGGTCTGTCTCCCAGGGTCCATGGCATGGGTCTGGTCATCCGGGAAACCTTGCCTGAAAAAACCCAAAAATGGTTAAAAAAAGAGCGGGATCATATCCGCCTGACCATCCCTCTTCGCATGGAGGTGTGGCAAAGAACCACATTCGTCCCACCCCATGGACGGAACATCGCTTTACGGATTTTGCGCAAAATTCCCGGTTTCAAAGATGTGGGCAGTTTAAAGATTAACGACTGGCTTGTGCAACAAAATACGGTACGAACTGTGGAGCCCGGGAATATTGTCACACTGGGAGGGCTCCCGGACGCCCGGGGCAACGGGCTGGCCCTTAATCCGCCCAAGGCAGGCCCACCAAAGCGGCCTTCTTTTGGTTATCTGAACACACAGCTGCTGAATTCCCTCAAGGTGCTCCTGGGCTTTATCCCGGCCTTTCTGACCTTTTTCCTGACCAAGGACTGGTGGCTTCTGGCCTATTTCGGGGCGGTCATCTGGTTTTGTATTACGGGATTTCGCAACATTGTCCAATCGGTTCTGGGAGGGGGAGGGCTTAAACGATCCCCCTTTTTGAAATGGGGAGACTTTGTAAGCTGGGATCGTATTACGGACTCCCTGCTGTTTACCGGTTTTTCCGTGCCCCTACTGGACTACGCCGTTAAAACCGTTCTCATGGACAGGGGACTGGGAGTGAACACAAGCACCAATCCCCTGGCTCTGTATGCGGTCATGGGGCTGGTGAACGGCATCTATATTTCCGGCCACAATATTCTGAGGGGCCTGCCCCGGGCGGCTGCCACCGGAAACTTCTTCCGTAGTATATTGTCCATCCCCGTGGCTTTTTTTCTGAATTTTCTGGTGGGAAGCATCCTGGGTTTTCTGGGAGTTCCGGGCGTGGACCAGGCTTTGCAAAAATGGGCGGCCATCATATCGAAAACCGCATCGGACTCTGTGGCAGGACTCATAGAAGGAACTGCGGACAGGCTTGTGAACATGCGGGAAGGCCTGCGTGACTACGCCGGTAAAATGCGCAGTTTCATGGGTGTTTATACCCAGCTTCAATTGCTTTTTCCGGCAGCCCCAACAGAGGACATTCTCAAGTCCCCTGCCCTGTTCGCCCGCAAACCCAATCCCGAGGTCCAGGATCTCCAAAAGTTATTGGTCATGCATTCCCTGGATATGTTGTATTTCTGGGATTACCTGCCCAGGGGGCGTACCGCCCTCCGGTCTCTTTTGTTCAATATTTCCCGTGAGGAATACCAAATGCTGCTCCATTCCCTGGCCGTCCTGGAACAGCAGAAGCTGGTGAGCCAAATGTTTATTGACGGATTGACGGGTAAGAATTTCGCCAAGGCCCTGGCCTTTTACCTCAACCGTTCAGGCCCCTACCTGGACTCCATGCGCATGCTGGAGTTTTCTATGATGGGGGAGTTGGGGGTTTGATGGTGAACATCAACGCGGACCCGCAAAAGGACATGACGGCGTATAAGGCGTACGCTGCGTTGTAAGATCCGGTCAAGTCGGAACTGTATCCTGCGGCCACAGGCCCTACAAGAGGAAGGATTAGAAAAAGCATCATGTATTTAAGGACGTTGGCGAAGGAACGGCGTCCAAAAAGGTAGCCTGTCAGGATGGGATAGGTGGACATCACCCCTCCCATGCAAAATCCGAATAACGCCATAAACCCGTACATGGCTATGGTGGAGCCTTTGACCAGGGAAAGGGAAAGGCCTATGCCAGCCCCCGACATGAGCAGGCCAATCACGCGCCTGGGTTCATAAAGGTCGCACAGCGCGCCCCACACGAATTTTCCCACTGCGCCGATAAACGCTGTAACGGCCATGAGCCACATAGCGGTCATGGGTGAAAAACCCTCATCAACAAACCGGGGTTGCAGTTGGCTCATAACACCCATTACCCCTGTGAGGGTTAACACATAGGCAAAGCCCATTTTCCAGAAGGCCGGGGCTTTCATCAAATCCTTAAACTTCCACTCCGCTCCTTCAAAAGCCGGAAACTGGTCAGGAAGCAAATCCGAGGCTTCCAGGACCTCTCCTTCCGGGACATCCGATTGAGTTCCCAGGCAACATACTCCGTCAGGAAGCAGGCCGTATTTTTCCGGCCAGTCCCGCACCACAAACCAGGCCAGGGGCCCCAGCAGCATAATACAAAGGCCTATGATGAGAGTGGTGGCCTTCATGCCAACATGAACCAATAAAACCATGGCGACCGGGGGCACCACCGCGCCGGAAAAACTGATGGCTGAGGCAGCAACACCCATGGCCTGGCCTCTTCTAAGAATAAACCAGTTGCTCACCGCCGTGTTGGCGACAATGCCGCCATAAGCATTATTACCCAGGTACAGCAGCACAAAAACAAGATAAAACTGCCACAGAACCGTCACTCTTCCGATAAGTATGAACATGAGCCCGGAAAAGAACGGGGCGATGATCATAAGAAGCCGCGGTCCCGATTTCGCCACAATTGTTCCATAAACAAACTGAATCAGGTATCCAAAAAACATGCTTACGGACAGGGCAAGGTTCATATCTGTCCGAGACCATCCGTTAGCGTTGCACAAGGGGTCCATAAATGCGTTGAGGATATAGAATCCTGTTCCCACGCTCAGGAAGTTAGCGGCAAAAGCGATTGCTACAACATACCATCCATAAAAAATTTTGTTTTCAGAATTGGGTCGCACAGTAATCATTCCTTAGGCGTGACAGATTATACCAGGGATTGGTATAGCACCCTCCCGCGCCCAGCAGCAACACAATTGTGTAAATCCGGCAGGAACAAAAAAAGGACCGGGCTTGCCCGGAAGGTTCTTTTCATGTAGAAGGGGGATGGAAAATTTGTTAACCCGGCCGGAAGTTCGGGGAACCCCGTGGAAATCGGGGGCGGTCCCGCCGCTGTAATCGGAGACGATGCCGCTGTAAGCCACTGTCTAAGGAGATGGGAAGGCGCGGCAAAGGACAATCCGTAAGCCAGAAGACCTGATCCGGCCATGTGCCAGCCTCCGAGGACTGAGGAACGGGCCGCATAGGTATTGCACCCGTCCCGGCTTTTCGCCGGGATTCGTTTTTATACGACCAGGTTACGGAGGCATTCTCAACACTTTCTAACGGAGATTGGAATGCACCTGTACTGGAAAATTTTTGAAGAACTCAAATGCATGGGAGAATATCCTGTTCTCCTGGACCCCAGCCTGAAACGCTGCTTCCTACACTGGATGAAAACCCACGAATACTCCCTGACCATGGCCGAACAACGGCACATTCCCCGGTTTCCCGGTCCTGAAGCCTTTGGGGTGAGCCCATCCATGAACTAACCGGAAACCAGCAGGCTACCAAGAGGGTCATTCCCCGGGGGCAAATTGACCGGTCCGTAAAAAACTGACCACCCGGGCTTTGACCCTGCCCTTTTTCATGAAAAAAGTGTGGCTGTATGGCAGAACCATGAAATCCGCCATGCCGTCTACCTTGGCGCGTTCCACAGCAACCTTGCCGTCATCAGCCCCTATAAGCCATTTGGAAAACAAGGGGTTGATGCTCAGGGTCCCGGCCAGGACGCCCACCTCGTAGTCCACCGGCCCCAATCGGTTGGGCAGGCTGTCCGGCCCCGTCCCTAATTGGCGCCCGGCAGGTCCGTTCAATGCCGCAAACAAAGGGTTGCCGCCCAGTTGGTCTACGACTTCACTTCCCTGGTTGGGGGGGCACAGCATGACCACCCGCCCCAGGTTTTTGGGGTGGGATTGGGCGAACATGGCTCGCACCACGATGCCGCCCATGGAATGGGTCACAAAGTGGACCTTGGGGGCGTTCCACACGCTAAGGGCGTCCAGTTGGTCACTCACGTTTTTCGCTAACTCCTCGATGGAAAATTTTCGGGAAGGATAGCCGATATTCACCACCTCGAACCCCTGGCAGGACAGGCTTTTTTCCAGTGGTTTCATGGAGCCTTTACCCCGCGCCAAACCATGAAGCAGCACGACCACCTCTCCGGCAGGGGTGGATTCATTTTCTGAAGCCCGGGCATTATGTCCGTAAAAATCCCATGGCAAGAAGGTAGTGATGAACAGAGCCAATATCATCAGTCCAGTCACATTTGAAATTCTTAAAATATCCATACATTTATTCCCTCTTGGCCGATTTATCGTTTCCGGAGGCTCTACTTGAAAGATATCCTTTTCAGAAACCTGTGTCAAACTCCGGATAGCCTGCCCACTAAGGCCTTGCGCATAAACGCCACAGCATGATATCCCCATTTATTCATGTGGTTATTTTCAAACTTCTCAATCATTTTGTAGATTGTAGAGCTTGTGCTCCGAAAATTGAAGGAAATGTCCATGGAAAAGCCCAAAGCGATAGTAAAATCAGGGGACACACCGTTGATTGTGAACGTACAGGCGGATTGGACCCCGGGTGAGATCTTTTGGGGGAGGGGAATTTGTAGGTAATGAATCAGCCCAAATGGTTTACCCATCCTGTCACAATGTTGGTCCTGTCCATCGTGGCTCTGGCGGGCTCCCTGTCCCTGTATATTTATTGGTATGTGGAAGCCAGCGCCAGCCTTCATACCATTGCCAGGATGTTCAACACCGATCCCGCCCAGTTTAGCAAGCCAGGGACCTGGGTGGTTATCACGGTGCTGTCCCTGCTGGTAGGGGTCATCCTGTTGGGTATTCTCACCATCTTTGTATACACAGTCCAGGCCAGGCGGCTATACAGGGTACAGTGCAACTTCATCAACAACTTCACCCACGAGCTTAAAACCCCGGTGACCTCCCTCAAATTGTATTTGGAGACTTTCCAGAAACACGAATTGCCCCCGGAGGACAAGCAAAGGTATCTCGGTTATATGGTGGCGGATATCAACCGCCTTTCCGACAATATTGCCCGCATTCTTAACCTGGCGAAAATTGAAAGCAAAACTTACGAGGACGATTTGATCCTGTGTGACGTTTTCGCCTTTATCGAGAATTTTCTTCAAGCCAATACCCAGGTTTTTCGGGATTGCCGGATTGCCCTGGTCAACCCCTCGGGCCACATGCTCCCCTGCCGCATAAACCAGTCACTTTTCGGGATGCTATTGATGAACCTGTTGACCAATGCCATCAAATATAATGAATCCAAACGTCCTGAGGTGATTATCAGTTTTGAAATACACAGGAAAAAGCTGCACATCATTTTTTCAGACAACGGAATCGGATTGGAAAAAAGGTATCTAAAAAGAATTTTTAAAAAATTTTACCAAATCGGCCGATCAGATGACATGTCGGCGAAAGGCAGCGGCCTGGGACTTTTTATGGTGGCCAACATTGCCAGAATTCACAGAGGCAAAATCAAGGCCGCAAGCAAGGGAATGGGCCAGGGAGCGGAATTTCGAGTAATCTTGCCTTTTCGCTGGTAGAAAGGATAAGCATCATGGTGTTGCAGGAAGGGTACACAAAGACCCGAATTCTTGTGGTCGAGGATGAAAAGCACATAGCTGATGGCCTGAAACTAAACCTGGAGTTAGGGGGTTATGAGGTGGATATCGCCCGGGACGGAGTGGAAGCGTTGGAAATGTACCGGGCCTGGAGACCCGACCTCATTGTGCTGGATATCATGCTTCCCCAGATAGACGGGCTCTCGGTCCTCCGGAATATTCGTCTAAGCGACCAGCAGATACCCATCCTTATTTTGTCTGCCAAAGGTTCGCCTGAAGATAAAATTGCCGGATTTTCTTACGGTACAGATGATTATTTGGCCAAACCATTTAATTTGCAGGAATTTTTATTAAGAGTGGAAAGACTGCTTGCAAGAGCAAGCATGGGAGCGGCGCCGACGGTCAAGGAAAACGCAGAGCTTCAGGTTTACCAGTTCGGCCCCAACAAGGTGGACTTTTCCACCTTTTCAGCAACATGTCGATGCGGAGAGGTTAAGTTGAGCGACCTGGAAGCAAAACTCCTTAAACTCTTCTTTTCCAATCAGGGAAAGCCGTTATCGCGCAAAGAATTGTTGGAAATGGGATGGGGTTATACCGGGGCCACCAGCACCCGTACCGTCGACAATTTTATCGTGCGTTTTCGAAAATATTTCGAGGATGATCCTAAGAATCCAAAATATTTCAGGAGCTTGCGATCTGTGGGCTATATCTTTGACCACGAATAGTGCTCTAATATGACAGCTATACACAAAGGGGGAAGCATGGATCCATCGGCCTACATCGCAAACAACTATCTCCTGGACGGCCTGGAGCAAGAGCAACAATCGTGGTTGCTGTCCTGCTTTAGCAAAAAAGCATTTAAGGCTGGCGAACAGGTTTTTAGAGAAAATGATGCGGGGGATGAGCTTTTTTTTGTGGAATCGGGGCGGGTGGTGGTAAGGCGCTGGATCACGGAAGGGTCGGTAGATAAAATCCTTCTCACCGCAGAGCAGGGCGATGTATTTGGAGAAATGGCCTTTGTGGACCATGGACTCAGAACGGCTTCCGCACTTGCAGAAGTTGATAGCGTAATCCGGTGTCTTTCCAGGAACACCTTCAACTCCTTTTGCGGAAAATACCCCAAAGCCGGAGTCAAGGCATTGGATAACCTCCTGTGTATCCTGGCTTTACGTCTCAGGAACACTACCGATGCCTATGTGGACGCAGTCCAATATAATATCCAGGTTAGCGGAACGGAACCTTTAGGATTTCAGCATCTTATAACGAGCAGCATGATTGTGGAAATGCATTTAACCTCCGGCGCGTGTCTGGTTGGCACGGTCATCACCGTGGAAAAAAGCGAGGCTGGTTTTCAGATTATCATCCGAAAGATGGACGGGGGGCTGATTATGGTTCCTTACCACGCCATTACCAGTATTTCCTTTGATGCTGATAAAAAAGACGCAAGGATGACGTAATATGCCGGTTTTGGATAAAGTCTTTAATGCAGCAGCCGAACACCTTGCCTCGGATATCCATATTGCTCCGGGCGAGCCGGTTGTCTTGCGCATTCAGGGCAAATTGAAAAGGCTCAAGAGTTCACCCCTCACCCAAGACCAATGCCGTAAATTGATCCTGGAAATCCTGACCCCGGAACAGAGAAAAAAACTGGAGCAGGATCTGCAACTGGATTTTGTTTACGACCTGGGAGATGTGGGACGGTTTCGTGGAAACGCCATGTTTCATCAAGCCGGAATGAGTGCCGCTTTCCGGTTCATCCCCCCCTGGATTTCCACCCTGGACGAGCTGGGCCTGCCCCCGATAGTGAAAAAGGTCCTGGACAATCACCAGGGCCTCATCCTTGTGACGGGGGCGGCAGGGCAAGGCAAATCCACCACCATGGCGGCTATGATAGACTACATCAATACCCTGCGGTCCCACCATGTTCTCACGGTGGAAGATCCCATTGAATTTGTCCATCCCTTTAAGAAGGCTGTCATCAACCAACGGCAGTTGGGGAAGGGAACCCTGTCCTACACCAACGCACTGCGGGCAGCTCTCCGGGAAGACCCGGACGTGATCATGATCGGGGAATTACGGGATTTGGAAACCATTTCCCTGGCCATTTCCGCTTCCGAAACCGGGCACTTGGTTATTGGCACCCTGGCCTGCGGCAGCGCTCCCAAAACCATAGATAGAATCATCGACTCCTACCCGCCCGGGGAGCAAAATCAGATACGGGCCATGTTGAGCGAAGGCCTGAAAGCTGTCATCACTCAGCGCCTGCTCCCCAATATGGACGGAAAAACCATGGAACTGGCCGTGGAAGTTCTCATTGTCACCCTACCCATAGCCAACCTCATCAGGGAGGGGAAAGTCTTCCAGATTCCATCCATCATGCAAACCGCCAAGCGGGTGGGCATGATTGGCATGGACGACTCCCTGCTCCAACTGGTGGAGGCAGGCAAGGTGGCCGCCAGCGAAGCGGTATTATACTCCAAAAACGCGCATGTGTTCGCCCGGCACCTGGCCAGGGAGAAGAAGGATTCGGGAGATCAGGGAAAAGGCATCGAATGTTTAAACAGACTTTAGCGCCTGCATGGCAAGAGTTCACTGCTTCTTAGCGAGGATATAATGGCCGCAATAGATGCTTTTTTCAGGGAAATGAAGGAAAGGGATGCCAGCGACCTCCATATGGTGGTTGGGTTTCCACCGCTTCTGCGCTTACGTGGAGAACTGGAGCCCACAGAGCACACAGTGCTCACGCCGGAATCCAACGAAAACTTTCTATTTGAAATGCTAAATGAAGAACAGCAGGCCTATTTGAAGAAAAACAGGGATTTTGACATGGCCTATGAAATCCCCGGGGTGGCTCGGTTCCGGTGCAACATGCTTTATCAACAGCATGGCGTCGGTGCGGTGTTCCGGATCATTCCCACAAAAATCCTTACCCTGGAGCAACTGAGCCTGCCCGAGGTTTTAAAAACAATATCCGGCTACAAAAAGGGCCTGGTTTTAGTCACAGGACCCACGGGCAGCGGCAAATCCACTACCCTGGCCGCCATTATCAACCATATTAACGAAACACGGGCGGCACACATCATCACCATTGAAGACCCCCTGGAATTTGTCCACCCCAACAGAAAATGCCTGTTCACCCAAAGGGAGATAGGAACCCATGCCCACAGCTTTTCCGACGCTTTGCGTGTGGCCACCCGGCAAGACCCGGATATCATTCTTGTGGGGGAAATGCGGGACCCGGAAACCATATCCATGGCCCTCACCTGTTCCGAACTGGGCATTTTGGTCTTTGGCACCCTCCACACCAACAGCGCAGCTAAAACCATAGACCGGATCATCAACTCCTTTCCCTCGGAGCAGCAGGCACAAACCAGAACCATGCTGTCCGAATCGCTCCAGGCGGTCATTGCCCAGCAATTGCTCAAAACAGCAGACGGCAAGGGAAGGTGCGCGGCCAATGAAATCCTATTGGGTTCCTCGGCGCTGGCTTCCATGATTCGGGAAGGCAAGATCACCCAGATCAATTCGCTTATTCAGACAGGCACGGCCCAGGGAATGCAGACCATGGACCAGCACCTTAAAAAATTGGTGGTTGAGGGCCGCATAACCAACGAGGCTGCTTATGAAAAGGCTATCAACAAGAGCCTTTTTGAAGAAGGAACTCCTTAAAAAAATATTGGTTCGGATAGGCAGGACTATTCTTCAAGGACTGTTACGGTTGGCACAAAAGCGATCAGGCCTGCCCTTCGGGGAGCCGGTCCTTTTTCCTGTACACCGTACCCTGGAGCGACGCGATCAAATCTCCCGACTCATCCGTAACCCGCATGGCATAAGTCGCCAACTTGGGGTTACGAGATATTTCCTCAACCTCTGCGGTAAGCTCTCCGGTTTTTATTGCTTTCATAAAGGAAACGGACACATTGATGGCCAGGGCCAGGGTTCCGTGGGAATTGGAAGCCATGGCAAAAGCAAAATCGGCCAGGGTAAATATGGCGCCGCCATGGACCACTCCGGCGCCGTTCAGGTGTTCCTTTACCAAAACCATCCGGGCCTTGGCCCGGCCGTCGCCGGCGTCAAGCAACTCGCAGCCGCAATGGGCGGCGAACAAGTCCGTCTTCGAAAACGCGAGCATTTGTTTGTTGGTCATGTTTGTATATCCCGTGCCTTTTTCCGGAACAATTCGGGCTAATCCCCCCACACTATTTCTCGGAGCTACAAGACTGCATAATGCCATAGTATGGGCGCGAAGCCAAGGCGGGATTGGCTGGCCCCTTTTGGGGCCCATCCCGAGTATACAAACACTCCATGAAATAAATAGAGTCTAAAGAGTCTCGGCAACTTGGCCGTCCCAGTCCCAGACCTGATTGATTATCCTGTGAAGCAGGGGCCGCACCAACACCTCTGCGGCCTTGCCGTAAAGCAAATCCAGATGATTGGCCCCGTGAATGACAAAATCCACCAACTGGCTTCTCTCTGGAGTAATCTCCACACTCTTCAGATCATCAGCGGTCCTCAGATGAAAAATCCGTTTGGTCTTGTGGGGATAGAGGCTGCTGTATTTCAGGTTGCTGGGCGGCGCCAACGGGTCCTTGGACCCGAAAAAATGGAAGGTGGGAATATTGGGTGGATAAAAGCCCATACTCTGGGAGTAATTCAGACGCGTGCCATCCATACGTTTGAATCCTTCTCCATTGTATATGGCTTTCAAGAACTGAAAACCGAGGCCCAAGGGCACGGATTCCATGGCCTTACGCACATAGTCGGTGGAAAACCGGGTACAGTCCGCATGGTTTTCCGGATTCACCAAAAAATTTATCCCTCCCAAGTCGCTGTGCAGGAACGCCGTGCTTATGTGCTTGAGAAGGGGGGGCTGGGAAACCATCCAGAAAAGTTCCCGAACAGGAACTCTGTGAAACCGGAAAATTCTGGCCAGATGGTTGAGCCACAAGGCCACCGGGAAGAGCAGGTGAGCTTTTTTTTCAAAAAAACGGGGAGATCCCAGGCAAATGGTTGCCCGCACCGAGGATATGCTTTTTTCCGCCTCTTTTTTTGAGGGCAGCACCCTGTCCAAAATTGCCTTTTGTTCCGCAGACATGTCAAGGGAATCAAAATTGTTGCGCAAACCCCAGGCAAGGGGCATGTGCTCGGCAATCATCCCCCCCATGCTGTGACCCAGTAAAATACTGGGCTTGTTCCGGCTCCTGGAATGGATAAACCGCACCACTGTGGGTAAGTCATAATCGCTTAGGGTGTCTACGGTATAAAAGGGATCAAACTTGCCCTCGTTGATGCCCATTCCCCTGGGGTCAAACAAATAGGTCCAGTACCCCCGGTCTGCCAGATCCTTGGCCAGGGAATAGCGGTTGTTGACGTTAAAACAATTACTGTTGTTGGAAAAACCTGGAATAAGCACCACAGATGGCCTGTTATCCCCGGCCGTGACATCCTCCATGGAACATAGCCTGCGAAATCGGATTTCCTTGCCTTCTTCCGTATAATCCCGGTAATAGACGATTTCGTAATCGCCCCGGCCGTTAAACTCCCTTTCGTCTATTTCGCTTTCAAAATAGGCGGGGGCCCGATCCTTGAGCAAAGCATCCAGTAAAATCCGCCTTCTCCGGGCCTCCTCCACGATGGTGGAAAAAAAATAGGCGGGGACGGCAAAGCGGATCTGGGCCAAGTGCTTGAGCTGCTTTTGCGTCAGCATGATGACGTTTTCAGTCAGCCTTATACTTCCCTTTTCCAATTCGTCGTATAAAACCGCCTTAATCTCCACCCGGGGGATGCGTTGGCCAGTTGCATGAAAAAACAAGTGGTAGAGGCTGAGGGCCAATTTACCCACTGCCATGGCCCGGAGTTCTTCCTGGGTTTTTATCAGTTCCTCGGAAACCGGCAGCCCCAGGCGCAACTGGCCTTCATAAAAGGTGCTGTAATAATCGTAGCCGGTATTGACTGCCCATCCCGGAATTTCATTTAACAGAAGGCGGGAAATCCCTCGGGCGGTGTTCTGAATCTGGCTGGAAAGCGTCATGCAATCAACCTCTTGGTTTTTCATCATAGATAGCAGGGATGCTGCAATATAACGGGGAGGCAACCACTATGCCAGTCCATCATAGCTGGCATGATATTGTGTGTCAATCCAAATTGCATACTATATCTTGCGCATTCTGGAAAAATCCCTGAAAAGGAGAGATTTGCGACCGGGACCTTTCGCGCCCCCCAGAAAGGTCCACTAACTGAGTATTTAGCCCCATTTTTATAAAAAGGCAACAACTTCCAAGTAATAATTTTATAAGAAACTGATTATAAAGCATATTATTTAAAACAGGCGTAGAATTTTAGCACAGATAGTCATGAAGTGATTGTCTTGGAATTACTAGCAGATAGATATTGAAACAGGGTAACTGTATAAAAAAAGGGGAAGACTCCCGGTTCGTCAGGCCGGGAGCCTTCCCCATTAACTGGAGAAGTTATAGTTTGATTAAAGAGATCAGTCTTTGACCTCTTCAAAATCCGCATCTACAACATCGTCATCCGGGGCAGCTCCGCCCTGACCTGCACCGGGCTGCTCTCCGTCTGCGGCTTGGCCTTCGGCCGAAGCCTGTTGGTACATGGCCTCAGCCAGCTTGTGGGAAGCGGTGGTAAGTTCCTCGGAAAGACGTTTAATCTCTGCCACATCTTCGCCTTCCAGGGCTTTCTTGAGTTTTTCCATGGCTGTTTCCACGTTGCCCTTGGTGGCGGCATCTATCTTATCGCCAAGATCCTTGAGGGATTTTTCCGTGGCGTACACCATGGCGTCCGCATTGTTGCGGGCATCAGCCAACTCCTTCTTCTTTTTGTCTTCTTCGGCATGGAGTTCGGCATCCTTGACCATCTGATTGATCTCCTCCTCGGAAAGGCCCGAAGAAGCGGTGATTTTGATGGACTGCTCCTTGCCCGTGCCTTGATCCTTGGCAGAGACCGACACGATACCGTTGGCATCAATGTCGAAGGTCACCTCCACCTGTGGCACGCCACGGGGAGCCGGGGGAATCCCCACCAGTTCAAAGCGGCCTAAAGTCTTGTTGCCGGAGGCTATTTCACGTTCACCCTGGAGCACATGGATGGACACGGCGGGCTGGTTGTCAGCAGCCGTGGAAAACACCTGGCTCTTGCGGGTGGGGATAGTGGTGTTTTTCTCAATGAGCTTGGTCATGACTCCGCCCAGAGTTTCGATACCCAGAGACAAGGGGGTCACGTCCAGCAGCAGAACGTCCTTCACGTCACCCATGAGTACGCCGCCCTGGATGGCAGCGCCAATGGCCACCACCTCATCCGGGTTCACGCCTCTGTGGGGTTCCCTGCCGAAGATTTTTTTAACCCGCTCTGCAACTGCGGGCATCCGGGTCATGCCGCCTACCAGGATGACTTCATCCACGTCCCCGGTGCTCATACCTGCGTCCTTGAGAGCGGTCACGCAGGGGCCGTCCAATTTATCCAGAAGGTCGGAAACCAGGGATTCCAGCTTGGCCCGGGTCAGTTTGACGTTCAGGTGTTTGGGTCCGCTGGCGTCAGCCGTGATAAAGGGCAGGTTGACCTCGGTTTCCACAGCCGTGGAAAGCTCCATCTTGGCCTTTTCCGCAGCTTCCTTGAGTCTCTGGAGAGCCATTTTGTCGCTCCGGAGGTCAATGGCCTGATCTTTCTTGAACTCGGCGGCCAGGTAGTCGATGATCAGAAGGTCAAAGTCCTCGCCGCCAAGGTGGGTGTCGCCGTTGGTGGACTTGACTTCAAACACACCTTCCCCGATTTCCAGGATGGACACGTCAAAGGTTCCGCCGCCCAGGTCAAAAACCGCGATCTTCTCGTCGGATTTTTTGTCCAGGCCGTAAGCCAGTGAGGCTGCGGTAGGCTCGTTGATGATACGCAACACATTGAGCCCGGCAATTTTCCCCGCATCCTTGGTTGCCTGGCGCTGGCTGTCATTAAAATAGGCCGGAACCGTAATCACGGCGTCCGTCACTGTCTCGCCCAGGTAGTCCTCTGCCGCTTTTTTTATGTACGCCAGGATAAAAGAAGATATTTCCTGGGGGGAGTATTTCTTGCCCTGCAGTTCAATGTGGGCGTCGCCATTCTCCCCTTCCACAATTTGATAAGGCAGCACCTTCATATCGCTTTTAACAATGGGAGCTGAAAACTTACGCCCGATCAACCGCTTGACAGCAAACACAGTGTTTTGAGGATTGGTGATAGCCTGTCTTTTGGCAATCTGCCCAACCAGCCTTTCGCCGCCGCTGGAAATCCCAACAATAGACGGGGTGGTGCGTCCTCCGTCCGGATTTGTCAGGACTTTGGGTTCCTTGCCTTCCATCACTGCAACGCATGAATTGGTAGTACCAAGGTCGATTCCGATTACTTTGCCCATATTTGAGCCCTCCTTAGTATGGATAGTGTTTTTTATAAGACATCGCGCTTCCGGCAATTGCCGTGCGCGCTTTTTTATCTGCTTTAAATCGGTTCTCTTTTTTCAAAAAGCCTGTTTGCTTCCCTATCTGTCAGCTTCCAGCCTTGCCCTTGGCAACAGTCACCAGAGCGGGGCGAATCAGCCTCTCCTTTAACAGGTAGCCTTTTTGCATTTCACGGATTACTGTCTCTTCGGGATGTTCGTCCGACTCCTCGGCCATCAGGGCCTGATGATAGGTCGGATCAAAAATCTCACCTACAGAGCACAGCTGCGTAACGCCATGGCGTTCCAGAACCTTAAGGATCTCCTTTTCAGTCAACTGCACCCCTGCCAGAACGTTTTGGGCGCAATTGGGGTCATCCAAATTCAAGGTGCACGCCATAGCCCGTTCCAGATTATCGATGACAGGCAGAATTTCCTTGATGAGAACCTCGTTGGCGTACTTTTTAAACTCGGTCATTTCTCGCTCGGCGCGCCGCCGGTAGTTCTCGAATTCCGCCAGGGTTCTCAGGTATAGATCCTTATAATCCTGGGTGTCTTCCTTTACGGCCGCCTCCTCACATTCCTGGGCCTGCCCCACAGCGTCCTCAGCCACTCCCTGCTGGACTTCCGCCTCTCGTGCCTGTTCATCGTCTCCGGCGACTCCTGCCTCCATGTCAGAGGCATCTCTTACCGGTACTTTTATAGATTGGTTCATTTTTTCCATAATTTGCTCACAAAGGTCGAATTTTCTATAGTTTAGCATCACACGGGAACAAGATAAGACCCCCTGTTCCCTTGTCAAGTGACATATTGCCATGGATTCACTATGTTGAACATCAGTTTTCGCGGGTTGAAACACACGTTTACAAGAGGACTTCGGCGCCCCAAAAAAGAGTTGTCGGACAGGAAAGAATTGGTTACGTCTGAAAATCTGAGAAAAAATAGCAGATTCACCTTGAAAATGTCTCCGAGAGTAGTTACTATGTCTGCTGGTTGTGCTAGGCGGGGAGTTGGCGGTGCCTTGTCACCTGAAATCCGCTTTATGCAGGGCTGAATCCCTCCCTGAGGGCCTGATGTCCTGGATTAACGGAAACACTCAGACCGGTCGCCGCGCAACAGACGGTCACGAACCTCGTCAGGTCCGGAAGGAAGCAGCGATAAGTGGTTTAGTCTGTGTCGTGGATCGACCCCGGTTATGTAGTTGTTTTTGTTTTTTCGGGAATAAGGGTTCGAAGGGAGGTGCACAACCTCTCTCCAGGTCCCAAACCTTAACAGGCAGTGTGCCATGTTTTATATAAGGAGAAAAACCCATGTCCCCTGGCAGTAGATGCGCCGGGCTACTTGCGTGGATCGTCCTTTGCCTCTGCCCTTCTCTTTGTTTGGGCCTTACCCAGGCTGAACAAACCGTCATTGATATACACCAAGACGCAGCGCCGGGCGTTGTCAATATCACGTCCATTACGGTCCAATACAATTTCTTTTATCAGCCCATCCCCCTTGAGGGTTCCGGGTCCGGGGTGATAATTGACCGCAAGGGTCACATACTCACCAACAACCATGTTATCAAAGACGCCCATCGCCTGGAAGTCACCCTGGCAAATGGAAAGCATTATCGGGGACAGTTGGTCGGGTCTTATCCGGACGCTGACTTGGCGGTAATCAGGATAGAGGCGCCCCAAAACGAGCTGTATCCTCTTCCATTGGGAGAGTCCGCTTCACTGCAAGTGGGGCAAACCGTCCTGGCCCTTGGCAACCCTTTTGGCCTGGGCGAGACCCTTACGACCGGCGTTATTTCCTCTTTGGGGCGATCCATTCGCAGCGAAGACGGCGCCCTCATGGAAGGTCTTATCCAAACAGACGCATCCATTAATCCTGGAAATTCAGGCGGCCCCCTGTTGGACACCTCCGGCAAAGTCATAGGCATCAACACGGCCATCCTTTCACCCAGCGGAGGCAGCATAGGCATAGGATTTGCCGTGCCAGCAGACCTGCTGAATCGGATCGTTCCCGAGCTCATTGAAAAGGGCTATGTAGCCTATCCATTCCTGGGCGTCAGCGTTTTCCCGGTTTTTCCCGGCTTGGCAGAGGCCCTGAACCTGGAAGTGGATTATGGGGCGCTCGTGGTGGATATGGTTCGAAAAGGGCCGGCAGACCTGCACGGTATTTTGGGACCATCCCGCAAAGTTCAGATAGGCAATGCCATTTTCCCCGTGGGGGGAGACGTTATTGTGGCCATTGACGAAGATACAGTCAAGGATGGCGATACCTTTAAAAGCGCCATCTCTAAACACTGGCCCGGTGACCAGGTGAGAGTAAAGGTTCTGCGCAAGGGAACTTTTTTAACCATACCCGTTACTCTGGGAGAAACGCCCAGGGCGAAGCGACGATAAAGGTGAGTGCTGGATGACGCTGACAGAAAATGCCGTGCTGCTAATTGTTCTGGTGTGCTTGTCTGCTTTTTTTTCCGGAGTGGAGACCGCTTTCACCTCTTTGTCCGAGATCCGGCTCCAGCACCTCCTGGAAAAGAAAACCAAGGGCGCACGGAAGATAGCCGCCCTCTTCAGCAACAAGGAACGCCTGATCATAACCATCCTTATCGGCAACAACCTGGTGAACATTGCAGCGTCATCCCTTGCCACATCCATGGCCATTGAGTACTTGGGGTCCATGGGGGTGGGAGTTGCCGTCGGAATCATGACCCTCACAATATTGGTATTCGGAGAGGTCACTCCCAAAACCATCGCCATAGCCAAAAACGAATGGATTGCAGCCAACAGCGCCGGACTGGTGCGCTTTTGTCAGTTCCTCTTTTTTCCCGCCATAATTTTCCTGCAATGGATGTCGATTTTGGCTTCCAAACCGATCAAGCACTCCAAACAGCCCATCATTACGGAAGATGAGATTAAGAGTGTTGTCACCCTGGGGGAAGAAGTGGGAGAAGTGGAAGAGGATGAAAGGATCATGATCCACAATATCTTCCGTTTTTCAGACTTGGAAGCCTGCCAAATCATGACGGACCGCACAGCCATTTTCACTGCACCAGGTGAATACACAGTGGAAAAGGTTGCCAAAGAAGTGGTGAGTCGAGGGTACTCCCGCATTCCCATTTATGAGAACAAACGGGATAACATTGTAGGGATCCTGTATGCCAAGGATTTGCTTAACGCCTTGATTTCAGGCAAAGAAAATGCCACACTCAAGGAACTTTCCAGACCGGTTATGTTCGTGCCGGAAACCATTCTGGTGGACGACCTTCTTAAAAAATTTCAAAAAGAACGCATCCACATGGCTATTGTGGTGGATGAACACGGCGGAGTGGGCGGCCTCATTACCATTGAAGACTTGCTGGAGGAAATTGTCGGCGATATCATGGACGAAACCGACAAGGAACAGGTGATGATCCATAAGACCGGAAAAAAAAAGGCCCTGGTAAAGGGGCAGACCGAAGTGGAGGAGGTCAACAAGGTGCTGCACTTGGGCATTAGCGAACATTCCGACTTTGAAACCATTTCAGGTTTTATTCTCAGCCGAATGCGCCGTATTCCTGCGCCCGGGGAGGAGCTCAACCTCGGGGATGCCATCATTCGCATTACCAAGGCTGATAACCGCCATATAGAAGAAGTGGAAATCGAAAAAATTTAGGCTGCCTGTTTTCCTTCTCCAAAGCGAATGCATAGGTTTCTTAGACTGCAATGCCTTCAACTTCACAACTCCACTTTCATCAGCAGAATATCGAAATGACACGTTCAACAATCTTCTGGAGGAGACTCCTCCAAGCCTTACCTGGCCAGGTCGATAATGCGTTCATTGATCCGAGCCAGGGCTTCGGCGGGAAACCGTTTGCGAGAGTGGGTGTATATGGAAGGATCAAAGGGCTTTTTCTCTGAAAAGCCCTTCATGCCGAAAAAATATTGAAAATAGGGATTTTCCCGGATCTGTTCCACGCACTCCTCATCGAAAAGCCCCAACTTGCTACTTTA
Source organism: Desulfatibacillum sp. (assembly GCA_016342355.1). Classification (GTDB taxonomy): domain Bacteria; phylum Desulfobacterota; class Desulfobacteria; order Desulfobacterales; family Desulfatibacillaceae; genus Desulfatibacillum. The sequence goes on from JAEINP010000011.1 coordinate 106,515, forward strand.
ATTCCACCGAAACGCCTTTGCCATACATCACTGTCAACAGGGCTGGCACTAAAAACAAGTCGGCAGCCAGGGCGAAGAGAATCGCGCATCCGGTCAACAGGCCGAAATGAACATTGCAAGTGAGATAGGCGGTCATATAAATAAAGAATCCCCCGCAAAGAACCAGGCTGGTTATCACGATGGCCCTTCCAGCAGTGTGAGGTGTTTCCCGCACTGCCTGTTCCACATTTCTGTTGATTTCAAAACTTCTGCGAAAATGATGCAGGAAATGAATGGTATCGTCCACCACCAGGCCCAGCACAATGCTGCCTATTAAAATGCTGAACAGGTCCAAGGGGATTCCGAGAACTCCCATCACGCCGAAAATCATGATAATAGGAACGATGTTGGCGATCATGCTCATGAGGCCCAGCCCTATTCGCCCTATCATGAGAATCATCAGAAGGGTGATCACCGCCAAGGCAAACACGTAGCTCTTGGCCATGCTGGTAATGAACAGCTTGGTAATGCCGATGAAAAGGGACATATGACCGGTCAACTTTACGGTTTCGCCGGAAAACTGCCGTCTCAGATAGTCCTGTATGAGATCCACGTAATCCTTGTACAGGATGGAATCGGTAAACGGCGCCAGGATGGACAGCCTTGCGGTCTGATATGTGCTGTCGACAAGCTCCTCCAGGTCGTCGCTGCCGCTAGATTCAAAAAGGATCAACTCCTGGGCGATCAGTTCACGGTTGTCAGGGACCACATAGGCTGCATCGCGATCCTCATTCAATGCCCGGTTGGTTTCTTTTAGGGCGTCGGCAAGGGAAAAAACCTTTCCTGACCGTATATTGTGGGCGGAAAGGGTGGGAATCACCTCGCCCGCCTCAGCCAAACGAGCTAATAGATCGGGGTCGTGGAAGCCGTTTCGTCTCCCCGAATCCACTACAACCTCCAGCACCACCGTGCCGCCGTTTGTCTTGTCCATCATATCCGTGCCGGTCCGGGCCGTGGAATCTTCCGGCAGCCATTTCATGGCATTGTGCGAAAATCGGACGTTAACGGCGGCTGCTCCTGCAAGAATCACGAGAACTGCCCAGATGAGGATGATCATGATGGGCCTTTGGGTGGTTAATCGCGTGACGCCCTCAAACATCCTGTCCATAAAGGAAAGTTTTCCCGGTGATGCTTTTGCCGACTGTTTTACGGGGAAAATTGCGATCAGGGAGGGCAGCAGAAAAATTGTGTAGATAAACGCAAGCATGACGCCAACCGGTGCGATATAGCCCAATTGTGCGACAATGGCCACATCCGCCCAGATAAAGGACAGCAACCCGCATGCCGTGGTCAGGCTGGTCATAAAAATGGGAAGCCCGGTATGCCCGACCGCCTGGACAATGGCTTGGCGTTTGTCGCCGCTGCCTTGAAAATTTTGATAGAAAATGGTCAGAATATGCACGGAATCGGCGATGCCGACCACGATCAAAAAGGTCGGTAGAATTTGAATCGCGTTGGAGATCGGGATTCCCCAGGCAGCCATAATTCCGAACGACGATATGAGCGAAAATATGACCGTGATTAGCGGATAGACCACCCCGGAGATCCTACGGAATAGTATGGCCAGGAAAATAATTATCAGCAAAAATGAGAGCGGTATCATCAAGCCAAGATCTTTTTCGATCCCCCGCTGAATTTCCGCAACGAATACAGGCGTACCTGCGAAATAAAAGTGGATTACTTTTCCCCGATACTTGTCCACAATTTCACGGATAACGTTATATATTTCGATGTTTTGTTCGTTGTTCAAAAAGTTCTGGCTCGGCTCGCCGTCTGCCTCAGGCGCCTTTTCGAACCCGTCGAAGATATCACCATCCGCCGCCCCTACCACAGCCTGAGCTTTGACAAGAATCATCGCCATGGATCGGTCCGGCGCGATCAGCAAATTGTCGTAGAGTGGATAGCGGTCGATAAGCCCAATAATACGCTGGTGCTCCTCGATGGTTTCCGGCGGGTCGGGCATGAGATCTTCCACAATAAGGGTGTCGCCTTCCGCCCGAACCACGCGGCCATTGACCAGGCTGTCGACTTCGTCCAGATAAGGAACTTTTTCTTCAAGTTCCTTGTGCAGCCGGTTCATGATCGCCAGAAATTCAGGCGTCAGGCCTTTTTCCGGACGCATGCCGATTAGGAACATGTCGTCCTGGCCGAACTGGTAGCGGAAATCATTATAGGCAATCAACGTGGGGTCGTCTTCGTGAAAAAAACTTTCCTCACGGGTGTCCATGGTCAATTTCGGCAATTGCCCGGCAAGAATGGCTGTGGTGATCAATATCGCACATAGCGTAATAAAATAATGGGCGTATACCCATGCTGCAATGCCTGCGAAAAGGTTTTCCAATCTCCGGTGGATGGTATTCATGATGTGCATTCATTCCTTCACTTGTTGGGGAGGCGCGTCATACCGGCCAGGGTTTGGCGTATCATGGCTAAGGTTCTATCCGCAGCGGCCTCAGGGAGCATGGCGGAGTTCCTGAAAAACATGACCAATACGCAAAAATATTGAGAGAACAGGATTTGGGCCATGATTTCGGAATCCACCCCCGGGGCCAAACGGCCTTCTTGTTTTTCCTGGTCAATCAATCCTCCAAGATAGTTGAAAAACCCGGCGGTGTCGGCGGCCATGGCCTGTGTTTCTTCATCAGGCTCAAAAACCGTACGGGTTAAGAAAAAACGGTACAGATCCCGGTTGACGGCATAAAACCGGAACATAGAGCGCCAAAGATGCGTAAGCCTTTCCGCTAAGTCTTCCTCCTTTGGCATGGATGCAATGGCGCATTGAATATTACGGTCGATATCCTCGATAAGGGTCGCTTCCATCAGCGCTCTCTTGTTTTTAAAGTGCACTACCACCGAGGCTGGCGAGACCCCCGCCTTTTTCGCAATGGCGCGCATGGTGCACCTATCCACATCCGTTTCCATGAACAACTTTTTTGCCGCCTCCATGATGAGATGACGGGTTTCACGTTTGGATGCTTCACGGCGATTCATAGGCAGCCCTCTTAGTAAACATGTTTGTTCGCTAAACGTGTTTATTCAAAACATGAGGGCGTGTCAAGGCAATTTTTTGAATCCAACCCAAGCTGATCCTTCTGGGGCGCGTTAATTGTTTGGGGCTTAGTGAAAAGCTATTGTAAAACTTTGGAAATGAAGCGCCTCACAGCAAACTGCGGGATGTTTGCCCTTTCAAGAACAAATCGCTTATCTTGGCAGGATATCATTCTTGAATATGGTGAAATTTGCCTGGAAGGCCGCAAGGCGTAGTCGTGCTCCATGGATCATGCGGCTTTACCGGGAAAAAATTGATGTGGTTCCATGAAGATTGGAACTGCAGGATCGGGAAGGGCGCCCTCAAAACATAAATGGGGATTAGCGGTAACAAACGATAATCCCTCAATGTTTTTTTGTCCCCAAGGGGATTTGAGCCCCTGGCGCGGGCGTGAAAGGCCAGCGCCAAAGAGGCCTTGATTAAGGACCCAATAAACTGGTATAAGATAAGACTTTATTCTATCGGGTTAAATGGCCTGGCGCCGTTATTGATAGTCTTGATTGAAATATGCAACCCCAAAGGAGACAAATACCATGAAGGAAGTTGTGATCGTGTCCGCATGCCGGACAGCCATCGGCACTTTTGGCGGCAGTTTGCGTGACGTTAAAGCCTGTATGATCGGCAAAGTGACCATGGAAGAAGCAGTTAAAAGAGCCGGGATCGACCCTGCAATTATAGATGACGTGCGTTATGGTTGCTGCATGGAACCGTGCGAAACGCTGAATGTCACCCGAACCGCCGCCCTTTTGGCTGGTATTCCCGAAACAGTAACCGGCGTAACCATCAACCGGGTGTGCATCTCCGGTATGGAAGCCACCATCTCCGGTATGGCCATGATCCAAGCTGGCATGGCGGATGTAATTCTCTGTGGCGGAATGGAACATATGTCCGGCGTGGAATATCGCGTCCCCAGCGCCCGCTGGGGCTGCCGCCTCCAGGATACTGAATTTGTGGACGCTGTGATCCGGGGGCTTCATTGCGGTTCCCATGTCATGCCCCATCCCGAAGATGGTCCGGTCGATGCGGAAAAGCCGCCTCTGAGCTATTTCAAGGGAAAGCCCTATATCATGGGCCACACCGCAGAGTTCATCGCCCAGCACTACAATATTTCCCGCGAGGAAATGGATGAAGTGGCACTCCGGAGCCACAACGAAGCGGAAAGGGCCACCAAGGACGGCTCCTTTGCCGATGAAATCGTGCCGGTTTCCGTGCCCCAGCGGAAAAAAGACCCCATTATCTTTGATAAGGACGAACACTTCCGTCCTGGCATGACCATGGATAAACTTGCGAGTTTGCCCCCGGCCTTTGTGCCGAAAATCGGCAAGGTTACCGCAGGAAACTCCAGCGGACTTAACGACGGCTCCACCGGCATGATCATCATGAGCGCCGATAAAGCCAAAGAGTTGGGCCTCATGCCTTTGGCAAGGATCACAGCAATCGGCCGCGGCGGTTGCCATCCTTCTGTCATGGGCTTGTCTCCGGTTCCTGCTGTTAAGGATCTCATGAATCGGTCCAACTACAAACTGGATGATTTCGAGCTTATCGAAGTCAACGAAGCCTTTGCTGCCCAATACCTGGGTTGTGAAAAGGAACTGGGCCTGAACCGTGAGATTACTAACGTAAACGGCTCCGGCATTGGCCTGGGCCACCCTGTGGGCTCCACTGGCGCCCGTATCATGGTCACCCTCATGTACGCCATGAAAAATCGCGGCAAATCTCTGGGCATGGCCACCCTGTGTGGGGGCGGTGGCGTTTCTATGGCCTGCGCCTTGGAAATGCTGTAGTTTTATTATTTGCAAGCCGATACCTAAAGGGGGCGGAATTCCGTCCCCTTTCTTTTATTAACCAATTTGCAAACCAGGGTATTACCCCACTGTGACCATGAATAAGCAACAAAAAAAAGAAGTGGAGCAAAGGCGGTGTTTTGGCATCATAAGTCATCCTGATGCCGGAAAAACAACACTGACGGAAAAATTCCTCCTGTTCGGCGGAGCCATCCAGTTGGCCGGAGCTGTTAAATCCAGAAAAGCGGCTCGCCATGCCACCAGTGACTGGATGTCCATCGAAAGGGATCGCGGGATATCCGTAACCACTTCGGTTATGACATTTTCCTACCGGGATTTTGTCATCAACCTCCTGGATACCCCTGGCCACCAGGATTTTTCCGAAGACACTTACCGCGTGCTCACGGCGGTGGATAGTGCGCTCATGGTCATAGACAGCGCCAAAGGTGTGGAAACCCAAACGGAAAAGCTGATGGAGGTGTGCCGTATGCGCAACACGCCCATCATCACCTTTATCAATAAAATGGATCGGGACGGACTCCCCCCCCTGGACCTTCTGTCGGATATTGAGGAAAAACTCCAGATAGAATGTGTGCCCCTTTCGTGGCCCATTGGCGCTGGCAAGAGTTTCTCCGGAGTGTACAATCTTTATAAAAAAGAATTGCAACTTTTCACCCCCGGAGGAAAAACCAGTCACAAGGATGGAATCCTAATCCAGAATCTGGCAGATTCTCAGCTTGACGAGTTGGTGGGCAAGTCTTTGGCCGGGGAACTGCGCGAAGATATTGAACTCCTGGAAGGCGCTGCCAGCCCCTTTGAGATGGAGCATTACCTTTCAGGGTCTCAAACCCCTGTCTTTTTCGGTAGTGCCATTAATAATTTCGGGATTACGGAATTGTTGGACGCCTTGGTGGAAATGGCCCCTGCGCCGGGCATTAGGGCTGCCGCCACCCGGGATGTTTCTCCCTACGAGGAAGGTTTTTCAGGTTTTGCATTCAAGATTCAGGCAAATATGGACCCTGCCCACCGTGACCGCATAGCTTTTGTACGGATCTGTTCCGGCAAGTTCACTCGGGGCATGAAAGTCATGCACCATCGCATCGGCAAAGAAATGATCATTTCCAACGCCACCATGTTCATGGCTCAAGATAGGGCCAACGTGGAAGAGGCCTGGGCCGGAGACATCATTGGCGTTCACAATCACGGAACCATAAAAATTGGCGACACGTTTACCCTCAAAGAGCCCCTCAAATTTACAGGCATCCCCAATTTTGCCCCCGAACATTTTCGCAGGGTGCTGCTTAGGGACCCTATGAAGGCCAAACAGCTCAATAAAGGACTTACCCAGTTGGCGGAAGAGGGGGCTGTGCAGGTTTTCCGGCCCTTGGCGTCAGCTGACAGTATTCTGGGAGCAGTGGGCGTTTTGCAGTTTGATGTGACCATGGCCCGTCTTAAGGCCGAATACAATGTGGATTGCATTTACGAAACGGTTGATTACACCACGGCCCGGTGGGTGGAATGTTCTGACAAAAAAATGCTGGAAAATTTCCGCAAGGCAAACCAAATAAGTCTGGCTACAGACGGTGAAGGTCAGTTGGCTTTTCTGGCGCCCAGCCAGTGGCGCTTGGGTTTTGTCCAGGAAAACTGGCCGGACGTTGTTTTCCACAAGACACGAGAATACACTTAACCATTGTATATATAAAGGTTTGGACTGACTGGAATCTGGCAGGTTTTCCGACTGGCGGCAGAGGACGGGTTCGCTCTGAGTCCGGGCACAATGTAGCGATCGGATCGTGCGCTGTGTGCTTATGCCTAATGGCGTTATAACGCGCCCCGAAAAAGAAAAGGCCCGGATTCAAATGAATCCGAGCCTTAATCGAAAAAGAATCCGGCGGCGACCTACTCTCCCACAAAGCTGCCCTTGCAGTACCATCGGCGCGG
>JAEINP010000012.1 GCA_016342355.1 Desulfatibacillum sp.
GCCATTGACGGCTCCCTGATTGACGCCACCCTTTCCATGCACTGGGCTGATTATCGCAGAAAATCCAACAAAGCCAAAGTTCACGTGGGCTTTGACATAAACCGCTCCATTCCCAGAAAGGTTTACCTTACCACGGGAAAAGGCGCGGAAAGACCTTTCGATCTGCCTGAAATGGGCTTGTTCATGGGCTTTGCGGGACATCCGTCAAAAAGTGAGTAACTTGGTTTTTGGACATATTGGGGTCGCATCCTGCGGGTTGGAGGTTGGGATAAATTTCGGTGACTTGGTCGGCTGTTTTTGAGTATTGGCCGAGTTTAAAAAAATGCATGGCGGTTAAGGCCAATTCGATTGCTTTACGAATGGTCCGGGAGGATACACCACGGCTCTTAATGGCAACCTGGCATCTCCGCATCCTTTACGGTTTGTAAACAGCTTTTACGCTTTTTTGTTGTCCGTGAAATTCAAAAATTGACATGAACAAAAATTATATTTTATATCAAGTAGTTAGATTGAGCTATGGATTTTGGTTTTGTGGTACGGATCGTGCTCCTGGTTAGAATTGGAACCAGCCAACAACGGCTGGCCGACCATTCACCCTAAGGCAAGGGGGTAGCCATGAACGAATCACCCAAAAGAATTTTGTTAGCGCTGGACGGCTCCGAGCAATCATACAACGCCGTGGAATATGCAGCCGGAGTTCTGGCGCCGGGACAAGCCCATTTTGTCCTGTATCACGTGTTGCCGACTGTTCCCGACATTTACTATGACCTGGACGCCTATGCCGGAGGAAGGGCATGGATCCACACCAGCCACGCGTGGTATGTAGGTCAGAAAAAGCAAATGGAAGACTTCATGAAAATGGCTCAAAGCGCCCTGGAAAAGGCGGGGCATCCCCCGGAAAACATCTCCGTGGACATCCACGAAAAAAAGGTGGGGATCGCCCGGGACATTGCCTACGAAGTGCAATCCGGATACGATGCCGTGGTATTGGGTCGGACCGGCATAAGCAGGATTAAGGACATTGTCCTGGGAAGCGTGGCGAACAAACTGTTGGGCAGGATTTCCGGCACGGCGGTCTGGTTCGTGGGCGGACAGCCCAAGCCCGGAAAGATCCTGATTGCGGTGGATCCTTCGGAAGGCGCACAGAGGGCCGTGGAACAGGCCGTAGCCATGAATCAGGGCAAGGATACCGAATACATCCTTCTGCACGTACAGCGCGGCCTCATGCAGTTTGCGCCGGTCATGGTGGAAGCCAGGATGACCCTGGAGGAAACAGAACTGCAAGCCAAACTCCAGGAGCATCAAAAGGACCAGCAGGTTTTTGTGGAAAGGTTGAAAGAGCGGTTGGTGGCTGAAGGAGTTCCCGAAGACAAAGTCCGCACCCATGTGATCACCGGAGCATACAGCCGGGCCGAGGCCATTGTGGATTATGCCTCGAAAAATGATATCGGCACCATTGTGGTGGGCCGCAGGGGCCTGTCCAAGGTTCAGGAATTTTTCATGGGCCGGGTGGGTTACAAGGTCATGCAGTTGGCCTACCGGTCTGCTGTTTGGGTGGTTGCCTGACAGTCATGCGGATTTTTAGTTGCCGGCGTGTCAGAAAGCCGACTAACACAGCCAGGCCCGCCAGGTACACCACCCAGCTTCCGAAGCAGGAAAATGGGGTGAGTTTGTCCGACGGAGTGCAAATGCCCCGGATCATCTGGGGTTTGCCCAGGTCTGATTGGGCTTCCACGCTTCCGTCCGGGGCGATGATGGCGCAAAACCCGCTATTGGAAGCCCGAAGCACATAGCGCCTGTTTTCTATGGCGCGCATGCGGGCTGCGTCCAGGTGCATATACGGCATGGTGGAGTTGAACCAGGAGTCATTGGAAAGATTCACCAGCACCCGGGCTCCATCGCACACGGATTTGCGGACATGGCCGGGATACAGGATTTCAAAGCAAATGGACGCCCCGATTTTTCCCAGGGAGGTGTCCATGCATAAAGGCGAAAGCCCGGGGATAAACTGGGATGGCGCGGTGTAATAATCCCCCAGGACATCCCCTGCCGGAGCATTTTCCGCATAGGGCAGCAAAATGTGCTTGTCGTAGGCAGTCACACGGCCCTGCCCGGAAATAAAAAAGGCCGTGTTAAAGGTTCCCTGGCCGTTTGGCGGTTTTCTTAACCCGCCGGAAATTAACAGGTTATTGGGACCTATGGCGCGGATTACATCCCGGAAAAAATTATCATCCACCCTGGTGCTGGAATTGAGTACGGTTTCCGGCCACATCACAATGCCCGGCGGGGTGATGGAATCCAGCTCGGAGAGTTTTACATAGGTTCTGATGCGGTTGGCAAAGCCCAGGCCGCTCCACCGATCCTTTTGGGAAAAACAGGCCTGAACCAGGGTGGCCTGGATAGGCTGTCCGGCAGGTTCTTTTTCGTCGGGAAGAAGGCGCACAATCCCGTAAACATGGGGCATGGCGAAAGCCAGAAAAAGCAGCCCCACGGCAAACCTGTTTTTTTTCAGGCATGCTCTCACATCCCTGATTTTTCCTTTCATAAATTCCCTGCCAAGATATCCAATCAGGGAATTGACCATAACCAGGAAAAATGAAACCCCCAGCCCTCCGCACAGTTCCGCTATCTGAACGTAATACCTGCCGCCCAATGCGGCATAGCCCAAATCCGCCCAGGGAACCATGCATGGAATCACCTGTTTGAGAAACTCCATGCAAGCCCATAGGCCCGGGACAACCAGGGCATAAAAAAACAAACTATCCCTTTTCAGGTAACCATAAGCCAGGGCAAAGCAACTAAACAATAAGCCATAGGGCAGGATAGCGAACGCGGAGACAAAGAAAAGCGCCGTGGTCCAGGTTTTTTCGTACTCATGGATCAGGGCGTAAAAAAGCCAGTGGGCCGTACCCAACACCATGCCCGCCCCGAATAGAAAGCCAAGGGCCGCATTTTTCCAGGGTTGGGAGGCTTTTTCCAAGGCCCAAAAAAATGGGACCAACGCAAAAAAGCAAAGCCACCAAATAGAAAAAAACGGGAAAGACAAAGTATAGAGAATTGATGCAACCAGTGTAAAAAACATACTGCCCCTTACAGGAGTGTTTTTGCTTCCTGTTCCAATGGAAAAAACTATCTCCTGCCGTTGGGTTCGGGAATGATTGGGGTTTTCATAAGTGGCTGACTTTCTATTGCAAGAATAGCAGACAGCCCATCATGTTCATTGCAGTACCTGTATGCAGACATTTTGTAGCACAGGGCTGTCGATCCTGCAATTGGTATCAACCAGTTTTCTGGGGAGAAAAAATAACTCTCCTTTTTGCTTGAATCGTTTTAGGGCCTTGGTCCTGAAGCCCCTTCCACACATTATGGCGAAAAACCAAGGGACAATCCGGACACGCCCGAATTGTCCCTTGGTGGGTAATTTCCGCGCCAAGCTGTTTTCAACCTTCATGCCATTCCTGAAAATTGGGCTGTTTCCCAAAAAATATTGGCAAGCAGGCGTTCCCCTGTTGTACATTGGATGCACAAAAGGATTGCCTCTCGTCCAAATTCGGGTGATACTTTATTAGCTCCATGTCAGATGCTGGCCAGTCCCAAATATGCGCCTTAAAAAGAAAACCGTGACAATAGCTAACGCGATGTAGGAGGTTTTTATAATGAATCATGCAATCAAGACATTGGCGACATGCATCCTAATTGCGGGTCTGATTTTGGCCTCGCCTGCGATGGCTACGGCGGCGGAACCCTCCGAATCGCATACCAAAGCCCTGCAATCGATGATCAGCGACCTGGAAAGCGCCATTAAGGACGCTGACAAGAGAATGATCGCCCACCCCAGTTTTCTGGACGAGCTCAGGGTCTTGGTGGAGCGTTACAAGGCAAAGATCCGGCAGGTTTTTTTCTCGGATGATTTCAAGGACGGCAACTACAAGTCTTCGCCCCAGTGGACGGTTGACTCCGGTTTTTTTATTGTCACGCCCGATAAGCGCCTTCGCAGTCAGGTGAACGAAAAAAAATCCGTGTCCCAAAAGAAGGAAGTAGACCAGGGCCAGGAGGTCTTCAACATCTTAAGGGGGGTTTTGGACGCCGCCACAGATAATAAAACGTCCCGGGAGCCCGCCGCGCCAAGCCCAAAAGAATACGAGGGCAAGTCTGTTATCCAAACCAAATGCTCTATTCCAGCGGCTTTTGAAGTGGATGTGTCTTTTGTTGCGGAACCATCCCAGGGGGCCATGGAAATGGTTTTGAGAGGCGGAAGCCCGGCCCAGAATCTTTATCGCCTTGTTTATAACGCCTCTCCTTCCCAGGATCGCCCCCTGCAAATCATCCGGGAAAAGGGAGGGCGCAGCTACATCATTGATACGGCGGCTGAGTATCCCAACCTGGAGGACGGCGCTTTGCACCAGATCCAGTGGACCAGGGATGTCAATGGCAATATGCTGGTTATGGTGGACGGAAAAACCGTCATCAAGACCGTGGAGTTGTTCTATCGCGATTCCTTTACCGGGTTCGCCCTGGCAAACCAGGGCGGGGTTTGGGAATGGGATTCGGTCAAGATACTTCAGCCTTTGACAAAATAAGCCCATGGCCGCGGCTGGCGGACCATTTTAAACAGGATTTACCCTTTGACAGATTATGGGAGTGTAAAATGTTGTACGAAAATAGCCGGTTAACTAAAATTGCCGTCCTCTTGATTACTGTTTCGGCGCTTATGCTTTTAGGGGCGTGCGCATCGACCTACTATAACGCCATGGAAAAGGTGGGCGTTCATAAACGCGATATTCTGGTGGATAGAGTGGAGAACGCCCGGGACGCCCAGTCTGATGCTCAGGAACAATTCAAGTCCGCCCTGGAACAATTCCGCAGCGTGGTGAATGTGGAACCCAGTGACCTGAGTGAGGCCTATGAACGACTAAATGCAGAATATGAAGCCAGCGAAAACGCCGCTGAAAAGGTGTCCGATAGGATCGACAGCATTGAATCAGTCGCCGATGCATTGTTTACAGAGTGGGAAGAAGAACTGGAGTTGTACAAACGGGCTGATTTAAAAGCGAAAAGCAGAAAACAAATGCTGGCCACAAAAAGCCAGTATAATAAAATGCTGGCAAGCATGCACCGGGCGGAAAAAAGCATGGCGCCTGTTCTATCGTCCTTTCAGGACAATGTTCTTTTTCTCAAGCACAATCTCAACGCCCAGGCAATCAGCTCTTTGCGCTCCGAATTCTCTTCCATGAAGGGCGAAATTGACAGCCTGATCAAGAATATGAACGAGGCCATCGAGTCTTCCAACCGGTTTATTGCGGACATAAAGACAAATTGAGCCGAAAACCGTTGCCGGGTGAGTTCCTCATATACAATTGCCCATAAATGGCGGAGTGGGACAAGGTTCAAGGCCCCCGGGCATCAAACGGAGAAAATATGAACTTACACATTTTGTGGCTGGTGCTTATCGCCCAGGCAATTCATGTAATCCTGGAGGAAAACCCCCGGTTTGTGGAGTGGGCAAGGGGGTATAATCCGGATTTTAGCAGAAAACAGTTTCTCCTGGGGAACGGGGTGATCGGCGGATACATTGTGTTTTCCATTCTGCTGGCAGTCTTTCTCCCCGGCAAATGGACCCTGGCCTTGGGCCTTTCCACAGCCAGCTATATTGTCTTTAACTTTTTGTACCATGCCGCAACCACCCTGGCTTCGGGAGTGTATTCGCCCGGAGTGGTGACGGGCGGAGGCATCAACGTACCCGTGGCCCTGTATGTTTACCTGCATTTTTACAATGCGGGGGCCGTAGGGGTTTTCACGGCGGGCGTGTCCGTTTTCCTGGGGTTTCTACCCATGATCCTCATCCTCAAAAACATCGGCATGAAGCCCCATCACCACGCATAAACATTCCCAAAAAAATCCGGGGGAGGCCCCTTTTCAGGAGCCTCCCCCGTTTTATTCGCCGCCAAGGCATCTGTTTTCAGATGCCCACATGCAGTTTAAATGTCATAGTACAGGAAGAATTCGTGCGGATGGGGACGCAGGTTGACAGCGTTGACTTCGTTTTCCATCTTGTAGTCGATCCACATGTCAATGGCGTCCTGGGTAAACACGTCGCCCTTAAGCAGGAATTCACAGTCTTCCTTAAGTCCTTCCAGAGCTTCGCCCAGGGAGCCGGGAGCGGAAGGGATGTTGGCCAGTTCTTCTCTTGGCAATGCGTAAATATCTTTATCCAGGGGCTGACCCGGATCAATTTTGTTCTGGATGCCATCAAGAACAGCCATGAGCACGGCGGAGAATGCCAGGTAGCCGTTGCAGGACGGGTCAGGGGTCCGGAACTCAACTCTCTTAGCCTTGGGCGAAGAGGAATACATGGGGATACGCACCGCGGCGGAACGGTTCCGGCTGGAGTAAGCCAGGTTCACGGGAGCTTCAAAGCCCGGCACCAGTCTCTTGTAAGAGTTGGTGGTGGGGTTGGTAAAAGCGCACAACGCCTTGCAATGCTTCAAGATGCCGCCGATGGCGTACAAGGCGTTTTGGGAGACTCCGGCGTATTTGTCGCCTGCGAAAGTGGGCTGGCCGTCTTTCCAGATGCTGATATGGGTGTGCATGCCCGAGCCATTGTCGCCATAAAGGGGCTTGGGCATAAAGGTGACGGTGTGCCCGGCCTTGTAAGCCACGTTTTTCAAGACATACTTGAACCACATGAGCTGGTCGGCCATCTGCAGCAAGGGAGCAAAACGCATGTCGATTTCAGACTGGCCTGCGGTTGCCACTTCGTGATGCTGACATTCCACGGCGATTCCCAGCTCTTCCAGGGTCAGCATCATCGTGGAGCGCAGATCCTGAAACTTATCCATGGGCGGTACAGGGAAGTAGGCTTGTTTGTGGCGGGGCTTGTAACCCAGGTTGGGCTCTTCGCAACGGCCGGTGTTCCATGCGCCTTCCACGGAATCCACTTCATAGAAACTGCCGTTGGAGGCGGATTCGAACTGCACATTGTCGAAGATAAAGAACTCGGCTTCAGGGCCGATGTATGCCGTATCGCCAATGCCGGTGCTCTTGAGGTAGGCTTCGGCCTTTCTGGCGATATTGCGCGGGTCCCTGGAATATGGTTCGCCCGTGATGGGGTCCTTAATGTCGCCGATGAGCACCAGGGTGGTATGGGCGAAAAAGGGATCGATCAGGGCCGTGGAAGCATCGGGCACCACCAGCATATCGCTGGCGTGGATGGGCTGCCACCCACGGATACTGGAGGCGTCAAAGCCAAAACCTTCTTCAAAACTATCCTCGGAAAGCTCGCACAGGGGCACGGAAAAATGCTGCCACAGACCGGGAAAATCCATAAAACGAATGTCCACTTCCCTGACGCCTTTTTCCTTTGCAAACTCCAATACCTCTTTGGGTGTCATAATACTTCCTCCTTGGTTGTGTTTGCGGCCTTCACCGCATTTTTGTGTATAAAAGAACCTTCATGTATTGTTTGTAGACCCGCTCGCCATGCCTAAAACCATGACAGTGGGATTATACCGCTTCGGGGCCCCGTTCGCCGGTGCGGACCCTTACCACATCCTCCACGGGTATGACAAAAATCTTGCCGTCCCCTATTTTGCCTGTATTGGCGGCTTCCCGGATGGTGTTCACCACCTGGTCTGCCTGCTGATCTTCCACCACCACTTCAATCCGAACCTTGGGAATGAAGTCCACCACGTATTCCGCACCCCGATAAATTTCCTTGTGTCCCTTCTGGCGTCCATATCCCTTGACTTCGGTGAGGGTCATGCCCTTGATGCCGATCTCGTTCAAGGCTTCCTTGATATCGTCCACCTTAAATGGTTTGATTATAGCCTCGATCTTTTTCATTTGTTCCTCCTTGGGTTTTTACTCCCTGGTGCATGTATCAAACGTTAGTCCTAAACGATACGGTACCCTACCTCACTATGCTGGGAAAGGTCCAGGCCCTGATGCTCGTCTTCTTCATCAATCCTGAGACCCACAACTCCATCCACCACTTTCAGAATGATGGCGGTCAGTATCAGGGAATATGCAATGGCCGCTACCGCACCAATGGCCTGGATTGCAAATTGTTTGGGGTTGCCGTAAAATAGGCCGTTTACTCCGCCAAAGGCCTCGCAAGCAAAAAGCCCGGTGGCCAACGCGCCCCACAAACCTCCTACGCCATGGATGCCAACAACGTCCAGGGCATCGTCATAACCCAACCTGCTTTTCATGACCACCGCGCCATAACACAACACGCCAGCTACCCCGCCGATCATGATGGATGCAACAGGCCCCACAAAGCCCGCCGCCGGGGTGATGGCCACCAAGCCCGCCACGGCGCCCGAAGCCGCGCCCAAGGTGGTGGGCTTGCCCTGATAAATCCATTCAGCAATGACCCAAAACACCGCGCCCGTTCCAGCGGCCACCTGGGTCACGAACAGGGCCATGGATGCTGTGCCGTTGGCAGCGAGGGCGCTTCCGGCGTTGAATCCAAACCACCCGAACCACAGGATGCCCGCCCCAAGAATGGTCAGGGGCAGGTTGTGGGGATGCATCTGCTCTGTGCCGTACCCTTTGCGTTTGCCCAAAAACAGGGCGCAAACCAGAGCCGCTATACCTGAGTTGATGTGGATGACCGTGCCGCCGGCAAAATCCAGGGCGCCCAGTTCGCGCAACCACCCGCCTTCGCCCCAAACCCAATGGCAGACAGGAAAATACACCAGGGTGGTCCACAAAATAGTGAATATCAAAAAGGCGGAAAACTTCATGCGTTCGGCAAAAGCGCCCGTAATAAGAGCCGGGGTAATGACCGCAAACATCAACTGAAAGGCGCAAAACAGGATGTGCGGGATGGTGTCGGAATAAGGCCCGATATCCGCGCCCACGCCTGCCAGTCCCAAATACTTGGCGCCGCCCAGAAGCCCGCCTCCCATATCAGGGCCAAAGGCCATTGTATAGCCATAAAGAACCCACATGATGGACACCACGCCCATGATGATAAAACTGTGCATCATGGTTCCCAATACGTTCTTAGACCTGACCAGACCCCCGTAAAAAATCGCCAGACCCGGGGTCATAAAAAGAACCATGGCCGATGCGCACAACATCCATGCTATATCGCCGGAATTCATCTAATACACTCCTTAATCAAGAAATTGGTTGGATGCGCCGAGGCTGTCCCCGGTCAAGCCAAAGCCAGCGGGCCTAAGGCCCTTGCCATCTTCCTGCACCCCGTTCAGCATAGCCAATACCGCGGATTGTATGGCTTCCACGCCTTCGGGGGAGTCCACCTTCTGGCCGTCAAAATCCCGCACATAAAAGACGTCCACCACCTGATCCGCCTTGGTGGCGATTTTGGCGACCCAAATATCCAGCCCGCACTGGTACAGTGCGTCCGTGATCTTGTACAAAAGCCCCAACTGGTCGTAAGCAAAGACCTCCACAATGGTGAAAAAGCCGGAGCTGTCATTATCCACGATTACCCGCTCGCGCCTCAACGCCGTGGAGTTGGAATCCTCACCCCTGGAGGCGGGCTTGTTGGCCAGGGCCTTGGCCAAGTCCATCTCGCCGGAAAGGACCTTGCCTAAATCCCTTTCCACGCGCTGCCAGGTGCGTTTTTCAAACAAAGAGTCCAGGGGCGGAGACACCTGAAAAATATCCATGGCCACATGGTTGCGCCAGGTAAAAATCTGGGCGTCAAAAATATTCAGGTTGTTGAGCGTAAAAACTCCGGCAATTTTGGAAAACAGACCAGGCCTGTCCTTGGCGCATACTGTGACAGTCCGCAGATTGGCCTCCCTGGCAGGAGCCGCTTCAATGACTACTTCGGAGCCCTTCATTCTTTCGTAAAGCCTTATGTGGTCCACAATCTCTTTGGGCTGGCTGAACTGGAGATATCGGGGCGACATGAGCGTAAACAGATTGAACCACTCCCTTTTCATGCTCTCGGGGGCGGCCGCCAGGACCAGCTTCCGCTTTTCCTTGGCCATGTTGGTGGCCTCTTCCGTGGCCAACTCTCCCTTGGTCAGGATCTGATGGGCTTTGATGAAAAGGCTCTGAAGCAAAACAGCGGTCCAGTCGTTCCAGGCCTTGGGGCCTGTGGCCTTGGAGTCTGCCACAGTAAGAAGATAAAGCATTTTCAGCCGCTCGGGATCTTGCACCTTCCTGGCGCAGGCAATGGACGTGCCTTCGTCATGCAGGTCGCGGCGGGTGGCTGTCTTGGCCAGTAAAAGATGCTCCCGAATCAGGAACTCCACGTCCTTAATCATGGATTCCCCGTATCCCATGCGATCAAGAATCTGCCGGGCCATGGCTGCGCCCCTGCCCGAATGCCCCTTGTCCGGGCTACCTTTGCCTATGTCATGGAGCAAAGTGGCCCAAAGCAGGGTCTTCCTATGGGGGATTTCCTGGTACAGACTATTGTATAAATGGTTGTCCTTGGACTCCACATCCCTGGATCCAAAGGATTTGATGATCTGGACCGCCTTGATGGAATGTTTATCCACCGGATACACATGGTAATGGGTGTATTGTATCCGATCCATGATGGCGCCCATTTCGGGAATAAAAGCCGTGATAAAACGGGTGGCGAACATTTCCTCCATGGGGTTGAAGTCCTGGGCCGGAGTGGTGAGAATCCGCTCAAAAGCCCTGACTACCCGGGGATCAGTCCGAAAGGACTCGCCCACTTCCTGGGAGAAATCCCGCACCAGACGGTTAGCGTCCAGACTCAGGGGCAAACTCTCCCGGGCGCTTTCGGCAAAGATCTCCATAAGCAGGGGGGGATCTTTTGCCAAATCATTGGGGTTCTCAAAAACCAAGGCGCCTTTTTCCACAATAATGCCCGGAGTCCTGGTGGGCCGCACCGCCTTGAAAGGCCTGCCCGGTCTGCTCTTGGGCAGGGCCGAAAGCATGAACATCTTGTGGCGCTGTTTGACCTGCTCCATGGCCCGGTGCAGGGTTTTTAAAAACTGTTCAATCCCCTGGAGGTCCTGGTCCCCGCCAAATTCCAGGGCCTGGGCCACCAAAGGCTGGTATTCGAAAAAAAGCTGGTCGCACTTGCGCTTGGCAATACGATGCAGATGGTTCCGGACCTTCCAGATAAAATCCAGGGCTTTGGTCAGGGTGGCGTACTCTTCGTGGGACAAAAGGCCCAAATATTCCAGGTCCCGGGGGTCGCGGACCCCATGGGCGATCCGACCTATCCAAAGCATGGTGTGATAATCCCGAAGCCCTCCCCTGCCCTCTTTGAGATTGGGCTCCAGCAGATAACTGGAATCGCCGTAACGGCCGTGCCGCTCCTGTTTGGTTGTGGCAAGCCATTTGAGATAGGCGGTCCGGGTTTTGGCATTTAATACCTTTTCGTGGATTGATTCCATAAGCCGGGTATACAGAGGCGACATGCCGCAAATAAACCGGGCATCCAGCAAGGGCGTCAGAACATCAAAATCCTTGGCCGCCAAGGTGGTGCATTCCTTCAAGGTCCGGGTGGCGTGCCCCACATCCATGC
The DNA here is from genome assembly GCA_016342355.1 of Desulfatibacillum sp. Taxonomy (GTDB): domain Bacteria; phylum Desulfobacterota; class Desulfobacteria; order Desulfobacterales; family Desulfatibacillaceae; genus Desulfatibacillum. The sequence continues at coordinate 11,489 of JAEINP010000012.1, forward strand.
CAAGATCCCACAAAGGGTAGATGGCCTCCTGAACCAGTTCCGTGGCCTGATCCGGCATCTTTTTTTCAAAAAGAAACAGGATGTCCACATCCGAACCAATACATTGCTCCCGACGGCCATAGCCGCCCAGGGCGATGAGGGCGTAGGGGTTCTTGTCCACCCGCATGCGGGGGCCCACGGCGCTGTTTTGAAAGGTATCCCGGAAATAATCGTCAATGGCTGCCGCCCTGGCATGGAGATTGTCCAACTCCCGGGGGTGTTCCAGGGTCAGGAGTTCTTCCAGGCTTTGGGTCAGACTTATGATGGCTTCGGGGTTTTTCATACGTCCTTTGTGCGCCGGTGTTGTTTGCTGTTTTGGTTATAATTACCTTGCAACTGACCAGACATAAGAGCAAAGGGCGTGCCACAATCCAAAATCTTAAAATTTAACCTTTAAATTCAAAAACTTAAACCAAATTTCCGAGGCAAAATTATATATTACAATAACACAATTTTGTATTTTTACTACCATAAAAGTTACAATTTTGTTTTGCACAAACCCAAATATCCCGATTTGGAATCTCCTGACAAAAAAAAGGGGAGCCTGCCCCCAACCAGGAACCCGCTCCCCTCCTGCCAATAGGTCAAAACGCAAAAAAGCTATAAACCCTCGATAGTGTAACAAGGCCCAACCGAATCAAAGGGCGTTTCCTGCAAGTAATCGGCAATGGCCCGGTCATAGGCCGCCGTATGGCGGAAAGCCTTGCGCGCCAAACGATACCGGGTACGTATATTGGTCGCCCCGTTATTGGCCTTTAACTCATCCAGAATCATGGAATAGTCGTCCGGGTCCACCACCGAAGCCACCCGGAGGAAATTCTTGGCCGAAGCCCGGATCATGCACGGACCGCCGATGTCGATCTGGCCCCGGGCCATTTCAGGCGTGACCTTGGGCTGGGCGATGGTTTCCCTAAAGGGATACAGATTCACCACCACCATATCGATGGGAATTCCGCCGGTCCGCTCCAGGTCCGACTGGTGGGAATCATTATAGGTTTCCGTAAGAAGCCCCAGATAGATTTTGAAATCCAGGGTTTTCACCAAACCTCCCTGGGTTTCAGGCTGACCCGTGTAATCAGACACAGCCTCCAGGCGCCCCTTGGCCTTGTCTCCCAGAATTTCCGCAATTTTGTTATAAGTTCCGCCCGTGGATAAAATCTTCACCCCGGGTGCGGCCTCCAACAGGCCCGGCACAAACTGCTCCAGGCCAGCCTTATCCGATACGCTCATGAGGACGTGCTTGATTTGTACGGGGCCGTCCACCTGCGCCACTACATTCACTGACATATCAACCTCCCATAATGGTATATTTTCATTGGTTATCATAAAACAATACCGGCTTTTTCGTGTACAGTCAATCGGCTTTGTTGTTTAGCCTTGACCCTGCAAGGCCGTGTATGACATTTATGAGAATATATAATCATGCACCCAAGGGAGATGGTATGCAATTCATTGACTTAAATACGCAACAAAAACGGATCAGGGACGACATTGAGGCAAGACTCAAGGCCGTCCTGGACCATGGCCGCTATGTAATGGGGCCCGAAATCGACGAAATTGAAGAAACCCTGGCGGGTTTTTCCGGCGTAACCCACGGGATGGGATGCGCCTCCGGCACAGATGCCCTACTCCTGGCCCTTTTGGCCAAAGGCATCAGCCCGGGCGACGTCATCCTGACCACGCCCTTCACCTTTATCGCCACCGCGGAAGTGGTGAGCCTCCTGGGGGCAGTGCCCGTGTTTGTGGATATTGATCCCCGAACATTCAACATGGATCCCCAGGCCCTGGAACAAACCATCCTGGCCATGGACTCCGGCTCCGGGGATGCCGCCCTGCCCGGAATCAAAAACCTGCCCAAGGCCATGGGCATTATTGTGGTGGATCTTTTCGGACAGATAGCCGATTACGACCGTATTGAAGCCATTGCCGACAAGCACGGCATGTTTGTCATCGAGGATGCGGCACAGTCTTTCGGCGCTCTCCAAAAGGATAAAAAGTCCTGCTCTTTCGGCCACATCGCCTGCACCTCCTTTTTCCCGGCCAAACCCCTGGGATGCTATGGGGACGGCGGCATGTGCTTTACCAATGACCAGGAAGCCGACACCATCATGCGCTCCCTGCGCATGCACGGCCAGGGATCGGACAGGTACGACAACGTGCGCATTGGCATCAATGGCCGGATCGACTCCTTCCAGGCTGCCGTACTTCTCAGCAAATTCTCCGTTTTTCCCGAGGAACTGGAACTCCGCCAACAAGCGGCGGAGCGCTACAACAGCCTTTTGGGAGACTCGGACAAGGTTCTTTCCCCTCTGGTGGAACAGGATAACCAAAGCGCCTGGGCCCAATACACCCTCATGGCCGCCAAGGCCTCGTGGCGGGATCAGATACTGGACCACATGAAAACCCGGGAAGTGCCCACAGCTGTATACTATCCCAAACCCCTCCACCTCCAGGACGCCTTCACCAACCTGGGCTACAGTATTGGCGATTTTCCTGTTACCGAAGACTGCGCCGCCAGGGTCTTTTCCCTGCCCATGCATCCCTATCTGTCGGAAGAGGACCAGGAAATCGTCGCCAAGGCCGTATTGTCTTTTGAGCCGGAATAGTGTTGACTAATAGTAACTATTATCATATATTATTTCAGCTTTAATTCTTAGAACAGGAGACTGCCATGAAATGCCCTGTATGCCAATGCCAACGCTTTTATGTAAAGGATCCTGAGGACGAGTTTGAGGTCTATTGCTTTGATTGCCAAACCGGCGAACCGGTTTTTGACCAGAAAGTCTCGGATCAATGCGATCTGGAAGATGATACGGACGTCCACTGCGACCGGTGTAGCTGGCACGGAACCTTGGATACCTTAAAATAGGAGGAAACACATGGACAGTTATGAATGCCCCTGCGGATATGTTTACGACCCTGAATTGGGCGATCCCGAACGGGAAGTTCCGCCCCATACCGCATTTGAAGACCTGCCCGATGGTTGGGTTTGCCCCCTGTGCGGAGCGGAAAAAGAGTATTTCGAAAAAGTCGGATAAGACAGGATTTATCCCCTGCTTTGATTCCCAGTCCTGGCTGCTTCCTAAAACAGGAAAGGCCAGGACTGGTTTTTTTCCCATGATTACCACCCACCGTGTAAAAACCCGGAATTTCAATTGCTGGTCCCAAAAACAATAGAACAGGTTTTAAATGCCTACCACCTTGAATTCTCCAAGGAACGGCCGGACCTGCCCCTGGAAGGCAGTCCCCAACGATCCCTGGAAAGGCATGCGGTAGAGGACAGCCCGGGCAAAATTTTCATTGTGGAAGCCCTGGAGCCCGGTATGGTGGACAGAAAAGAAACCATTGCAGCTACCCTGGACAAACTGTCGCTGGCAGGCCTGAAGGACTTGGCGCCCTACCAGCGCCTTAAGCAGGGCGATCACATCCTGTCCCTGGAAAAAGGCCATTACCAGGTCAGCCCCTATGAAGGAAGCCGCAGGCAAAACGCTGGCCTGATGAACAGAAATCGCATACGAGGCGGTCATGCCGGGTGAGGAGTCCAATATCTCCAAAGCCCCATACTTGTACGGAAGGCATGGCCGTATATGCGGCGGGCATAAGCGGGAAGGCGGGTGCGCATTACCCGGGGAGGTCTGTCCGCCTGCCAAGTGCTACTGGCGTCGCGAGGCGTTGGGATGGCCATGCCCAAAAAGTTCCTGGGGGTGTCCCTGTATCGCTTGCAGATTTCAAATCATGAATATTTTATATCAACATTGATTATCCACAGGTTGTATCCCAGATCAGCTTGGCAAGCGTTACGCCAACTACCGCGAGAAATACATTTCGGACAAAGCCGACACTGCGCACTATCACCATTCTGGACCCTAAAAAGGCGCCTGCCATCTGGCCTCCCCCCATGAGCAACCCAATTGTGAACAGCACGTTGCCGCCGAGAATGAATGCGGTCAGGGCCACAATATTACTTGTAAAATTGACAACTTTAGTTAAGGCGGTGGCCTTTTTCAAATCGAGGCCAAGGAGAAGAACAAGGCCGATGGTCCAGAATGATCCGGTTCCCGGGCCGAAAAAACCGTCATAAAATCCAAGGGTCAAACCGGCTGAAACATAAAACATATGCTTGCCCATACGGGCCTTCCGGTCTTCTTGTCCTAACTGGGGGGTAAGCAGGGTATAAGCAAAGATGGCCGCCAATAAAAATGGAATGATCTTACTCAGAAAATCAGCCGATAGCATTTGAATCGACACAGTGCCGATTGCAGCTCCAATTGCTGTAAATAATACTGGCTTCCAGATCCCGGAAACTGAAACCAATCCCTTGCGGCTGTAATTCACCGCTGCCGTAAAGCTGCCAAAACTCGCCTGGAGTTTGTTTGTTCCGAGCGCCAGATGCGGGGGAACCCCCATGGCAAGCAAAACAGGCATAGAGATAATTCCGCCCCCGCCAGCTATGGAATCCACAAATCCGGCGCAAAGACCGGCCATTATAAACGCCGCATAGTGATAAAACTCAAATTCCATAGCTTACCGTTCCAGCACTTTCAAATCCACCGTCAAATGCCATTGCACGCCCAATCCGGCTGTCGGCATCGAGCCCTTCGATAACTTCTATGGGACGTCGGCTAAAAAATCAATAATTCCATCCTTCAAAAGCTCTTTAAAGATAATTACCGGGCGAGGGCCTTTTTCAAGAGGCCCCCACCGGTTTTTTTTTATTCTTCCTTTTCCAAATCTTCGTGCAATTGGTCGAGCCAGGCCGGGACGGTCACCCTTTCGTAGTCGGGATAACTGAGGGTGAATGGCTTGATGTCCAGGATCGGGCTGCCGTCCACGGCGTCCAGGCCCTGGACTCTGAGGATGTTATCTTTCCTTTCCAACAGGCGCACGGCGGAAACCAAAATGGGGTTGGGCCGGGCCGGGCTGCATGTGGCGTAAATACCTTTGATGGGCATGTCCTTTCGGCCCATGGGGTGGACTTGTTTTAAGGATCGCCTGTCCTCGGGGATCAAATGGGGCCAGAAGATCACCAGGATGTGGGAATAGTCTTCAATGCCGTCCAGGATTCCTTCCAGGCCGGGATCAATTTCCACCTCGCTTTCCAGGGTTTGCAGGGTTTTCCAGCTTTTCCTATGCTCCTTGATTCGCTCCTCATACGCCTGATCCCCTATATCTGGCCTGAACGCGGGTTTGAGCACGGAGGCGTGGACCACGCCCACGGGCCGGACAGTCATTTCCTGCATATCCTTAAACGATGTCATAAATTTCTCCTTTTTCGGACAATGGTTTTTCCAAATAAAAAAAGCCACAAGGAAACCTCCCTGTATGGGCCGTTCACCTTCGTGGCGTGTTTTTATTCTGTCATGAATTTTTTTTGGGCTGCAATGCCGCGCTTTCGTAGCGCTGTTTTACACAACTATAAGTCCCGCCCATGGTGATTGTCAATGTTTGACGCCCAAGGCGACCTGCGGATTTTTTTGTTCACAAAATGCACCTTGACTTTGGGAGCGTTTTTTTTTAGACTCATGACAATTCCTGTCTGAAGGCGGGAAATTTTATAAGCAACAATAAAATCAGCATTTTGAAACTATACAAAGCCACGAAGGCCGACGCGGGAGACGCGTGTCGCCTTTGTGGCTTTTTTATTTGGGGAGAATGAAACATGAAAAAACGCCTTTGGCCTTTATTGGGTGGAGTTCTTATATTTTTTTTGCTTTCAGGCATTTGTATGGCTGAGCAAAACATTGTGGACGCCATGGACCGGACCATCGCCATACCCTCGAAAGTGGAAAGGGTCATCTGCTCCGGCCCGGGATGCCTCCGCCTGTTGACCTATCTTCAGGCCCAGGACCGCATTGTGGGCGTGGACGACATGGAAACCCGCAGATCCCGCTTTGACGCCCGTCCCTATGCCCTGGCTCATCCAGAATTCAAGGAATATCCGGAATTCGGCAGTTTTCGGGGGCATGACAACCCGGAGCAAATCCTTGTTTTGGATCCCCAGCCCCAGGTGATTTTCAAGACCTTCGCCGCCCTGGGGCACGATCCTATCGAGCTTTCCGAAAAAACCGGCATTCCCGTGATTGTGCTCAACTACGGCGACCTGGGTGCAAATCGGGATCAGTTGTTCCAGGCTCTTCGGATCATGGGAAAGGCCCTGGGCCAGGATGAGAGGGCCGAAAACGTCATCGCCTTTTTTGAGGAGGCCATAGACGACCTTCACCAACGGACCTACGACATCCCCGGGGAAAAGCGCCCCTCCTGCTTTGTGGGAGGCATCGCCTCCAAAGGCCCCCACGGCTACCAGTCCACGGAGCCGGGGTATCCTCCCCTGGCCTTTATCCATGCCGACAATGTGGCCTACGACACGGGCCTGAAAGGCAAGGCTCTTTTGCATAGCAGTGTGGCCAAGGAAAAAATTGTGGAATGGGACCCGGATATTCTTTTCCTGGATCTCTCCACCCTCCAGATGGGCGACAAAGTCGGCGGCCTGCACGAGTTGGGGACTGATCCCGCCTACCAGTCGCTCAAGGCGGTCCAGCAGGGCAAGGTCTACGGCGTGCTTCCCTATAACTGGTATTCCGGGAATTACGGGTCCATTCTGGCCAATGCCTATTACATGGGCAAACTCCTGTATCCCGACAGGTTTGAGGACGTGGATCCCCGGGTCAAGGCGGACGATATTTACGGGTACCTGATCGGCAAGGGTGTTTTTGGCATCATGGACCAGAGCTTCCAGGGACTGGCTTTCCAACCCATACCCCTAAACTAAGGCGGTTTACATGCATTTGATGCACGGTGCAAAGCACGAGGAGTATTCCCGGTATGTGGGGCGAAAAATCACCCTGGTTTTTTTGGGCCTGGCAGTATTGATCGGCCTTTCCCTCATAAGCATGTCCAAGGGCGCGGCCAGCCTTCCCGTCCGGGAGGTGGCGAAGGCCCTCCTGGGACTGGACGTGGCCAGGCAGTGTGAACTCATTGTCTGGAATATCCGTCTGCCCCAGGTGCTTGCGGCGGTTGTGGCCGGGGCCGGGTTGTCTTTGTCCGGGGCCGTGATGCAGTCCGTCCTGCGCAACCCTCTGGGTTCGCCCTTTACTTTGGGCATTTCCCACGCCGCCGCGTTTGGGGCCGCATTCGCCGTTATGATCCTGGGTTCGGGAACCATGGCCAGTTCCCAAGTGGGCGCAATCTCCATTTCCAATCCTTACCTGACCACGGGCATGGCGTTCTTTTTTTCCATGGCGGCCTCGGGGGTGATCGTGGGCATTTCCCGCATGCGAGGGTCTACGCCGGAGGTCATGGTGCTTTCCGGGGTGGCTCTGGGCGCCCTGTTCACCGCGGGAACCATGTTTCTTCAGTTTTTCGCCGATGACGTCCAGCTTGCAGCCATGGTCTTTTGGACCTTTGGCGATGTGGGCCGGGCCTCCTGGTCCGAATTGGGCGTGTTGTCGATCGTCACCGGGTTGGCTTCCGTCTATTTCCTTCTGAATGCCTGGAATTACAACGCCGTGGACGCCGGGGACGAAACCGCCCAGAGCTTGGGGGTTCGGGTCCAGCGAGTGCGGATTTTGGGCATGATCATGGCCTCGTTGGTTACATCCGTCGCCGTGGCTTTTTTGGGAATTATTGGGTTTGTGGGCCTTGTCTGTCCTCATATGGTTCGGCGCCTAATGGGTGGCGACAACCGTTTTCTTCTGCCCGCTTCCATGCTTCTGGGGGCCATTCTGCTGCTGGCTTCGGACACCGCGGCCCGGCTGATCCTGGCGCCCCATCTGCTGCCGGTCTCCATCCTCACGGCGTTCCTGGGCGCTCCGGTGTTTTTGGCGCTCATTATCAGGGGGTATGCAAGATGATTCTGGAAGTCAATGAAGTAAAGTTCGGATATAATGGCAAGGAAATCCTCAAGGATGTCAAGCTAAGCGTGGACCAGGGGGAAATGCTTGTGATCCTGGGTCCAAACGGCGTGGGCAAAACAACCCTCCTGCGCTGCATCAACGCCATTCTGAAACCCCGCTCCGGCGCCATTATGGTGGAAGGCCGGGATGTGCTGAAAATGGAACCTTCCGCCATCGCCCGCAGGATTGGTTACGTGGCCCAATACCAGGCGAAAACCCGCATGACAGCCTTTGACGCAATTCTCATGGGCCGAAAACCCCACATTCGCTTTCGCACCTCCGAAAAGGACCTCCACATGGTGGACGGAGCCATCAAGATCCTGGGCCTGGAAGATTTGGCCATGCGCCACATAGACGAAATGAGCGGCGGCGAACTGCAAAAAGTAGCCGTGGGCCGGGCCCTGGTTCAGGAACCCCGTCTGCTCCTGCTGGACGAGCCCACCAGCAGCCTGGATCTCAAAAACAGTATGAATATCCTTTCTCTTATCCAACATGTGGTCCGGGACCACGGCGTGAGCGCGGTCATGACCATGCATAATCTCAATTCCGCCCTTCGCTTCGCCGATAAATTTGTGTTCCTGAAAGACGGCATGATCCATTCCGCCGGGGCGATAAAAGAGGTTTCTGAAGATATGATTCAGGACGTCTACGGCATTCCTGTGGAAATCCTCCATCATAAGGGCAGGCCCTTGGTGGTGCCGTTAAACTGAAGCTGATGTTTCAAAAATATAAAAAATAGTGGTTTGGTCGTGGACGATATACGGTGTGCATCCCTAAACCCGAATTATCCGGGATAGGCTCTGTTTGGGTGACGCAGGTCAGGTGAGGCTTGTTGTTAAATTAGGGGATGATCAGGAGTGAATTTTCCAAGGGCTCACGATTTTTTTGAGAAAACAGAAAGGAATATGGAAATCAGAGTCTTAAGGACCCATTGGCGGTAGGATTCAGAGGTTGGGTCCATGCCAAGGAGTCTGGCGGGATATTCCGGGGCGCCTGCAAAAGTGTATAAGACGGTGATCAGGGTATAAAGCCACATGCGCAAATCCCGATCAGGCGCGTCAACGGGGAGCAGGCTCAGGACCATATCATAGATTTGGGGATGGAGCCTGGCCACATACGCAAATCCGTCCAGATCAACAAACTGCTCAGCATGGGCCATGTTGTGCATGAGTATGCCCAGGGCCTCTCTATGCTGAAAACAATATGTGAGGGTTCTGTCCAGATAGATAGTCAAGGCCTGAGGAAAGGGTCTCCCTTCCAAGCCAAAACCCCACATACGCGCCGCCTGTATGAATTCATTAAAAACATCTTCAGCAGCGGCTTCAAAAAGATCCGCCTTTGTGGGGAAATAGTGGCGGATCAGCGTATGGTCAAATTTCCCCTGTTTGCCGATCATGCGGATGCTTGCCGTGTCGTAGGGGTTTTGGGAAAAAACATGTCTTGCCGCCTCCAGTATCATGGACCGGGCGGCTTCTCTTTTATTCGCCTTTTGGGACCGCTCCAACTCCATGGCTTCCGTTTTCCACAAATACACCCTGTCAAACATGGAGTCTTTTTTGGAACACTCCTTAATCAGCGAGGAAACAGGAGGGGGATTTCCTTTGGCGATTGCCTCCATGGCAGGCATGAAAAGAAATTCAAACATGTCGCCCGTCCACTGTCTGTATTCGGGACTTTCATGGGGAAGACCCAGCGCTTTGGCGTGAAACTCGGAGGCGCCCACAAAATTGGCTATGCAGAGAATATAGACAAAGAAAAACATGTCGTCCGAACCTTGAAATGAAACTCCGAACACGTCTTTACTCAGCAGGTTCAAAATCTTGCGGCGTATTTCAGCCATGCGGCCTAGCCCCGGCAATGCAATTTTCAGGTTACTCGTTTCTCCCACATTGAGCATAATCGCCTTGAATGCATCCGGGCGCCGGAAGCTGTACTCCAGCATGAGTCTGAGGAAAAGCATAAAGCTCTCCCCGGGGCCACGGCCTTCAATGACCTGGACCAGGTGCGGAAGATTGGAGAGGACCTCCGCTTCCAAATCCTGTGCAATTCTTTCAAACAGGGATGTTTTCGACCCAAAATAGTGGATGATGAGGGGATGCTTCACTCCCGCAGCGTCTCCGATCATCCTGAGGCTGGCGCTTTGAAACGGATGGCGGACAAAAACGCTGCGCGCCGCTTCCAGAATTCTCTGGCGGGTGGCTTCCTTTCTTGCCTCCCTCGAATTCTTGTAGCTCTCTGCCGGGGTCTCACTCTCTATGGCGGTTTTTTTCATATTTCCAGTCTAAATCGAGTTCAATTCCCTGCAGATTGCCGCGCAATAGCGGACACACCTATTTTTGATACCCCGTAGCTTGCTGCGGGGAGTCTCATTGCTATTCGATTGCTCTCACCGGGTATGTAGTATTTCCCAATTTTCATTGCATAGTATCATGGGCGCATTTTTTTGGAAAGTCATTTACCGAGTGCAGAAATGTTCTTGACATGGCAATATTTGATTGGTATTTGTTCATTTACCGTATGTAGAAACAGCTTGGGGGTAAAAATGGAAAAGAAAGGTTTTCCGAAAAAGGCGGATCAGGCCAATCAACTTTAAAAGGGAGGTGATTTGAAATGGCTGAATGCAGAGAGTGCAAGAGCTTTTTTGTCAGTGAAGATTCTCCGGAAAAGGGGGATTGCATCCAAAGGGTGGTGGATCCCAGGCAGGCCTATTACCGGTCGGTGCCGGTGAATGCAGACAAAAGTGCGTCCCAATGCTTAAATTTCATAAAAAAATAACCGCCGAAAGGCCTTGTAGGGAGGTTATGCTATGACTGCTGAAGCAGCAAGAAATCTTGAGAGCGTTGAGGATCTGGAAAAAAAGCAGCAGTGGTGGTGGGTGGCTGAAAAAACGCGCTCGCGGCGACTGGATTATTTACGAAAGGCGATTTGGAAAAAGGGCGCCATCGGAGGACTTTACAATCCTGGTGTGAAAGTGGACCTGGAGTTCGGGCTGCTTGCCATGGAATCATGGAACGCCGCTCAGGTACTTGCGGATCCCAAGGTGATCCAGTTCGCCAAACATCTTGCCCATTACCTGGACAATAAAACCATTTTTATAACCGATCACGCCCAGCTTGTGGGCTATGTGGGAAGCCTCCCCCATACGGTTTTTTGGGATCCCACCATGGGGGAAATGCTGAATGAGGAGATTTATAACGATTCCACGGCGATCCCCGAGCCTGTCGAAGAAAGTATAAAAACTGTGGCCGAGTTATGCGATTTCTGGGCTGGCAAGACCATGCAGTCTGAAATCCTGCCGACATTTGATATTGAGGACATGATGAAGGTCATGTCCGGCGCCGTGGGATGGGGCCTTCCCATGTCAAGGACCGGTTATTCCGGCAAGGATTATGAATATCTCATGACCGGAAAACGCGCCTTCCAGGATATTTTGGATGAACTCAACCAAAAGATTGAGGAAGCGGACTACAGGATTCACAACGAGACGCCCACTCCTGAAATACTCGACCTTTATGACAAAATTGATTGCTGGGAGGCCATGACCATCATGCTGGAGGCCGGCATGCGCCATGCGAAGCGCTATGCAAGGCTGGCAAGAACATTGGCTGAACAGTTTGAGGCGGACTCAACCCGGAGAGAGGAATTGCTGTTAGTGGCCGAAACCTGCGAACAGGTTCCGGCCAAGCCCCCCAGGAGCCTCCAGGAATCCCTGCAGTACGACCTTTTCATACAGCTTTTTTCCAGGACTGAAGCAGTGGAAGGGGCTTGGCCAAGCAGGCCCGACTATTACCACGGACCTTATTATCAAAAAGACGTTAACGAAAAAAAACGCCTTACCGAGCAGGCAGCCATAGATCTTGTGGGCGAATTTTTAATACGCGCTGCGGAAGTGGGCCAGTACAAACCCCGGTGGACAAAGGAAGGTCTTCAGGGCATTGACGGCACATGGGTCTGGACATTGGGAGGCGTGAACAAGGACGGCTCGGACGCGTGCAACGACCTTACCATTGCATTTATGAAGGCGGCAAGACAGGTGCGGGTGGCAAACCCCACATTCGCGCTAAGGTGGCATCCTGAAGTAAGGGACGAGGTCATGCGCGAAGCATTTGAATGTATCCGTCACGGCCTTGGATATCCTTCCATACGCAACGACCCTGTTCTTATTGAAAACGCCATGTTCTGGCACGGACATCCTGTGGAGGAAGCCAGGACCTGGCTGCATCAGGCCTGCATGAGCCCGGCGCCCACCACCAAACATGGTTTCCAGCCAATGCGCATGGCCTCCGCTACGGCCAATTGCGCCAAAATAATCGAGTATGTTTTCACCCGGGGATTTGACAAGACCGTGAACATGCAAATGGGCGCACTGACGGACGATCCCAGAAAATTCATGGATTTTGAGGAGGTGAAAACCGCCTGGTCGGCTCAGATGGAGTCCATATTCGGTCTGCTGGTGCGGGTCGTTAATCGGGGAAGGGCCACTGCTCCCAAAACATGCCCCCGCCCATATCTTTCGGCCATCTCAGAAAGATCGGTTGAGACCGGAATGGATGTATGCGATCCAAGCCTTTCCAGAGGCAACGCCTGGATTACGGGTTTTACATGGGTGGAAAACGCGGACTCCCTGGCCGCCGTGAAAAAACTGGTGTTCGACGATAAAAAATACACCATGGACCAGCTCTGCGACGCCTTGGAGGCGGATTGGGAAGGCCATGAAGCCATGCGTCTTGATTTTGTCAACAATGCACCCAAATGGGGCAATGACGACGACTACGTTGACGACATCATGGTCTGGTGTCTGCGGGACGTGGCCCGATTCTCCAAGGAGATGAAGTGTCCCAGCGGAAACAACTGGCCCCTGTTGCCCGAGAATGTCAGCGGCAACATCCACTATGCCAACATGGTGGGGGCGCTTCCCAACGGCCGCCGCCTGGGTGACGCCCTGTATGACGGAGGCATCTCTCCGGGGCCCGGGCTGGACAAAAAGGGGCCCACGGCAGTCTTGAAATCCTGCGGAAAAATCAATCATGTGGAAGACGGCAGGGCCTTTTTGCTCAATCAGAGGCTGTCGCCTTCCCAACTGGCGGGAGAAAAAGGCTTCACAATGTGGAAGGCTTATCTCAAGACATGGGCCGACCTTGGCCTGGATCATGTGCAGTTCAATATGGTCTCGGATGAAACCTTGCGCGCGGCGCAAAGCGATCCGGAAAAATACCAGGAAGTCATCGTGAGAGTGGCCGGATACAGCGCTCATTTTGTGGATATTTCCCGAAAAACCCAGGACAACATTATCCAGAGAACCGTTCAGGGGATCGGATAGGGGGAGGTGGGCCATGTCAAGAAGGGATGAACTTCGCAAGGTGCAGGCAGGCAGGCTCAGCGCTCAACGAGCCCCCAAAGCGACGCAAGTAAAGGCTGAGAAGATTTGCGGCCTGTGCAGCAACTATTCCGAAGGAGCGTTTTCCGGAGAGGGGGCGGGTTCCTGCCGCATTTTAAAGGTGAAGTCCGACATTTCCGCTGATCCCCCCAAGTATGATCTGGAAAGTACGGATGGATACCAGACCATGAACCTTATGGACGCAGGCAAGTGCCAATATTACGAAAAAATGAGCTTCGTGGATAAGGACGGCACAGAGTGCAGCGATCCCCGCTACCGGAGATCCATGAGGCAAATGCAGGACTGAGGCCAATCAGGGAGGTTAGTGCAATGCAATGTATGGAATGTGGTTTTGAAGCGCCCATAAGCGGCTATCGTTATTTGTACAACGCACGAATAGATGCGTCCGTGGCCATGAGACAGTGTCCCGCCTGTCAGGCATGGCTTGCAGTGGATCAGCTTAACGAAAAGCCCTTGCAGGCTGTAGGGCCCGGCCAGGCCCCCTGGGGCAAATCCGCAGGCATAGAAAACCTTGCCGAGGACCGCTGACCCTGGCTATTCAAACCTTCACCCGGGCGCGCCGGATTTGGAAACAACCACCGGCGCACCCGGTTAATCGAAATTCTTTGTAGCTTGTTCAATCCTGCCGAACATATACACCGTATGGCTTTTATATACGGTTCTTCATGACTCATGTTTCATAATCTTTTCCTTATTATAATCAAATTGTTAAGTATGATTTGTTCCCCTTTTCCTCGAGGATGCGGGGAAAATCACCCCTTCCGGGGGCGTATATTTTTTTGTGACATTTTTGGGCGGCGCGCTTTTGAAATTTCAATATTTATCATGAAATCAGATATTTGAAAATATAATATCTCCTTGGCACGGTTGATGCTTTTACATAAAGCGACGGCACAACCTGCAACACCTTTTAACATAAGGAGGGCCTTATGAAAGATATCCAAAGAATTCTGGTGGTGGACGACGAACCGGGCATCCTGCAAAACGTATCCAAAATCCTCGCCCGGTCCGACTATGAGGTCTTCCAGGCGTCCAGCGCCAAGGAGGCCCTGGATGAGATGGCCAAGCGGTCTTTCTCCCTGATGATTTCGGACATTGTCATGCCTGAAATGAATGGCCTGGAGCTTCTCAAGTTGGTCAAGAACCAATGGCCGTTGACCCAGGTGCTCATGATGACGGCGTACGCTTCCACGGAAACCGCTGTGAAGGCAATCCGCCTGGGTGCCCTGGATTATCTTCCCAAGCCCTTTACACCGGATGAGCTTCGGACCCTGGTGGACCGTTCCGTGTCCGGGGATTTGGCGGAAGCCCAGGTGGGAGAGGTGGAGCGGGACGATATTGACGCCATGCATTTGAACCTGCCCATGGACAACCTGATGGAAGCGGACGTGGGAGAGGGTTTTTGCGAAACAGGCTTGAAGGTGTGCGACGTGTTCCAGAAACTGGGCCATACCTGCAAGGCTGGCGAGAAAAAAGGCATATGCCCCCAGGAAGCCAAAAAGGCGAAAGGCGGTGACGAGGCTTCGGCCATTCAGGAATTGATCGGCGTGGACATGCCTTTCAATTACGAGGAGGTGGTGGAGGCCACAGGCCCGGAATACGTGGCCAATCTGGGGAGGGACGGTGTTGCCTTCCTGCCTTACGAAGAGTTGAAAGCCAGCGCCGCACGCATGGAAGCCCGGCTGCGCCGGTCCAGGCTGGCGGCCATGTACAAAAGGAAGGAAAGTCATATCCCGGGGACCACGGACGCGTTGTCCGAGGTGGCGGACGCTCTGGGGACGGAATATGTCAAGCATCTGGATCGGGACGGATTTTCGCGCGTTCCCTATGAAGAACTGAAGCGTAATGTAGCGCACATGGAGGCGAGGTTGCACGGGAAGGAAATGGATTTGGCTTTGGCCTCGGACATCCTGGTGGTGGACGACGAAGTGGCTGTCAATAACAACATACGGAAGATACTCAAGAAGGGGCAATATTCGGTGGATCAGGCCACCACAAGGGAAGAGGCCCTGGAAAAGGTCTCCAAGGGATTTTACCGGGTCATTATCCTGGACCTGAAAATGCCGGGTGTGGTGGGTCTGGAGCTTTTGGAGGCGGTGCACACCATGCAGCCCCAGGCGAAAATTATCATCGTCACAGGCTACGCCAGCATTGAAACGGCTGTGGAAACCTCGCGCCTGGGGGCTATGCTGTACGTTCCCAAGCCGTTCACACCGGCGGAAATGCGCACAGCAGTGGAAAAGGCCTCTCGTCTGGCCGCGTAACAAGGCATAACTTCAAGATAAAGGCCGCGGGTTTGCAGGTATCCCGCGGCCTTTTTTTTATTGACAATTTGGCCCTCCCTCACTATTCTTCGGATTTCTTGTTATTTGGCGAGAGATGGTTCTTGCCCTCTCAGTCAAACCTGCTGAGACCAAAAAAAATCGAATGCATATTCACTGCGTGCTTCAAGCAGCAAAGTCATACGGGTTGCAGGGGCAACGGAGGTAAATGGTGGACAGGTTAGAAAATAGAGAAGCGCTTATCACACTTCGCAAAGATCTTATCGCCCGGCACAAAGAGGGTGGTAAAAAACTCATTTCCCTGTGTTCCGGTTCGGGGTGCGGCGCGTATGGCACTGCCAGCGTGTACGAGACCCTGATGGCCGAACTGAAAAAGGAAGGCCTGGAAGATCAGGTGGAAGTGAGGCTTACGGGCTGTCATGGCTTTTGCGAAAAGGGTCCTATTATGGTTATCCATCCTGAGGGTATTTTCTACCCCCAGGTCAAGCCGGAAAAGATTCCCGATATTGTGGAGACAACTCTCAAGAATGGGGAAGTGGTTGAGAATTTTCTTTTCAAGGATCCGATCAGCAAAAAGAAAATCGTTCATGAAAAGGACATTCCTTTTTATAAGCTCCAGAAGCGGGTTATCTTTGGCAGCAACCAGATGATCGACCCCACAAACATCCTCCATTACGTCGCCGAGGATGGATACATGGCCCTGGAAAAGGCCTTGTTTGACATGGAGCCCGCCCAGATCATCCAGGAAATCAAAGGCTCGGGCCTCAGGGGCCGGGGCGGAGGCGGTTTTCCCACAGGCATCAAGTGGGCCACCTGCGCCAAGCACGACGGGGACCGCTACGTCATATGCAACGCCGACGAAGGCGACCCCGGCGCCTACATGGACCGCAGTCTTTTGGAGGGCAACCCCCACAGCATTATTGAAGGCATGCTGGTGGCGGCGGTGGCCATGCAGTCCCACAACGGACTCATTTATGTGCGCCACGAGTATCCCCTGGCGGTCAAGAATCTGACCAGCGCCCTTAAAAGCGCCCGGGAAGTGGGTCTTTTGGGGAAAAATATTTTGGGCTCGGGTTTTGACTTTGACATCAAGGTCAGCCGGGGCGGCGGTTCCTTTGTCTGCGGCGAATCCACGGCCCTCATGGCCTCCCTGGAAGGAAAGCCCGGGCGGCCCCGCGCCAAATACGTCCATACTGTGGAAAAGGGATATAAGGACAGTCCCTCTTCCCTGAACAACGTGGAAACCTTCGCCAACGTGCCCGGAATCATTAAAAACGGGGCCGAATGGTACGCCTCCATGGGAACCGAAGGGAGCAAGGGCACCAAGATTTTCTCCCTGGTGGGCAACGTGGTCAACACGGGGCTGGTGGAAGTGCCCATGGGAACCAATCTCCGCACCATCATTTATGATATTGGCGGCGGCATTCCCAAGAAAAAGAAATTCAAGGCGGTCCAGAGCGGCGGGCCTTCCGGTGGATGTATTCCCGAGCAATTCCTGGATATCCCCGTGGATTTTGACGAATTGGTCAAGATCGGCTCCATGATGGGTTCCGGCGGCATGATCGTCATGGACCAGGACACCTGCATGGTGGACGTGGCCCGGTATTTTCTGGATTTTCTCAAGGAAGAATCGTGCGGCCAGTGCAATCCCTGCCGGGAAGGGATCAAGCAGATGCTGGACGTACTGACCAATATCTGCGCCGGCAAGGGCAAGCAGGGCGACATAGAACTGCTGGAGGAACTGGGCGCTATGGTCCAGAAATTCTCCCTGTGCGGTTTGGGCACCTCGTCTCCCAATCCGGTTTTAACCACCCTCATGTATTTCCGGCACGAGTACGAAGCCCACATCAAGGACAAAAAATGTCCCGCTGGTGTGTGCAAGGCCCTGTTCCATTACGAAATCGTGGACGGAACCTGCACGGGCTGCGGCCTTTGCGCCCGGAAATGTCCTCAGGACGCCATCACGGGAGCCAAAAAGGAAACCCATGTGCTGGACCAGGACAAATGCATCAAGTGTGGCATTTGCTACGATGCCTGCAAGTTTAACGCAATAGCAATCCGATAACAGCGTCACGAGGCAAAACAGATGATAACATTTAAGTTAAACGGCAAAAAGGTCCAGGGGGAAGACGGACAAACAGTTCTGCAGGTTGCCGAAAAATACGGGGTGGATATCCCTACACTGTGCCACCATAAGGCGTTGACTCCCGCCGGGATGTGCCGCATGTGTACGGTGGAAATGTTTGACGGCAGAAGGACCAAGTTCGTCACGGCATGCAACTATCCCATTTGGGAAGGCATGGAGATTTTCACGGACACGGAAACGGTCCATGAAGGCCGCAAGCTCATCGTGGAAATGCTGCTGGCTCGGAGCACCACGGTTCCTGCGATCCAGACCCTGGCCAAAAAATACGGCCTCGAAAAATCCCGCTTCGGCGCCGACGACAATACCTGCATCCTGTGCGGTCTGTGCGTGCGCGTGTGCGAAAAGATGGGAAACAGCGCCATCACCCTCACGGGCCGGGGCCTGGAAATGAAGGTGGACACCCCCTTCAGCGTCCAGTCCGACGTGTGCCGGGGATGCGGCGCCTGCGAGTTCATTTGTCCCACGGGCCACATTAAGCTGGAAAATATTTCCAAGGGCGAGATCAAACTCATCCCTTCGGAATACGAATTGGGCTTGGCGGGCCGCAAGCCCGTGTATGTGCCCTACGCCCAGGCGGTGCCCAATACCCCGGCCATTGATCGGCGGTACTGCATGCATTTCAAGACCGGCGGGTGCCAGATTTGTACGGAAGTCTGCGGTGTGAACGCCATTGACCACACCATGCAGGACGAGATTGTGGAACTGGAGGTGGGCTCCATTGTCTTGGCGCCCGGCGCCAAGGTGTACGATCCTTCCGCGCACGATACCTTTGGGTACACGACCAATCCCAACGTGCTCACCAGCCTGGAGTTCGAACGTATCCTGTCCGCATCCGGCCCCTTTGGCGGTCATCTGGTGCGGCCCTCGGACCATTTGGAACCCAAGAAAATCGCCTGGATCCAATGCGTGGGCTCCCGGGACGAGCATCTGGACAACAAGGGCTATTGCTCGGGCGTGTGCTGCACCTACGCGGTCAAGGAAGCCATGCTGGCCAAGGATCACTGCCCCGAAGGCCCTGACGGCCTGGACGCGGCCATTTTCTATATTGATATCCGGACCAACGGCAAGGACTTTGAACGGTTTTACAACCGGGCCAAGGACGGCGGCGTGCGCTTTGTCAAATCCAAAGTGACCACGGTGGACCACAATGACGACACCGGCATGGAAGTCCTGCGCTATGTGGACCCGTCCGGCAAGCTCATGGAAGAGGAATTCGACATAGTGGTTCTCTCCGTGGGTTTTGAAATCGCCGAAGAAACCAAGGAAATGGCTAAAAAGTTGGGTCTGGAAGTGGACAAGAGCGGATTCGCCGTGTCCAGCAGCTTTAAGCCGGTGGAAACTTCCAGGCCGGGCGTGTTTGTTTGCGGGTCTTTTGCCGCACCCAAGGACATTCCCACCTCGGTCATCGATTCTTCCGCCGCCGCCGGTGTAACGGGCAGCCTGCTGTTCGACTCCCGCTTTACCCTGACCAAGACTGCGGTAATTCCGCCGGAAAAAGCCACCAAGGGCGATCCCCCCCGGATTGGTGTGTTCCTTTGCTGCTGCGGCAGCAACATTGCCGGGGTCGTGGAAATGCCCAAGCTGGAGGAATTCGCCAAGACCCTGCCCAACGTGGCCTATGTGGAAACCAATATGTATTCCTGTTCCCAGGATACCCAGGAGAAAATGTCCGACGTAATCCGGGAAAAGGGACTCAACAGGGTGGTGGTGGCGGCGTGTACGCCCAAGACCCACGAGCCACTGTTTCAGGAAACCCTTATTGCAGCCAGCCTGAACAAGTATCTCTTTGAAATGGCCAATGTTCGCAACCATTGCTCCTGGGTCCATAAGAATACTCCGGACAAGGCGACTCTCAAGGCCATGGACCTGGTGCGTATGTCTGTCCAAAAGGTCGCCCTGGCCCAACCCCTCACCGAGCCCCGACTCAGTATTGTGGAAAAGGCCCTGGTGATCGGCGGGGGCGTGGCGGGTATGGAAGCCGCCAAAACCCTGGCAAGCCAGGGGTATGAAACCCATGTTTTGGAACGCACCGCCGAGTTGGGCGGTCAGGCCCGCGCCCTGCATAAAACGTGGAGGGGCGAGGATGTTCAAGGGTATTTGAAGGATCTTATCAGCGAGGTTCAGAACCACGAAAAGATTACGGTTCACTTGGAATCGGAAATCACGGACGTGGAAGGCTTTGTGGGGGATTTTAAGACCACCTTCAAGACCGGCGACCAGTCCACCACATACGGTCACGGAGTGACCATTTTTGCCTGCGGGGCTTCGGAATATAAGCCCAAGGAATACCTTTACGGCCAGGACCCAAAGGTTATCACAAACCTGGAATTGGAACGGAAACTGGTGGAAGGGGATTCCGCCCTCAAGAGCAACGGCGCGGCTGTTTTCATCCAGTGCGTGGGTTCGCGCATTCCCCAACGGCCCTACTGCTCCAAACTGTGCTGCACCCAATCCATCAAAAACGCCCTGGCTCTTAAAGAGGCCAATCCCAAAAAACCGGTTTTCGTGCTGTATAGGGATATGAGGCCTTATGGCCTGAGGGAAAACCTGTACCGGGAAGCCCGGAAAAAAGGCGTGACCTTCATCCGTTATAACGACGACAAACCCTTGGAGGTAACGGGCGGGGAAAAGGGTCTGGCAGTCGCCTTCACCGACTATGTGCTTGGCAAGAAAATGCAGGTCAGCCCCGAGCTGCTGGTTTTGGCCGCCGCTATCATCCCGGAAGAAAGAAATCCCCTGGCTCAGGCGTACAAAGTCTCTCAGAACCAGGATGGCTTTTTCGCCGAGGCTCACGTCAAGTTGCGTCCCAACGATTTCGCCACGGACGGTGTGTTCCTGTGCGGCCTGGCCCACGGACCCAAGCCCCTGGACGAGTCCATCGCCCAGGCCCAGGCTGCGGCGGCAAGGGCGGTGACGCTCCTTTCCCGGAAAGAGATTTCCGTGGCTGGAACGGTCGCCAGCGTGGACGGGGCGGCATGCAGCGCGTGTAAGGTGTGTGTTTCCTTGTGTCCTTACTCCGCGCCCATGATCAACGAAAAGACGGGCAAGGCGGAAATCCAGTCCACCTTATGCAAGGGTTGCGGATTGTGCGTGGCTTCCTGCCGGAGCGGCGCCATTCATCTGGCGGGATTTGATACGTCCCAGATATTCAGCATGATCGACGCTTTTTAACAAAGCGTTTTCATAAGTTGTTCAAAAGGGGGAATTCCACATCCGGGATTCCCCTTTTTTTGTATAGTGGATTAGCTGAAATCAAGGGGTTTAGCAGATGGTGGAGAACAGAGCTGTGAGGTCTTGGGCATGGCTGGTGAGGAAATCCAGGTAATCCAGTTCCAGGGAGATCATGGCGGTTTCTCTGTTTCGCAGCCATTCGGAAAGCCACGCTAAGCGGATGAGCAGGGCAAGAGGAAAAAAATGCTCCCAGCTTTCCCGCTTGAACAGGCCGCTCCGCCACAGGCGTGTGAGAAAGGCCCCTACATAATCACCTGAAATTCCGGGAGGATATTCAAATCCCGCGCAGCCGACCATGAGGGCCGCGTCGTACATTTCCGGTCGGATTCCGCAGAACTCCCAATCAATGACCGCCTTCAGGCAATCTTCTCCCCAAATAATGTTTGCAGGATGAAAATCTCCATGGCAAAAACCGGCGGGAAGACCTTCCAGGACGGGCAGGAACGGCTCCGCAATGGCCAGGGCCGGAGATACCCTCTCCAATACTTCAGGATCACGTTTTTCTATGGTTTTTATCAGATTTCGGATGAAATCTTCCAGAGAAAAATGCCCCCGGGTTGCCCGGGTGACTCCGTCGACTTGCGCCGCCTGCCTGAGCCTGATTAAAAAATCGGCCATGGCCGCGCCGCGCCAGGCATGGTTCAGGTATTGGGGCCTGGGGTGTTTCACCACCCGGACAGACCCCGCCTCGCGCCGACGCCCTTGCCGTCCAGCTAACAGTTCCCCTTGTCGGGCCTGCATAGGACTTGCACCTCCAAGCGAATGCACCCTGCCAGGCGCAACAAACAACAACGGCTGGGCAATATCTGCCCCGCCGCCTTGGTTTAAAATATTTTCAGAACTCTACTTACCAAATGGGAAGCCCCGCTTCCAACTGAATTTCAACACAGCATTGTACAAAACCGGGGACAGCCTGTGCAAGAGGTACTGGGGCCAAGCATGGAGGGGGGAAGGCATGATGCCAATATCCCGCCGCAAGGCGCGAAGCCCGTCCCTTGCCACCAGGTCGGGCGATACCCCCTTGGTGGCGTAGAATTTCACCACATCCCCGGATCTGCTGGCGCCCTTGTCGTCCCTGAGGTCAATCTTGCCGTTTTTCACGATATTGGTGTTGATGAAGCCGGGACACAGGGCGCTCACCCCAATGTTATGAGCCCCCAATTCAGCCCGCAATGACTCGGATAGCCCCATGAGGGCGTATTTGCTGGTGCAATAGGGCGACATGCCCGGCAAGGGCGAAAACCCCGCAATGCTGGAGGTAATGAGGATGCCGCCCCCTTGCTGGCGTTCAATCATTTTGGGAACAAAATGATGCAGCATGTAAATGACTCCCCACAGATTGACGCCCAGCACCCATTCCCAGTCTTCCAGGGAAATGCGCTCCAGGGGCGCGCCGTGCCCTACCCCTGCGTTCAGACACAGGATGTCCGGGCACCCGTGTTCGCTGATGAATTGGTCTGCGAATTTGCCCGCTGCTTCCTTGTTGCCATGGTCCACGCCCAGGCCCCAGGCTTCAGCACCCAATGCCCGAACCTCTCCGGCCACCTGACCGGCCCTGTCCTCATGGATGTCCGTGACCGCCACACTGGCGCCGGCCCTGGCCAGCCCCATGGACAAAGACCTGCCTATGCCGGAGCCTCCGCCTGTTACGATTGCCAGTTTATTCTTGAATGTTTTCATGGCTTATTCCATTTTCAGGGATTCGGAAAAAAGCAGGGTTGCCGGACTGGTAACGCAGGGGTCGGTCAGGGCGTTGACGCAGGCGGGCTTGCCGGATTCCAAAGCGCGGTGCACAGCGGGGATGATATCCTCGTCCTTTTCCACAAATTCCCCGTGTCCACCCAGGGCTGCCGCTACTTGTTCGTAATGGACCACTCCCAGTTCGGAGCCGATCAACCGCTCATTGCCGTAGCAAATTTCCTGGCCGTGCTTGATCATGCCCCATGCCTGATCATTGTTCACCACGCAAAGAAACGGGAGATCATGGCGTTTGGCCGTATCAAACTCCATGGCGTTAAAACCGAAGGAGCCGTCCCCGTTAAACACCACCACCTGTTTGTCCGGGCAGGCCGCCTTGGCGCCCAGGGCAAAGGGCAGGCCCGTGCCCAAACACCCCAGAAGTCCGCCCGAGGCAGCCAGCACATTGGCGCGTTGGGTGGCCTTGAATGCGGTCAGGCCGAAATAGGCGGTATCCCCGCCGTCCATGATGTAAATGGCGTCGTCCCCCACTGCCTGCCTTACTTGATGGGCCAGCCTTGCCGGATGAATGGGATCGGAGGGGGTTTTCCTGGCTTCGTCCTCTGCCGCGTCCAGGGGGAGGTAGGAATCTTTCAGGTCTGCAACCCACTGGGACCGGTCAGCTTTTTCAATGAGGGGCAGAAGGGCCTTGAGGGTCATTTCCATGTCCCCGGCCAGACCCACGTCGCAGGACCGGTTGCGGCTTAGCTCGGAAGTGTCGATATCCGCACGAATCACACAGGCCTGGGGAAAGCCTTCCCCGAACATGAGCAGCCAATTAAAGCGGATGCCCAGGGCAATGATCAGGTCGGCCTGGGGCATTCCAGCCAAAAGTCCCATCTGGCCGCCGTCCCACATGGACAGAGGGTGTAGGTCGCTCACCGCGCCCCGGCCATTGTTCGCCAGGCAAAAGGGGATATGGGCCTTTTCCAACAATTCCGACAAAAGCGCGCCTGCCCGATCCGTGGCGATTCCCGAGCCAGCCATGAGCATAGGCCTTTGGGCCTGATTGATCATCTGGGCGGCCCGGGCCACACTGGCGGGGTCCGGCCCGGCCATGTGGGTCATACCGCCCTTGGACGCCGGGCGAATTTCATTTTCAGGGGCGCTGACGTTCAGAACATCCGGGGGAAGCTCCAGAAAAACCGGCCCCGGACGCCCGGAAACCGCATGGCGGAAAGCCGTGGAAATATACTCCGGCACACGGCGCACATCATGACAGGTGGCAGCCCACTTCACAAAGGGCTTGACCATGGCCGCCTGCTCGATTTCCTGGAGCGCTCCCTTTTGCCAGTCCCTCACGGCCGTGGCCCCGGAAATAAGCACCAGGGGCGCGTTTTCCATGGCCGCGTTCACCAGCCCCGTAAGGGTATTGGTAAAACCCGGACCCGCGGTTGCGATACACACTCCGGGCTTGCCCGTGAATATGGACCACGCATGGGCGGCCATGGCCGCCGCCTGCTCATGGCGCACGTCTATAAGCCGGACCCCGTACTCCAGAAATCCATCGTAAATCCGGTCTATGTGACCGCCTGACAGGGAAAAGACCGTGTCTATCCCTTCTGTTTCCTTCAGGTGCTTCGCCACCAGATGTCCGCCGTAAATACCTTGCATGACTGTCTCCTTTTATTTACCGGTTATGAATGGCGCCTTTTAGGGAAGGCGTCAGAAAATCACTGGTCCACAGTGTTTTAAAACAAGATTGAAACGGGCTGCATTATGAAGTGGGGAGACCTGAAAAGCATGTGATCTTCAATGGCGGACCTGAAGCAATTGGAGTCTTTTGGCCTGCCGTTGGAATTGTATTGCAAGTAGTCAGGCCCGGTCAGATCCCCCCGAAGCGTTCGGGCCTGAGTGAAATCGCTTTTTTTGATTGAACAATCATTCAATAAGTGCAATGTAAAGGGAACGGAAATGCTTGTCAAGCATTTTGGCTCTGGGACGGAAAAAATCCGATGATTAAAAATACCCTGTTTACTGTGGAAGGGCAACATGCTTTTGTGAGGCGCAGGCAGGGTTGACGAAACCCTGCAGGTCATTGGAAACAGCCGTACGAAAAACAAGCGGGAGACAGATATAAGACATGGCGCGAGATCGCAAGACAAACGAAGAACGGAGAAAGGCCACCCGACAGAAGATTGTACAGGCCACCCTGGACCTGTGCGCCGAGCGCGGGTATCACATGGTTTCGCCCAAGGACATATCGCAGGAAGCCGGGGTTTCCGTGGGGATTCTGTACCACTATTTCAAGAACAAGCGGGAAATCGCCATTCACTTGATTGAGACCTTGGGCTTTGCCCTGGCGGATCAGGTGGAGCAGGGATTTTACCATGCCGCCACATACAAGGCCAGTGTGGAGCAGGGTTATGGCATGCTGTTCGATTATGTGGAACAGAACAAGGCGGGATTTACGGCCCTAATCCGAGAGTTCGGAAATCAGGAGTTAAAGGAGCATTTGGACCAGGTGATCGAACGGTTGATCATGGATTCGGCCCGGAGGATTGGAGAGCAGCAGGGTTTGGGTATTCTCCGTAAGGACATCCATGGCGAGATTGCCGCCAGACTGGTGCAGGACCTGGCGTTTTCAGCGGTCAGATTGTATTTGGAGGGGCGTTTTTCCCGGGAGGATGTTCTGGACGTGCTCATCAAGATTCAGGCCCAGGGACTGGAGGCTGGCAAGCCTACATCGTGAACAATTACGGTATCATGATGGACTGGTGAATTCCGGAGGGTTTTGGGGCAGGTGGATGATGAACCGGGCGCCTTTCCCGGATTTTGATTCCACGGTCATGGATCCTCCATGGTCCTCGGCGATAATGAAGTAGGAAACGGAAAGCCCCAGGCCTGTGCCTGTCCCCACGCTTTTTGTTGTAAAAAACGGCTCGAAAACCCTTTTGCGCGTTTTTTCGTCCATGCCAGGGCCATTGTCTTCCACCTCAATGCGCACCCTTTGGTTTTCCTGGGCGGTGCGCAGTGTGATGGCGGGGTTTTCGCAGGTGTTTTCACCCTCGGCCATGGCATGGGCTGCGTTGCGTAAAAGGTTCAGCAGGACTTGTTGAATTTTGCTTATCTGGCACCATACATGGGGGTTGGCGGGATCATATTCCCGAATGATCTGAATCTGTTTGAAGTCAAATCTCTTTTTCAGGTCATAGTCGCTGGAGGCCAGTTCCAGGGTGTTTTCCATGATGTCGTTGATGGAATGGGAACTGCCGTCCGTCTCGCTTTTTCGGCTGAAGCTCAGCATGTTCGCCACAATTTTTCCCGCCCGGACACCTGAGCTATGTATGGAATCTAACATACGGATCAGGCCCCGTTTTTCCATGTATCTGTGAATGGCCTCCATGGAGGCGCCGCATTCCTCAGCCACAGCCTGGTTTTTTTCCGTCATTTCCACGGTTCTGTTTTTCAAAACCTGGGCGTTTTGGATAATCCCGGCCAGGGGGTTGTTGATCTCGTGAGCCATGCCAGCGGCAAGCCCTCCCACGGAAAGCATTTTTTCTGACTGGATCATCATTTCTTCAATACGGACCCTGTCTGTCACGTCATCCATTCGGATGACCGCACCCTGGATGCCGTTGGCTATGAGGGGAAAAACCGTCACATCCGCAAAATGCACCTCTCCGTCCACCTGGGAGGGAATGCGCGCTTCGGTTTTGGGGGTGCGTTCTGCAATAGCCTCCCGGACCTTTCCCATTTCCCGGGCCAACTGGGGAAAGACATCTGTCAAGGAGCGGCTTTGTGCCTGTTCCGCGCTGATGCCGGTGACCTTTTCCGCTTCCAGGTTCCATTGAGTGACCATTCCCTGAGGGTCCACGCCCACCAGGACCGAAGGCATGGAGTTGACGATATTGGACAGGAGGTTTCTAAGATGTTTCACCTCATCCTGGGCCTTTTCCTGCTCCCTCATATCGCTCAGCATAAGCAGAAGATGGTTTTTTTCCTCGATGGTGAAGGGAACCAGTTGGGCGTCCATGATCATTTCCTGCCCGTAAGTGGAAATCCCTTTCAGAGCGTGGCGCAAAGGCGTTTTGTCCTTGAAGACCCTCATGGCGACCTCATAAAGCCCCATTTGCTTCCAGGATTGGATTTGATGGAAATTCAGGGACAGGATTTGCTCCCGGGTTCCGCCCACCATGTCCGCAGCCGACTGGTTGGCGGTCATGCATTGCCCTCCAGGCTCGTACAACAGGATGCCAACCGGCGATTCCGACACGATTTTCTCGGCAAAGGCCAGGGCGTTGGACAGTTTTTTCTCGTTGATTTTCTGCTCGGTAAGGTCCACGATAATGCCCCGCATGCCAACGGGAACCCCGTTTTTCACAATGCGTGCAGAGTGGATCATGACCGGAAAGCGCGAGCCGTTCTTTTTAAGGGCTGTGTATTCCAGCCCTCCCAGGCTATGACCTTCCAGGACCTTGGCCATGTTGGCCAGAGCCCGTTCCTCGTCTCCGGGCTCCAGGGTATCCAGAGCTGAAACGCCCGCCTCAACCTCTTCCCTGGAATACCCAAAAATTTCGTAGGCGTTCTGATTCACAAAGGTCAGCGTTCCCACCGCGTCGGTTTCGAAAACTATCTGGGGGAGGGAGTCCGCCAGGGTGCGGAATCTTTCCTCACTGCCCCGCAGGGCCTGTTCGGTTTCCTTCTGTTGGGCGATTGTTTGTTCCAGGCTTCCAATAAGCGTCCTAAGCTGGCTGGTCATGCTGTTGAACGCATGGGCAAGGGCGCTGATTTCATCATCCCCTGTGATGGAAAGGCTGCGATCCAGGTCGCCCCGGGAGATAGCCACGGCGTTTGCGCTCAACCTGTTGATGGCCCTCATGGGGCGCCTCAGGACCAGGAAGCTGAGGGTGGTGGTCACCAAAACGCCCAGCAGCACCAGCCCGATCAGGTAATAGGTCATGAGTCTTAGGGAGGCGAAAGCCTCTTGGGTGGGCATTTCCACAACCACAGCCCATGGGGTGGCCGGGATGGACACATATTCCCCGATGACCGGTTTGGCATCCAACCCGTCGTATTCATGACTTAGATGTTCAGGATAGATATTATTCTGAATAAACTCAGCAACCGGGGGGAAATGGCTCAGGTCCCGGCCATGCTGCTCCAGCACCCTGGCGGGGTTTTGATGGGCCATGAGGCGTCCCGCGCCATCCACGATGTAGGCATAGCCGGTTTTGCCGATTTCAACCTTGGCGATTGTTTTCCACAGCCGGGCCACATTGATGTCGGCGGTAAGGACACTGACAATCTTTCCATTACGGGAACTCAGGGGAATGGCAATGGGGATGGATAGGCGTCCCCCATCCGCCTGGGAATAAAAGGGTCCGACAAAAACCTCCCCCCTTTTGACCGTGGCAAACATTTCTGTTCTTGAAAGGTCTCCCAATTCTTTTGGCAGATAGGTATAAGACTCGGAAACCTTGACGATCTCCTTTCCTTCAGCATCCAGCAGGGCAAGTTCGCTGAATGCATTGGATCGGTTGATAAGCACATATTCCAGGGCCTGTTTTTGTTCTTGGGGTTCCTTGTCAATGAGAGAAACCAGGTCTGCATAAAAATACATGTTGGTAATGGCTGAATGGATGTGGTCGGAGACCAGCCTGGCGACCTCATTGGCATTTCGGATCTGAAAAGCCTGGATGAGGCGTTTTTGATTGTTTTGGGAAATGGATATAAGACCGACGCCCATGGTGACCAGGGAGATAACCATGGAAAGAGTGACTGCCCATCCCAACTTTGTTCCAAACTTTCTGCGCCATGGTATGGAAGGGGTGAGTATTTGGCTGCGTGTTTTCACAAAGGAATCCGTTTTTCACCTTTCAAGGGGCGTTTTCCCGTTTGGGAGCGCATCCCCCTCCGCTGATTTCAGTCCAGCCCACTGCACCCGGGCCGATGAAAAGGGTTCGGGCCACACAGGAACCAGTTCCCCCTTTTGGATCTGCACCACCAATAAGGTGGTGTATTTATTTTGTCCGCTTTGGTCAAAGGCCAGCCGGTCGGAGGGCAGAATCATGTCCTTGCCAAAGGGAAGGTCTGTTTTGGACAAGGCCTCTCTCAAATGGTTTTTATCCAGGGTGGCGGCCCTCTCCAAAGCGTCTTTCAGCACATACACACACTGGTAAGCAAGAACTCCGTCTCCAGTCAGGTGCTTGCCATAGCGTTGGCGGAAAGTGCGGTACAGCTCTTTGCCGGCGGGAAAAAACCGGGAGTATTCTGAGACGCTGAAAAAGCCTTCCGCCGCTGGCCCCAATTCCTGAACAAACCGGGTTGAAATGACGCCTCCCGCCGTGTCTATCACAGGGACATTTGCCCCGGCCTTTTCCAGGGCCCTGGCGATAAGGATGCTGTCCTCAATATAGGTGGTTGTGATAATGGCGTCGGGCTTGGCGTTTAAAACCCTGGCAACCTCCTGGGACAGGTCTGTCGCGTCTTCAATGCGATAACTCTCCTCCCCCACCAGTTCCAATTCAGTGTGCATGATGGCCTGCTTTTGGGCCAGGGCCGCGGACGTGCCAAAGGCGGTGTTCTCATGCAACAGGGCGACTCGTTGTATAGGATACCCGGCCAGCCTCTCCAGGTCCAGCAGAAACCGTATCTGGTCCCGTCCGTAAAACTCGGCCTTGGAAATCAAACGAAAAGTATATTGGAAGCCCCTCTCCGTAATGATGTCGGCGATTCCCGAATTCAGAATAATGGGGGCGCCCAGCCTTTCCGTCACTTCGGTGACAGCGGTGGCCACGCTGCTTTGATACACTCCGATGATGGCGCACACGCCCTCTTCGTTGATCAGCCTTTCCGCTTCTCTGACACCCTTGATAGAGTTGCCTTCGGTATCTCCGAAAACCAGCTCCAGCCTAGCACCGCCCAGGGACTGTATTCCGCCATTGGCGTTTATTTCCTCAGCCCCCAAAATAACGGCGTCCCGGTTCAGTATGCCTGTTTCGGACAGAGCTCCGGTTATGGGAAACAGCACCCCTACCCTCACGGTTTGAAGAGAGGGCGGTTGTCTGTCGCAGGAAGTGGTGAGGACAAGCGCCCCGCAAACAAATATCCTGCAAATTTTCAAAACAAAGCGCATTGGCTTTCCAGTATTTAATAGGGATTCAACACCCATGGCATGGCAGCTTGGCCGACGGTCATAACCGGTTCCTTTTTGGTGTTTTCCTCCATGTGAACATGGTCGGCATCAATCGGCACCAACGAAGCAGCCCCAAAAAAAGTAAAGACCTATCCTTGCAAGCGTTCAGTCTTTGTATCCACAATTATGGATGAGGTTTCCATATGGGTTCGATTTTCCTCATTTTGCGTTGAACTGTTGGCTGAAGGACAATCATTCCTGCAATTTCCCCTCTGCGTCAAAGGCATAACAAGTCCCTTTCCAGGAAATTTTTCCATGGGCATATTCCGGGGGCCACACCGGCGCAATTTCTCCATTTTGTACCTGAATCACAAAAGCCCTGGAATATTTGTTCTGGCCTTCTTGATCAAAGGATAAAGAGGGAACCGCCAGGATCATGTGCTCGCCCGCAGGCATGTCAGTGGCTGCGAGAGCATCCCTGATGGCATTTTTGTCAGTGCTTGCCGCCTTTTCCAGGGCTTCTTTGATGATCCAGACGCACTGATAGGCCAGCGCGCAGTCTCCCGGCATTTCCAGTCCAAAACGTTTTTGGTAAGACTCATTCACTCTTGCGGCAGCAGGCAGATATTTGGAATAGTCCGTAAGGGCGAAATATTTTTCAATCGCAGGACCCAGTTCCTGGATAAACAAGGGGGATATCATGGTGCTTCCCGTATTGACCAAGGGAATGTCCATACCGGCTTTTTCAAAGGCGCGGGCCATGAGAATGCTGTCCTGGACATAAGTCGCTGTAAAAATGGCATCAGGCCCAGCGTCTAAAACCCGGCTCACCTCCCGGTTCAGGTCAGTCACCTCGGCAGCCCGATAGCTTACTTCAACCACAACCTCCAGCCCAGCTCTATGCAGCGCCTTTTTTTGCGCCAGAGCTGCGGAGGTGCCGAAGGCGGTGTTTTCGTGGAGCAGGGCCAGCCTCTTAATAGGATGGCCCACTATCTGGGAAAGGCCCGCCAAAAACTCCACCATGTCCCGGCCATAATGTTCGGCCTTGGCCATTACCCGGAAGGTGTAATGAAGTCCCTTTTCCGTCACAACATCGGCCATTCCAGAGCTAATAAGAATAGGGACGCCCAGACGCTCCGTCACTTCTGTGACGGTATTGGCCACACTGCTTTGGTACACTTCAATTATAGCAGAAACACCTTCATTTCTAATCAGGCGTTCAGCCTCCTGATCCGCGATGCGGCTTTGCCCTTGTGTGTCGGCGAGGACCAATTCCAACCTGGCTCCGCCCAGGGATTGAATTCCACCCAGTGCGGTGATCTCATCAACGGCAAGAATTACGGCATTGACGTTGTTTGTCCCCGCTTCTCCAAGGTCCCCGCTAAGGGGAAAAAGTACTCCAATACGCACTGTTTTGGGGTGGTCGGGTTCCTTTTCGCAGGAAGACAAAAAGGGTAATGCTGTCAAAACAAGCAGGCATGAAAGCATACAAAGCAGACGCATTGGTTATCTCCGTTTGTTCGAGCCGGACCCGGTTTTTCTCTTGGCCTCCGACCTCATCCATGCAAGATATGTGCACAAAACACAGACGCCATATTTGCAGAAGCCAATCTCCGGGCTGGCAGGTTGCATTTCCGGCCGGTTCTGATACAGTCAACCCAATTCCCCGACTCGGGTTTTTCCACCACAACAATGGAGGAGATTAGCATGACCACATACAAGGAACAGGTAAAGCAGGCTGCCGCATGGATCAGGGAAAAAACCGGCCAGGCGCCTGTTTTGGGACTCATTGCCGGAACCGGCCTGGGAAACAGCGTCCAGGGCCTTGAAGTAAAAACCAGCCTGGACTATTCCCAAATCCCCCATTTCCCGGTATCCACAGTGCAGAGCCATGAAGGCAAGCTGCTTTGCGGCGCGGCCCGGGGCCACGCCTTTGTGGCGCTTCAGGGGCGATTTCATCTGTACGAGGGGTATTCGGCCAAAGAAATCACCTTTCCCATCCGGGTCATGCAGGAGTTAGGAGTCAAGACCCTTATTTTCGCCAGCGCCGTGGGCGGCCTCAACCCGGAACACAGCCCCGGAGACATCATGATTGTGGAAGACCACATCAACCTTTCCGGCGAGAACCCCTTGGTGGGAGAAAATGTGGATTCCTGGGGCGTTCGCTTTCCCGAAATGTTTGAAGCCTATGACAAGGGGCTTATCCGAAAAGCCCTGGACGCTTCGGCGAAGTTGGGCATTCCCCTCCGTCAGGGGGTTTATGTGGGTCTCAAGGGGCCGTCCCTGGAAACTCCGGCGGAAATGCGTTTTTTGCGGAACATCGGCGCGGACGCGGTGGGCCTTTCCACTGTCAACGAAGT
The DNA here is from genome assembly GCA_016342355.1 of Desulfatibacillum sp. GTDB lineage: Bacteria > Desulfobacterota > Desulfobacteria > Desulfobacterales > Desulfatibacillaceae > Desulfatibacillum. The sequence goes on from JAEINP010000012.1 coordinate 43,652, forward strand.
CATAGCCGCCGTGCATGGAGGCATGCGAGTCCTGGGTTTCGCCATCATCACCAATGTCAACGTCCCGGGCATGCTCACTCCGGCTTCCATGGATCAGATCATCGCCGTGGCGGACGGCGCATCTCCCTTGGTGGGCTCTGTCATCGACGAAGTCCTGAAAAATCTGTAGCATACTTAAAAGCACTCTTTCAAGGAACCTGATAATGAAAGCGGATATTCTGATAAAAAACGGGATTGTCCTGACCATGGACGCCACCGGGCGCATTATGGACAAAGGGGCTGTGGCTGTGAAGGGCCATACCATTGCCTGGCTGGGGAATGATGAGGACTGCGGCCACATCCAGGCGGAAAAAGTACTGGACGCCCGGGGCGGAATCATTATGCCAGGCCTTGTGAACGCCCATACCCACGCTTCCATGACCTGCTTCAGGGGCCTGGCCGATGACCTGCCCCTCATGACCTGGCTGAACGACCATATTTTTCCCGCCGAAGCCAGGCTGACAGAGGACATGGTATACAAGGGGGCGCTCCTGGCCTGCGCGGAGATGATCCTTTCGGGCTCCACCAGTTTTTGCGACATGTACCTGTTTGAGCGGGCCGTTGCCAGGGCTGCGGACGACTCAGGCATGCGGGCCGTTGTGGGAGAGGTGCTGTATGATTTTGACTCCCCCAATTACGGGCCTTTGGAACAGGGTTTCGCCTATACCCGGGACCTGTTGGAGGAATACAAAAACCACCCCCGGGTGCGCATTGCCGTGGAACCCCATTCCCCCTATTTATGCGCCCCGGATCTGCTGGTCAAAGCCCGGGAAATGGCAGACGCCTGGAACGCCCCCTTGGTCATCCACGCCTCCGAATCCCAAAACGAGGTGGCCCAGATACAGGAAAAATACGGATGCACGCCCATTGAGCATCTGCACAAAACAGGCTTTTTATGTTCCAGGCTCATGGCTGACCATTGCGTGGTCCTGACGGAGAAAGACATCTCCCTGCTGGCGGAAAACCAGGTCAAGGCAGTCCATAATCCTGAAAGCAACATGAAGTTGGCTTCCGGCATAGCCCCTGTCCCTGCTTTGCTGGGTGCCGGGGTGTGCGTGGCTTTGGGCACAGACGGGTGCGCCAGCAACAATAACCTGGACATGTTTGGGGAAATGGATTCGGCGGCCAAAATCCATAAGGCGGTCACCCTGGACCCCACGGTCATGGACGCCAAGACCGTGCTGACCATGGCCACAAAAAACGGAGCCATAGCCCTGGGCCTGGAAAACCAGGCCGGAACCCTGGAAGTCGGCAGGCTTGCCGACATTATTATTGTTGACACCCATAAACCCCATTTGACACCTATGTACCATCCCATGTCCCACATGGTCTATGCGGCCCGGGGCAGCGATGTGTGTCACTCGATCATCCATGGCAGGCTGGTGATGGAAAACCGTCAGATACTGACCTTTGATGTGGAGCAAGCCATGGCTCATGTTCGTGAACTGGCGTGGAGCATCGGCAAAGGCTCAGGGAGCACCTGACATGCAAAAAAACGACAGCGTGGAATGCGCGGCGCCTGACTGGACTTTTTCCAGCTGGGCCTGGAACATCCTGCTTATCACCGTGGGCACCATTGTGATGGCCCTTGGCCTCAAGGCCATTGCCGCGCCCCACAATTTTGTGTCGGGCGGCATATTCGGGACCGCACTTTTGTTCAATTACGCCACCGGCCTTGTAAGCCCGGGGTTCGGGTTCTTTCTCCTGAACATCCCCTTATTCATACTGGGCTGGATCTATGTCAGCCGCCGTTTTATTTTTTATACGGCCTACGCCGTGGTGGTGGCCACCCTGGCTTTTGAGTACGTGCCCTGGGACTTTCACATCAAACAGCAGATTTACGCAGCCATTGCCTGCGGGGGGATAAACGGCGCGGGCTGCGGCCTGGTGCTAAGAAGCCTGGGGTCAAACGGCGGGCTGGACATCATGGCCGTCATACTCAACCAGAAATTCAACCTGGGTATAGGCAAGTTCTATTTCGCCTTCAATCTGGTCCTTTTCAGCATTGCCAGCATTTTTCTGGACATAGATCAGATCATGGCCAGCATCATCGTGGTTTTCGTCACTTCGGTGGTTCTGGATTATGTGCTCTCCATGTTTAACCAAAGGAAACTTGTGCTAATCATTTCCAAAGAAAACGCGCAAATCGCCGATACCATCATCGACATGGGCCTGGGCGCCACCTATCTCAAAGGCAAGGGAGCATATTCGGGAGAAGAAAAGGACATCATCATGACCATCACCAACAACGTGAGGCTGAAAAGGCTGGAAGAGATTGTGTTTTGCGCGGACCCCCAGGCCATTTTTATTGTGGAAAACACATTCAACGTGCTGGGCACCGGCTTCTCCAAACGAAAAATTTATTAGGGCCTCGGTTGCGGGACCTGGATGGAAAACATGCCCGGCGCCCGTGACGGTTTTCATGGCGAATGGCAGTCGAGACTGGTTAAATATACGGAATAGTGTTGCTGCTTAAAATATATTTTGCTAAGAAGAGGCTGTAATGCCTTATGAAAATATGGAGGTTGCGGTCAGGCGTCTTCCGTTTTATTTATAAGGCGTTATCAGACAAAAAAACACCATCGTTCCGGACCTCTGCCTGTCAGCGGTCCTGGGCGTGGATGAACCGGGAAAGTCTGTCCTCCTTTGGGAGGCGCACCTTTATAAGGCCTGGTCTCCTCCACATTGCCAAAGCCCCTGCGTCCCCCCATATGTATGGCGCAGGGGCTTTTTTGCCTTGTAATTGCCGGGCGCACTGCAAAAATACCTGAGCTTCCGCCCTCTCCATGGTTTTCCCTGCAAACCCATTAAAAACAATGTCTTATTTTGACAACAAAAGCCCCGCGAAGAACAAACCCCCTGCCTGTGGGGGAATCGGGCTAAAGCCGGCGCCGGAACTTGACCCCATGTCTCTTTCCATGTATTTATCCTTCCAATTAGTATGCTGTACACCTTATGGGAAAGGAATATACCGGTGATCATAACCGAAATACTAGCCAGAAACGCCCGCATGTACGGGAACGAAACAGCCCTTGTGGAAAGGGAGCCGGAAAAGCGCCTTCGCAGGGAAATCACCTGGACCGGGTTCAAGGAGGAGTCCGACACCCTGGCCTGCGCTCTGGCCCGGACGGGCGTGACCAAAGGGGACAAGGTCATTCAATTGATGACCAACTGCATTGAGTGGCTGCCCGTTTATTTTGGAATTCTTTCGGCGGGCGCGGTGGCCGTGCCCCTGAATTTCCGGTTTACCGGCGAGGATATCGCCCTGTGCTGCGAAATCTCCGAGGCAAAAGTTTTTATTTTCGGGCCGGAATTCATTGAACGGATTGAAAGCATCAAGCAGGATCTGGACCGGACGGTTTCCACCTACGTGTTTTACGGGCCGGACGCAGAGTGCCCGGATTTCGCCGTCCATGCCTCCCGGTTTGTGTGTGAAGCCCCGGCCAAAGCCCCTGACGTGGAGATTTTCCTTCGCGACCCCGCGGGGATCTATTTTACCTCCGGCACCACAGGAACCCCCAAGGCCACCCTGTTGAACCACAGGAACCTGGAATTCGCATGCTACCTGGAAAACCGCCACCACAACCAGACCCACAAAGACAATTTTTTGTGCATCCCTCCCCTGTACCACACGGGCGCCAAGATGCACTGGTTCGGCAATTTTATTGTGGGGGCCAGGGCGGTCATCCTCAAGGGGGTTACCAGCGAATGGATTCTGGAAGCGGTTTCAGAAGAAAATGTGACCATTGTCTGGCTTTTGGTGCCCTGGGCTTTGGACATTCTGTTCGCCCTTGAAAGCGGCGAAGTGCGGTTGAAGGACTACCAACTGGACCAATGGCGTCTCATGCATATTGGGGCCCAGCCTGTCCCCCCCAGCCTGGTCAAGGAATGGCTGAGCGTATTTCCCCATCATCAATACGACACCAATTACGGGTTGACCGAGTCCACCGGCCCCGGATGCGTGCATCTGGGTCTGGACAACATCCACAAGGTGGGGGCCATAGGCAAACCCGGCTTTGACTGGGAATTCAAGATCGTGGATGCGGAGCGCAAACCCTTGCCTGCAGGAAGCCCCGGCGAACTGATGATGAGGGGACCCGGCGTCATGCAGGAGTATTATAAAAATCCCCGGGCCACCAAAGACACCCTCATTGACGGGTGGCTGGCCACCGGAGACGTGGCCCGAGTGGACGAGGACGGATTCATCTGGTTGGTGGACCGGAAAAAGGACGTGATCATCACCGGGGGAGAGAACATTTACCCCGTGGAAATCGAGGATTTTCTCCAAGCCCATCCCGACGTGGCGGATGCAGCGGTCATAGGCGTGCCCAGCCTGCGCCTGGGGGAACTGCCTGCGGCGGTCATCAAGATCAAGCCCGGAAGGGAGTTGACCAAGGAGCAATTGACCGAGTATTGCCAGGCCCTGCCCCGGTACAAAAGACCCCGGCGATTCTTCTTCGGAGATGTCCCCCGCAACCCCACAGGCAAGATAGAAAAGCCAAAACTCAGGAAACAATATGCTGGTATTGATAATAGTTTCCGGGTATGATTATCCCTTAGCTGCGTTTTCCACAGGGCCTTTTCTCCTGATTGAAAAGAGCCATCCATAAAGGGGATGTGGGGGCGGTTTTGCGCCATCTTGCAATGCGGAGGCTTACATGGACCACTATAAATGGCTGACTGAGCAAAACTACCAGAAAAAGGTGGTTTCGCCTTCTGAGGCCGTTTCTCATATTAAACGGGGAAGCCGGGTGTTTATCGGCACCGGATGCGGGGAGCCCCAGGCTCTCATCCACGCCATGGTGGCGGACCCTTCCATTCAGGATGTAAGCATCCACCAGATGCTTTCCTTCACCCTTGCCCAATATGTGGATGACCCCAGTTTTTTAAGACGTTTTTCGGTCAAGGCCTTTTTTGTGAGCGAAAGCATGCGAAAGGCCACTTATGAGGGCAAGATTGACTACGTGCCCGCCTATCTTTCCCAGATCCCCCGTTTATTCGAAAGCCAGAGGGTGGGCATAGACGTGGCTCTTATCCAGGTTTCCCCCCCGGACCGCTTCGGCTATTGCAGCCTGGGGGTTTCCGTGGACGTGACCCGGTCCGGCGCCAAAAACGCCAAAAAGATCATAGCCCAGATCAATCATCAGATGCCCCGCACCTGGGGGGATTGCTTTGTCCATGTGAACGACATCGACCTGATGATCCTCCAGGACGAACCCCTGGTGACCTGGGGCACCGACATCAAGGATTCGGAGGTGGCCCGGCGAATCGGCATGTACGTGTCCCAGTTGGTGGAGGACGGCGCCACCCTCCAGATTGGCTTTGGCCGTCTTCCCAACGCCATCCTGAGCCACCTCAACGGAAAAAAGGACTTGGGAATCCACACCCAGGTTATTACCGACGCCTTTTTACCCCTCATTGAACAGGGGGTTATCACCAATAAAAAGAAATCCTATTTGCCGGACAAAATCGTAGCGTCCCTGTGCATGGGCTCGGAAAAACTTTACCGCTTTGTGGATAACAACCCCCTCTTTTACTTCCGGGGTTCAGAATTCGTCAACGACCCCACGGTCATTGCCCGGAACGATAATCTGGTTTCCATCAGTTCGGCCCTGGAAGTGGATCTCACAGGCCAGGTGTGCAGCGACTCCGCAGGCAGAATCTTTTATAGCGGTATTGGCGATCAGGTGGATTTCCTCCGGGGCAGTTCCATGTCCGAGGGCGGTTTTTCCATTGTGGCCCTGCCGTCCACGGCCAAAGGCGGCACGGTTTCCAGGATCGTGCCCCAACTTTCCGACGGCGCTGGCGTGGCAACCACCCGCGGCGACGTGAACTTTGTGGTGACCGAATACGGCATCGCCGAACTCCAGGGCCAGAGCATTTACCAAAGGGTCATGGAGCTGGCCCAAATCGCCCATCCCAAATTCCGCAAGCAACTGATTGAAATGGCCAAGGAGCGGCGATACATCTTTGCGGACCAGCTTCCCCCTCCGGAAGACGACCTTATTTTTCTGGAGGAATACAAGTCCAGCCGTCTGCTGCCCAACGGCAAGGTGGTGGAGTTTCGTCCCCTGTTGCCATCCGACGAGATTGACTACCGGAACTTTTTCTATTCCCTCAAGGAAGAGACCATCTATTACCGGTTTTTCCACAACAAAAAGACCTTTTCCCACGAGGTGGTCCAAAAGCAATGGGCTGCCGTGGATTACCGGAAAAACATGTCGGTCATCGGCCTGGGTCCCAAGGGCGGTTATAAGGAGATCATAGCCATCGGCTCCTATGCCGAGTCTGAAAACGGGTTTGCCGAAGTGGCCTTTGTCACCAGCGAATCCTACCAGAAGCAGGGGATTGCCTCCTATACGTTGGAAATGCTGGAACGCATCGCCCGGGAAAACGGGTACAAAGGCTTTGTGGCCACGGTCATCCGGGACAACATCCCCATGCTGCGGGTGTTTGAAAAACGCTATCCCAATCTAAAATCCTGTTTTGACGGCGGGGAAATCACCTTGGAAATGCTGTTCGTCCAGGAAGAGGAACACGCCGGAGATCAAAAGGAGCACGCATGATGGTCAGGCAATGCAGGCGTATGTTAGGAATGGCGGCCTTATTTCTGATAGTGGCCTCTTGTGTTTCCATGAACCAGTTCGGCGCCATCCGGGGCAACAGCGAAGTGACCCAGTCTTTCAAGAATTATGAAGTAAGCTCCCAGTACCGGTATTACACCATCGGTCCCGGGGGCCAGCCCACGGCCATCCTGGGCATTGACAGGGAGTATTCGCTGAATTCCAGCATCTGGCAGGCCGTGGAACTCACCCCGGAGATGCTGAAAACCATGGTGGACCTTGTCAACCTGGGATCCCCGGACAAGGACCGGTACTGGGGCTCGGTAGTCCTGGACAACGCGGGAAACACGGTAGGAGTTTTCTATTCCACATGGCGCAAGGGAATCGTCAAGGTCTCTCAAGACAAGACAGTCATGGTCTCCCCGGACAAATCATCAACCTTCAAAGGCCCCCGGGCCTTACGCTCCGGCATTCCTGCTTGCTGGATGGAATTGTCAGGTTATGCCCAAAGTTAATTTTTGCCGCTACTTTTTGCTCGCATGCGTAGCCGCTCTTGCCTGGGGATGCGTTTCCCTGGACCAGTATGGCAGCCTGAGTCTGGACTCTTCGGTGAGGGAGGCCTTTACCACCGGTGAAGTGTCCAGGAATCAAGTCTATTACATCATGGGTTCCCGGGTCACTCCGGATGCCATTATCGGAATCAACAAGGCTTTCACCCTGAATGATGACTCCTGGCAGCCCGTGGATATGACCCCGGATATGCTGAGCCAGTGGGTGGGACGCATGGACACAAGTGCGGACCCCACAAAGGGCGTTGCGGCAGCCGCCATATACGACAACCAGGGCCAGGCCGTGGGCGTCTGGTATTCCCCGTGGCAGGAAGCCACAATCCTTGTCACAAAGGAAAATCAGGTTGTGGTCCATCCTGCTAAAACCAAAAGCGCAGGCGGAGGCGGCTGTGGCTGAAATTGATTTTGCCGCCGGTCCGGCGGCCTAACATTGTGATTTTCGGAGATTGCGGCCAGGACGGAGCCTTTGTTCCAGGCTAACCGAATGCAACCATGCTTTCCTTTATAAAACAGGCAAAGCGCCCCATAAGGTCTAATGCCAACCAGTTGGCCATTATGGGATTTCTGGGCCTTATTCTCCTGGGGACCCTGCTCCTTATGCTGCCGGTTGCAGCCCGGGGAGAAGATCTGTCCTTTATCGACGCCCTCTTCACCTCCACCTCCGCCGTGTGCGTCACGGGCCTGACCGTGGTGGACACGGGAACCCACTTCACCCTGTTCGGGCAAATCGTCATACTGTTTTTGATCCAACTGGGCGGACTGGGAATCATGATCCTCACCACCTCCATCCTGTTCATGCTGGGCAAACGGCTGTCCATCGCCCTGAGCGACGGGATCAGCGGTTCTTTTCTCCCGGCCAGGCATATGAGCCTGGGAGGGATGATCAAGATCACCTTGGCCTGGACCTTCCTGATCGAGTTGGCGGCGGCCCTGGTCCTTTTCGCCCGCTGGATGGGGGATTTCCCCCCGGGCATGGCGGCGTGGCTGGCTGTCTTCCATGCAGTCTCCGCCTTTTGCAACGCGGGTTTCTCCCTGTTTCCCGACAGCCTGGTACGCTACGCCGGAGACCCTCTGGTCACCGGCGTCATCATGGCCCTGATCATTAGCGGGGGCATTGGTTTTTTTGTCATGATAGATGTCTGGGGGGCGTTCAAGGGCCGCTTTCAACCCGGACGCATGGTGAGTCTCCACACCCGACTGGTCCTCACCATGACCATCTTTCTGATTGTTTTTGGCGCCCTGGCCTTTTGGGGGATAGAGCATAATCACAACCTCAAGGACCTTTCTCCTTTCCAGGAAGCCTTGCGCGCCCTGTTCCAGTCCGTGACAGCCCGCACTGCGGGCTTCAATACCATGGAAATTCCTGAACTGGCCAACGCCAGCCTGTTTTTGCTCATCATGCTCATGTTCATCGGGGGCGCACCCGGGTCCACGGCCGGGGGTATCAAGGTCACCGCCGCCTGCGTGGTGGTCATCGCAGTCATAGCCAGGCTCCGGGGCATGCAAAAAGCCTCTTGGGCAGGGAGATCCTTATCCAGGGGGGACCTGGAACGGGCCCTGGTGCTCATTTTATTGTCCGGGGCATTGGTGGGCCTTATCACCATGCTGTTGCTCATTACGGAATTGGGGGGAATAGCTCATACCCATAGCCGGGGGCTTTTTTTGGAACTGGTTTTCGAATGCGTTTCCGCCTTTGGCACCGTGGGACTAACCACGGGAGTCACCCCCGGGCTCACCACAACAGGCCGATTGCTTATAATTTTCGCCATGTTCGTGGGCAGGCTGGGACCCTTTACCCTGGTGTACGCCATGGAAAGCCGCAAGACGCCCGTGCGCATGCAATACCCGGAAGAAAAAATAATGATCGGTTAGCAAACCGGACACAAGAGGAAAAACAAATGGCCCAAGTAGCAGTCATAGGCATCAACAGTTTCGGATACCATGTCGCCAGGGCCCTGGCCAGAAACGGCAACGAAGTCCTGGCCATGGACCAGCAGGAGCCCATCATCGACCGCATAAAGGGGTATGTTTCCAAGGCTGTTATGGCCGACGCCACGGACAAGCGGGTTTTGAGGGAGTTGAACATGTCCCAAATGGACGCTGTGGTCCTGAGCCTGGGGTCCAAACTGGACGCCAGCATTTTGGTGGCCATGCATCTATTGGACCTGAAGGTGAAAAACATCGTGGCCAAGGCGGTGTCGGACGACCATGTGAAAATCCTGGAACGCATCGGCGTACACCGGGTGGTCTTTTTGGAGCGGGACATGGGCGAACGCATCGCCGCCAGTCTCCAGGGCGTACACATCATGGACTATCTGCCCATTGGCTCGGATATGTCCATCATCGAGATGAGCCCTCTCAAGGAAATGATCGGCAAAAACCTGATTGAGCTGGATTTCAGGAATCGCTACAATTGTCAGGTTCTGTCCATCCGGGACACCCAGTCAGGCCTGACCTTGTCCCCGCCCGAGGCGGACACCCAAATAGAGCCTTTCCATGTGCTCACGGTCATGGGAACCAAAGATCTCATCGCCTCCCTGAGTAAACGCAAATAATTCCGTCAGCCGCCCCTGTTTCATGCAAAAGGCTTGGGCGCATTTGCGAAAAACAATGTACACCAGATTGCAGTAATGGCGGCGGCTTCAAACAGCTGGAGGAAATTTTCGGACCTCATACAATACGGCGCTGACTATGGTTTATCCAGCGCCTTCCGCACGGCGGCGGCCATGGCTTTCACCGCAAAAGGTTTCTGAATAAAATTCACATCCTCGTCCACCACCCCATGATGGGCGATCACATTGGCGGTATAGCCGGACATGAACAGGACTTTTATGTCAGGCCTTTGCCCCTCAATCCTGTCCTTGAGATCCTTGCCGTTCATTTCGGGCATGACCACATCTGTGACTAACAGGTGGATTGGCCCTTCGTGCCTTTCGGCCAAGTCCAGGGCTTCGCCAGGACTTCCCGAGGCCAGGACATGGTACCCGTAGCGTTCCAGGATTGATTTCGCCAGTTTCAAAATCGCCGATTCATCTTCCACCACCAGCACGGTTTCCTTGCCTTGGGCTGGCTCCGGTTCTGCGCCCGCCTTGAGAACGGAGGCGTCTTCCATAACCCGGGGCAGGTAGATTTTGAAGGATGTTCCCTGACCGGGCTCGCTATAGACGTTGATGAATCCCTGATTTTGCTTCACCATGCCATAAATGGTGGCCAACCCCAAACCCGTGCCGTCTTCCATTCCCTTGGTTGTAAAAAACGGTTCAAACAAATGTTCCAGGGTTTCCTTGTCCATGCCGGCCCCGTTGTCGCTCACCGCCAGCATGACGTATTCCCCGGGAACAAAATCCGCATGGGCAGAGCAGTAGGCCTCGTCAAAAACCACGTTCCGGGTTTCAATGAACAGGTTCCCCACTCCGGCGATGGCGTCCCGGGCATTGATGGAAAGGTTGGCCAAAACCTGATCAACCTGACTGGGGTCCATTTTCACGGTCCAGAGTTCAGGCTCCGGCTTCCATTCCAGAGTGATGTTCTCTCCGATAAGCCGTTTGAGCATTTTGAGCATGCCGGAAACCGTGTCGTTCAAATCCAGCAGCCTGGGTTGGATGGTTTGCCTGCGGGCAAAAGCCAAAAGCTGCCGGGTGAGATCGGCGGAGCGTTGAGCTGCGTGCTGAATTTCATGGAGGTCCTCCTGGATAGGCAGATTGGAATCAATCCGGCTCATGGCCATCTCTGCATGGCCGAGAATCACCCCCAGCATGTTGTTGAAGTCGTGGGCCACGCCCCCGGCCAACCGGCCGATGGCCTCAATTTTCTGGGCCTGCCGGAGTTGGTGTTCCATTTGATGGCGTAAGGTGATGTCACGGGTTACCCCCTGGAGTCCCACGGGCGTCCCATCTTCATCCAGAAGCACCCTGCCGGTAATTTCCACGCGAATGGGGTCCCCGTTTTTTTTTTGCATATCCGCTTCAAACACAATACCGGAATTGTCGGGGAGATTTTCCAGAGCAGTAATGACAACGCCCGCCATGTCAAAGAAGTTTTTCTCGTCACAGTGATCCTGAAGATTCGATCCCACCCATTCTTCCACCGTGTATCCCATCATCCTGTAAACAGCCGGATTGATGTAGCTGAATGCAAAATCCATATCCATCAGCCAGATGCAGTCCTCGATATTGTCGGCCAAAAGCCGGTATCTGGCTTCACTGTCCAGCAACGCAATCTCGGCCTGTTTGCGCTCGGCGATGTCCTCTCCGGAACTCAGGGTTCCAATCACCCTGTTTTGGGCATCCGTCAAAACCGTGTTATGCCATGCCACATACCGTGGCTCGCCGTAAGCTGTCTTTATCCGGTTTTCCACATACCCCAAATCCGGAACGTTTTCTTGGATGATTTGGGAAAAAACGTTTTCTATCCTGGTCTTTTCATCCTCCGCCACAAACGTCTCCAGCCAGTTCTTACCCACAATCTCGCTTTCCGATAGCCCCAGCACTTCGCAGCCTTTCCGGTTGATGAGAGTAACCCTGCCGACGGAATCCAGAGCAACAATAATGACGCCGGCAATATCCAGGTAATTTTGGGCGCGATCCCGCTGCTCCCGTATGGCGCTTTCCGCCCTGCGCCGCTCCTTGATTTCAATCTCCAATCGTTCTTTTGCCGCCTTCACCACATCGGCCTGGCGAAGTTTTTCCATGGATTCACTGATGGAAATCCTCATGGAATCCAGGGCGCCTGAAAACTCGCCGATCTCATCCGCCGAATCCATGGCGATGGGCTCGTCCAGGTTGCCGGCTGCAATCCTTTCTGCGGATTGTTTCAAACGGGAGAGGGGAGCGAAAACAAATTTCCGGGAAAGCAAACCCGTTGTCAAGGAAATGGCGATCAAGACCAATACCATGAGCGCAAAGGCTGCGCGGGCTTCCTTGTAGGCGGCCCTGCGAATTTTTTTTGTTGAAAACGCCAGTCGAATGCGGCCTACTTGCTTGTCCTTGTAATAAATCTCTTTGGAAAGGGTCAGGTAATCGGACGAGCTTTTAAAAAACGCGAAGGGTTTATCCGTGAATTGGAGTCTGGCCTTTTGGCTGACGACCCGTTTTTCCGTGACCACCTCGGCAAACACAATGTCATCGGACAAGAAAATGGATTCCAGAAAATCGGTCACGTACGAGTCGTTGAAATGCCATAATGCATTGGCCAGACTGAGTTGGGCCAGATCGGCGGTGCTTTGCAAGCTGGATTCCAACTGGTTTCTGGTATTGTTGGCATTGATAGCTACAAGGAGAAGGGTGAAGACCGCCAAAATGGCAATCATGACTCCGGCCAGGGCGCCAGCGAATTTGCGGCTGATGGACGTGTTAAAAAAAAATGGATTTATCATGAACCTTTACCATGTCCCTTGCTTTCATGAAAACCAATATGTCAATCCAACTGGAGGAAGTAGGTGGAGTAATTGTCCTGCATCAGATCTCTTTCCTCCTGGTTGGTATAGCCCTTTTGCAGTATGCGCAGATACTCCGGGTCTTGTTTGACCTTTTCCAGCATGGTGTTGATGTCCTTGAGGACCATCTCGCCCCATTCATTTTTTGGGCAGGCCACATAGCTCTCGTAAAATCGGGGACCGTCTTCAATGGGTATGCTGATCAGGGGTTCCTTGTATAGAGAGGCGTGTTTTTCGGCCAGATAATAGGCCACAAAAGGGTATTCGATGGAGTAGTCCACCCGGCCCGAAAGCAGCATTTGAATCACGCTGTCAGAAGGTATGGCGACTCTTTCGAAATTTACGCTCCCCTGGATGCCCGTCAAAATTTTGTCCAGGGCTGGACCATAGGAGCGTTTGCTCTCCAGAACTCCCTTTAATCGCCGGTCCTTCACAATATCCGAAAGCGAAACGGAAAGAGGATTCCCCAGGCTTTCAGACGTGGATTTTCTCATGACCGCCCGGACAGGTATGCCAAAGGAATTGGCGGTGGAAAAGGCCGCGATTTGCTCTCTTTCCTCGGTTTTGATGGCGAATATGTTGCACACCTCCTGGCCTTCTTTCACGCCTGTCCAAAACCTGGCCCAATTCATTTCCACTTTTTTATGGTCGTATTGGGGAAGGTTTTTGATGTACATGTCCAACAAGGCGTCAAAACGGCCCATGCCCTGCTCCGGCCCCTCCAGCATTTGATAGGGGGGCCAGTCAATAACCAGCCATTTCAGTTCTTCCTTGGACCACGCGTTCGAGTGCAGGAGAAAGACTGTCAGGACCCCCAAGACAAGATATTTTTTCATGAATACAATTCTCCATAAAGCGCTATCCCGGTTGGGAGGGTGCAACCTCCAAAACCATACAGCAAATATCCGATATTTTAATAATTATCAGCAAAAGGCAAGCCGCTACAGGCCCGCAACTATGGGGATTTTGAATGCAATAATTGCGCCATTCATAACAAGGCCCATTCCGTCCAGGACACTCCACCGACTTGAATATACATAGAAAAACCACTCGCTGCATGACAAACAGGGTTAAAAAGGCCTTTTCATTCTTCTAAAAATGGGATATCCTCATGGTATCCGGAAAAAGAACACTCCAACCAAACTGGTTCCTCTGTTTTCTGTAAAGCACAATGGTTTCCGAGGTGCGACATGACTAAACAGGTCAATGAAACAAACATGCTGGACACCCTCAAGGCCACCTACCTTTTCAAGGAAAAATTCAGCGAAACCCTTTTGGATGAAATCCTCCACAACAGCAGCTATGTGGATATTTCCCAAAACGCCTGCCTGTTCCGCCAGGGCGACGAAGGGGACGCCATGTATATCGTGGCGGAGGGGTCTCTCAAGGTGGTCATTGTTTCGGAAAACGGCGCTGAATCATGCGTGGCGAAAATTGGACCGGGAGAACCTGTGGGCGAAATTCAACTCCTTACCGGCGGCAGACGCACGGCCAGCGTTCTGGCTGAACAGGATACCCGGCTTTTGTGCATCAACAGGGAATGCATTGATCCGGTGGCTGCATCACACCCCAATTTTTTCGAGGAACTGAACCGCATTGTCCTGGAACGCCTGCGGGAGAACCAGTTACTGACCGTATTGCTTCTGCTGTTCGGATATCTGGACAGGCAAAAACTCCGGTTTATCAAAAGACAACTGGAATGGGTTCTCATCAAAAAGGGCGAAAGGCTTTTCAGCCAGGGAGAACCTATCGACTGCTTTTATATCCTGACCAACGGAAGACTGAGCGTGGTGGCGGATGATCCCTCGGGCAAAAAAAACACATCAACATAATCAGACCCGGCGAGTGTGTGGGCGAAATGGGCATGATTGCCGAAACCCCGCGCAACGCCGCCATCTATGCCATCCGGGACAGCCAATTGGTCCGGATCGACAAGGCGGCCTTTGAAAAAATACTGGATCAGTATCCCAGGATTTCCCTGAACTTCATGCGGAGCCTTGTGGACCGGACAAAGAAAATGGAGGACGCGGAACATAAAAAAGGAACCCAAATAAACATAGCCGTGGTCCCGGCCAGCCCCCGGGTCGCTCTGAGGGGTTTTGCCGCCCGTTTAAACAAGGCCCTCTCCAAATACGGCAGGGTATTGCACCTTTCCAGCGACCGCCTGGACCGCCATTGGGGTATGCCTGCAATGAGCCAGGTCTCCGCCGAAGATCCCAAATACAGCCGCCTTTCCACGTGGTTGGACGAACAGGAAACCAAATACCAATACATTGTCTACGAAACCGACCGGGAATCCTCCAACTGGACCAGCCGGTGCCTGCAACAGGCGGATCATATTCTGGTGGTGGCCGACGCCGGAACCAGCTCAAACATCAAGGAAATCGAGTGGGAGCTGTACTCGGAAACCGACACAATGGCCAAGCCGAAAATCTCCCTGATCCTGATCCATCCCGATGATTCCAAGCCCCCATGGGGCACCCGCTACTGGCTGGCGCCCCGAAAACTGGACATGCACCACCATGTTTGCTGGAACAAAGACGGGGATTTTGAAAGGGTGGCCCGCTTTGTCACGGGAAATCCCATCGGCCTGGTCCTGGGCGGCGGCGGCGCCAGGGGTTTTGCCCATCTTGGCGTCATAAAGGCATTGGAGGAATCGGGCATCCCCATCGACATGATTTGCGGCGCCAGCATCGGGGCCATCATGGCAGGATTTATGGCCATGGGCCTGGATCACGCCACCCGCATGGATCTGTGCCGAAAAGGCTTTGTGGACATCAACCCCCTGGGAGACTATACCCTGCCCCTGGTGGCCCTGGTCCAAAGCAAAATCCTGGACAAACAAATCAGACAAGGCTTCGGGGATACGGACATTGAAGACCTGTGGATCAACTATTTCTGCGTCTCATCCAACCTCACCACCGCCCGCATCGTCATCCATGACCGGGGCGCCCTATGGCAAGCGGCCCGGTCCAGCATTTCCCTGCCGGGAATCCTCATGCCCGTCCTCCGCAAGGGCTGCCTGCTGGTGGACGGAGGGGTGATAAACAACCTTCCGGCGGATATCATGCGCGAACGCTTTGGGGGATTCATCATGATGGTGGACGTAAGCCCGGACGAAGACCTTAAAATCCCCAAGGACCTGCAAAAAATCCCCTCCACCAACTCCCTGCTGTGGAGCCGCATCAATCCCTTTAAAAAACGCATCGCCATCCCCGGCATTCTGGATATCATCATGCGCACCATCCTCCTGTCCAGCATCAACCAGTCCGACAGGGTTCGGAAAGAGGTGAATCATTTCTTCTATCCCCCCACCGAGGCTTTCGGACTACTGGATTTTAAAATGTTGGACCCAATTTGCCGGGCGGGGTATGAATACGCCCGCCAGGAACTGGAAGACTGGAAACTGCTGACAGAGGATATGTGGGAGTTCAAACTTTCCCAAAGCATGCTGCATTAAATCCGGAATCGGACTAGGACCAATACAACCCGGCCAATACGGCATAGACAATGGCTGGCGCAAGGTTTCCGGTGCGGATTTTCTTCAAGTCCAAAATATTAAGCCCAATGGCCATGACCAGAATCCCCCCCGTGGATGTGAGGGCGTTCAATACCGCAGGCGCCTTTAAAAACAACATGTGGGAGGCGGCCAGAGTCAGGCCCCCCTGGACCACCAACACGGAAAGAGCGGAAAACGCCACCCCAATCCCCAGAGTGGAGGCCAGAGCCAAAGAAGCCGCGCCATCCAGAATGGATTTGGTAAACAACAGGGTGGGATCATGCTTGACGCCGTCATCAATACAGCCCAGGATCATCATGGCGCCCACCAGATAGATGATTGTGGCCGTGACAAAACCCTCCACAAAGGTGGGAGAAGCCGAACCCATCAGGCCCTTCAGTTTTTCCGCCATTTTTTCCAGGAGCCGTTCAATCTGCATCATTTCCCCGGTGAGGGCCCCCAGGGCCACACACGCTACCGTAACCAATGGTCTGGTCCCTTCCAGGGCCATACTCATTCCCAGGTAGATAATGCACAGGCCAAGGCCCTGCATGAGGATTTCCTTAATGCGCGCAGGCAGGCGTTTTCCCGCCGCCATGCCCACAAAGCTGCCGATCAATATGGCCCCGGTGTTTACTATGGTTCCTAACACAATATTTCCTTAAGAGTGTCCGGGGCAAAGCATGGCAGACAGCCTATTCGCCCAGGTGTTTCATGAGAATCCGGTAATCGTCCTCGTAAATGTCCACAAACCGAATGCCCACTTCATACCCCGAGCCCCCGGAATTGATTGTACACCGGACAACCTCCCCTTCCGCTGCAATGGGAATAGAGGAAACCGCCAAATACATGGGAAGGCGTCTTTTGATTTGGTCCAGGTCCGCAATCCGGATGATCAGGCCCAGCACGGCGCCCACTTCATAAGAGGCGGCGCTGTAAAAACAAAGGCCTCCCTCGCTGATATCCTTTCCCTTCGCTATTTCCGAGGCCTGGTTGAAACTGTCATGCTCCAGCCTCCCGGAAAGGGCACGGGAACGGTTGTTGATCTGGATCGTGATATTCTTTGCGTACCTTGTGTGGGTTCTTCTTTCCTCCCCGGTTTTTGGCAGGCCCATCAGAAACTTCCCCCTTTCACTCCTCCAAAGGCTTGCACGGCCAATTTCATCCGCAAGCCAAATAGCCAATTGACTGGCATTTACACACTGTCCCTGAAATTTGTCAAGAAAGGACCACAGGCAACCCCGAGGGCGGGGATGCCGCCCCAAAGGCAAGGGAAAAACCTTTTAATCCCCGGGGAAGTGTGGCACAATAAAAGTTTGGGCTTTTCCCGCAAACACGGTTCCGACGAACCCCGGGCAAAGCCGGTATCCATCATTGTGTAAGGAGACACCATGGTCCCCAATAAACCGGAAATCCTGGCCCCTGCCGGAGACAAAACCTGTTTCCTGGCCGCCGTTGCCGGAGGCGCAGACGCCATTTACATGGGCCTCAAACATTTTTCAGCCCGTATGGCGGCCCAGAATTTTTCCATGGCCGAGCTGGCCCAGTTGCGCCACCTTGCGGACGAAAAAAATGTGCGCATGTACATTGCCATGAATGTCATGGCCAAGTCCGGGGACCTGGAAGCCGTGGGCAGGCAGGTGGACAAACTCCGGCGCTACGTCGGGCCGGACGCCCTCATTGTCCAGGATCTTGGCGTGGCCGCCGTGGCCCGGCAGGCGGGATATCAGGGCGAAATACACCTTTCCACCCTGGCCAACGTCACCCATCCCGCGGCCCTGGCCATGGTCCATGAAAAACTGGGAATCAACCGGGTGATCCTGCCCCGGGAGCTTTCCATCGACGAAATCAAGCTGTGCAGCCAGGCCTGCCCGGAGACCATGACCCTGGAAGTCTTTGTCCACGGCGCCCTGTGCTACGGCATATCCGGCAGATGCTACTGGAGCACCTACCTGGGAGGCAAAAGCAGCCTGAGGGGACGCTGTGTCCAGCCCTGCCGCAGGCTGTATTCCCAAAGAGGAGGCGCCAAAGCCAGGCTTTTTTCCTGTCAGGACCTGAGCCTGGACGTTCTGGCGAAAATCATGCTGGAAGCCCCCAAGGTGGTTGGGTGGAAAATCGAAGGCCGCAAAAAGGGTCCCCATTATGTGTACCATGTCACACGGGCCTACAAGCTCCTGCGCGATAATCCCGGACCGGACGAAAAAAAAGAAGCCCTGGAATTGCTGGAACGCGCTTTGGGCCGCCAGGGTTCCCGATACAATTTTCTGCCCCAACGGCCTTTCAGCCCCATTGTCCCGGAAAAAACCACGGCTTCAGGCCTGCAAATAGGCAGAACCCACCGGGAAAAAAGGGGATTCTCCGTGTCCTGCCGGGAAAAACTCCTGGGTGGAGACATTCTCCGCGTGGGCTTTGAGGACGAAGCCTGGCACCAGACCATCCTCATCCGCAAAGGCCAGCCCAAGGCAAAACCCGTGCTTTGCAAACAAGCAGGCGCCCTGCCCCCGGAAGGCGCCCCGGTTTTTCTCATCGACCGCAAAGACCCGGAAATGATGCAGGAAATCAAGGACCTGAGCGCCCGACTGGAACAATTCCCCACCCGGGAAATCACGCCTTCCACCTTTTCCGTACGCATGCCCAAGCCTAAAACAGGCCGAATCAACACCCAGACCATGCATGTAAACCGCCATCCCCCCAAAGGGCGGGCTCCGGGCAGCCGGGGCCTGTGGCTGGACCCGACCAACGTCAAAGGTACGCATCAAAAAATAGCCTCGGACATCTGGTGGTGGCTGCCGCCCGTGATCTGGCCCAACGAGGAGGAATGGTTCGCCAAACTCGTGGCAAAGGCCCTGTCAAAAGGCGCCAAACGGTTCGTGGCCAACGCGCCCTGGCAGGCGGCTTTCCTCGCCATGTCCAAAAGGCCCGTCACCATGTGGGCCGGTCCCTTTTGCAACGCCGCCAATGTGCTGGCCATCAACCAATTGCGCAAGCTGAACTACGAAGGGGTGATCCTCAGCCCCGAGCTTACGGCTGACGACTATCTCAGGCTGCCTCGGGAAAGCTCCCTGCCCCTGGGACTGGTCACGGACGGCCTCTGGCCCCTGTGCGTATCCCGCACCATCGCCGAGGGAATCCGGGAGGAGGAAGCCATCACCAGCCCCATGGGCGAAACCCTGTGGGTGCGAAAATACGGCCAGAATTATTGGGTGTACCCTGGCTGGCCCATGAGCCTGTCCACTGAGAAAAGAGCCCTGGACGAGGCGGGCTACGCCTTATTTGTAGGCTTGCACGAGCCCTGGCCCAAGACGGTCCCCAGAGCCAACCGCACCAGCCAGATCAACTGGAACCTCAAACTGCTGTAGAAAATGGGGAGCAACAAGGGGTCTCCCCTTCCCTGGCGCGAGATTTCCATTGTTTTCATGAGTATGCCCTGAAAGATTTATTGCAGGACGATAAGCGGCAAATGAACGCCCCCGACCAGGGCGGTGGACACCAAGATGGTTTTTGACAGGGCGTTGCCAAACTCGTTTTGCCCGTGCCCCCTAAGCAAAAGATGCAATCCCAGATGGACCATAAAAAAAATATCCATGGTCACCTGAAACCAAAACCGGGCGGTTTGGGAGGGGTGTCCCGCAAACCAAAGCACCAGCATGAACAGAGGGATATGGAGAACCACAAAGGTTTGGTAGGCCGCGTCCTCTTTAAGCCTGTTGATGAGGGGAAACATGCGCCATTCATGCCGGTGAATGGCGTCCAGTTCGTGGGTGATTAGCAGGGCGATTCCCAAATAAAACAGTACATCGATTGCCATTTACACGCTCCGTTCAGGGCTTCATGCCTCGGGCATACCTGAAATCATTCCGAAAAAAGAACTCTACAGCTTTCGGATCACGGGTTGATCCCCCTCTTCCCGGCTTGTCTTGAGGGCCTGGAGGGCCTTGCCCAGGAGTTGCCCCGACCCCCGGTTTCCGTCCCGGCCGGACAGGACGAATCCCATGGCCACGCCCGGCTTCCAACCCGAAATTCCATCGTCACACGCCTGTTGGACCGCAACAAATAGATCCTGGCAGGCGCTTTCCAGGGCGCAGGCGTCCGTGTCCGACACCAGCACGCCAAACTGGCGATCATCCAGCCGCGCAAGGACCGCATGTTTGGGAAGCAGGCGGTTGAGAAGCCGTCCTGTTTTTTCCAGCATTTGGTTGGCGGCGTTTTCCGGGGCCGGGGTTTGCCCGGGCGCCAGGAGTTCCAGAACCCCCACCCCAAAATGGTATCCAAAACGGCGGGACCGCTCTCCTTCCTTGGAAAGCTCCATAAGAAAGGAGTCAAGGCCGGGAAGCCCTGTGGCGTCATCCAGCAGGCCGGTTTTTGCCAGACTGTGGGTGGTTTTTTCCAGGCGGTCGGCCAAAATCCCCATGAGGTTGAAAAACAGACGGAAGGCGGCAGGCGGATAAAGCCACTGCAGGCGTTTGATCATCTTTCTGTTGATTTCCAGCAGTTCCACATCTTTTCCGGCAACCACCGTGGCGGAACGGGGCGCCTCCCGCACCAGACCCATCTCCCCCACAATGTCTCCCGCAGGTAACAGGGCCACATGCATATGTCGCTGGAAATTGTCCGTGGAATCCATGGCGTTCATGCTGTCGCGCACTTCCAGGTTGCCTGACAGAATGGCGTACATGGAGACGCTGGGGTCTCCCTTGCGAAACAGGACCTGCCCCGGCGCCATTTCCCGGATGCCGCCAGCCAGAAGCACACAGTGGATCTGGTGCCGGGTTAGCCCCTTGAAAATGGGCAGGCCTTTGTCCGGGTCCCGGCCCATGCGAAGCCGCACCATGTCCCACAAGGTGACCAGGGGCACGTGGAGCATCATGGAGGGCAGAAGGACCAAATCCCCCACCAGGGCGGCCAGCATGGTCACGGCCATCATGGCGCCAAAAAGCGCGGTGGGCTGAAAACTGGAAAACATAAGCACGGAAAAACCCAGCCCAATGGTCAGGGTAGTGAACACAATGGGACGCCCTATGGTGGCCAGGGTGGCGGCAAGCGCCCTTTTTTCGTCCAGGTCCTTTTTGAATTCAATGTTGTAATGGAAAAGATAATGGATGGTGTCATCCACGGCCAAACCAATGGCGATGCTGGCGATGAGGCTGGTGACCAGGGACAACTCCACGCCCATCCAGCCCATGAGCCCAAAATTGATCACAATGGGAAACAGGTTCGGCAAAATGGCCACCGCGCCCGCCTTGAAGGATAAAAACAGCAGGAACATCATGCCGAAAATCAGGACCATGGTGATGGACAGGCTCTTGATCTGGCCCTGGGCCACCAGATCGCTGGTGGCGGAGATCACGATCCCGAACCCCGTGGCGTGGCAGACGGCGTCCGATCCAAAGACCTGCCTGCAAATATTTTCCATGCGGTCCTTGGCGGCCATAAAGTCGCTGGAGCCTGAGATATGGGTCAACAGCAGGATATTGGCCGAGGAAAAATCCGGCGTCATAAACCGGGACAGGGTTTTTTCGCCGATCATGGTTTTCATGGTGTTGATGTCCATGCGCACCATATACCCCTGGTCGGGCAGAATGTAGGCGTCCTCCGCATACTGGTTGGAGGCGTAATGGGCCAGACGCAGATAATCGGCCACGGACACGGCCTTGTCCACCTTGTCCACATCAACCAGAAGGCCGGACAAACGGCTCAGCCGCGCAAGATTTTGGGGGTCTTCAAAAAAATCCGGGATGTCTGTTTTCACCACCACATTGACGGGAAAACTGCCGCAAAGATCCTTGTACACAGCATGAAAATTTTGCAGCACCGGAGCATCAGGCCTAAAATACTTGCACGGATTGGTTTCCACCCGCACCCGGAATATTCCTGCTGTCCCAAAGACCACAAGCAGGAGGGCAACCGCGAAGATCCTTTTCTGGTGATGGAGGTTCAGATGGATCACCAGCGCCAAAAACCTGTCTGCAAAATCCTTTTTGCGCCCCCCTGCCCTTCTGATTTTTGGGGGTGGAAACACCATGATCAGGGCGGGCAGCCAGGTCAGCAGAATGACTAGCAGGCAGACCATGCCCACGCAGGAGAAAACCGCGAACTCACGAATGGCGTCGATGCGGTTGACCATCAAAGAGCTCAGGCCCACAATGGTGGTTCCCACTGCCAGGGAGGTGGGAAGCCGCAACTCCCTGCAAACAGACCAGGCCGCGGCTTCCGCGCCCTGGCCCGTTTCCATGGCCCGGATGTATGCCGTGACAAAATGCAGGCAATAGGCAGTGCCCACCGCTATGAGGAACACGGGCACAATCATGGTGAGCATGGAAAGAGCGGTGCCGGTCCAGCCCATTAGCCCAATCGTCCACGCCAGGGCCAGAGTGATGCAGGACAGGGGAAACACCAGCCCCTGGACGCAACGGAACAGCAGCAGCAGTAAAAGGGCGATCACCAGATAGGTAAAGGGGGGCAGGCGGAAAAAATCCCGCTCCGTGAACCGGGCAAGGGCCAGGGATACAATGGGCATGCCCACGGAATAGAAGGACAAACCATCCCGCTCCACGTCCAGGACCGCAGAAATTTTCGCCACAAGCTCTTCCGGGTTCCGGGTGTCGTCCAGCACCAGGGTCAGGCCCGCCACGGTGCGGTCTTTGTTGACAAGCTGGGAGTCAAACAGCTCAATGGGGCCGATGACGTCCCGAAACCGCTCAAGGGTCATGCCGCCAGCGCCCAATTCCCGTAGGGCCGTGGGGAGGGAGATCACCTTTTCCACGCCGGGAAGCCGGGAAAGCCTCCTGTCCAGTTGCTCCAGATGCGCGAACGTAGTGGGCGCGAACACGTTATCGGCCCTGGCCACCACCTGGATGACCTGCTGTTCCCCAAAAAGCCGGGTGGTTTCCTCGTAGATGGCCGTTTCGGGAAGATCGCGGATTACCAGGTCATGCAGGGAGGTTTCCAAACGAAGATGGAGCAAACCAAAGCCCAGGATGGCGGTAAGAACCAGCACGGCGGCCATGGTAAGCCGGGGGGCCTTAAGCATGCGCTCCAGGCAGGCGTCGTAGGATAGGGCGCGGCGCAATTTCATGGCAAGGGGCTCCTCCCTAAGAAGGCCTCCGGTCAATCCCGGTCAGGTTGAAGAATAACGCGCTGGCTTCCGCTCCCCGGGGAGATCTGGCGAACAATTAGTTCTTCCGCCCACCACAAAGGGCCGGATCGCGTTTTCCGCCGTATTGTTGTCAGGCTTCAAATAGCCATCTTCCCTGATCGCTGTTTGGTATGGGCGGTCCGCCTTTCATCCGCAATCATAAAAAACGGGCCTTCCGCTATACAAATTTGGCCTTCCACTCCGCCCTTTTTTCCTTGGACCATTGGGTGCAATAGGCGGGTTTAAAACTCATGATAAGCTGCATGCAGGTATCTCCACAGGAAGGGCTGCAGGCTATGATTTCCTCCTCCCTATTCTGCCGCACCTTCACTATCCAGTCAGGGTCCGCCCACAAAGGTCTGGCCAAGCCCACCATATCCGCCGATCCCTCCGCCAGAATTCTTTCCGCAGTGGAGCCGTCGGGTATGCGTCCGGCTGTAATCACCGGTATTTTCACTTCCTTTTTGACGGCGGCGGCCAGGTCGGTCATAAAGCAGGGCTGTATTGATTTAATCAGCACCTCGGGCAGCATAAAGGACTCCCACGATCCGCCCGTTACGGAAAGATAGGCCACCCCTGCCTTTTCCAGGGCCTTGGCATAGGGCAGGGAATCATCCAGAGTCAGGCCTTCAGGCAGCCATTCGTGGGCTAAAAACCGGAATCCCACAGGCATGTCTCCCACAGCGTCCTGTACTTTTGCCAGCACTTCCAGCCCGAAGCGCATGCGGTTTTCCCGAGAACCGCCGTATTGGTCGGTCCTTCGGTTGACCCAGGGAGAGATGAACTGGGAAAGCAGGTACCCGGTGGCGCCGTGGAGTTCCACCACATCAAAGCCGGCCTTTTTAACCCGAAGGGCGGCTTCCGCGAATTTATCGCCCACATGGGCGATATCCCCTGCATCCATTTCTTTGAAGGTGCGGCCCAGGCCAAAGGTATCCTGATTGGTGGGAGAAAGGGGTTCGCTGACCGCCGCGAACCGGCCTGCATGGTTGAGTTGGATGGCGGCCACCGCTCCCTGGGCCTTGATGGCGGATGCCAGCCGCTCCAGGCCGTCCAGGAACCGGTCGTCGTCAGCCCGGATTGTCCTGGCCCCGCCCCCGGCAATGGGGTGGTCTATGGAGGAGCTTTCCACCACAACCATGGCCGCACCGCTTCTGGCCATAAGGGAATAATGGTCCAGGAGCATCCGGGTCACCTCGCCTTCCGGACCTGCATATCCCACATACATGGGAGGCATGACCACCCGGTTATCCAGTTCCACGTTTCCAATTCTTATTCCTGAAAAAAGATGGGCGTGCATGGCGTCTCCTTTTCAAAATTTTGTATGTATGACTTGAATGAAACCATGATACCATGGAAGCCTTGCCCCGAACAAGGCTATGTTGTAAATCATGGCTGACTGACCCATCCATCAGTTTTTCCTTGTACAGGGAGCCCCTTAATGGTTATTCTTCACGTATAATCAGGAAACCGGCACAGGAGGAAATTGTGAAAAAGATAAATTGCTTTATAAGTACTTGCTGCGTTCTTATAGCTTTGCTGGCCTTTGCAGGCTGCGCCTCCATCAGGGATGGCGGCGCAAAAACCGCGATGGAAAATGAAGAAGCCCAGACCCTGACGGCTGAAACAGCCGTTTTGGATTCAACACCGGACACCCGCGCCCTTGATCCCGCTGTGGAGAAAAAACAGAAATCCCTTAAAGGCATCCGGTCCATGGCCAAAATGGGGGACAAGGCGGTAAACCACCTTACCGAACTCACCCTCATGAGAGACGAGGATATCCGGCTGACCGCCGTGGAAACCCTGGGCATGATCCAAAGCCCCTGCGCCCTGGATCCCCTTATCAGCGCCTTGGCCGATGATGATTATCTCGTCCGGCAAGCGGCAGTGACCGCATTGATCTACCGTGGACCCCTTATGACCCGGGTCCATGTGGACAGATTGCTGTTTATCGTACGCAACGCCACCAAATGCTGGCCTGATCCGGCCATGGAAGGCGGCTCCATTTGCGCCACCCACTATGCCGGAAAGGTTCTTAGCAAGGCTCAGTCGTCCAACATTACACCGGAAATGGCCCGGGAGGGATATGAGGCCGTGGTCCAGTATTAGACCCGGCCCCCCAGGCAGGTTTTATTTTTTCCCGGCGTTCCATTTGTAAAGTTTTTTGGCCTCCATCCAGGCAATCACAGGATACAGGAAATGGACATACCCGTTCATGATCCGTATGCTGTTGAACAAGGCCGAGGGAAATATGGAGTTCTTGTCTTTCTCTATCCCCCGGATGATGGCGTCCGACACCTTTTCCGGCTCCTGGGATGGCCAGGGCACGGGCGTTCCCGAGCCTGCTTCCTTGAAGAAGCTGGTGCGGGTGGCAATGGGATACACCAATTGGAGCTTTTGCTCCTTTTCCAGTTCATACCGGTAGGCGGCGGCAAAGCCCCGGATGGCTGCCTTGGTGGAGGAATACAGGGAATACCCGGGCAGAGATAAAAAGCTCATGGCGCTAGCTGTGACAACCATGCGAAAAGGCCGGCCCTGATTAATGGCCTTCATTTTTTCGGCTGCGTAAAAGCTGGAGAACACATTGGTTTTATAGATTTTTTCAATGTGCTCCCAGTCCGGGCTTTCTATCTCTTCATAATAGGCGAACCCTGCGTTGGCGATATAGATATCAATATGCCCCCATTGGGAAAGGGCATGGTCAAAGAGCCCATCCAGCTTTTTGGGGTCGGATATGTCGCAGGGGTATTTGGTGACATTGGGATGCTCAAAATCTACTTTTTCAATGGTCCGGGCTACGGCCAGTATCTTGCAATCAAAGCGGGTGAGCTTTTTGAGGAGATCCAGGCCGATGCCTGACGAAGCACCGGTGAGAATGATGTTTTTTCCGTTAATATCCACAATACACCTCTTTGAAATCTTGGTTTGAGGGGCGAATAATCGGCCCGGGTTAACCGGAAGCAAACTCCGGCAGAGAGTCTGTTCAAGGTGCGGAGGGAAACACAAAGGGCGCCGTTTTGGGCAGCAAAAAGATAAAATTTGCGAAAAACAGGTACTAACTCCCCAAGGCGGGATTTCTGTCTGGAATCTGACTATTCAGGCCGTAAAGTATCGAGCCATGCCCCTCCATGCCTTGAAGTTTTTCAGGTTCTGTGATTTAACCCTCCAATCGATGAAAAATCAAGGAAAAAGGAAAATAATATGGACGGGATGCCGGATTTTACAAGCAGGGTGGAAGCGTTCAAACAGCACATTTTACCAGCCCGGTCCGTGCTGATCGTGGTTCACGATTATCCTGACCCGGACTGCCTGGCATCCGGTTTTGCCTTGGGAAACCTCCTTACCTATTGGGGAGTGGACCGGTGGGAGATCGCCCATGGCGGCTTCGTGGGACGGGCTGAAAATCGTATGATGATGAAATTGCTGGATATCAAGACAACGCCCTTTGCCCTCATCGATCTGGCTGGATTCGATAAAGTCATCATGATGGACTCCCTGCCCGGGGGCGGCAATGTGTCCCTGCCCGAGAATGTCAAGGTCCATGCCGTGTTTGACCACCATGGCCAAGCGGACTTTTTGCCCGAATCATGCTACCGGGAAGTCCAGCCCGAAATTGGAGCCACTTCCACCCTGGTGGCCCTGTACCTCCTTGAAGCCAAATGTCCCATTTCCCTCAAGTTGGCCACAGCCCTTTTTTACGGCATCAAAACCGACACCCAGGGCATGGCCCTGGATGTCATGGCCGAAGACCTTTACGCCTATCGACGGCTTTTTGAACTCATTGACCATAGACTGTTAGCCCAGATCGAACATCCCCCGCGCAATATTGATTTTTTCAAAACCCTCTACCAGGCCACCGCCTCGTTTTCAGAAAGCGCCAAAGTGGGACAGGTCTATCTGGGACGGGTAAACACCCCGGATCATGTGGCGGAAATGGCCGACCTTTTCCATAGCCTGGACAAGTCGGAATATACCATCAGTTGCGCTTTTTACGAAGAAAGCCTGTTTTTTTCCATCCGAAGCAAAAAAAATAGGAATGCAGGAAGCCTGGCGAAAAAAATCGCTGGGGCCTTCAATAGCAGCGGGGGGGGGCATGAAAAGGCCGGAGCAGGCAGGATTCCCATGCCCAGGGACCAGGAAGAGGAGTGTCTGGCAGCCTTTCGAAAGGTGGTAAGAAAACAAATGGGCATGGAGAGCTCACAGGAAATCCCCCTGGTGGGCCGTTGAGGCTTTTTGCTGAGGAGTTAGGGCATTAGATCGCGTATGGCCGTTGCCAGAACATTCAGGTTGCGCAGAGGCTTGTAAAACACATGCTCAGGCTTCATCCCAATGTCCAAAAGAGTGTTTTGGAGATAATAATCGTCTGAGCCAGTATAGATGACAAACTTTAGGTGTGATTGGATTTTTTGGGCCTCAAGCACCACCGTGTCCCCGTCTATGCCGGGCAGGCGCATATCCACAATGGCGACATCAAAATGTTGCTTTGCAACACAAGCCAGGGCATGTTCCCCGCTCTCAGCGGAAACCGCATCAAACCCTTCGTCTTCCAGAAAATTGACCAGACTGTTGCGCACAGGCTCATCATCGTCAACAACCAATACTTTTATATTCAGGCTCATCGAATACCCCTTCCCGAAAAAGAACCTCACCGGATAAGGTGTGCGGTCGCGAAACCGCCAGCCAGTTAGCCTGCTTCCTTTTTACAATCAAACTGTGAAATCATGATACGTCACTGGCCCGGTTGATGTCAACCCGGGGAGCGCCGGCTGCAGGATGGCCACACCATGGGTTGCTATCCAATGTCCGGGGCATGAGGATCTGAAGCCCCGAATTCCTGCCACCAAATAGACTTATTCCGGGTTTTTCTGCGAGATCCGAATTTCTTCCCGCCAGGGTTTGTGCTCCTTGTATGCTTGTAAGCGTTTTTTCATATAAGGCCTGGTTTGATTGTCTCCTGCCATAACTTCCGCCATGGCCTTTTCCATGGTTGTAACAGCTTTCTCAAAATTTCCGGCCTCAGCAAACGCTGCCGCCAGATTATCCAGGTGCATGGCCGACGGCTGGACCCGAACAAGATCATGGGAAAGTTCCAAAGCCCGGGCGCTGTTCCTGAGGTCTTCTTCAGGGCAGGTGGAAATTATCCAGGCCAATGCCCGGGAAGCCAGTATCATCTTGGGATTGCATTCCAGGGCCTTTTCAAGATCATCCACCGCTTCAGCTTCCCTGCCCGTGTTACGCAAAGCAATTCCCCTTTGCACCAAGGCAGCGCACATGGTGGGATTTACTTCCAGGGCCCTTGTATAATCATCAATGGCCGCGCCAAAATTTCCTTCCCCCCCCCACAGCTTGCCCCTTTCCAGGTGAGCCAGGGCATAGTCGGGGTTCAATTGCAGGGAACGAGTCAGGCATTCGATGGCCTGTTCAGGCATGGACAGCAAACCAAAAGACGTTCCGGCAAAATAGTGAACAACTTCGCTTTCCGGCGCCAGTTCCATGGCCCTGCGACAGTCCATAACGCTTTGTGCGTTCTGCCCTAAACGAGCTGTCACAATACTGCGCCAGGCAAGGGCCATGATATGGTCGGGGTGGATTTCCAAAACTTCACTAAAATCCTCCAGGGCCTTTTGATTCATGAACTGTCGGCAATAAAAGGTCCCTCGCCTGAAATGCGCCATCACATTGTTGGGGTTTAGCTCAATGGCTTGAGAGTAATCCTCCACAGCCTTCTCAGATTGGTCCAAACCCTCATATGCCAATCCCCTTTCAGCGAAAAACGCCCCGTTCCCCGGATTAAGGGCGATGGCCTGATTGGCGTCTTTCAGAGCAAGGTCATACATGCCCAGCATATAATGAGCATGGGCCCGCCCTATGAGCATGGCGGCATCGTAGGGGTTTATTTCATGGGCTTTGTCATATTCTGCGACGGCCTTTTCAGGTTCATTCGTCCTTACAAGAACAGAAGCCCGGTAATAATAAGTCAGGGCTTCTTTGGGAGCCAGTTTCTTCAGGGTTCCCCCATCCTTGAAGGCAGCCTCAATCTTCCCTATGCTAGCGTATGCCAGGGCTCTTCGGCCCAGTGCCCTGGTGGAGTCCGGCTCCAGTTCCAAGGCCCGGGTGAATGCCTCAACTGCTTTTTCATGATCCTCCTGCCTAGAAAACACAATTCCCATGGTCAGGTAAGATTCCGCGTTCCCGGGTTCAAGATTGGCTGCTTGAGTGCAATCTTTCAGAGCCTCCGCAAAGAAACCGGCATTGGCCCTCGCAAGGGCTATTTGACACAGGATGCCCACATCCTCCGGTGATCTTTCCAGCGCCAGTTTATAATACTGGACCGCCTTCGTGTAATCCCCCAGGGAATTATAAAACACAGCCAGTTCTTCATAAGGCCAAGCCTTGTCAGGTAGGGCGGATATGGCTTGATGGAAATCCTCCAGAGCTTTTTCCTGTTTTCCAAGTTGGACATAACTCTTCGCCCTTTGGATATTTGCTGCGGGAAAATTATTCACCAGTTCCAAAGCCTTGGAAAAATCAGCGACAGCCTTTTCATGCTCACCCATACGAGCGTAGGCCCCGGCCCTCTGGTACCAGACCATGGCCTTGTCCGGTTGCAACTCCACAGCCACGGAAAGATCCCGCACCGCCTGATCCAGGTGGTTGGGGTTCTGAAGCAACACCCTGGCACTGTCTATGTAGGATTGGGCCAGAATTTCATTTTTCGGCATACAACCGGTCCCAAGCATGAGTGCACAGACAAAGACAGTGGCAACCAATATGGCGGACCGAAAGGAAAATCCTGTGTTGTCGGACGGTTCCGCCCAATTAAATGAAACCCTGAATATCTTTTTCATGGAAAATTTGTCCTGTGGAGGTTAGCCCAGGCGATCATGCCCGGAAAAAACATACACCCCGCCGTCCCGGGTGGAAAGGGCAAGGGTCAGGTTCAACTGCCGGGCCATGAGTACGGCCAGGGTGGTGGGTCTGGATATGGAAAATACTATGGATATGCCTGCGTTGGCGCATTTGCGGACCACATCCTTGTTCATGCGGCAACTCACGATCACCACCTCAGCCAAAGGCATTTTGCCTTCCAGAAAAACTTTGCCCAAAGCCTTGTCCAGGGCATTGTGCCTGCCCACGTCTTCGGCCATGCTCAGTTCATTAAGGTCCTTGTCGAAAATAAAGGTGGCGTGGGCGCTGCGGGTAATGCGATGGATATGTTGCTTGCTCCATATGGCCTGGGCGTGGGCATGAGCCTTAAGTCTGTCAATGACAGGCGCGGTTTCTTTAAAAGAGGAAATCCGGGAGCAAAGCAGGCTGGCGATTGCTTCGTCATCAGCCCCGGACGGAAAAGGCTCCTCCATGCGCCGCTCAGTTGCCAGGGCCTCAACCCTTTGGCGGGCTTCTTCCCTGACTTTCAGGTTCAAATGAGCGCTTGTTTGGTTCATGTCTCCTTCAAACGCCACAAGGTCTTCCCGGGTTTTCAATATCCCGTCCCCCAGGCACAAACCCGCAGCCTGGGCCTCCTCAAATCCCGGGGTCCGCATGGCCGTGGCCATGGGAATACCTTCCACAGAGATGGTCAGTGGCATTTCCCGGATGAGTTCCAGGTCTTCGTATTGGGTCTGGCCCGGGTCTATCCTTTGGATGGAGAAAGTCCTTTTGAAATCCGTCACGCAACCCTCTCTTTTCTGATAATGATGTCACGCCGGGGAAAGGGAATCTCTATCCCGTTCTTGTCAAAGGATCCCTTCACATTGTCGGTTATGTGGGAAATGGTGTGAATGCGTTTGCGGGCGTCGTCTATCC
The DNA here is from genome assembly GCA_016342355.1 of Desulfatibacillum sp. Taxonomy (GTDB): domain Bacteria; phylum Desulfobacterota; class Desulfobacteria; order Desulfobacterales; family Desulfatibacillaceae; genus Desulfatibacillum. Next base: position 74,697 of record JAEINP010000012.1, read on the forward strand.
AGACGCGCACCTGCAAGTCCACCGAGGACTCCCCAAAATTGACCACCACGACCACTGGAACGGGTTCCTTGCAAATCCAATCAGCCCGGTCCGCCACTTCCAGAATGAGCTTTTTAGCCAGGGCGATATCAGCGTCATAGGCAATGCCTATGTTCACCCGCACCCGGATTCTTTCGGTCCCGAACGTATAGTTGATGATGTCCCGGGTCATGATTTCATTGTTGGGAATGACAATGGTGATGTTGTCCGTAGTCTGAATTTTGGTGGCCCGCATGCCGATTTCCACCACGTCGCCCCAGGTGGAGCTGTTTTTGGGCGCACTCCATACTTCAATGCGGTCTCCCACCTCAAAGGGCCGGTCAATTAGCAGCAATATTCCGGCGATGAAGTTGGACAAGGTGTCTTTGGCCGCAAAACCCACGGCGACCCCCATGATGCTGGCCCCGGCAATGATGGGCATCACATTAATGCCGATGCGGTCCAGGGCGAAGACAATGGCGCCCATATAAATCAAAATCCCGCAAAACCGTTTGGAAATATCGAAAAGAATATCGTCAACCCGGGTTTCTGTTTTTTTGGCAAGGCGTTTTTCCAGATAGGTGATGGACAAATACACAATCTTTTTTGCAGGAGAGGCGAAAAAAATTATTATGACGGCAAAAAAGGAATTCTTGAAAGCCTGAAGATCCAGAATCTGGACAAGGTACATGCCGGTGGTCAAAATCAGCCCGTAAAACAGGGCTTGGCGCGTGGCGCCCAAAACCTCCTGATTAGCCCGGATGAACGCATATTTTTCCAGACGGGAGAAAACTATCTTGACCACCTTGCGGAAAATCATCCACAGGATTAATGATCCCAGAATACCGGCAAAAGCCCTGAAAGCAGCCCCTTCCCAAAATGCTTCTCCGCCCAGCATGTCCGATAGTGTTTTTATAATTGAGTCTAAAATTTCCATGATACCGCCTATTCCATATAATGGCGCGGGTTGGCCCGCCCCAGGCTGCAATACAATTCATAGCTGATGGTTCCGGCGGACGCGGCCAGTTCGTCCCCGGTTACCCGCTGGTCTCCCTGGTTTCCCAAAAGAACCACCTCATCCCCGGATTCCACGCCTTCCAATCCCGTCACATCCAGCATGGTCAGGTTCATGCACACGGTGCCCACCACAGGCACGCGCTTCCCATGGACAATGGCGACCCCCTTGTTGGACAGCCTGCGAAAATATCCGTCCGCATACCCCACAGGGATGGTGGCGATGCGGGACGGCCCGGGCGTGACATAGGTCATGCCATAACTGACCGGACTTCCGGCGGGCAGGTCCTTTACAAAGATGATCCTGGTTTTGAAAGCCATGACCGGTTTCAGCAGCGCGGCCCCCTTCATGTTCGGGTCCGGCGCCGAGCCATACAGGGCAATGCCCGGCCTTGCCATGGGGTAACCCTTGGCCAGCCCCTCCAGGATAGCCCCGCTGTTGCCCAGGTTGTCATGGATCATGGACAGGGAACTTTGGGCGAATGCCTCCACCTGTCCGGCGGTATGGGGGTCTTCCGGCAGTTCCGAGGCAGCAAGGTGCGAGGCGATCCCTGTTACGCGAATCCCTTTCAACGGCGCCAGGGCGTCCAGAAACGCAGGCAAATCCCGGGGGAAAACACCCAGGCGGCCCATACCCGTATCCACCTTGATGAGTACGTCCCCCACCTTGCCCATTTCACGGTTAGCCTGGGAAAGGCTTTGGGCCATGTCCATGGTGTAAATGACCACGCTAAGGTTGTGCTCCGCCGCCGCCTGGGCCTCCCACGGAAAAATTCCCGAAAGGGCGATTATGGGAACATCCAGCCCGGCTTGGCGTATGGCTATGGCGTCGTTAGGCCGGAATATGCCCAGGGCATGGGCGCCGCAGTCCACCAGCGTACGGGACACGGGAATCAAACCGTGGCCGTAGGCGTCGGCCTTGACCACGGAAATGATTTTGGTCTCAGGGCCTGCCAAATCCGCCATGACGCGGTAATTGTGCCTGAGGGCGTTCAGATCTATTTCAAGATGCTTTCTTTCCATGCTTTGGGCTTAACACAAGAGACACAGGGTTTCAATCCGGGTTTGCATAGGGGATTGAGATTCATCCTTTGATCCTGTATGGATAGAATGATTGTTTTTCAAAAAAAGGCGGAAACCCAATAACTACAGGGACACCTCATGAACCCGGAAAAAAACGTCATTCCAGAGAAAGTTAAGACCATCCACCTTACGGCCATTTGCGGAACAGGCATGGGCGCCCTGGCGGGCATGCTCAAGGAGGCCGGTTTCCAGATCACCGGTTCGGACGCCAATGTGTATCCGCCCATGAGCACCTTTCTGGAATCCAAGGGCATTCCTGTCATCCAGGGCTTTTCGCCGGACAATCTGGCCCACAACCCGGATCTGGTGGTCATTGGCAATGCGGTTTCCCGGGACAACCCCGAGGCTGTGGCGGTCATGGAAAAAGGGCTCCACTATTGTTCCTTTCCCCAGGCCCTGGACCGTTTTTTCGCCTCCCAAAAAACACCCATCCTGGTTACGGGCACCCACGGCAAGACCACCACGTCCTCCCTCATCGCGTGGCTGATAGCCGCCGTGGGTCTGGACCCCACCTTTATGATAGGGGGCATCCTGGCCAATTTTCAAAGCAACCACCAAGTAGGTTCCGGGCCGTATATGGTCATTGAAGGGGATGAGTACGATACAGCCTTTTTCGATAAGGGTCCAAAATTTCTCCACTACACCCCGTCCCGCACGGTGCTCACCAGCATTGAGTTTGATCATGCCGATATTTTCAGGGACCTGGACCATGTAAAAAGCGCCTTCACCTCCCTGGTGGAAAATCTGCCCAAGGAAAGCCTGCTGGTTTATCACGATGCCGACGAGAACATTCCCGACATTCTGCCCCAGGCCAAATGTTGGAAAACCCCCTACGGGTTCGGCGAAAAGACCCCCTGGCGCCTGGGTGAGGTGAAGGTGGAACCGCCCCATACCCATTTCGAGGTATTCCGCCGGGGCGAGTTTTACGCAAAGTTCAAGGTTCCTCTCATGGGCAGGCACAACGCCTTCAACTGCCTGGCCGCCATTGCCGTGGCCGATGACCTGCGCATTCCTCCCGAAGGCATCGCCGCAGGCCTGGAGACGTTCAAGGGCATTGCCCGCCGTCAGCAGGTCCGGGGCGTTAAAAATGACATTACGATCATGGACGATTTCGCCCATCATCCCACGGCGGTCAGGGAAACCCTCCGCGCCGTCAAACCCTTTTACCAAAAGGGCAGAGTGGTGGCCGTGTTCGAGCCCCGCACCAACTCCAGCCGCCGGAACATTTTTCAGGAGATTTATCCCACGGTCTTTGACGAGGCCGATATCATCTGCATTCCCCAACCGCCTTTGCTGGAAAAAATTCCGGTCGAACAACGGTTCTCGTCCGAAAAACTGGTGGCGGACCTCAAGGCCCGGGGTAAGGAAGCCCATTTTTTCCCGACAACTCAGGAAATCATTGATTTCCTCACAAAGACACTGGAACCCGGCGACCTGGCTATAATCATGAGCAACGGCGGTTTCGATAACATCCACCAACGCCTTCTGGATGCTTTGTAAACTTCCGTTTGCAGCCGGTTTTGCGGGGAATCGGCAGACTTTTCCCCTATGCCCATGCTACACAGTCACTCCCGAGAACCCCCTGTCGGAAGCCCAGCATCCTTACTCCATGGGCGAAAAGGGGATCATCTCCGCTGAGAAAAATACAAAATCACAAATGCTGGATCCCCGGCTACGCAGTCTCTATCAATCGCACAGAGGCAGATAGAGCCCTAATCATATTGCCTTGACAATCCAGTCGTTCAATTTTATTCTGTGTATAGACTGACACGTCAGTATATCCACCTAACGCAAACCCCGGAGGCCCCATGCTTTCAACGCCCCGCAGGCAACCTGTGCCAAGCATCCTGTTGCGGTCCATGTTCAACAGCAGTCCCCATTCGATTTGGTTCCAGAGGTTCATGCTGGACAGCATCGCAAAATCCCTGGGAAAAACACCCAAAAAGGCCCGGGTTAAAAAGACCCGTATGGAAGGCATTCCAGCGGAGATCATCACCGGATGGGCCCACCCCGACGGCAGGACCCTCTTATACCTCCACGGAGGCGCCTACATGATGGGCTCCATAGACACCCACCGGCCTCTGGCCTCGGCCATCAGCCGTATGACGTCCAGCCGGGGTGTGCTTATTGATTATCGACTGGCGCCGGAGCATCCTTACCCCGCCGCTTTGGAGGACGCCCTTACCGCATACGGCGCAATCCTGGCCGATGGCGTGGCTCCTGATAAAATTGTTCTGGCGGGGGACTCCGCAGGAGGGGGCTTGACCTTGGCTTTGCTTCTGGCCCTGAAACAAAGGGAACTTCCCCTGCCTGCCGCCGCCTATTGTATGTCGCCCTGGGCCAACCTCCATCAGTGCAACAAATCGGGCCAGTTCAAAAGGACCGGCGTCAAACACCGCCAGGACCGTTATGTCCGATATGCCTCCGACCTCTACGCCCGGGGTGAAGATAAACGGAATCCTTTTATCAGCCCGGTGTATGGGGATTACTCGGGTGTTTCTCCCTTGCTCATCCAGGCGGCCAGGGGCGAATTGCTCCGCAACGACTCCCGGGACGTGGCGGACAGGGCGAAAGCCCATGGCGTGGACGTGACCCTGAAAATATACGACAGTAAAATCCATGTGCTCCAGGGTTTGGCGGGAAGGTCGGGCCTGGGGAAGTCCCTGCTTTTGGAAGGCGGGGATTTTTTGAAGAGCCATCTGGAAAAAACGTCGGAAATATCCAGTTAATCCCCAATCATAAAATGGGAAAAGAATGCCATTTGAGTTATTTACAATGCTCTTTTCCATGCGTAGAATATTTTTTCTTGACAGGCGTAGAGATTTTAATATAGCCTGTCGCCAGCCTGGATGACAGGTTCACTATCGTGAAAAGTTTCTGCATTCCTCCAGGCAAACTCCAAAAACAACATCAGCACAAGCCAAACCGGTCGTGAGGCCGGGACGGAAAGCCACGGGTCTTGATTTTAAGACAGCCGGGTTGCGCATCTTAGGCAATCTGGCTTTTTTTTTACATCATAAAATGCACAGGGGGAGGAAGATGATGAAGAGGCAAGCATTGGTTCTGGCGCTGGTGTCCCTATTGGTAATTCCGGGGCTGGCTCTGGCAGGGGGCAAAAAAAATACTTGCGACACCAAGTATCCGGTTGTTTTGGCCCATGGCATGGGAGCGTCCGCGGAAATCCTGGGGATCATGGACTACTGGTGGGGCATCGAGGACGCCCTGGAAGATGAAGGCGCCAAGGTCTACATCACTTCCGTCAACGGCATGGACACCACCGCCAACAAGGCCGCTGATTTTCAGCGTCAGGCTTTTGAAATCCTGGCTGTATCCAAGGCTTCCAAGCTCAACATCATCGGCCATTCCCATGGCACCATCTATACCCGGTACGCCATTTCCAACCTGAAACTGGGACGCTATGTAAAAAGCCACACCAGCATAGCAGGTCCTCACAGGGGCAGCAGCATGGCCGATCTTCTTATAAACGGTCTTCCCTCCGGATTGCTGAACGCTGCCGGCAGTGTCCTGGACTTTGTGTACGCCTTCGTGTTCGGCGATGACAATCCCAACACCATTGCCAACGGATACGACCTGGTAACAGATTATATGGTGGACGTGTTCAATCCCAACACTCCCAACAAGAGCACCGTGTACTACCAAAGCTGGGCCGGCAAAGCCAAAACCGGATGCAACAGCATTGTCCTGACTCCCACGTGGCTCATCATGCGGGCTTACGAAGGCGCCAATGACGGTCTGGTGGGCGTGGAAAGCGCCAAATGGGGCAACTTCCGCGGCGTGGAAGATGCTTCCTGGTGGAGCATGGGCGTGGATCACCTGAACATCGTGGGCCAGCTTTTCGGTTTTACCCCGGGCTTTGACGCACCTGACTTCTTTGTGGACGTGGTCAGCGACCTCAAGAAAAGGGGATACTGATTCCTGAATAGTCTGAGCTGCATCGCATAAAATGAAAGGGAACCCGGCGCAAGGCGGGTTCCCTTTTTGCGTTCAGGCGTCATACGGCGGCGAACAACGTATCTGCCCGAAAACCGGGCGGTTGCCTGTTCGTTCTTGAGAGACTCCGGGTCCCAAAGATGGCCCATTTCATCCGGATAAATGGAATTTAATTGCAGCATTTACTGAAACATGGTAACCCTTGATAATCGATAAAAGTTCAATAATGCTCGAAAAAATTCGCATCTAAGGTAATCACCTGAGGAACTTACTGTGCATACCGATGACCAAAGTCGGCCTTATGAGTTGGTATAGAAGATTGCTGCGGCTGGATGATCCATGCCATAAAAAGTGTCTGTATGACTATTTTGTGGTATATAAAGTCAAGACGGCCAGGATCTGAACGCATGTCCTCACCTGGTGCCCTTCCGGTGTACTCAGTCCCGTGGACGGGCTGTAAGAAGGAGGTTCTTAGCTGATCCAAACAACAATCCAAGATAGACTGGAAGGACGTAATGCAACTTGATGAAAGAAACAGACTTATGGAGTCCTTGGCTAAAATTCCAAAGGCTTCTTATAGAGACATAAACCAAGAAGCCCGCATCTTACGCGGGTCCATCAAATTATTGTTGGGCAAGGGCAACGAAAAGGTGTAAAACGCAATTATGAATCGACAAAAATACTTCAACTTCATTGAAGAAAAACTAACACATCTTGCATTTCGTATTGAAACGCGAGGGGTGTTGAATATTTTAGACTTACATTTGCATTCTGAGGACTTTTTTCTCCATTTGCTAAATTTGCTTTTCGGCTGGGAGCTCCAAAACCTTAATGCTGAACAGAAAAACTCTGCAGGTATTGATCTGGTTGATGACACCAATAAAATTATCGCCCAAGTTTCTGCTACAGCAAATAAACAGAAGATTGAATCATCCCTTTCCAAAGATCTTTCGAACTATAACAACTATAAATTTAAGTTTATTTCTATCTCCAAAAACGCTTCAAAATTGCGGACACAAGAATTTTGTAATCCTCATAATCTAAATTTTGATCCTGATAAAGATATTTTTGATATTCCTTCCCTTTTGGGACACATAGGTGGTATGAAAATTGATCAACAGATAAATGTCTATGAATTTATTAAAAAGGAGCTCAAGAATGAACCTGATCCAGAAAAAGTAGAGTCGAATTTAACGAAAATCATCAAAATTCTTTCCAAGGAAGATTGGAGTCTGGGAGCGGTGGGTTTTGAAACAGTACCGTACGACCCTGAGATAAAGATTTCTTTCAACCAATTGGAAGCTGCCAAAGTTCTTATTGACGATTATAAAATTTACTATCATCGCATTGATAATATCTATTCTGACTTTGATAAACAAGGAGTGAATAAAAGTATCTCTATTTTAAATGGCATCCGCACGGAGTATCTTACTCTTGGAGCAACAGTTTCTCCAGATCAGCGTTTTTTTAGTATTATTGATAAAGTTATCCAGAAAATTCGGGCGAGTGCCAATTATACTTCTATTCCAGCTGAAGAACTTGAACTATGTGTGCAAATTCTTGTTGTTGACGCTTTTATACGATGTAAGATTTTCAAAAATCCAATAGGGGGTGTTAGTGCTGATTCCTGACAATATTCACCCTGAGCAAACCATATACTTTAATGGTGCTTTTGTTCTGAAAATAATTCAAAAACATCGTGTAATGGATATGCTCGATTTGTATATACAGACAGCGTCTGAACGAGAAATGACAATGCCAGTATTTGTGCTATGTCTTGACTGGCTTTTTCTTCTCAATTTAATAACATTCAGTGATAATGGCAAGGTTAAACTATGTACTTGAAGTCATTGTCTATAAATTATGGGGATGGCACCATAATCAGAGATATCCAATTTCACTCTGGGCTTAATCTCATTGTTGACGAAACGCCTGCTGGGAGTGGCAAGGAAACAGGAAATAATGTTGGCAAGACAACTGTATTGAAGATAGTTGATTTTTGCCTTGGTGCCAAAGCGAAAGGAATATATTCTGATCAAGAAAACAAACGGAACGAATACAAACTTGTTAAAGATTTCCTTGTGGAAAATAAGGTAAGTGTTTCGCTATTACTCAAGGATGATCTTTTTCATGAAGTATCTCGGGAGGTGCTGATTGAACGTAACTTTTTGAGTCGCAAATTAAGAATACAGCGCATTGATGGTAAAGATAAAACTGATGATGAATTTGAAGAAACATTAACCGACCTTCTTTTTCCTGGACACTTTGGTAAGAAACCAACATTTCGCCAAATTATTGCTCATAATATCCGTTATGAGGATTTAAGTATAAATAATACTCTAAAAAATCTAAACCGTTATACTCGGGATGATGAGTATGAAACACTCTATCTTTTTCTTTTTGGCTGCGATTTTGACCAAGGAGATACTAAACAAGAACTACGTGCTCAAATTGATATCGAGGAAAAATTTAGAAAACGTCTTGAATCTGAACAAACAAAATCAGCATATGAAGCTGCCTTAACCCTCATTCAAACTGATATTGATGAGCTTGAGCGTCAAAAAGCCTCACTCAACTTAAATCCAAATTTTGAATCTGATTTAGAAAATCTTAATAAAATTAAATATCAGATTAATCTTACTTCATCTGAAATTGGCAGACTTGAACTTCGGCGAGAATTGATCTTAGAAGCTCAAATGGAGATGCAAGCGGGTAAGTCTAATATTGATTTGCAACAGTTGCAGCAGATTTATCAGCAGGCGACATCTTTAGTGAGTGGACTTCAAAAGACTTTTCAGGATCTTTATAATTTTCACAACCAAATGGTTGAGTCTAAGATCAAATTCATTGTAAAAGGCTTACCTGATATTGATGCAAAACTTGCTATACAACGTGATCATTTGAATCGTTTTCTGGCTAAAGAAGCCGATTTAAGTTCAGTTATCATTCAAAGTGATTCCTTTAATGTACTTGAACAATTGATAGTAGAGCTTAATGCCAAATACCAAAAAAAGGGTGACTATGAAAACACTTTACGTCAATTGAGCTCTGTTGAGTCAAAACTAAATGATCTTAACACGAATCTCATTGCAATCGACAATGAGCTATTTTCAGATGAATTTGCTTTCAAAATAAAAGAACAAATAAATAAGTTCAATAGGCATTTTTCGTCAGTATCAAATGAATTATATAATGAAAAGTATGCATTGAAGGTCGATACAAAAACTGTAAAAGAACGCCGCCTTTATGAGTTCACCGCATTTAATCTCAATTTCAGCTCAGGAAAAAAGCAAGGAGAAATATCTTGTTTTGACATCGCATACACACTCTTTGCCGATGAGGAGAATATTCCTTGTATGCATTTCCTTCTCAACGATAAAAAGGAGTTGATGCATGGCAATCAACTCCAAAGAATTGCTGACTTTGTCAATGTCAAAGGAATCCAGTTTATTGCTTCAATTTTAAAGGACAAACTACCAGTAAGGCTGAATAATGATGAGTTTGTGATTCTAAAATTGTCGCAGAATGATAAACTTTTTAGGATTGAAGAATAAGATAAGGACTAACAGGCGCTTTCACAGCCGACCGGGCTATGCAGCGGCAACCTATAACCGCCTTTGGTATACAAGTTAACCGGGTTGTTTATTATCTCATTGTTTCCTCCTGGCCTTGACCTGCTTTACCTTCACTGTTTTTCATTCTTCAACAAGATCGTTGCATCAGGGGGGACTTGCCATGGCTGGTTTGAGCAAATGGAAAAAGATTGGAATTGCGTGTGGAGCCGGAGCGTTGGCTCTTATTATCCTGGTTGTTTTTATCCAAAGCCAGAGCAGTAACGGAAGCCATCTGCCGGATACGCCTGCCGGATACGTCTTTGACAAAACCTATGACGCGCCCCTGGCGGACATTGTAAAATCCCATGGTGTGGCTTCCCCCGGCGAGTCCTTTAACCAAACTGCTGCCGCCGAACCCGGTCAATACTCCCAAATATCGTTGATCAATTATTTTGACGAAGGCTTGGGCGTTACCATATTCACCCGGAAATATTTTAAGTACCTTGAAAAAAAGTTTAAGCATAGCAAGGACCTGGAAACCCATCTGGCCGAGGTCAAGGAATTCCTCCTGGCCCAATTGCCCGAAGCCGAAGCCCTGGAGCTTTTTGCCCTGTACGAAAACTACCTCTCCTGTGAAATGGACTTGGCCCAGGCGCAAAAATCCTGGGGCGCACCCACCAGCGTGGACGAGGTGGTGGCTATGCTGGCCCGCATGCAGGCATACCGCAGGGACTACCTGGGCAAGGATGTGGCGGACGCCCTTTTTGGCGCAGAAATCAAAACCAAGGAATACAAGGTCCGGCGTGGGGCCATTGTGGCGGACAGAGAGCTTTACGGCGAGGAAAAGGAAGCCCTTCTCAATGACTTGAACGATGCCATGTGGGGGGACCAGTCCCAGGCAGTGGAGGCATACGGCCTTCCCTACAACCGATACCAGGAAAAACTGAAGATGTACCAACGGGATTTCTCCGAGCTGGAATCTGAAGAGGAAAAAACCGAACTGACCCGGGAATTCCGGGAACAGTATTTTGAGCCTGAACAGGTGGCTGCCCTGGAAGAGGTGGACGCCATGCTGGAGGACCAGGAACGGGCGGAGGAAACCTTTTTGCAGCAGAAGCAGGCCATCCAGGATGATCCCGGATTGACTCAGGAGCAGAAAAACGCCGCAATCGAAAATACGGCTCAGGAAATTTTAGGGGAAGACGCTCCCGCATATTTTCGGCGCCAAGCCATTGAAGAAGGCAAAAAAGCCATGATGGAAAAGCGGGGCTAAAAAAAGAGAAAATTTTACTGTTTGGAATGGCCGAAAATTTCGATCAAGTCACCGCAGATAGACTGGTGGGCCGCGCACAACTTGGCTCTATGGCCGTCCAGGGCAGGGGCCACTGTTTCCAGGGCGATTTCAGGCTGATTGTTTGTTTCGGAAAGATGTCCTAAAATCACATGGGACAGCCGGTCATGAAGGATTTCTTTTAGCAGTTCCCGGGACGCCTCGTTGGAAAGATGGCCGGATCTCCCTTTGATCCGTTGTTTCAAGTGCCAGGGGTACGGCCCATCCAAAAGCATGCGCACGTCATGATTGGCTTCCATGAGCAGGGTGTCGCAGTCTGAAAGATGGCGCTGCACCATGGCAGTGGCGATGCCCAGGTCCGTGGCGATGCCCATTTTGGCGCCGTTGCCCGTAATGGTGAATCCCACAGGATTGGCTGCGTCATGGCTGATGGAAAAAGGATGGATGGCCATGTCGCCGATCTGGAATTCCTGGCCGGGAATGAACCGCTTGCACTTTTCTATCTTTCCCAGACCCTTGGCCGAAGCCTTCCAGGTTTCTCTGGTAAAAAAGGCCGTGCATCCGTATCGGCGACATAAAACGCCCACCCCGCTCACATGGTCTGTATGCTCATGGGAAACCACTATGGCCCGAATGCTTGCCGGGTCGATGTCCCGGGCGGCCATACGCCGCTCCAACTCCACGCCCGAAAGTCCTGCGTCCACAAGAATGGCGGTGTCGCCATCGGAAACATAAATGGAGTTGCCTTTGCTGCCTGAGGCAAGCACACAGATCCTGAGAGGATTTTTGGATTGGTTTTCAGTCATATTCCAATTGCCTGAGGGAATAATTGCGGGCTTTTACACGCCAGTGTGTCCGAACCCTCCGCCGTTGCGGGTGGTTTCGTCCAGGGAATCCGTTTCCACCAGTCTGGCCTGGAACACACGGCCTACCACAAGCTGGGCAATGCGGTCGCCCCGGGATATGGTCCGTGTTTCGCGGGATAGATTGATAAGCCCGATTTTCACCTCGCCCCGGTAGTCCGAGTCAATGGTGCCGGGGGTGTTCACCACGGTGATTCCCTGCTTGACAGCCAGCCCGCTCCGGGGACGCACCTGTACTTCGTATCCCGGGGGAATGGCCATGGCCAAGCCCGTGGGAACCAAACGTATTTCCCCGGGCTCCAGGTTAACATCCTCGCCGACTGCCGCGCAAATATCCATGCCCGCAGAACCGGCGGTCATGTAACGGGGCAGGACAAGGTCTGAATCCTTTTCCGGGTTCAGGCGCATGATTCTGATTTCAGGCTGGTCTTGGGAATCCATTCTTTCCTACAAGTACTGGTTCAGGCAATCGCTGTCTTTGACCGGTCCCAGCACCGCCAGGGCCAAGGGCGCCTCCAACAGTTCGTTGGCCAACTCCAGGATTTGTTCCCGGGTGACGGCCTCGATTTTCTTGACGGATTCACTGATGGGAATATATTTTCCGTAATTGATTTCGTTTTGGGCGATGCGTAACATCTGGTTGTCCGTGCTTTCCGAGGACATGACCACGCTGCCCAAAACATACTCCTTGGCGCCCTGGAGTTCCTGCTCACTCACCATTTCGTCCTTAAGGCGATTGAGTTCCTTGTAAATAAGGTCCAGGGTGAGTTCCACATTGGCGGGGTCTACGCCTGCATAAACTCCCATGGCCCCGGTGTCGGAAAAGGACGGGGCAAAGGAATACACGGAATAGGCCAGGCCACGTTTTTCCCGCACTTCCTGGAACAAACGGGAACTCATGTTGCCCCCCAGGATGATGTTCATGAGGGAATAAATGAATCGCCGGGGATCCGTGCTGCATATCCCTGGTGCAGCCAGGCACATATGCACCTGCTCCAGGTCCCTGTATTCAAAACGGAGAACAGGATTTGGCTTGGGGGGAGTGCGTGAAGGCAAGTCAGGGCCAGGTTCCAATTGTTCAAAGGCCTGACCTACCTGGGCATGAAAATCGTCATGGTCCAGATGCCCGGCAGCGGAGATGATGATGCGGCCAGGCTGGTACCATTCCTTGAGATAATCCTGGAGCCCCCTGGCCTCAAAATTGAGGAGGTTTTCGGGAGATCCCAGGACAGATCGTCCCAAGGGATGCTCTCCGAAAAGGGCCTCGCTGGTCATCATATGCACACGGTCGTCAGGGCTGTCATCCTGCATCCCGATTTCTTGCAGGATTACAGCCCTTTCCCGTACAAACTCTTCCGGTTGGAACACCGAATTGAGGAAGATGTCCGCCAGAATATCCGTCAGCTTGGGCAGATGGGTATCCAGAACCTTGCCGTGGTAACAGGTGTCTTCCATGCCCGTGAAAGCGTTGGTATTCCCTCCGATAGCGTCCATTTCGGCCGCTATCTGGAAGGCGCTTCTTCTTTTTGTACCCTTGAAAACCATGTGCTCGATAAAATGGCACATGCCGTTATTCTCAAGGGGTTCGTCCCGGGCGCCTACGTTAACCCAGACGCCCATGGACACGGACCGCACATGCGGCATGGTTTTAGTTACTATTCTAATCCCGTTCTGGAGCTCCGTTTTCCGGATCTGATTTTGCATCATTTTCTTCCAGGAGCGCCTTGCGGCTTAGGCGGATTTTTCCATCCTTGGTGATTTCCAATACTTTGACCTTGATCTTTTCTCCCTCTTGCACCACGTCGGTCACCTTTTTCACATGCTTGGTGTCCAACTGGGAAATGTGGCACAACCCTTCCGTGCCGGGGAGAATGGCCACAAAGGCGCCAAAGTCCATGATTTTTACGACGGTTCCTTCGTATACAGTACCAATTTCAGGAACTGCTGTGATATCCCGGATCATCTGGAGCGCAATCTGTCCTTCTTCATGGTTGACGGCGGAAACTTTCACAAGACCGCTGTCATCCACATCCACCCGCGTTCCGGTTTCAGCCTGGATGGCGCGAATTACCTTGCCCCCTGGGCCGATGATGTCCCGGATCTTGTCAGGATGGATGTTGATGGTGAACACCTTGGGCGCATAAGGAGACATTTCCTCCCGCGACTGGCTGATGGTGGTCAGCATTTTTTCCAGAATGTGCAAACGTCCCACCCGGGCCTGGGCCAGGGCTTTTTCCATGATTTCACGGGAAAGGCTGGAGATCTTGATGTCCATCTGGACAGAGGTGATCCCGTCCTTGGAGCCGGCCACCTTGAAATCCATGTCGCCCATATGGTCCTCGTCCCCCAGAATGTCTGTGAGGATCACCACTTTGTCCCCTTCAGCCATGAGTCCCATGGCGATACCGGAAACAGGATTGGATATGGGAACTCCGCCGTCCATGAGAGCCAGGCTTGCGGAGCAAACCGTGGCCATGGAAGAGGAACCGTTGCTTTCCAGGATTTCAGAAACTATACGGATTGTGTAGTCAAATTCTTCCTTGGTAGGCAGCACTTCCTTGATGGCGCGGGTGGACAGGCCGCCGTGGCCGATATCGCGCCTGCTGGGGCCGCTGATTCTTTTGACCTCACGCACAGAGTACGGAGGAAAGTTGTAATGGAGCATGAATGGGCGGGTTTCATCGCCATACAGGGTTTCCACCCTTTGCTCATCACCGGTGGAACCGAGAGTGAGGATACCAAGGGATTGGGTTTCGCCCCGGGTGAACAAAGCCGAACCATGGGTCCTTGGCAAAATGCCCACTTCGCATGCGATAGACCTTACCTCGTCAAAACGGCGTCCGCCAATACGGCGTCCCTCATCCAGCACCATGGCCCGCATGATCACGCGGGTGCGGTCGTGGATGAATCCCGAAACCTCTTTGCCCCGGTCTTCATAGCCCTCGCCCAGCTTGTCCAAAACGATCTGCTTGATGGCGCTTACGGCATCCTGGCGAACCAGTTTGTCCGTAATTTCAAGCGCCTTCTTAATTTCAGGATCAGCCAGTTCCGCCACTTTGGCCTCCAGGTCTGCGTCCTTTTCAGCAGGAACGTAAACCCTTTTAGGCTTTCCAGCCTTTTCCATGAGCTCTTCCTGCATTTCCAGAAGGGGCTCCAGGGATTCCTGGCCAAAGTAAATGGCGTCCAACATTTCTGCTTCAGGAATAAAATGGCCTCCGCCTTCCACCATAACAACCCCGTCCCGGGAGCCTGCCACGATGATGTTGAGGTCACAATTTTCCTGCTGGGTGATGGTGGGGTTTGCCACAAGTTCCCCGTCGATTCTGCCCACCCGAACACATGCTATGGGGGTGTTGAAGGGCAGGTCGGAAATGCAGAGTGCTGCGGAAGCCCCTACCATAGACAACATATCCGGGTCGTTTTCCTGATCCATGGAAAGCACGGTGGCGATCACCTGGGTTTCATAACGCCAGGATTTGGGAAACAGGGGCCGGATAGGCCTGTCTATAAGCCTTGCTGTTAGGGTTTCTTTTTCTGAGGGCCGCCCGATTTCTCGGCGGAAATAGTTCCCGGGAATGCGTCCTGCTGCATACACCTTTTCCTGGTACTCAACTGATAGCGGAACAAAATCAATGCCTGGGCGGAGTTCCTGAGAACCCACCACGGTTACCAAAGTGATAGTTTCGCCATAGGAAACCACAACTGACCCGCTGGCCTGTTTGGCCAACTTGCCTGTCTGAATACGCAGGGGCTTGCCCCCCAAATTCCTTTCTAATGTTACTTCCATTTGCATCTCCCGACGGTGGTAATGCGCAAACCAATGCTTATGTCAGCCTGTGGCATGGTTTGATCCATGACACGGGCATTTTGACCTTTACAATGATTATTTGCGTATTCCCAACGCCTCAATGAGGGTGCGATATCGCTGCACGTCTTTGTTTTTCAAATAATTCAAAAGCCTTCTGCGCTGGCCGACCAGCTTAAGAAGCCCACGCCGGGAATGGTGATCCTTTTTGTGGGTTTTGAAATGCTCGGTCAGGTAAGTGATCCGATTGGTCAGCAACGCCACCTGCACTTCAGGAGAGCCGGTGTCAGCTTCGTGCGTCTTGTACTGTTCGATAAGGTCTTTTTTAATGAGCGTTGTTAAGGCCACTTTTCTCAAGCCTCCTGTTTAGGTTATCTGTTAAAACTGTTTTGTGCATTACGGGGCATGGACTCACCCTCTGACAATGGTTTTCCCAGGGGACGGGTCTGGGGAAAAACACAGTTATAGGAAAAGCCAACACCATCCGATTTTTGCGTGAGCACAGCAAGCAGGTCTCCTTCTTCGGTGACCACCTTAACGTGCCCGGTATTATCCTGCAGGTCTTGCGACCTGCTTTGCTGCTCTCCAAAGTCCAGCCTAGTGAGGGCTGCTCCGTGGATGATCTTTTTGGCAGTGTGGGATGAAACCTTGTACTCGGGCATCTGACGTAATGCATGGGCCATAGGGATCACATGCTCATTAATTCTTCCCGATAGTACCAAGTCTTCCAACTGATCCAGGGTCACGGCCTCCGCAATGGAAAAACCGCTATTCTGCGTGCGGCGCAAGGTGTGCAGGTGGGCTCCACAGCCCAACTCCCGCCCAATGTCCGCGCAAAGGGTTCTAATGTAGGTGCCACCGGAACAGGTGGAGGAAAAGCCTGCCATAGGCAGGCGAAACTCTGTTAACTCCAGAGAATGAATGGTTACCCTGCGAGCGTCCTTCTGCACAGGGGCGCCTTTTCTGGCAAGTTTGTACAAGGGGACGCCTTTATGCTTAAGAGCCGAATATATGGGCGGAAGCTGGTCAATTTCTCCCCGAAACCGGCATAATACTTCCTGCAACCGTTCCGGGGTCACTCGGGCCGCTTCCTGCTCACTGCGGGCAGTCACCTCTCCTGTCAAGTCCTGGGTGTCCGTCTCTACTCCAAGATGCATGATTGCTTCGTATGTTTTGTCCCCATGGAGAAAAAAACTGGCTAACCGGGTGGCATTGCCCAGACAACATACCAGAATGCCTGTGGCAAAAGGATCCAGAGTGCCTGTATGTCCGGCTTTTTTAATGCCCAGAGCCTTCTTCACCCTGTCCAAGGCTTTGGCGGATGTAATTCCGGGGGGCTTGTCAACCACTATAATGCCGTGGTTCAGCGCCGTGTCTCCTTGTGGCATGCCGGTCACTCTTCCGGTTCCTCCGGGGTATCCAGGGGGCCGATCTCTTTCAAAATGTTTTCTATCTTCTCACCATAGTCAAAGGACTCGTCATAAAAAAACTCAAGTTCCGGCATATATCTGAGCCCCAATGTTTTGGCCAATTCCTTTTTGATAAAACCGTGGGCCTGTTTGAATGCGGCTCCCACGCTTTTCCGCTTTTCACTATCTCCGAAAACGCAATAATAAACACGGGCCATTTTCAAGTCCCGGGTCATCTTGACTCCAGAGACTGTAGCCCACTCCAGTCGCGGATCATTGACGCGCTTGCTAATCAGGGCCGAAAGCTCTTGTTGGATGCGTACAGCCACTCGTTCCTGGCGTCCTACGGTTTTCACAGGTGCATTATCTCCATTTCCGAATCAATGATCTCGCAAACTCCCATGGACTCCACGAGGTTGATGATCCGGTCCATTTTGGAATTCAACAGCCTTTGGTCATTGCCAACCAAGGCAAAACCTACTTCCGCTCTTTGGTGCATGTCGTTATCGCCGGTTTCAGCCACCGAGGCGTTGAAGTTGCTTCGGATACGCCCTACCACGGACTTGACGATCTTCCTTTTTCCCTTGAGGGAATGGATATCCGGTATCCTTAACACCAATACACCGTAACCGATTACCATGCTCGTCTATCCGGGCGCTTTGTGCAAAGGCTGGCCCGGCGCCTGGTTTAAGCGGCAGGAAAATCATTTTAAAACCGGTTTGATTTCCTCCAGGTAATAGAATTCAATCACATCGCCTAACTTGATGTCATTGAAATTTTCTATCCCGATTCCGCATTCATACCCGGTCGCCACTTCCTTGACATCGTCCTTGAAGCGACGAAGGGAAGCCAGCTTGCCGTCAAAAATGACCACGCCATCCCGGAGGAGGCGGGCTTTGGAACCCCGTTCTATCTTCCCGTCCGTAACATAGGAACCAGCGATGGTGCCCACCTTGGGAATGGTGAAGGTATCCCGGACTTCCGCACGGCCACTCACATGCTCTTTGTAGGTGGATGCCATCATACCTACAATGGCGTCCTTGATTTCATTAATGGCGTTGTAAATAATGTCGTAATAACGGATGTCCACATGCTCTTCTGCGGCCATGTCGCTTACTTTGGGGGTAGGCCGCACATTGAAAGCCACAATAATGGCATTGGAAACCGCTGCCAATGCTACGTCTGATTCAAGTACCGTGCCAGTGGCCGAATGGATCACATTGATTTTAACCTCGGCGCCGGACAGTTTTTCCAGGGACTCCCTGACCGCTTCAATGGAACCTTGCACATCAGCCTTGATGATGAGATTAAGGTCCTTCACCTCTCCGGCCTGCATTTGGTCAAACAGGTTCTCCAGGGAAAGTTTACTGGTCGTGGCCAGTTCCGTGGCCCTTTGCTTTTGAGCACGATGCGAGGAAATCTGCTTGGCGACCTTTTCGTCCGTCACCGCAATGATTTCGTCCCCAGCCATGGGCACGCCGGAAAGACCCAATATCTCGGCGGGGCAGGCAGGGCCTGCTTCGTCAAGGGGTTTGTGCTTTTCATTGTACATAGCCCGCACCTTGCCGTATTGGATTCCGCAAACAACCACGTCCCCGGCATGGAGGGTGCCCTCTTGAATCAAAACCGTTGCCAAGGGACCACGTCCGGGATCCACTCGGGCTTCCACCACATGGCCTCTGGCCAATTTATTGGGGTTGGCCTGGAGTTCCAACACTTCGGCCTGGAGCAAGATCATTTCCAAAAGGCTGTCGATGCCGGTTTTCTTTTTGGCCGAAACATAAACAAAAATCGTATCGCCGCCCCAATCTTCAGGCGCCAAGCCCCTGTCAGACAGTTCCCTCATGATACGCTCGGGATCAGCCCCTTCCTTGTCCATCTTGTTCACGGCCACAATAATGGGGACGCCGGCTGCCTTGGAATGGTTCACGGCTTCCACGGTCTGGGGCATAACCCCGTCATCGGCAGCCACAACCAGCACCACGATATCCGTAACCTGGGCGCCCCTGGCACGCATGGCCGTAAAAGCCTCATGGCCGGGGGTATCCAAAAAGGCGATCTTGCCCTTGGGGGTCTCCACCAAATAGGCGCCAATGTGCTGGGTAATGCCTCCGGCCTCGCCGCCTGTGACGTTGCTCTCGCGAATGGCATCCAGCAAGGAGGTCTTGCCATGGTCAACATGGCCCATGATGGTCACGACCGGTGGACGGGTCAAAAGGGTTTCCGGAGCATCTTCGGCAGCCCTGAGAAGGGCTTCTTCCTCAAAGTTGGCTCTTTCCACCTCATATTCGAATTCGGAGGCCAGCAATACTGCTGTATCAAAGTCCAGCATTTGATTGACCGTGGTCATTATACCCATTGCCATCAATGATTTGATGAGCTGGACAGCCTTGACGCCCATACGTTTGGCCAGATCAGCCACTGCAATGGCATCATCAATCTTGATACGGCGTTTGATGGCTTTCGGCGTGGTCGCAAGGGTTTTGCCAGGTTTGACATATTGAGCCTTCTGCCCCCTTTTTCCCTTACGCAACTTTCCGGGTGCTTTGTCGTACAGATCCGCCCCTTCCACCACTTCTTTTTTCCGGAAGGAAATCTTTTTCTTGAAAAACTTAGGATCTGTCTCTTCCTCAACAACAGCAACAACCCCGTCACGCTTGCCCTTTTTCTTGCGCTTTTCCTTCTTGGCCAAAGCGGCCTGGGCTTCTGCAGTGGCATCCCCAGGGGAAGGGGCAGCCGGTTTGGCGGGTCCAGACGAAGGTCTAACCGAAGGTCCAGCCGCCGGTCCAGGTTTTGGACGAGCTGCTGGTGGAATAATGGGCGCCACGGGCCTAGTGGGCAGGCTGATAATTTTTGCGGCTGTTTCCTTTTTCTTTTTCTTTTTCGCTTTGGCCGGCTTGGGCGAATCCTTGTCTGCCTCTTGGAGTTCCTGGCTCGTTGCCGCCTGCTCATCCAGGGAAGTCTCACCGGCTTCCACGGGCGCTTCAGGCTCAGCAGGCGCCATGGTCCGGGTTTGTTCCTCTGTAGGTTCTTTCGCTTCAGGAACGGTTGAGGCCTCTTTAGCTTCCAGGATCGGCGCGGACGATTCCTCCACAACCTTTGCCTGGACTTCGTTTTCGACTATAGGCTTGGGGGGAGTGTCTTTTGTTTCGGCAGAAACAGGCTTGCTTTCCACGGGTTTTTCCGGAGAAACTGCTTTTTCAGCCACAGGCTCAACTGTTGGCTCTACGGGTTTCTCTGGTTCTGGCCGGGAAATAATACGTGCTTTGCTCTTGGAGGAGGCCTGCACTGGTGTTTTTTTGGCCTTTGGCCCGACTGAAGGATCTTCCTTGGCTTTGGGAGCAGGCGTTTCAGAAACGGAAAGATCTTCTATTTCCTCTGCAGCCATGGTGGACTCCTCTGGGGAAATATCTTCCGCAGGGGCTTCTTCGGGTGTCGATGCCTGCCTGGCGGTGGTCTCCATAGCTTTTTCAGAAGCCGGATCCTCTACAGACTCATCTTCCAAATCTTCCGTAGAATCTTCAAGTTCCTCGGGGCCGGAAACAAGAGATCGATCGGATTTTTTGCGCCGACGTATCACTGTGGACCCAATGCGCTTTTCTTCCACGCTTTTTACCTTGGGCCGGACCAGGCTGGCTTTCACCAATGCCACCACGTCATCTTCCAGACTGCTCATGTGGCTCCTCACAGGCGTGGGGAGGTCCATGGCCTGGAGTTTTTCCAGGAGCACCTTATTGGTCATATTGAGCTCCCGAGCTAGTTCATGCACTCTGAGTTTTGCCATCCATTCCCCCTAAACCTGGTCTTGCATGTGACTGCTTCCGGTGTTCTTCGGAAGATGTTCCTGTTTCAAAAGAAGAAATACCCCTCTTTACTATAGTGCGAACCCTGGGAGGTACCCCGGTTGTCATTGCCCTAAAGACGTGCAACCAACAGGGCATATCCTGGTTCAAACAATTGTGGTTTTTAATAAATGCGTCCTTAATCTTCGGTCGGAATTTCCTCAATTTCTGGATTTTCCGCCTCGTCTTTTTCCCCGGCTGACTCTGACTCTGGGTCTTGTACTTCCTGCTCATCTTCCGGAGATGTCTCCGGGCCGTCTGCCGGTTCATCCTCATCCAGATACTCTTCCTGATCTTCTTTCCGGGTCTCATCTTGGGAAGCATCAGGTTTTTTTGTGGATGAAGAAAAGTTTTTTCCCATGGCAAGATTAGCCATGGCTTCCTGGGCAGCTATAATAAGGATATCGGCCTTTTTCAGGTCAATGCCTCTGATTTGGGTAAGATCTTCGGGATCAGCCGCCGAAAGCTCTTCCACAGAATAGAAACCCTTTTCATATAGTGCGTCCGCTACATTCTCGTCCAGTTCAGGCAAGCCCATAAGAGAATTGTATCCATCCTGCATGGCTCTGCTGTACCGGGTTTCGCTTTTGACATCCAGATGCCAGCCAGTGAGTTTGGAGGCCAGCCGGACATTTTGTCCCTTTTTGCCAATAGCCACAGAAAGGAATTCGTCGGGGACGATCACTTCCATGGCATGGTTTTCTTCATCAATAATGACCCTGGAAATCTGGGCGGGAGCCAAGGCGTTGCATACGAACTTAGCGGAATCCGCGTGCCAGGGAACTATGTCGATTTTCTCTCCCCGGAGTTCATGGACCACATTCTGTACACGGCTGCCTTTCATGCCTACGCAGGCGCCTACCGCATCAATATCCGAGTCGCTGGAGGCCACGGCGATTTTGGCGCGGACTCCTGCTTCCCTTGCTCCTGCCATGACGCTAACGATACCCTCGCCAATCTCCGGCACTTCCATTTTAAAGAGACTTGTGAGGAAATTGGGATGGGTCCGGGATAGTATGACCTGGGGTCCCCTGCCTTCCAGGACCACGTCCAGGATATAGGCCCGGATTCTGTCCCCCCGGTGGTAGGTTTCCCTGGGCACCTGCTCCCGGGAAGGGAGAACGCCTTCGGTCTGGCCCAGATTCACTATGATATCACCCCGGTCCATGCGCTGCATGATGCCGTTGATGATTTCACCTTTTCGGTCCATGAAACTGGAATACACGGCGTCGCGTTCAGCATCCTTAAGTTTTTGTATGATAACCTGTTTGGCGGATTGGGCCGCGATTCTCCCAAAGGTGGCGGTGTCCATTTTGCTGCCCAGGCTGTCGCCAATTTCGCAGTCGGGATCCAGTTCCCTGCCATCTTCCATGGACATTTCCATGTCAGGCTCCAGCACCTCTTCCACCACTTCCCTGAACTGAAAAACTTCCAGTTCACCGGCTTCTTCGTTGTACTGGACCTCAATGTCCGCCCGGGGCCCTAGCTTCTTGCGGGCCGCAGCCTGAAGCGCTTCTTCAAGGGTGGCAATGAGCACATTTCTGTCTATGCCCTTGTCCCGGCTGACCTGGTCGATGACACGGCCAATGTCGCTGATCAACATGTGCTTTCTCCGTGTTGGTATTGGAGTCTTGCGGACTCGATTTCCTGTAACGTGAACTCCATGGAAACATCTTCCGCAACTAAAGTTATCACGCCATTGGAGGCACCGGACAAGATGCCTCTGAATTTGCGGCGTCCGTCCCGTAGCTCCTTGGTCACAATAAGAGCTGTCCGCCCTTCGAATCGCCTGTAATGGTCCTCCCTGGTCAAGGGCCGGTCAAGGCCCGGGGAGGAAACTTCCAGGCGGTACCTGGGCATTTCATCAGCATAAGCGTCCAGGAGGTCCCCCACATATCGGCTGACCATGGTGCAGTCACCCAGGGTAATCCCCCCTTCTTTATCCACAAACAGGCGCAAGATATACCCGCCACCGTCCCTCTTGAACTCCGCCAGGACCAAGTCCATGCCCTCTGCTGCCAGGGCGGCTTCCGTCAGGCTTTTCACCTGGCTCAGGATCTTGTCCGAATCCACGCGCCGGATCCTGTTTCTCGAAAGCGAAGAGGCTCCCTTGGGGAACCTTTCTCTTGGATTTTTTTGTCCCATAATCCCAATCAGTCCATGGGGCTGGCCGTTTTTCCCGGCCCCGGGGTTCCACAAATAAAAAACGGGCTAATCGCCCGTTTCATGACGCGGATACCTTGTGAACTAAAGAACGTCACCGGTCTACCTTTATCAAAATCTCCACAGTCGAAGCCAAGCATCCGGCGGTTGGTGACGATACCGGAGGCCGCCTCATACAGGGAGCAGGCGATTCCAAAAAATTTGGAGCGGGCAACGAGATTCGAACTCGCGACTCCGAGCTTGGGAAGCTCGTACTCTACCAGCTGAGTTATGCCCGCACCGCAGTTGGGAAATATCCCTTTTTATAGGGGGGTTGTCAACAATTTTTTAGGAATATTTGTCAAAAGGCATTTTTATTCTGCCTGATCCCTCGGCAACTCCCCTATTTTTCACCCGCAAAATAATACTTGAAAAACACCTCCGGGTCAATAGGGGGAATTCGTTATCCTAATATTAATTGCGCCCAGAGGATCAAACCAAAAGGCGGAACGGAAACATTTTTGGGCATAAACCGCAAACCAGTCCGGACCAATCCCGTGAAAGGCGCAGAAAATTTTGGGGAAATTCTTGACAAGGGGTGTTCAACACGCTATATTGCCATATAGCGATATGGAGGAAGCCATGAAAGACTTTATAAAAGTGATGAAAGCCCTGTCCGACCCCAGCCGGGTGAGCATTGTTAAAATGCTGGGCAGCAAGGTCATGTGCGTTTGCGAATTGCAATCCGCTCTGGGTCTTGCCCAAAGCACGGTATCCAAACATTTGAAGATTTTGGAGGAAGCCGGGCTCATAGATTTTTTCAAGGACGGCCTGTGGGTCAACTACCGTTTGGCGGACGGATCGGACAGCCCCTACGCAGTCAGCCTTTTGGGACATCTGAAGCACTGGCTGGATGACGATCCGGGCGTGCAGTCCATGGTGGAGCGTCTTCCCCAAATCCGGCGTGAGGATATTTGCTCCAAGAACCGTTGATGGGGCTTTTTTTTGAATTTTACCGTTATATGCCGAAATATGAAAACATCGCCGGTTGTGCCTGTCATGCAACAAGCCTGGCTGTGAAAAAAAAGGAGAACGTGAAGTGGAACCGATTAACGAAAAAAAATCCTGTTGTGGATCGGATCAGGACGGCTTGTCTCTTTCAAAAACTGCGAGTGAAGGCCAGAAGCCCCTTGCTCTGTACCTTGCAGGAAGTTCCATTCTGCTTGTGGCATGGTGGTTTTTATATACAAACCTTCTTCCCATGGCGGAGTTCATTACAGAGGTATTTGCCCGCATAGCGGGCTTTGCGCTTCAGGGACATTTGGGGCGCGCCATTTCATTTTTTATATATGAAACCCCCAAAGTATTGATGCTCTTGACCCTGGTGGTTTTTGGGGTGGGAATTGTGCGATCTTTTTTCACCCCGGAACGCACCCGCGCCATTCTTGCAGGAAAACGCGAGTCCGTGGGCAATGTCCTGGCTGCCCTCCTGGGTACGGTAACCCCTTTTTGCTCCTGTTCGGCCGTGCCCCTTTTTCTTGGTTTTGTCACCACGGGCGTACCCCTGGGAGTCACCTTTTCCTTTCTTATTGCAGCCCCCATGGTGAACGAAATCGCCGTGGTGCTCCTTTACGGCCTTTTCGGCTGGAAGGTGGCCGCCATTTACACGGGAACAGGCCTTGCCATAGCCATGATAGCGGGCTGGACCATTGGTCGTCTTAAGATGGAAAAATACCTGGAAGATTGGGTCTTCCAAATCCAGGCTGGAAGTCTTGGCTCGGAAGAAGAGCCCTTGAAATGGGTGGATCGAATACGTCAGGGGGGCGAAGCCGTGCGCGATATCGTTGGTAAGGTCTGGCCTTATGTCATGCTGGGCATCGCGGTTGGAGCAGGTATTCACGGGTACGTTCCCGAAGGCTTCATGGCATCCTTTATGGGAAAATCCGCTTGGTGGTCCGTGCCCCTCTCCGTGTTAATCGGCATTCCCATGTACTCCAACGCCGCCGGGATTATCCCCATTGTCCAGGCCCTTTTAGGGAAGGGCGCGGCTTTGGGAACGGTGCTGGCTTTTATGATGTCGGTGATCGCGTTGTCTTTGCCCGAGATGATCATTCTCAGGAAGGTCTTGAAGCCCCAGTTGATCGCCGTGTTCATCGGTGTGGTGGGAACGGGAATACTGCTGGTGGGATATATTTTTAACTTTTTGTTTTAGAGAGAAATACCGTGGGTCAGCATCTGCAAGGGTTGCGCAAGTCCGAAAATTGTTGCGTATCCTGCGGAGAAATCCTCGGTTCGCCATGTGTCCCGAACCATTGAGTATAAGGGAAATAGTCATGAAGCCATACGCGCCTCCCTGATTTTGGAGGCCGTGGTTTTGTCTGTTAACAAAAAGGTTTAATCAGAAAAATCCATAAGGAGATAACCATGGATATCAAAGTGTTGGGGCCCGGTTGCAAGAAATGCGAACAAACCGCAAAGATCGTACAGGAAACCCTGTCTGAAGCAGGTGTGGACGCTAAGGTGGAAAAAATCACCGACCTCATGCAAATCGCGGGATACGGGGTCATGAGCACCCCCTCCGTGGTGGTGGACGGCAAGGTGACCGTGGTGGGCAAAGTGCCGAGTAAAAAGGATGTATTATCCTGGGTGAAAAAATAGAAGGTAGTTATGCCGGATTCTCATGCGGCGCAAAATGCTGCTGAAGGGAGTTGATCCATGGCAGAATACACCAAAGATATTTGTCTGGCGCCGGATTCGGAACCGGTCTGTTATTGTTTTCAGGTCACCAAGGCAGACATTTTAAATGCTAAGAAATATGGTGCGAAAAGCCTTTCGGACATCAAGAACATGACCGGCGCCTGCCAGGTGGACCAATGCAAGACAGGCCTGTGCAAGGTAATGAACCCGAGGGGGCGCTGATGCTCCCGGGAAATCCGAATCCTCCTGGGTCAGGGGAACAAATCTTTTACCGGGTAATCTATGGAAGGAAACCCCATGCTACTGACTGGCTGGACCAAGGAAATCTTTCGTCCCGAGTGCAATCCGTCCTTTGAATCCGTGCATTGCCGGGCTCATCTGAGTGAGGACGTGGGCGAGGCGCTGCCTTACCTGAATGCGGTCCTGGGCGGTACTCAGTATTTTGCGGAGCCGCCCCAGG
This sequence comes from Desulfatibacillum sp., assembly GCA_016342355.1. Classification (GTDB taxonomy): domain Bacteria; phylum Desulfobacterota; class Desulfobacteria; order Desulfobacterales; family Desulfatibacillaceae; genus Desulfatibacillum. Next base: position 100,826 of record JAEINP010000012.1, read on the forward strand.
TGATGTTTCACCATCACGGCAGGATCATCAAGGTGGGCGCCAGCGAGATAGCCATAAACGCACTGACGGACGAAGCCGAAGCAGACAAGGTGCTTACCTGGCTTCAAAATGAAATCAACGAAGCCTGGGAAAACCGGGGTTCCATAACGCCCTGCTACAAGGGCCGGGAACAGCCAAAGCTCATTGAAATTCTAAAGCTCCTGCCCAAAACCAATTGCAAAAAGTGCGGCCAGCCCACCTGCATGGTCTTTGCCGCCCAGGTGCGGGAAGGCGGCAGGGGTATTGAGGCCTGCCCGGAACTCACTCCCCCAAACCGGACGGCCCTGGAGCAATATCTTTCCCGGTTTGATTTGGAGGCCTGAAATTAGGTCTTCCGCCTCATGTTTTGAGGGGGAAGCAAAAAAATTGCTTAATGCGCGTACGAAAGGGGGAATATGGAAAATTCAACCATTAAAAATCTATCGTTTCTGGACCGGTTTTTGACGCTCTGGATTTTTCTCGCCATGTTCGTTGGTGTGGGGGGAGGCTATGTTTTTCCCGGCATCAAGGACATCGTCAATAAATTTTCTGTGGGCGCCACTAATATTCCCATTGCCATAGGGCTGATTTTGATGATGTACCCGCCTCTTGCCAAGGTAAAATACGAAAAACTCGGGTTCGTGTTTCGGGACGTAAAGGTCCTGGCCCTGTCTCTCGTACAAAACTGGATCATCGGCCCCATCCTCATGTTCCTCCTGGCCATTGCCTTTTTATCCGGTCATCACGAATATATGGTGGGGCTGATCATGATCGGCCTGGCCCGGTGCATCGCCATGGTTCTGGTCTGGAACGAGCTTGCCAAGGGCGACGCTGAATACTGCGCGGGCCTGGTGGCCTTCAACTCTATCTTCCAGGTGCTTTTCTTTTCGGTTTATGCCTGGTTTTTTATAACCATCCTGCCCGGATGGTTCGGGCTTAAGGGCTCGACCGTTGCGGTGACCATCGGGCAGATCGCCGAAAGCGTGTTCATCTACCTGGGCATTCCGTTCATCGCGGGCCTGCTCACCCGTATCATCGGACTCAAGACCAAGAGCGAAAAATGGTATAATGAAAGTTTTATTCCCAAAATCAGTCCGTTGACGCTCATCGCCCTGCTGTTCACCATTGTGGTGATGTTTTCCCTGAAAGGGGAGTTCATTATCAAGCTGCCCCTGGATGTGGTGCGCATTGCCATCCCGTTGTGCATCTATTTTCTTGTTATGTTCCTCATCAGCTTTTTCATGTCCATGAAGCTGGGCGCCACCTACGAACAGTCCGCCACCCTGTCCTTTACCGCAGCGTCCAACAATTTTGAACTGGCCATCGCTGTGTCCGTGGCCGTGTTCGGCATCAACTCGGGCGAAGCCTTTGCGGCGGTCATCGGCCCCCTGGTGGAGGTGCCCGTGCTCATCGCCCTGGTGAATGTGGCCTTGTGGCTCAAACGGAAATATTACCCCTACGCCGTGGAAACCCCCACAGGCGTCTGCCATATGACGTGTAAGCCATAGGATTTTTAATGGCGGCTCCGGGCCGTTTTTGTGAAAGGATAGCACAATGGATTTTAATGAACTCTTGGAAGTGGGCTTGAAATTCCACGGACACAAATGTCCGGCCATGCCGTTGGGGCTCAAGGCGGGCATTGCGGCCATGAAAGCTCTGGGCGTGGAACGCGCACAGGACAAAGAGCTTTATGTGAAGTCGGAAACCGGCAAGGGACATGCCGCCGGTTGTTTCCTGGACGGGATCATGACCGCCACGGGATGCACTTACGGCAAGTCCAACATTGAAAAGCTCTATTACAACAAAATGGCCTTTACCCTTATCGATCAGAAAACGGGCAAGGCCGTGCGTGTGTCCCTCAAGCCAGGCTTCTTTGAAAAGGCCCTGGCCTCGCCCTTTGTCCAGGCCCGGAAAGCCGGGGTTCCTCCCCAGGACATCAAACCCGAAATCGCGGACCCGCTGGTCAGTCGCATCCTGGGCTTGAAAAAGGAAGAATTCCTGGATATCGGCAAGGTCCAAACCGTGGAAGTGAAAAAGGGAAAGGGCGTGTTTGCCGCCAAACCCTGCGCCAAGTGCGGCGAACTGACCTTTGTGAATAAGCTCAGGGAAACAGAGGATGGCGACTTGATGTGCATCCCCTGTTCCGGGTACGGCGAATAGCCATCTCGGCGGCCTTATAATGGAGCGGTCCCATCGTCACCGGTGGGGCCGCCCTGTTGGGAGAGTGAATTATGGTTCTCGTGATTGTCACGGTCCTGATTTTGATATTGGCCTTTGTTTTTTCCATGCTCGGGCTGGGCGGGGCCATGCTCTATATCCCAGTTTTCCACTGGTTCGGGTTTGACTTCAAGTCCGTAGCCATTCCAACGGGACTGTTGCTCAATGGAATCACGGCGCTTTCCGCCTCTATTTATTATCTGCGCGCCAAAATGGTGGATGTGAAAGGGGCTGTTCCCCTGATTATATCCTCGTTCATCGGGGCGCCGGTGGGGGCTTTTTTTACACGCTTGGTTCCCACTGAAACTCTGATATTGCTTTTCGCGGTTTCCATGGTGTTCGCCGGAGGGCGCATGCTCCTTGTATCTGGCAGGCCGGACAAGGAAACCATGATGGCCTTGAATCACCGGATTGCGATCATGAGCGTCGGCGGATTCTTTATCGGGTTTATTGCCGGACTTTTGGGGGTCGGCGGCGGCTTTCTTTTTGTCCCTTTGATGATGATGATGGGGTATAAGACCAAGGAGGCAGCGGCGACAAGCGCCTTTGTCGTGATTTTTTCGTCCTTTTCCGGTTTCGCGGGCCATCTGGCGGAAGGCCATTATGAATGGCCCCTGATGATTGCCACCATGGTGGCCGTGGTCATAGGAAGTCAGATAGGGGCCAAGGTTATGAACGAAAAAATGAAGGCCAAGTGGATCAAACAGATGTTCGCGGTCGTGCTTCTCGGCGTGGCCGCCAAGCTGCTGTGGAAAATTTTTCTTTGATCCGGGACGGGCTTGGAAGGGGAGATATCTGCTGACCGGGAAACATACCAAGGAAATGAGGTGAAGAATGGACAGTGAGAATCCTACAATCCGGAAAATCCTTTTTGCCACGGATTTGTCCGAAAACGCCAACAAGGCTTTCCGCCACGCAGCCAGTCTGGCAGGGGTTTATGGCGCGGAAATCACTATTCTCCATGTGATTGAAACAATGCCGCCCAATGCGGAACTGCTGCTGGCCGCCACTTTGGGGTATAAGGATGTTCAGGAATTGAAGGAAAAGAGCCAGGACGAACTTATCCATAGAATCAGGGGATGGATTGAAGGGTTTTGCGCCCAAGCCGCCGACCGACTTCCGGCATGCCCTTTTGCTATGGATAAAATTATTGTGGAGCCCGGCAAGGCGGCGAACCGCATCCTGCACCATGCTGATACGGGTGGGTACGACCTCCTGGTAATGGGCAGCAGGGGCCACGGAGCGTTTAGGGAAGCTGTGCTTGGCGGGGTCACCCATAAGGTGGTGAGCGACTGTCGGATTCCCGTGTTTCTATCGCCTCTGAGCGGGGCAAAACCAGTTTCCCCAAGGTGAGGATCGGCTTTGCCGATGGTTCCAGGGGAAGAAATCGAGAGTAGCTATCATTTCGGAATGTTAAGGGATTAATTATGAAAAGCAATTGGTATTTCCTTTTGGCAGGGGTTTTCTTTTTGGCGCTTTCTTTTCAAGCTGTTGCTTTGTCGCAAGAGCCTTCCGAAAACGCAATTCCACCCGTTCCTACGCCCGGCATGGTTACCATGGTGGACCTTGGCGCGCATAAGTGCATCCCCTGCAAGATGATGGCGCCCATCATCGACGAGCTGCAAAAGGAGTATGCGGGGCGGGCTTCCATCATTTTTATTGATGTGTGGGAAAATCGGGAACAGGGCGGACTTTTTGGCATTCGAGCCATACCCACCCAAATATTCTATGACAAGGACGGCAAGGAAGTCAGCCGTCATGTGGGTTTTTTGGACAAGAAAAGCATTGTCGCCACCTTCCGAAAACTTGGTGTGAAAGAAACGGAGACGCAGGCGAATGCTCAATGAGATATTTCTGACAGTCAATCAGTGGATGTCGGGGGGAGTTCTCATCGCCGCGTTAGGCTGCCTGCTATGGGGCATGATTAGTGTGCTTCTCTCCCCTTGTCACATGGCTTCCATCCCTCTTATTGTAGGCTATGTGGCGGGCCAGGAGAAAATGTTGGACGCCCGAAAGGCGACCAAATACGCCATCGCCTTTACGGTGGGGCTTTTTATAACCATCGCAGCCCTGGGCGTCATTTGCACCTTTCTGGGGCGCATGATGGGTGAGGTAAGCCCCTATTGGACCATTCTGGTGGGTGCCATCCTGCTGTGGGTGGCCCTGGATATGCTGGGCGTCCAAGCCTGCTCCATGTCGTCCGGCCCCATATCCAAGCTGCGGGTGAAGGGAGTGGGCGGGGCTTTCATCCTGGGGCTTGCCTACGGGGTGCTTTCCGGTTCCTGCACCTTCGGGTTCATCGCGCCTATTTTGGCGGTCATTACGATCCAACAGAAAATCGCCACCGGCGTCTTGTTCATAGTTATTTTCGGGATCGGCCATTGCATCCCCATTGCCGTGGCGGGCTCCAGCGCGGCCCTGGTTCGCAAAATGCTGGAGAACAACGCCTTCCAGCGAGGCGGCATGTGGTTCCGAAAAGGCGCGGGAGTCCTGGTGGGATGTCTGGCCATCTACTTTATTGTCCGCCCATTTCTGGAAAATCCCTTGGTTTGATTCTTGAGGAGCGCGGAACATGAGCAAGGAAAAACTTAAAGTCCTGTTTTTGTGCACGGGCAATTCCTGCCGGAGCCAGATGGCGGAAGGCTTTGCCAACCATCTCAAGGGGGATGCCGTCCAGGCCTGGTCCGCAGGCGTGGAAATTCACGGCCTTAATCCCCTGGCGGTCAAGGTCATGGCCGAGGCTGGGATTGATATCTCCCGTGCAAAGTCCAAGCTGGTGGACCAGTTCCTGGACAAGGACCTGGATTATGTGGTGACGGTCTGCGACCACGCCAACGAGTCCTGCCCCATGTTTTTGGGCAAGGCGAAAAAGGTCCATGTCGGGTTTGAAGACCCTCCGGCTTTGGCGGCCCATGCCGCCTCGGAGGAGGAGGCCCTGACACATTACCGGCGGGTCCGGGACGAAATCCGGGCCTTTGTGGAAAAATTACCGGGCAACCTGGACCGGCGGGATTGAAGAAAACCCAAGGAGATACACCATGAAGAAACCCCGCGTTTTATTTGTTTGTCAGCATAATTCCGCCCGAAGCAGGATGGCGGAGGCCTTTTTGAATTCCATGGCCGGAGACCGCTTTTCGGCTGAAAGCGCGGGTTTTGAACTGGCCCCCGTGAACCCCCTGGCCGCCCGGGTGATGGAGGAAGAAGGCATGGACATCACCGTCCAGGACTCGCAAAAGGTATTCGACCTGTATAAGGCGGGCCGCCATTATGAATATGTGATCACGGTTTGCGACCAAGCCCAGGCCGAGCAGTGCCCGATTTTTCCTGGCATTGTGCGCCGCTGCCATTGGAGCTTTTCAGACCCCTCCCTGTTTCAGGGTGCCCTGGAAGAAAAACTGGACCAAACCCGCCTGGTGCGGGACCGGATAAAAACCGCCGTGATGCAATGGCTGGAAGACCCGGATTCCTGCCGCCTGATTCAATCCCGCTCACGGGACCAGGGCTCCATGAAACCCCGAATCAGCATGATCACCTTGGGAGTTCGGGACATGGACCGGTCCGTGCGTTTTTATGAACAGGGCCTTGGCCTGCCGAAAATGGATTACGATCCGGCAGTGGCCTTTTTCACCCTCAATGGAACCTGGCTGGCCCTGTACCCCTGGGACGCCCTGGCCGAAGACGCCCAGATTTCGGCAGAGGGCTCGGGATTCCGGGGAGTCACCCTGGCCCATAATCTGGCCTCCGAAGATGAGGTGGACGCCTTCATGGCCCAGGCCCTGGCTGCTGGTGCAACCATGGTCAAGCCCGCCCAAAAGGTGTTTTGGGGCGGGTATTCCGGGTATTTCGCCGACCCGGACGGGCATCTCTGGGAAGTGGCTTACAATCCCTACTTCTGGATTGGCCCCCAAGATGAAAAACACGCCTAAAACAGGGCACGGGGGCTAAGCCCCCAAGCCTTGCTCTTCTTCATATTCCCAGTATGAGCCTCGCCGAAGTAAAGTAGATAAGCAATCCGGTGATGTCCACCACCGTGGTCAAGGCGGGGCTGGCGACAATGGCCGGGTCCCATTTCATTTTCGCCGCCCCCAGGGGCAGGAGAGCGCCAATCAGGGTGGCCATAACCACCTGGAGAGCAAGGGCGATGGCCACCCCAACCTTGGCCAATGATACCCCCATGGGTATGTTGTCCCCATGGGACAAAAACATGACCTTGCCCCAGGACAGGCCCCCCAGAATCAGGGCCAGGAGGACGGATATCTTGAGCTCCTTATACAAAACCCTGGCTGTATCCCCAGGGGAAATTTCGTGCAGAGCCAGCGCCCGGACCACCACCGTGGCGGACTGGCTTCCGGTGTTGCCCCCGGTATCGGGCGGTTCCGATCACCTCGGCCCGTAGAGGACTTCCACTTCATTAGATCCATGCCATGCCTGGCACACCAAAAACGGGCAGGCCCTGACTAAAGGGCCTGCCCGAAATTTCCCTGACTATGCAGTCTTGTTAAAAAAACAGATCCCAATCAATTCCGGATTGGCCTAATTGGGCCTACGCCTTGTCCTGGGGTTTTGGTTCAGCCTTGGGCTCCTCGGCTGGTTTGGGCGCGGAAACCTTTACCACATGGGGATTATGAACCGGTTTCTTTTCCGGTTCAGGGGCTGCGACCACCATGTCGCCCAGGTACTGAGGCAATTCCACGCCAGCCATGCCAGCCACTTCATGGAGCGGAGGCAGGCTTTTGATCATGCCGGACAAAAAATCCGCCGTGGCGGTTTTTCCGCCGTCCTGGCCGCCACCGTCCCAGACCGTGATTTTATCGATCTTGAGATTCTTGATGGCTTCCACCTGCACCTTGACCAGTTCCTCCAGTTTTTCCACCATGAGGAAGGTGGCCGCGGCCTTGGCGTCGCCCGCGCAACTGCGCACCATCAGATTGTAACCCTCAGCCTTGCTCTGGAGCACCTGCCGGAGCCCCTGGGCCTCGGCCTGATATTTGAAAAGAATGGCGTCCGCCTGACCCTTGGCTTCCCGGCGGGTTTTTTCCGCCTCGGCTTCGGCGGCGATTTCCACCTTTTGCTTTTCCGTTTCCTGGACAACAATCTGCTCGGCGTTCAAGCGCTGCTGTTCGGACAGGTACTGGGCCTTTTGAATTTCCGCTTCGGCCTGACGCTTGGCCACTTCGCCCTGGCGCTTGGCCTCGGCCTGTTTGATGGCCAGTTGTGCCTCGAAATCAGCAATATCGGCCTTGGCCTTGTTTTCACCGCCCACAGCTTCGGCTTCCTGCTGCTGGACATAAATACGGCGATCCGCCTCGGCGGCCTTTTTTCCCTTTTCGGCCTGGGCCACATTTTCAGCCACGCGGATGTTCTGTTCCTTGTTGGCCTCGGCCTCGCCAATGGTGGCTTTTGCTTCCTGTTGCTGGATAAACACACGCCGGTCCGCTTCGGCGGCCTTTTTCCCCTTGTCCGCCTGGGCCACGTTTTCGGCCACCTTGATTTCTTTTTCCCGGATAGCCTCGGACTCGCCGATGGAGCCGGTCTTTTCCTGGATAGCCACGTCCACCTTGGCCTGGTTGATGGCCTCGGCAGCGGCCTTTTTTCCGATGCTTTCAATATAGTCGGACTCGTCGGTGATGTCCGTAATATTTACGTTGATCAGGTATAGGCCGATTTTGTTAAGCTCGGGCTCCACGTTCCTGCGGATGGCTTCCAAAAAGCGCTCCCGATCCTGGTTGATCTCCTCAATGGTCAGGGAGGCCACGGTCAGACGCAACTGGCCAAAAATAATTTCCATGGCCATGTCTTCAATGGCGTCCTTGGGCAGGTTCAACAGACGCTCGGCCGCGTTGTTCATGATTTGCGGCTCGGTGCTGATGCCCACCGTAAACGTACTGGGCACGTTGATGCGGATATTCTGCATGGAAAGGGCTTTGGTAAGGGGTATGCTGATAGTCATGGGGGTCAGGTTCATGTACACATAATCCTGGATCAAGGGCCAAATCAAAGCGCCGCCTCCATGGATACACCGGGCCGACTGCCCTACCCCCACCTTGCCGTAGACCACCAGAATCTGGTCCGAAGGGCACCGCTTGTAACGCGACGCCAGAAAGGTCAAAGTAGCCACTACCAAAGTTACAAAGGCCAAAAAAACCGCAGGCCACCCAAGCCAACTCATCCAGTTTACTCCCGCCATGTTGGAAATTCCTCCCCTCTCAAAAATATTTAATCAAAAATCCTGGTTTAAGCCCTGTGCTCCACCACCAGGATATTGCCGCTCATGCGGACCACCTTGATTTTTTCCCCGGTTTTCATTTCCTGGCCGTTTTCGGCCATGGCGTCAAATTCCCGCAGACGGCCATGAAAATCCACCAGCACGCGGCCGGTTCCATCCTTCGGAATGTTCAGATACACCTCCCCTTCCGAACCCACCGCCGTGGAAACCGCCAGGGTGCCGCTGGATTGCATACGGACCATGCCGTCGAAAATCTTCTTGATCACATAAAAACTGATGTAACCGCCAAATAGCGCAGCGGCAAGAGAGATGAGGCTTCCGGCCTGCTCCTGGCGATACACCACAAAACCCACCAGGCCGAACATGAGCATAAAGGCCGATAGACCGTGGAGAGACAAGAGCTTGAATCCGGCGTCCGAATCCGCATGGCCGGAAAGGTCTGAACTGTCTCCCCCATCCATACCCGTGTCTCCATCCCCGGCCCCCATGAACTGCATGACCATACGCGCCACCACCAGGGTTCCCCCAAATAATGCGCAGAAGAGGTAGAAAAGTTCCAAGGTGTTCAAACCGTCCATGTTCCCTCCCGTGGTTAGAGCATTGTCCCATTCATATTGATTGCCTGAATGTTCCTGTTAATCATAAAGCCCTGTCTTTGGCAAGGTATTACACAGTTTTAAGGATGAAAACCGCCCCTTGTCATGACCTCCACTGGGATTTAATGGTTGGATATTCTGAATATCCATACTCATTGAGGCAGCGCATTGGGCAAAAAACAATTGGGAGGATTAAATCGAAGAGACAAAAGCAAGTTGTGCAGGATAAAAAAATACGGGTCCCTGTTTTACCAAGGACCCGTGAAACACCCGAAACAACTTATATCAAGCGAAAACAAACCAGGATCATGATCATCCCGGGCGTGCGCCTGACCTGCCCGACGGACCAGGGAAAGGGGGGTTTCTCTGGCCCGTGCAAACAGCTTCGGGCTTGAAAAAACCCTACAGCACAGGCACTTCGTCAGGGACCGTGGGGGGCCACCAGCTCTGGTGCTCTTTTTCCAGAATATACTTGCTGATGGCGGGAACCTTGGAACTGTCCAGGATCGCCTTCACCTCATCCCCGGTTTCTGCCCGGGAGACCGCGTCCGCTGCACTGGATGTCACTTCGTAAAATTCCGCCTTGGGAGTGTTCGTCGGCAATAATCCGGCTTTGCCATTCTTCACTTCCACAGAGTTCTTAAACCAACACTCCAACTGCTTCCACTCGTCCCTGGCAACCATTTTATGGTTCCAGGGCAAGGTGGCGGACCTGTCCTTGCCTGCGGAATAATCCACCAGGTTTATCAAAGAATACTTTCCGCAGCCCTGCACATCCATGTGGGCCTTGGCGTCCATGGCGGCTTCCCTGTCCGCAAAAACAATCATGAGTTCGGCCTTGGGAAAATCAATCACCTGCAGGGCGGACCCGCCGGCATACGCAGGACTCAGGATAAAACCCATTCCCGTCAACAACACACACAAAACCGCTAATTTCTTCATGCTGCCACTCCTTTGCGATACTACGGTTAGAATTCTCTTATCCGGGATTGGGATTTACCGGCCGTGCAAATCCCGATCCCTATATATTAAAGCCGGTGGCCCGGGGCCATTGTCCGGCTTGGAGCCATCACATGTGGCTGTTTTCCGGCATGTGCGCTGCATCAACCACAAATTATTGTTAGCATACCAAACCATATACTTAAAAAAAAGGAGCCTATTAGTTTCCCTGAGTCTCCTCATAATGCTCTTCGATAAGCCGCTCCGCCTGGGTTAAAAAGCGCTTTAAAAAAGAGAGGTATTGGGGATTCTCCTTTTCATACTGCTCAAATAGGTCGGCATGGAGCTTGAGGCGCAGCATTTCATGCTCATGAAAAATCCTCTTTCCCTGCATGGTGAGATCCAACAAAACCTCCTTGTCATTGTCGCCGCCCTTGAATTTTTTCACAAATCCCTTTTGGGAAAGACGGGAGACCAGGGGGGATATGGTTCCCTTGGTCACACCCAGAGTCTGGGCCAGGGAACTCACATTTTTTCCGGGGTCCAGACCAATGGCCTCTATGGCGTTGACCTCCTGCTTATGAAGTTTGTCCCCGGTCTCGAAGACTGTGGGGAGCTTTTCCAGGGTGCGGTATTTGTTCAGCACCCTCAAAAAGACTTCCAAAATCTCGTAATGTATTTCACGTCGTTCCATGGCTTAAAATATAGTTAGTATATCAAACCTTGTCAATATTTTTTTACCGTATGGTAAGAAAAAAATTACGGCGGGCAAATCAGCCGGGCGCCACCCTGGCGTCCGGCTTCGATTTTTATAAAAAAGGCTTACTTGGATTTCTTCTGCAGCAGGGCCGCCAAATTGCCGAAGGGCTTGTTCTCCATGGAAGGAGCGTTCTCCCGGCTGGAGGAAGTGTCTCCGGCATAGGCGTCCGCAACCATGTGGCGGGAGTGTTCGTCCTCGTGGCAATACACGCACAAAAGCTCCCAGTTGCTGCCATCGGGCGGATTGTTATCGTGGTTGTGGTCCCGGTGATGGACCGTCAGTTCCTGGACTCGTTTTCCCTCAAAGTCCCGGCCGCATTTGCCGCAAACATGAGGATACATGCTGAGCGCCTTGTGCCGATACCCCTTTTCCCGCTCCTTTTGCCCGGCAAGGGCCTGGGCTACGATCTGGGCCTTGTCTCCATCCATTTTTGACATCCAATTTCTCTCAGCCGTGAATACCTGGTTCGAATTCACGGGACAAAAAACTCTAACAAGAGACCACTAAGGGTCGGGCTTCACCGGCCCAATATTCACATTTTTGCGTTCCTTGTCAATCCTCTAACTTTGGACGCATCACCATAATCCGATCTGTGTCTGGAGGAAGGCGCCAATCCATCCCATTTCAGCTTTTGATTGCACGGACACCGAGCTTTTTCATGAGGTTGGAAAAATTGCTCCGCTGCATGCCTGCCTCCTTGGCCGCCCGGGTGATGTTGCCGTTGCTTTTTTCCAGGGCATGGGCCAAAAAGTCCCTTTCCACACGCTCCACCGCCTGTTGGCGGATGAGTTTTTTGGTTTCCTTGAGTTCCTCGCTGGTTTCCGGGATTTTGTAGTCCCCGGAAAAGGCATGGGTTCCCTGTTCCCTGCCCTGCCCTGCCCTGTCCCTTAGGTGCTCCAGTTCCTTGGCAGTGATTACCACGCCTTCGCACAGGATCACGGCCCTTTCAATGGCGTTGCGAAGCTGGCGCACGTTACCCGGCCAGGAGTGTTCCAACAGCAGATCAGCGGCGTCCGGGGAAAAACTGCGTATGTCCTTGTCCATGGAGTGGGTGAACAAGTCCAGAAAATGGTAGGCGATGGGCAGTATGTCGGCCCTGCGTTCCCGGAGAGGGGGGGTGAAAATGGGGTACACCATGATCCGGTAATAAAAATCCTCCCGCAAACGGCCCTGGGCCACCATTTCCTTCAGGTCCTGGTTGGTGGCGAAAACAAGGCGCACATCCACTTTTACGGGGGCGGCGCCGCCGATGGGAAGAACCTCCCGGGTTTCCAGAAACCGGAGAAGGTTGCTCTGGATGGACGGACTGATACTGCTCACTTCGTCCAGGAACACGGTACCCTTGTCCGCCAGTTCAAAGATGCCTTTTTTGTCCTTGTGAGCCCCGGTAAAGGCGCCTTTGGTATGTCCAAAAAGTTCGCTTTGGAGAAGATTTTCCGCCAAAGCCCC